>JBIOXV010000117.1:0-103705 GCA_044869805.1 Thermoanaerobaculia bacterium | reverse complement strand
GCCGCAGCCAGGTGCATCCCAAGACCGTGGTCGGCCAGGGCAAGCTCCAGGAGCTGGTGCTGGAGAGCATGCGGCGCGGCGCCACGGTGGCGATCTTCGACATCAACTTGAAGCCGGGCCAGGCGCGGGCCTTCGAGGACGCCACGGGCCTCAAAGCCATCGATCGCACGCAGCTCATCCTCGATGTCTTCGCGCAGCGGGCCAAGAGCCGCGACGGCAAGCTGCAGGTGGAGCTCGCGCAGCTCCGCTACTCGCTGCCGCGCCTGACCGAGAAGGACGCCGGCCTGTCGCGCCTGACCGGCGGCATCGGCGGCCGGGGGCCGGGCGAGACGGTGATGGAGATCGGGCGGCGGCGGATCCGCGACCGCATCCGTGCCCTGGAGCAGGAGGTCGCCAACTTGTCGCGGCAGCGCGACCTGCGGCGCCAGCGGCGGCGCCGCGAGGGCGTGCCCGTGCTGTCGATCATCGGCTACACCAACGCCGGCAAGAGCACGCTCTTGAACGCCCTCACCAAGAGCGACGTGGAGGCCGCGGACACGCTGTTCATGACCCTCGATCCGACCAGCCGGCGGCTGCGCTTCCCGCGCGAGGGGGAGGTGGTGATCACCGACACCGTGGGCTTCATCGCCGATCTACCCCGCGACCTGGTGGCCGCCTTCCGCGCCACCCTCGAAGAGCTCAAGGACGCCGACCTCCTACTGCACGTGGTCGACGCCTCCGACCCGCGGCAGGAGGACAAGATCGCGGCCGTCGACCGCCTGCTCGCCGAGCTCGAGGTGGGGGAGGTGCCGCGCCTCATGGTGCTCAACAAGGCGGACCTCGTGCCTCCCGGCGAGGCGGAGCGCCTGGCGCGCCGGCACGGCGGCGTGGCGGTTTCCGCCCGCCAGCGCCGCGGCCTGGCCGAGCTGATCCACGCCGCGGAGGAGCGGCTGGGCCGCAGCCGCCCGCTGCTCGAGCCCCGCCCGGGTGAAAAGCCTGCCCCAGAGGACTTGGTGGCCGGCAAGCCGCTGTGATACATTCAAAGCGACTTTTGCATGCAGTGGAACTTAGAGCTTCCTTTGCGCTCGTCCTGAGGCCCAGCCCCCGCTCCCCGTCCCCCTCCCACCTTGTCCTGCCTATCGTCCCGCCGGGGATCGCTGCCACGTTTGCCAACCGCTGGTCTTTGGGGCCGGCGGAGACCACGGATCGATCGCCCGCACCCAACTCGGGCAAAGTGAGGAAAGATGGCCAAGCGAATCTACGTCGGAAACCTGCCTTTCTCCGCCAACGAGGACCAGCTCCGCGACCTATTCGGCGCCTACGGCGAAGTGGTCTCGGTCAGCCTGGTCAACGACCGCCAGACCGGCCAGCCGCGCGGCTTCGGCTTCGTGGAAATGGACGACTCGGCGGCGGACAAGGCGGTGGCCGGCCTCGACCAGAAGCCGTTCGGCGGCCGCACTCTGCGGGTCAACGAAGCACGGCCCCGCGACGACCGCCCGCCGCGCCGCGGTTGATCGCCGCCTCCCGCGGAGGCCGGCCGGCATGAGGCTGTGTCGCGCCGAGCTCGCGGCGCGCTAGCAGCCCTGCTACCATCCTCGTTTTCCTCGCCGCGGCCCTCCCGGGTCGCGGGCCGAGGAAGCGAGGATGGGTATGAGCGACGGCGACCGGTACGACCCGCAGGAGATCGAGGCCCGCTGGCAGGCGCGGTGGGCGGCCGACGGCCTCTATCACGCCGACGTCGACCCGGCGCGGCCCAAGCACTACGCCCTGGCCATGCTCCCGTACCCTTCGGGAGACCTCCACATCGGCCACTGGTACTCCTACGTGCCGCCGGACGCCCGCGCCCGCTACCAGCGCATGCGCGGGGCCAACGTGATGTTCCCCGTCGGCTTCGACGCCTTCGGGCTGCCGGCCGAGAACGCGGCGATCAAGAACAACATCCATCCCAAGGAGTGGACCTACGCCAACATGGAGCGCATGCGCGGGCAGTTGCGGCGCATGGGCGCGATGTTCGACTGGCGGCGCGAGATGGTGTCCTGCGATCCCGAGTACTACCGCTGGACGCAGTGGTTCTTCCTCCGGCTCTACCAGGGCGGCCTCGCCTATCGCAAGGCCGCGGCCGTGGACTGGTGCCCGTCGTGCAACACCACGCTGGCGCGCGAGCAGGTGGTGGGGGACGACCGCCGCTGCGAGCGCTGCGGCACGCCGGTGACCCGGCGCAACCTCGAGCAGTGGTTCTTCCGCATCACCCGCTACGCCGACGAGTTGCTGGACTACTCGGGGATCGACTGGCCGGAGCGCGTCAAGCTGCTGCAGCAGCGCTGGATCGGCCGCTCGGAAGGGGCGCAGGTCGTCTTCCGGGCCGAGACCGGCGACCCGATCGAGGTCTTCACCACGCGCCCCGACACGCTGTGGGGCGCCACTTTCATGGTGCTCGCCCCCGAGCACCCGTTGGTCGACAAGGTGACGACGGACGAGCAGCGGGCGGAGGTCGAGGCTTACGTCGCGCAGGCGCGGCGCCAGAGCGACGTGCAGCGCGAGGCCGCCGACCGCGAGAAGACCGGGGTGGCGACCGGCGCTTTCGCCGTCAACCCGGTCAATGGCGAGCGGGTGCCGATCTGGATTGCCGACTACGTGCTGCCCACCTATGGCTCGGGCGCCATCATGGCGGTGCCGGCGCACGACCAGCGCGACTTCGAGTTCGCCCGCCGCTTCGGCCTCGCCGTGAAGCCGGTGATCGCACCCGAGGGCGAGGAGGCTCCCGATCCGGCCTCGATGACCGAGCCGCTGCTGCACGTCGGCCGCATGGTCGATTCCGGCGAGCTCACCGGCACCCCGGCCGAGGAGGCGGTGGAGAAGGCCATCGCCTACCTCGAGTCCAGGGGCGTGGGGCGAGGCGCAGTCTCCTACCGGCTGCGCGACTGGCTGATCTCGCGCCAGCGCTACTGGGGCGCTCCGATCCCCATGCTCTACTGCGCCGCCTGCGGCGTGGTGCCGGTGCCGGAAGCGGAGCTTCCCGTGCGGCTGCCAGACGACGTGGACTGGCGGCCGACCGGCGAGAGCCCGCTCAAGCTCCATCCCACCTGGAGGAAGGCCACCTGCCCGCGCTGCAGCGGCGAGACGGAGCGCGAGACGGACACCATGGACACCTTCATGTGCTCGTCCTGGTACCACCTGCGCTACACCTCACCGGGCTACGACGAGGGGCCGTTCGACCCCCGCGAGCACGAGTACTGGATGCCGATCGACACCTACACCGGCGGCATCGAGCACGCCACCATGCACCTCATCTACACCCGCTTCTTCCACAAGGCGTGCCGCGATTTAGGAATCACCACCGGCCCCGAGCCCATGCTCCAGCTCCGCAACCAGGGAATCATCCTTGGCGAGGATTCGGAGAAGATGTCAAAGAGCCGCGGCAACGTGGTGGCTCCCGACACGCTGCTCGACAGCTACGGCGCCGACACCGTGCGCGCCTACCTGCTGTTCTTCGCGCGTTGGGAGCAGGGCGGGCCGTGGAGCCCGAGCGGCATCGAGGGTACGGCGCGCTGGCTGCGCCGAGTGTGGGCGCTGGTGGCGGCGCCGCAGCAGAGCGAGAGCGAGCCCGACGCGGCCGTGCTCAGGGCGCTGCGGCGCAAGCTGCACCAGACCATCGCGCAGGTGAGCCGCGACTTCGAGAGCTTCGGCTTCAACACCGTGGTCTCGAGCCTCATGGAGCTGGCCAACGAGATGGGCCGCGCCGCCCAGGCCGGCGCCGGCGGCACGCCCGAGTGGGGCGAGGCGGTGGACGTCTATCTGCGGCTGCTGGCGCCGGTGGCGCCGCATCTCGCCGAGGAGCTGTGGGCCCGCCTGGGCAAGCCCTACTCCGTGCACCTCCAAGCCTGGCCCCAGGCCGACGCCGCGGCAGCCGCCGACGAAGAGATCACGCTGGTGGTACAGGTCAACGGCAAGGTGCGTGACCGCATCGTGGTGCCGGCCGGCACCGGCGACGAGACGGCGCGCCAGGCCGCCCTCGCCTCGGCAACCGTGCAGCGCTTCCTCGGCGGCCAGGAGCCGCGCAAAGTGATCGTGGTGCCGGGGCGGCTGGTGAACATCGTGGCGTAGGCAGGCTTCGGGCCGGCGTGAGGCGCTCCCTTCGGTCCCCCCGACACGCTTGTGCGGATTGGCTTGTTCCCTCCGGTCCCCTCGCCCCGCTTGCGGGGAGAGGGTTAGGGTGAGGGGCTCTCAGGCTCCCTTCTTCGCCGCCGCCTTCAGCGCCTGGTTGAGCTGGCGCAGCAGGCTGGTCTGGATTCCGAGGTCCCCGCCGAGGCTGCGCTGGAGGATCACTCCCTCGGGGTCCGCGAGGACGAGGGTCGGCAGCTTGGTGACGCCGATCTCCGCGGCGAGGTCACGGTGCTCGTCCCGGAGCTGGGCCCAGCTCATCTCGTGCTCCGCCACGAACCGCCGCAGGGCCTCGCTGTCGCGGTCGTTCGAGACGCCGACCAGCACCAGCGGCTCCTTGGCCGAGCGCCGCGCGAGATCCTTGAGGGCGGGAATCGCCTTGCGGCAGGCCTCGCAGCCGGTGTTCCAGAAGACGAGGAGCACCACCTTGCCCGCGAGGTCCGCCGTCGCCAGGCGCTTGCCGTCGAGCGTGGTCAGCGAGAACTCGGGGATCATCGGCACGCGGGCCCGCCTCGGGTTGGCAATCAGGGAGCGGGCGCGGTTCGCCATCTGGGTGTTCGGCCAGTCGGCCACGAACGCCTCGAGCAGCGCCACGCCTTCCTCGTCCCGGCCGAGCTCGAGCAGTGCCTCCGCGAGATCGAACTGCACCACTGCCAGCCGCCCGCCGGAGGCGGCGAGCGACTGCCGATAGGCTTCGATCGCCGCCTCGGCCTGCTCGGGGCTGGCCTCCCCGCCACGGGAGAGGGCCTGACCGAGCCGGTAGTAAGCCTCCGCCAGGCCAGCCGGATCTGTGGCCGCGGCGACGGCTCTCCGGCCGTAGCTCTCGGCATCCGCCCAGGAGCCGAAGCAGGTGTAGGCGCGGCAGAGGAGCGTCAGCAGCTCGGCCGAGGCCTCGGCGGACAGCTTTTCGGCCAGCCGGAAGGCCCGGACCGCGCCGCTGCAGTCTTGCTTCTCGAGCCGGGTGCGGCCGTCCTTCATAGCGCCGGCATAGGCCGGCTCGTCCTCACCGGCGGACGCCGTGCCACCCGTTAAGAGGCCGAGCGAGAGGAGCAGGGCGAAGGCCGAGGCCGCGGCTGGCTGCGTGAAGGGCTTCATCGCGCGTCTCCTCCGGGGAGCCTGAGCTGCTGCGTGTGTGCAGGGCTCGCGAGCGGGGGAGACGCAACGCCGGTGCCAGGCGCACACCGGCGGGCTGTCACGCAGTCAGGGACCGGTGGGCGCGGCCGCCTTCCTTGCTTCCTTGATCGCCTTGGTGATGCGGCGCGCGAGGTCGCTCTGGATGCCGGGCCCCCAGCCGCTCGCGCGGTGCAGAATCACGCCGGTGTGGTCCACCAGCACGTAGGTGGGCAGGCTACCGACGTCGAGCTCGCGGTCGAGGTCGCCCTTCTCGTCCAGGAACTGCGGCCAGGACATGCCCTTCTCGGCAATGAACTGGCGCACGCTGTGCTCGTCGCGCTCACTCGACACGGACAGGATCACGAACGGATCGCTGGCCGAGCGCCGGCTCCAGCGCTGCAGATCGGGGATCGCTGCCCGGCAGGGAGCGCACCAGGTGGCCCAGAAGTCGATCAGCACTACCTTGCCCTTCAAGTCCTCGGCCGTCATGTAGGTGCCGTCGAGAGTGACGAGCTCGAACTCCGGCATCATCGGGACCCGGGCACGGATCGGGTTGGCGATCAGCGACTTGACGCGGGTGGCCATCGGCGCCTCGGGCCACTCGGCCAAGAGCTCCTGGAGCAGCGCCACCCCTTCCGCGTCCTTCCCCTGCTTGAGGAGGGCCTCGGCCAGGTTGTAGCGCGCGATCTTGAGCTTGCCCTCGGAGGCCGCGAGCGCCTGGCGGAAGGCCTCCTCGGCCCCCGCCATCTGCTCCGGGGTGCCGGAGCCGCCGCGGAACAAGGTCTGCCCGAGGCGGTTGTGGGCCTCGGCCTTCTGCGGCGGGTCCGCCGCCGCCTCGACGGCGCGGCGGGCATAGGCCTCGGCGTCCTTCCAGGCGCCGAAGCAAGTGTAGGCGCGGGCGGCGCCGGTGAGCAGCTCGAAGTCCGGCGCCGGGGCCAACTTCTCGGCCTTGCGGAAGGCCTTGATGGCACCCGAGCAGTCCTTGGCGGCGAGCAGGTCCTCGCCCTCTTGGAGCAGGTCCTCGTAGGCGACGGGCGCGTCCTCGGCCGCGGCGGCAGGCGGGGCGGAAGTGGCAAGCCCGAGCGCCAGAAAGCACGAGTGGAAAGCGGACCGGTGGCGGAGATGGTGCATCGACAGCTCCCCTCGATGTGTACCGGAGCAATTTAGCATCCGAGGGTTCGCGCCGGCAATGACGCGGCCGGCTTGGCATGCAGCCGGCGACAGCCGAAAGCTAGGCGAGCGTCGTCAGCACCTTCTCGATGCGGTCAATGGCCCAGTCGAGCTCGTGCTGCTCGATGACCAGTGGGGGAGCGATGCGGATCACGTGCTCGTGGGTCTCTTTGCAGAGCAGGCCCTCGCCGACCAGGGCCTCGCAGAAGCGGCGGGCGCCGCCGGCCTTAGGGATGAGCTCAATGCCGGCCCACAGCCCACGGCCGCGCACCTCGGCGATGTGGGGCGAGCGGATGGCGGCGAGGCGCTCCAGCAGGTGGTCGCCGAGGCGGGCGGAGCGATCGATCATGCCTTCGGAGACCAGCACGTCGAGGGCGACGCGGGCCACGGCGGCGGCCACCGGGTTGCCGCCGTAGGTCGAGCCGTGGCTGCCGGGGGTAAAGACGCTCATCAGCGCCTCGTCGGCGAGGAACGCCGACACCGGGTAGAGGCCGCCGGAGAGCGCCTTGCCGAGCACCACGCCGTCCGGCCGGATGCCCTCGTGCTGGTAGGCGAAGAGCTTTCCCGTGCGGCCGAGCCCGGACTGGATCTCGTCGGCGATCAGCAGCACGCGGTTGGCGGTGCAGACCTCCCGCAGCCGCGCCAGGTAGCCATCGCGCGGGATCAGGATGCCGCCCTCGCCCTGGATCGGCTCGATGAGCACCGCCGCGGTGCGCGGGGTGATGGCGCGCTCCACGGCCTCGGCGTCGCCGAACGGCAGCACCTTGAAACCGGGCGCGAAGGGCCCGAAGCCCTCGCGGTAGGCGGCCTCCGAGGAGAAGCCCACGATCGCCGTGGTGCGGCCGTGGAAGTTGTTGTCGAAGGCCAGGATCTCGGCTTCGCCGTCGGGCACGCCTTTGACCGTGTAGGCCCACTTACGGGCCGCCTTGATCGCCGTCTCCACGGCCTCGGCGCCGGTGTTCATGGGCAGCACGCGGTCGAAGCCGGTCAGGGTGGCGAGGTCGCGGCAGAACAGGCCGAGCTGGTCGTTGCGGAAGGCGCGCGAGGTCAGCGCCACGCGGCCGAGCTGCTCGATCAGCGCGGCGACGATGCGCGGGTGCAAATGACCCTGGTTGACCGAGGAGTAAGCGGCCAGCAGGTCCATGTACTTCTTGCCTTCGACATCCCACACCCAGATGCCCTGGGCGCGCTGGATCACCACGTCGAGCGGGTGGTAGGTGTGGGCGCCGTGGAGGTCCTCGAGCGCCACGAAATCGGCGGGGGTCTCCGGGGCCGTGGCCGCGGCCTCGCGGGTGGGCCGGTCGAGGGCGATGGACATGCCTCGGATGGTAGCACGCGGCCCCCAGGCCGGCCTGAGAACCTGGCCCTTACAACCCGGCCCCACAACCCGGTGCAGATCCCTCGCGTATCATGAGTTGATGCCCGCGGACACGGCTACGCTCCCTATCCTGATCGACGACTTGCGCAAGGACCCGCGGCTCAACGCCAGCCTGGCCTACAGCGCCTACCTGCCGCCGGCCGAGCCGCGCTACGGCACCCTCGACCCGGCGCTGCCGGACCCGCTCGTCGCGGCGCTCGAGGCGACCGGGGCGCGCCGGTTGTGGAGCCACCAGACGGCGGCCTTGGCCGCGGTGCGGCGCGGCGAGGACGTGCTGGTCACCACCCCCACTGCATCGGGCAAGTCCCTGGTTTTCCACCTGCCGGTGCTCGAGGAAGCCTTGGCCGGCGGGCCGGGCCGCTCGCTCGCCCTCTTTCCGCTCAAGGCCCTGGGCCAGGACCAGCGCGCCAAGCTCCAGGCCCTGACACGCGCCGCCGGGCTGGCCCCGAGCGGCTCGGGAGGGGGCGCCGCCGGCTGCGAGATCTACGACGGCGACACGCCGCAGGCCGAGCGCTCGCGCATTCGGCTCGAGCCGCCGCGGGTGCTGATCTCCAACCCCGACATGCTGCACCTGGGGCTCCTCGGCCGGGTGGAGAACTGGCAGCCTTTCCTCACCGACCTCAAGTGGATCGTGCTCGACGAGATCCACACCTACCGCGGCATCTTCGGCAGCCACTTCCACCACGTGCTGACCCGGCTGCTGCGCGCCTGCCACGCGCAGGGCGCGCATCCCTCGCTGATCGCCTCCTCGGCCACCGCGGTCAACGCCGCGGAGTTCGCGGCGGCGCTCTCCGGCCGCACCTTTCACTGGGTGGCGGAGTCGGGCGCGCCGCGCGAGGGCCGGCACTTCGTGCTGCTGCGGCCGGAGGCGAGCCCCTACACCACGGCCCTGCGGCTGTTCGTCAACCTGCTCTCGGCCGGCATGAAGACCATCGTCTTCACCAAGGCGCGGCGCATCACCGAGCTGCTCTACTCCTGGCTGCGGCGCCAGGAGCCCGAGCTGGCGCGGGCGGTGGCGAGCTATCGCTCGGGCTTCCTGCCCGAGGAGCGGCGGGGCATCGAGCGGCGGCTGTTCGACGGCGAGCTCTCCGGAGTGATCTCCACCTCGGCGCTCGAGATGGGGATCGACGTCGGCGGCCTCGACGCCTGTGTGCTGGTGGGCTACCCGGGGAGCATGATGGCGACCTGGCAGCGCGCCGGGCGGGTGGGGCGGGCGGGGCAGGAGTCGCTCACCGCCCTGGTGGCGATGCCCGACGCCCTCGACCAGTACATCCTCGATCACCCGGCGGAGTTCCTGGAGCGGCCCTGCGAGCGGCTGGTGGTCGATCCCCGCAACGAGCCGGTGGCACGCGCCCACCTGGTGTGCGCCGCCGCCGAGATGCCGCTGTCGCGCGAGCGAGACGCGGCCTACCTCGAGAGCTTCGCGCCCGTGGTCGGCGACCTGCTCCAGTCGGGAGCGCTGGTGGAGAGCGCCGCGCGCTCCGAGATCCGCGCCGCGCGCCGGCGCCCGCACCGCGACGTCTCCCTGCGCGGCAGCGGCCGCACCTCGCAGATCCTCGAGGTGGGGAGCGGCCGCACCATCGGCACCATCGACGGCGTGCGGGTGCTGCACGAGTGCCATCCCGGCGCCGTCTACCTCCACGCCGGCCGGCAGTTCCTGGTGCGCGACCTCGATCTCGAGAGCCACAAGGTGTTGGCTGAGCGGGTGGAGGTGGACTACTTCACGACGCCGCTGACCGAGAAAGAGACCGAGATCCGCGACCTGATGCGCACCGCGACCGAGCCGCTCAAGAGCCGCCTGGGGCGCCTGCTGGTCACCGAGCGGGTGGTGGGCTTCGAAGAGAAGCGGCTGGGCTCGCAGGAGGTGCTGGCGCGCCACCCGCTCGAGCTTCCAGAGTCGCGCTTCGAGACCGTGGGCCTGTGGTGGGAGGTGCCGCGGGTGCTGGAGGAGGCGTTGCGGGTGGCGGGCGACCACTACCTGGGAGCGCTGCATGCGAGCGAGCACGCGGCGATTTCGCTCTACCCCTTGCTCGCGCTCTGCGATCGCAGCGACATCGGCGGCATCTCCTACCCGCTGCACCCCCAGGTGGGGAGCGGCGCGGTGTTCATCTACGACGGCCACCCAGGCGGCGTGGGCATCGCGGCGCGAGTGTTCGACGAGCTGCCGGCGCTGCTGGCGCGGGTGCTGGAGCTGCTCTCCCAGTGCGCCTGCGACGGCGGCTGCCCCTCGTGCGTGCAGTCGCCGAAGTGCGGCAACGGCAACCGGCCGCTCGACAAGGCCGGCGCGGCGCGGCTGCTGCGCCTGCTGCTGGGCCGCGAGCTGGTGCCGGCAGAAGCGCTGGCCGCGGCCGAGCGGCCGCGCGCCACGACCCACGTGTCCCCGCGTCGGCCCTCGCTGGCGCCCGAGGTCAAGGCCCCCGTACCGCCAATCCAACAGGGGCCGCCGATCCAACAGGGGCCGCCAATCCAACACGGACCGCCGATCCAACAGGGGCCGCCGATCCAGCACAGCCAACCGGCGCAGGCGGCTCGCCTTGAGCACGCGGTTCCCGGGGACGAGGCCGGGGCCGCGGCCACGGCCTCCAGCCTCGTCACCTCCCCGCTGGCACCCTCCTTCCTCGGGGAGCTGCCGGCGGGAGGCGCGGTGGTTCTTGGCGAGACCCCGGTCGGGAGCCAGGCCGTCGAGCTGCCGCGCTCCTGGGCCGCCGGCCGCTGGGTGCCCAACCGCGGCGCCAAGCTGCGCACCACGGTGCTCTTCGACGTCGAGACGCGGCGCTCGGCGGCGGACGTGGGCGGCTGGGGCAACGCCCACCGCATGGGCGTCGCCGTGGGGGTGGCCTGCGTGCTCGAGGAGGGGCGCTTCGAGGTCTTCGCCGAGGAGCAGGTGCGCAACCTCGTGGCGCTGCTCAAGGGCGCGGACCTGGTGGTGGGCTTCAACGTGCGCCGCTTCGACTACCTGGTGCTCTCCGGCTACACCGGCGAGGACCTGAACCGCCTGGTCCCTACCCTCGATCTCCTGGAGGACGTCCACCGCCGGCTCGGCTTCCGTTCCGGCCTCGGCACCCTGGCGCAGGCGACGCTCGGCAGCGCCAAGTCCGCGGACGGCCTGCAGAGCCTCGAGTGGGTCAAGCAGGGCCGCCTCGACCTGGTGACCGACTACTGCCGCAAGGACGTCGAGATCCTGCGCGACCTCTACCTCTTCGGCCGCCGCGAGGGCTGCATCTACTACCCGGACAAGCTCGGCGAGAGGCTGAAGCTCGCGGTGGAGTGGTGATGCCGGGCTGCTAGACTTCCATGATGCGACGGCGCCCGCCCGGAAACGAGGGAGAACCCGCGGGCGAGAAGCGCCGCTACCACCACTTCTGGGGCAAGCGCACCCACTCCGTCGAAGACCGGCGCCTCCTTTCCGGGCCGCGCTCGCGCACCGCCGAGCTGCTGCGCCTGTTCCGCATCCTGGGCGAGTTCATCCGCGGCTTCCGCGCCCTGCACTTCGTGGGCCCCTGCGTGACGGTCTTCGGCTCGGCCCGCTTCCCGCCCGAGCACCGCTTCTACGCCCTGGGCCAGGAGATGGGCGCCCGGCTGGCACGCGCCGGCTTCACGGTGATGACCGGCGGCGGCCCCGGCATCATGGAGGCCGCCAACCGCGGCGCGCGCGAGGCCGGCGGCATCTCCATCGGCTGCAACATCCGCCTGCCCAAGGAGCAGCAGCCCAACCCTTACCTCGACACCTTCCTCGAGTTCCGCTACTTCTTCGTCCGCAAGGTGATGCTCGTCAAGTACTCCTACGCCTTCGTGGTGCTGCCCGGAGGCTTCGGCACTCTCGACGAGGTGTTCGAGACCGTCACCCTGATCCAGACCGGCAAGATCAGCAACTTCCCGCTGATCCTCATGGGCACCGAATACTGGGCTGGCCTGATCGGCTTCCTGCGCGACACTCTCCTCGCCCAGAGCACCATCGACCCCGTCGACCTCGAGCGCATCGTGATCACCGACTCGCCCGAGGAAGCCATGCAGAGGATCGTCGAGGCCGCGACCGGACCTTTCGGCCTCGACCTCCGGCCGGTCAAGCCGCAGCCGATCCTGGGCGAGAAGGCACCGCAGCGAGGCTCCAGGCCGCTGCCCGCCGCCAGCGGTTCGTAGCCGCACGGAGCCGCCTTGGAGCCCGCCGGCCAGCAGGGGGAGGGAGCGCGCGTGTCGACCCGCGCCGTGCTGCCCAGGCTCGCCCTGCTCGCCGCCGCGGCGCTGTTCTCGACCGGCGGCGCGGCGATCAAGGCCACGGCGCTCATCAGTTGGCAGGTCGCCTGCCTGCGCTCGGGCGTGGCGGCCCTCGTGCTGGGCGTCTGGCTCGCGCTGCGGCGCGAATCCCTGCCGCGCCTTTCCGCCGCCGTGTGGCTGGTGGGCGCGGTGCACGGCGCCACCATGGTGCTGTTCGTCGCCGCTAACAAGCTGACCACGGCGGCGAGCGCCATCTTCCTGCAGTCCACGGCACCGCTCTACCTGCTGCTGCTCTCGCCCTGGCTGCTGGGGGAGAAGGTGCGCCGACGCGACCTCGTCTACATGCTGGTGCTCGGGATCGGGCTGGCCTCGTTCTTCGTCGGGCTCGAGCCGCCCACGGCCACGGCGCCCGACCCGCTGCCGGGCAACGTGCTGGGGGCCGTCGCCGGGCTCACCTGGGCGCTCACCGTGATCGGACTGCGCTGGCTGGGCTCGAGATCGCGCGGGGGAGGCGAGGCCGCCGCGGGGGCGGACGTCGCCGCCGTTCTCTGCGGCAACCTGCTGGCCTCGCTCGCCACGCTGCCGTGGGCGCTGCCCGTGGCCGCCGAGCCCCGCGACTGGCTGGTGGTGCTCTACCTGGGCGCCTTCCAGATCGCCCTCGCCTACGTCTTCCTCACCGCCGGCACGCGCCGCGTGCCGGCGCTCGAGGCCTCGCTGCTGCTGCTGCTCGAGCCCGTGCTGTCCTCGGTCTGGGCCTGGTGGTTCCACGGCGAGGTGCCGGGACCCTGGTCGCTCGCCGGCGGCGCGCTGATCGTGGTGAGCACCGCGGTCAAGACCTGGCTCGACTCTCGCGCCTGACAGAACCTGCTGCGCGGGCGATCTGCAGGCTCGCAGGTCCTCCCGGCAATCCTCACCTCCTCGGCCTAGCTGCCGAGGCTTAGGTCGGGTCGTCCTAAGTCTCGCTGGCTCTGAGGCTTCCGGAGATTGACTGCGGGAGTCTCGCCTAACGGATCGCGAATAAGCGGCAGCCCGGCGCGTTGGCTGCACCATCACACAGGACCGCACCGCCGCGCCTCAGCGCGGCCAGCCGGGCTGGCAGCTTCATTCGCCTGTTATGCGGCAGGCGAAGCACGGCGACGGCCGGAGCGTGGTGGATTGTGGCATCTCACTCAGCGCCGGGATCCGTCGAGGAGTGCGTTGGACACAAAGGGGAGAGCGTGCGCGATGAGGCGCTCGCGCACGTGGTCGAAGTGATCGCCGTCGTACGACTCTGCGCGGTGACCGATGCCGTTGTCGCTCAGAAACGTTGAGAACGCTTGGCAGCCAAGTGGGATGTGGGCAAACTGGTCGTGCGTGCCATAATCGAAGGCGATGGCGCGGAGCTGCGCCAAGTTAGTCCTGAACTGGCCAGCCATAGGGAGAATGAGATTCGCGGCCCATTCGCTGTACGCTGGTTCCGCGGGGCGCACAGTGGAGTCGGCTAGCTGAAACGGAAAGTCAACAAGGAATGGTGGTCGCGCACGGTTTGGAGACCAGGCGGTGGCGATTGAGATGAATAGCTTGGGATAGAACTCAGTTTCGGCTTGGCGATCGATCGTGCGCAATGTCAGCGTTCGAGGCCAGTGGGGATTCGTGCCGGAGAAATCGGCAACCCACTCGATGCAACAGGGGCTCAAAGCATAAACCACGCTAAACAGATCCGGACGCTTCATGGCTATCTTCAGTGCGCCATAGCCGCCCATCGAGTGGCCGACAACACCCCAACCGGTGGGGCGTGGGAGGGTGCGATACGCGCTATCCACGTACCCCACAAGATCTCGAGTAACGAAGTCTTCCCAATTACCGGTGACGGAAGAATTGGTATAAAAGGATCCTTCGTACGCATTGCGCGCGTCTGGCATGACGACGATCATCTCGCGCAGGGCATGGGCAGCAATGAGGCTGTCGAGAGCCAGGGCCAGATTGAGGCCTTGGTACTGACCGTTCAGCCAGTCCGCATTGCTGTCGCCGACGCCATGAAGGAGGACTACGACAGGAAAGCGCCGGTGCGGCTCCGTGCGGTAGCTGGGGGGTAGATAGACAAAGACGCTGCGATCGGGTGAGTCCCCAAGCAAGTTGCCTTCCAAGGCGTGGCCGTGCACCGAGGTCCTAACCAGCTGACTCTGTTGCGCAGCTCCCGTGGCCGGCATGGCCACGAGAACTCCTACAACCAGCGACAGGAACTGCAGGTTCCGCGGGACGCGCATGATCGTCTCCGGACTAACTAGTTATGATTGCGACAGAAGTGCGTTCCTGGGGTTAGACCAACGGAGGCGTGAAATGGTTGAGACAGCGCGGCCTTAGTAGGGGTCGAGTGTCCTGCCGCATAACGTGCGCCTCACTGTTTACGCGACGTGGAGTCGGCCGGTGTTGCCCCGACGAGCAGCGTCGAGTTGGCTGCGCTCTGGTTCGGCATTGGACCGTGTTCAACTCTTTGGCTTGGCAGCAGTTAGGGGCATTCTACACCAAGCTCTGTAGGAGGCAACGCGACAGTGCGTGGCGCAGAAGAGCCTTGCCAGTGATCAGTGGGGCTTCGAGATGCGAGCTGTTAGACGACAGCGCCCGAGTCGCCCCGAAGCCCTGCGGAGCTCGTTGAGCCGGCGGGCTTTCGACCGGCGAAGCCCGAGGTGGCGCCGAGCACCACCCTCAGGAAGATGATGCTGCCAATGGTGAACAGGGTCAGGAACGCGCCGTCGATCGACAGCCACAGGCGCAGCTTCGCCTCGTCCGGCTGGTAGTAGAAGCCGGGCGAGAGGCGGTCGATGAGCCGATAGCCGACGATCCCGTTGAGCAACAACCCGAGCACGGAAGCCACGGAGAGCCAGAAGTGCGTCATGGCGAGCTGCACCGCGTTGGGGCGCGGCGTGCCCCAGTCGGGAAGCGCGCGGTAGACCAGCCCGAAGAGCGTGAAGCCGACCCAGCCCAGAAGGACGATGTGGCCGTGGATCGGCGCCCACGGGCAGGCCACCTCGACGCCGCCGTGGAGGTAGTGGCCCAGCGGGCCGTAGCCCGAAACCACGCCGAGCACGAGGAGCGCCGTGCCCCAGCGCACGAAGCGCAGCGAGATCGCGTTCATGGCGCTCGTCTCCCTTCTGGAGAAGCCGTTTGCTTCACTATAGTGCGAGGCACTGTAGCGGAGCTCTCCCGCGCCGCTGGGAACGGAGAAGGCACCCTTGACCATGCAGCACGAGCCGCCTGACCCGCCCGGCCCGAGCGAGGTCCGGGCGCGGGTGTGGAAGGCGGAGGGCGGCGAGGTGCGGGCCGCCGAGGACGCGCTCGCCGTCGAGGAGCCGCTCGAGATCCGCCTCTCGGCCGGCGGCCAGGAGAAGACCGTCGCCGTCACCATGCGCACTCCCGGCGCGGACAAGGAGCTGGCCCTGGGTTTCCTCTACGGCGAGGGGGTGATCCACGCGTGCGACGAGGTGCGGCGAGTGACGGTTCTCGCCGACCCCTGGGCTCGAGCCGGCCAGCCCTCGAACGTGCTGGCGGTAGAGCTCACGGCTACCGAGCTTCCCGAGCTCGCCGCCCTCGAGCGGCACTTCTTCGCCTCGAGCGCCTGCGGAGTGTGCGGCAAGGCGGGGATCGCCAACTTGCGCTTGCGCATGCCGCGGCTCGAAGCGAGCGGGCCCACGATCTCGGCCGCCGTGCTCTCCTCCCTGCCCGAGCGCTTGCGCGCCGCGCAGAGCGTCTTCGCCGCCACCGGCGGCCTCCACGCCGCCGCCCTGTTCACGCCCGAGGGCGAGCTGCTGGCGGTGCGCGAGGACGTGGGCCGCCACAACGCCACCGACAAGCTGGTCGGCTGGGCGCTCGGCGAGGGGCGCCTGCCGCTCGCCTCCGGCGTGGTGCTGGTGAGCGGGCGGTCGAGCTTCGAGATCGTGCAGAAGTGCGTCGCCGCCGGGGTGCCGATCGTGGCCTCGGTCTCCGCACCGAGCAGCCTGGCCGTGGCCCTGGCCGAGGAGGTGGGCGCGACCCTCGTCGGCTTCCTGCGCGACGAGCGCTTCAACGTCTACAGCGGGCGGGAGCGGATTCGTAACTGAGCGCCTCTTGACGCGGCGACGGCCCCGGGAGTACGGTGACGGCAGTCGGCCGGTAACCGCGGCCAGTGGGTGAGCGCGGAGAGTACTCGGCACCAAGCACCCCCGGGAAGGAGGCCTCAATGGTCACGCTGACCGTCAACGGAGTGGAGCATCCGTTCCGGGGCGATCCGTCGACGCCGCTGCTGTGGTTCCTGCGCGACTTCGCGGGGCTGACCGGCACCAAGTTCGGCTGCGGCCTGGCGCAGTGCGGCGCCTGCACCGTGCACCTGGACGGCGAGCCGCGGCGCTCCTGCGTCACCCCGGTGTCCGCCGCCGCGGGCAAGTCGATCACTACCATCGAGGGCCTGTCGGCCGACGGCAGCCATGCGGTGCAGCGCGCCTGGGCCGAGCTCGATGTGGTGCAGTGCGGCTACTGCCAGTCGGGCCAGATCATGTCCGCCGCGGCGCTGCTCGCCGCCAAGCCGGCGCCCAGCGACGCCGACATCGACGCCGCGATGAGCGGCAACATCTGCCGCTGCGGCACCTACCAGCGCATTCGCGCCGCGGTGCACCGCGCCGCCGAGCTGGCGCGAGGGAGGTGAGCCATGGAGCCCATCGACAACCTCTCGCGGCGCGCCTTCCTCGGCACCGGCGCGCTCGCCACCGGCGGCCTGGTGATCGCCTTCGTGGTCCCCGGCGCCAAGCGCCTGGCGCTGGCGCAGCCCGCCGCCGCGCCCGCGGTGACCTTCCTTCCCAACGCCTTCCTGCCCAATGCCTTCGTGAGAGTGGCGAGCGACGGCACCGTCACCGTGCTCATCGCGCACTCGGAGATGGGGCAGGGGATCTGGACCACGCTGCCGATGCTGATCGCCGAGGAGCTGGACGCCGACTGGAGCAAGATCAAGGTCGAGCACGCGCCGGCCGCGCCGGTGTACGCCCACACCGCGTTCGGCATGCAGATGACCGGCGGCTCGACCAGCACCTGGTCGGAGTTCGATCGCTACCGCCAGGCCGGGGCGCTGGCGCGCGCCCTGCTGGTGCAAGCGGCCGCGGCGCGCTTCGGCGTCGGGCCCGAGGCGTGTCGCACCGCCAACGGCTTCGTGATCGCCGGCGACCGCAGCGTCGCCTACGGCGAGCTGGTGGACGCCGCCTCCAGGCTGCCGGCGCCGGCGACGGTGCCGCTCAAGGCGCCGCAGGACTGGAAGCTGATCGGCAAGTCGACGCTGCGTCTCGACACCCCGGAGAAGATCACCGGCCGAGCGCAGTTCGGCATGGACGTGCACTTCGACGGCCTGCTCACCGCGGTGGTGGCGCGGCCGCCGGTGTTCGGCGGCACGGTCAAGTCCTTTGACGCCACCCAGGCCAAGGCGGTGCCGGACGTGCGCGACGTGGTGCAGGTGCCGAGCGGCCTGGCAGTGGTGGCCGACCACTTCTGGGCGGCCAAGCTCGGCCGTGACGCGCTGGTGGTCGAGTGGGATCTCGGCCCCAACGCCGGCCTCGACAGCGCCGCTCTGCGCCAGGAGCTCCGGCGGCTCGCCGACCGCCCCGGCACGCCCGCCGCGCAGGCCGGCAACGCCGCCGAGGCTCTCGCCCGCGCGGCCCGCACTTTCGAGGCCGAGTACGCCGTGCCCTACCTCGCGCACGCGCCCATGGAGCCGCTCAACTGCAGCGTGAGGATCGGCCCGGACAAGTGCGAGATCTGGACCGGCACCCAGTTCCAGGGCCTCGACCAGATGGTAGCGGCCGAGATCACCGGCCTTACGCCGCAGCAGGTCGAGATCCACACCACCTTCCTGGGTGGCGGCTTCGGCCGCCGGGCCACCCCGACCTCGGACTTCGTGCGCGAAGCCGTACACGTGGCCAAGGCCGCGGGCGCGCCGGTCAAGACGGTGTGGACCCGCGAGGACGACGTGCGCGGCGGCTACTACCGGCCGGCGTATCTGCACCGGGTGCGCGTCGGCCTCGGCGCCGACGGCCTGCCGGTTTCCTGGCAGCACGCGATCGTCGGGCAGTCGATCCTCGCCGGCTCGCCGTTCGAGGCGGTGATGGTGAAGAACGGCATCGACTCCACCTCGGTCGAGGGGGTGTCCGATTCGCCGTACCTCAAGGCCATCCCGGACCACCGCGTCGAGCTGCACTCGCCGCGCACCGGCATCCCGGTGCTGTGGTGGCGCTCGGTGGGCCACACCCACACCGCCTTCGTGATGGAGAGCGTGATGGATGAGCTCGCCCAGCTCGCGGGCAAGGACCCGGTCGAGCTCCGGCGCGCGTTGCTCGCCGGCCATCCGCGCCACCTCGGGGTGCTCGACCTGGCGGCCGAGAAGGCCGGCTGGGGCCAGCCGCTCGCCGCCGGCCGCGCGCGGGGCGTCGCGGTGCACGAGTCCTTCGGCAGCTTCATCGGCCAGGTCGCCGAGGTGTCGATCGAGGATGGCGCGATCCGCGTCCACCGCGTGGTCTGCGCCGTGGACTGCGGCGTGGCGGTCAACCCCGGGGGCGTCGTGGCACAGATGGAATCGGGCATCGCCTTCGGCCTGGGCGCGGCCCTCTACAGCGCGCTCGACTTCAAGGACGGCCGCGTGCAGCAGTCGAACTTCCACGACTACCGCGTGCTGCGCATGAACGAGATGCCGGTGGTGGAGGTGCACATCGTGCCCAGCAGCGAGCGTTCCGGCGGCGCCGGCGAGCCCGGCACGGCGCCGATCGCGCCGGCGGTCGCCAACGCCGTAGCGGCGCTGACCGGCAAACGCCTGCGCGAGCTGCCGCTCACGCTTCCGACCTGAGGAGAGGGCCATGCGCGCACGCATCCTCCTGTCGCTCGCCTTCGCCCTGTCGCTCGCCGCTTGCGGCCCTTCGCGTGAGGAGCGCGCGCAGGCCGTCGCGGCGTTCGCCACCGTGCAGCAGGTGTTCCAGCACCCGCGCTGCCAGAACTGCCACATCCCCGGCGACGCGCCGCTGCAGTACGACGCCGGCCTGCCGCACTCCATGGCGGTGGTGCGCGGCCCCGAGGGCAAGGGCCCGCCCGGGCTGCCGTGCTCGACCTGCCACGGCACGGAGAACCCGCCGGCGAGCTATGGCCCGGAGGCCCCACCCGGCGCGCCCAACTGGCACCTGCCTCCGCCCGAGCAGAAGATGGTGTTCATCGGCCTGTCGCCCGCCGAGCTTTGCGCCACGGTCAAGGACAAGAAGCGGAACGGCGGCAAGGGCTTCGACGAGCTGATCCGCCACGTGGCCGAGGACAAGCTGGTGTTGTGGGGCTGGAAGCCGGGCGGCACGCGGGCGCCGGTCCCGGTGCCGCACGACGAGCTCGTGGCCAAGTTCAAGCAGTGGGCCGCGGCCGGCGGGCCCTGCCCGGAGGAGAAGGTCGCGGGTCGGTAGGCCCCGCCGGCGCCGGGCCGGCGGCAGAGTGTAGCTTGCGAGCAGAGGCCCACCGGCGATAGTTTCCCGCGCCATGCTCGAGCTCCTGACCTCGCCGGACGCCTGGATCGCGCTGCTCACGCTGGCGGCGCTCGAGATCGTCCTCGGCATCGACAACATCGTCTTCATCACCATCCTGGCCGGCAAGCTGCCCAAGGAACAGCAGCTCCGGGCGCGGCGGCTGGGCCTGGCCGTGGCGCTGCTCTCCCGCCTGGCGCTGCTCGCCACGCTGAAGTGGGTGGCGGGCCTCACCCGGCCCCTCTTCGCCGTGCTCGGCCACGATGTCTCGGGCCGCGACCTCATCCTGCTGGTGGGCGGCCTCTTCCTGATGGCCAAGGCCACCTTCGAGATCTACGACAAGGTCGAGGCGGAGCACACCACCGGCGAGCAGGTACGGGCGTCGCGGGCGGCGTCGATGGCCTCGATCCTGATCCAGATCATGTTCCTCGACCTCGTCTTTTCGCTCGACTCGGTGATCACCGCCGTGGGCATGGTCGACAACCTGTGGATCATGTCCGCCGCGGTGGTGATCGCGGTGGCGGTGATGATGGTCTTCGCCCGCCCGGTGGGCGACTTCGTGGACCGCCACCCCTCGATCAAGATCCTCGCCCTCTCCTTCCTGGTGATGATCGGCGTGCTGCTGGTGGCCGAGGGCACGGGCCGCCACCTGGAGAAGGGCTACGTCTACTTCGGCATGGCCTTCTCGCTGACCATCGAGCTGCTCAACATGCGCTACCGGGCGCGGCGGCGGCGGCTGGAGGAAGAGGCGGGCTGACGCCGCCGGCGAACCGGGATCAGCGCGGGCCGTCGCTCGCCGGCACGCGGCGAAACACCAGGACCGGCTTGCTGCGACCCCAGCGGTGGTCGCCGGCCGGCGCGTGTCGATGCCGCGCGAGGAGCGCAGGCAGGCCCGGATCCCGCCGATAGTCCTCTTCGTACAGGGCCACCACCGAGCAATCTTCCAGGCTTTCCTCGAGCGCCGCGGCGGTGAGCGGGTAGGGAAGGTCCAGCACCGTGACCGCTGGACCGAGGTAGAGGTTGCCGCCATAGGCCCACGCCTGCGACAGGCAGACCGAACCGGGCGCCTGCCACGCTCGGATTTGCTGCGCCGCGCCCACCGCGGCCATGGATTTCCTGCCGAGGAACCAGAGGCCGCTCGGTGCCAGCAGCAGCGACAGGACGGCAAGCACCTGCACCATCCGCCCTCGCCCGCTCCTCCAGAAGGACCCTGCGCCTGCCGCGGCCAGCAGGAAGAGGAAGGGCATGATTCCCTGGAGGTACCTGAGCTGCTGGTGGTGGATGGCTGACAATGCGATCAGCGGCAGCAGGAAGAACGCGGCGACCTGCCGTGCTCCCGGCACTCTCCGGGAGCGCCAGAGGAACGGCAGGAGGGTGAGCGGGAGCCACTTGGGCAGCCGCCGGAGATACCAGTACCACGGTTGTAGGGGCTCGCTGGACGAGGCCTGACCCTCGAGCAGGGTATAGCGCCCGAAGGCCACGAGGCTGGCGAAGGGCTTGCCCCACGTAAGCCAATCCTCGAGGCCGACCGTGAGCAGGCTCGCCGCCGCGAAGCCGGCGAGGAGGGCCCCGCAGCGCAATGCACGGTTTCGCATCTCGTCCGCTCGCAGCCAGATCAGGGCGGCGAGCGGCGCCAGGAAGATGACCTCGCTGTAGCGGATTGCCCAGGCGACCGCGATCAGGCCGCCGGCGAGCCAGGGTCTCCACCAGGGGCTCTGCCTCTCCCACAGCGCCAGCGCGGCGAGCAGCACACAAGTCGTCGATGCCGTCCGCGGGTAGACCATGCTGCCGTAGGCGAGCGGCAGCCAGTGGAAGGCGTAGAGGCCGCACGCCAGGAGGGCCGGGCCGTCGTGCCGAAGCCACAGCCGGGCTAGGCGAAAGAGCAGCCAGGCGTTGATCGTGGCCAGGAGAACGAACGGCATGCTCGCCACCCAGATCAGGGTCTGCGTCGAGCGCACGCCCAGGGCCGAGGCCAGCGCCACGGCCGGGGCCAGCAGCAGATCGGAGATCAGGAGGTTACGGATCTCCCACGGTTGGTGGGGCCACCCCAGGGCGCGCAAGAAGCCGGCCTGCAGGATCTCGACATCGTCGCCGGTGTGGAAGCCGAAGTAGACGAAGCCCAGGCCGAGGCGCGCCACCGAGGCGGCGACGAGGATCGCTCCCAGGGCCAGCCGGGTCCTTGTCGAAGGCTCCGGGACCATTCCGGCGGATCTCCAGCTCATCGAAGGTGTAATGCGCGATCCGGCTTGACGAGTGTGCACGAGTGCGGCTAGCTTGAACATCCTGATGCCCTGCCGAATCGCCCGCTCCGCGCTGGCCCTCGCGCTCTGCCTCGCCACCGCCGCCCTGGGGGCGGGCGCCGAGGAGCTTCGCCTGCAGACCCTGGCGCCGCCTCTCAAGGGGCTTCGTCTGCAGGCCTTGGCGCCGGTGGCCGGCGAGGCCGTCTTCCGTTTCCCTGATGGCCGCGTGGAGGCGGTGGCGGAAGGCCAGGAGCTGGCCGGCACCGGCGTGACGCTGGCCGAGGTGCTCCCCGACCGCACGGTGCTCCACCTCGAGGTCGAGGGCCGCCGCCTGATCGCCTGGATGTACCCGGCTACCCGGCCGGGCAAGCCGAGTCGTATCAAGCTCGTGCGCTTCGATCCCCCGGATGCCCCGCCGGCTCCGCGGCCGGTGAGCATCGACCTCTCCGAGTCCCCGCCGCATCGCTGAGCCGTCGCTCGGCCGACGCCGCCTCGAGGCTCGGTGCCTCGAGGCTGGGCCGCCCGAGCCCGCCGCCGGTTCGCAGGTGACGATCCGCGAACAGCTATAGCCAACCTCCACCGGAAGGCTTGACGGCCTTGCACAAGTGCAGATAGGTTCACCCAACTCATGCTGGTTCTCAGGGGGTGGTTCGGGGGTCGGCGGGAAGCCCTTCGTCCGGGGCGCGCCGCGGCATGGCTGCTGGCGGCGCTGCTGGTGCTCGCCGGGCGGCCGGCCCCCGCCGCGGATCACGGCACGCTCTCGGGTCCGGATAGTGAGCACTCCTATTTTGTAGTCGACGCCAACAAGCTCACCGTCTCGGGCGCCTACCAGGCGCGTTGGCTCGAGGACCGCAACCACATCTCGATCATCGAGCTCTCGGGCGGCAGCTACGACCGCGACCTGCCCGGTGGCGGGACCAACGTCGAGCCGCGCACCGTGGTGGCGCGCGAGTTCTTCACCGCCCATCCCGACCGCTACGACTTCCTGGTCGTCTTCACCACCTTCGAGTTCAACACCGGCAGCGCCGTGGCCTTCCACCTCGGGGTGCGGAACGAGGTGGAGGGAGTCGGCCTGCCGCAGTTCGACAACTCGGGCCTCTTCGGCAGCGACGGCAAGCTGCAGGGCTACGTCGACATGGCGGCGCTGACCCGCTACCGGACCGACCCCCTGGACCCGAACTTCGACTTCACGCTCGGGGTCCTCGCCCACGAGATGCAGCACCAGTGGTGCTGCTACGTGAGCTTCCGTGACGGCGCCGCGGACAGCGAGGCGCTGCTCGGCCGCGACGGCGCGCACTGGAGCTACCTGCTCGACAGCGACGCCTCGGTGATGTACGGCAGCGACTGGCGCGACAACGGCAACGGCACCTTCACCGCCGTCGCCACCCGTACCTTCTACTCGCCGCTCGACCTCTACCTGGCCGGCTTCTACGGCGAGGGCGAAGTGCCGCCCTTCACCCTGCTGGTCAACCCGGCGGTGGACGCCACCCAGCTCCCCTTGCAGGGGGCCACGGTAAGCGCCACGCCGCGCAGCGTGTCGGTCGGCGACGTGGCCGCTGCCATGGGGCCCCGGGTGCCGGCGGCGGGCGAGGCGCAGACAGCGTTCAGGGTCGGCTTCATCCTGCTCACCAGGCCCGGGCAGCAGGTCACCGACCGCCAGGTGACGGCCCTGAACGACGTGCGCGAGGGGTACGCGGCGCGCTTCGCCGCCCTGACCGGCGGACGGGGGCTGGTGGAGATCTACCCCGAGGCCCAGGTCGACGCCGAGCCCGGCAGCCCGGACCCGGTCGAGGGTGGCCCGCTGCGGCCCGGCGAGCCCAACCTCGCCGACGCCCTGACCTGGCTGCGCGAGCGCCAGACCGCCGAGGGCTTCTGGCAGGACACCGCCTCGACTCGGCTGCGCGACACCACGGTGGTGCTGGGCGCGCTCTCGACGCTCGACGCCGGGTTCTCTCGCCGCGCCGAAGCCGTGGCCTGGCTCGCCGCCGAGCCCAAGGCGTCCTCGGACTACCGGGCGCGCACCGCCGGCGTCTTCCAGCAGCTCGGCGTGGCGGCGGCGGTGCTGCGCGGCGAGCTCGTGGCGAGCCAGAACGCCGACGGCGGCTGGGGCCTGGGCCCGAGCTTCGGCAGCGTGCCGCTCGACACCGCGCTCGCCGTGCAGGCGCTGGCCGGCCAGCCCGAGGTGCCGGCGGCCAAGGTGGCGGCGGCCGTCGGGTATCTGGTCGCGGCCCAGGCCGGCGACGGCGGCTGGGGCGCCACACCGCGCGGCGTGAGCCACACCGGCATCACCTCCGAGGTGCTGACGGCGTTGAAGGCCGCGGCGACGGTGCCGGTCGATCCTGCCCGCGTCGACGCCGCGCTCGCCTTCCTCGCCGCCCGCCAGAACCCGGACGGCGGCTTCGGCGACAGCCCCTCGACCGCTCACGACACGGCGCGGGCGCTTTCCGCGCTGATGAGCTTCGAGGCGCTCGGGCTGGTCGACTCGGCGCACGCCGCCTCCTACCTGGGCTCGCGGCAGAGCGTCGAAGGGAGCTGGGAGGGGAGTGTCTACACCACCGCCCTGACGGTCGCCGCCCTGCGCCGCTTCGCCTTCCCCAACTGGACCTTCAGCGGCGGGCTGATCGCCACCCCGGCGCAGCCGCGCGACGGCGAGCGGGTGCGCCTCGAGGCGCGGGTCGTCAACACCGGCAACGCCTTCGCGCCGGCGGGAACGCTGCGCTTCTACGACGGCGACCCCGCGGCCGGCGGCCTGGCGATCGGCGACGAGGTGGCGCTGCCGCCGCTGGCGCCGCAGCAGGCGGCGCTGGTCAACTCGCTGTGGGACACCCTCGATCGGGCCGGCGTGCACCAGGTCTTCGCGGTGATCGACCCCGCCGACACGCTGGCCGAGCTCTCGGAGCTCGACAACCGCGCCAGCATCTCGATCGAGGTGATCCCGCCCCCGGCCGGCGCCGATCTCGAGGTGCGAGAGGGCGACCTGCTGGTCACCCCCGCACAGCCCAGTGAGCTGCCGGCCACGCTGGCGATCTCGGCCACGGTGCGCAACCTCGGGCTAACCGCCGTGCCCGCGGTGCGCGTGGTGCTGCGCCAGGGCGAGGGCACCGCGGGGCCGGTGGTGGGGGAGGTCACGATCGCGATCGGCGCCCGCTCGTCGGTGGCGGCGAACTTCACCTACCAGCTCACCACCCCGGGAACCACGCGGCTGACCGTCGAGGTGGACCCGGACGGGGCCGTGGCCGAGGAAGAGGAAGGCAACAACTTCGCCGTCGCCACGGTCTCGACCCAGGCCTCGGTCGACCTCGCGGTGACGCCCGCCGACCTCGAGCTGGTCGGCGGCACCGCCTTCGTGGGCAGCGACGCCACCTTCCGCGTCACGCTGCGCAATCGGGGCACGCTCGACGCGCCGTCGACCGAGGTGCGCTACCGGGTCACCGACGGCACCACGACCCGCGAGCTGGGCACCAACCTGATCCAGCCCGAGGCGGGCGAGACCCTGGTGCAGACCATCGTCTGGCGCGTCGACCTCTCGGGACCGCTGTCGTTCACCGTCGAGGTCGACCCCGACGGCTCGGTGCCGGAGACCGACGAGGCCAACAACCTGGCGGCCCTCGCCTTCACCGCGGCGACCGCCACCAGCCCCAACCTGGCGGTGTCCTTCAGCGACCTGGTGTTCGACCCCGAGCCGGGCCGGGAGGGCTCGCCGCTCGCGGTAACGATTCTGCTGCGCAACACCGGCGCCTCGACGGTCACCGACGCCGAGCTCGCCTTCTACGACGGCGACCCGCAGCAGGGCGGCACGCCGCTCGGCCCGGTGCAGGTGGTGCCCAACCTCGACCCCGGCACCTCGACCACGGTCGGCGTGTCGCTCGCCGAGGTGCCGGACGCCCGCGACCGGCTGATCTTCGCCGTCGCCGACCCCGATGACGACGTGGTGGAGTTCGACGAGGGCGACAACGTCGCCTTCGACACCCTGGTGGTGCAGTCGCTGCCCGACCTCGCGGTCTCCGCCGGCGGGCTCGACCTCGAGCCGCGCTTCCCGCGGCCCGGCCAGCCGGTGACGTTGACCGTCGGCTTCGCCAACCTCGGCGAGCAGCAGGCGTCGAACGTCGTGGTGCGGGTGTTCGACGGCGACCCGGCCTCCGGCGGCACGCCGGTGGCCGCGGACCAGGTGGTCGCCTCGGTGGCCGGCGGCACCTCGGCGGCGGCGTTCTTCACCTGGACCTACGGCGCGAGCGCCGAGCCGCGGCCGCTGGTGGTGCTGGTCGATGCCGACGCCGCGATCCGCGAGGGCTCCGAGGCCAACAACCGCGCCGACCTCGACGTGGTGGTGCAGGACGGCGACGTGTTCGTCAGCGAGCGCTACTTCTCGCCGGACGGCGACGGCGTCAAGGACGGCACCAGCCTCTTCTTCCGCCTCGACCCACCGGGCAGCGTGGTGGTCGAGGTCTTCGACGCGCGAGGGAAGGTGGTGCGGCGGTCGACTTCCTTCACCGACGTCGACGGCGGGCGCTTCGACTGGGACGGCCTCGACGACCGCGGCCGCGTGGTGCGCGACGGCGACTACCAGCTCCGTCTGATCGAGCCCGGCGGCACGGTGCGGGGGCAGGCCACGACCACGGTCGACACCAACCGCTCGTCGCTGCTCGAGGCGGTGGACACGCCGTTCGAGCTGTTCAGCAACCTGACCTGTGACCTGCCCCAGGTGGAGAGCCTGTTCTTCGGCCGCGACGAGGAGGACTTCTTCTTCTTCATCGAGGCCGGCGACCCGGTGTACAGCGAAGGCATCTACCGCATGAGCTCGACCGGCGGCGACGTGCGGCTGATCGTGCCCCGGATCTGGACCTCCGGCCGGGTGATCGAGATCGCGGCGGCGCCGGACGGCGCCCAGATCGCCTTCTCCTTCTCCGGCACTTGGCCCGGGAACCCTCCAGGCACCTCGCAGTGGGTGGTGGCGAGCGACGGCACCGGCCTGCGCCAGCTCAGCCAGAACCAGGGAACGAAGATCTACGGATTCTCGGAGAACGGCCGCACCTTGATCGCGGGCTACCCGGGCACCATCGTGGCGGTGGACCTGACCGGCTTCCAGCCGGAGCGGACGATCTACACGAGCGACGGCCTGTCAGGCGCCCAGTCGGAGTTCTCTCCCGACCACTCCCGCCTGCTGGTGCGCAAACGGGGTGACGTCCCGGCCCTGGTGCTGATCAACGTCGAGGCCCTGACCGCGCTCGAGCTGCTGGAATTCGGGTTCTTTGGCGAGCCGGAGTTCGCCTGGTCGCCGGACTCGACGCGGCTGGCGGTGGCGCTGCCGGACCCCGGCGAGCTGCGCATCTACGATCGCGACGGCGTGCTCCTGCTCACCAGCCCGCTGCCCATCGAGCTGCCGCCCTACCCGTTCGACGGCGGCGGCTGCGGCGAGTGCGAGGACCTGGTCTCGCACGAGAACGCACCCGGCGGCTGGTCGACGCTCGACGAGTACGGCGCCGAGGTCCAGGGCGCGACCGCCCAGACGCGCGGCTTCTACGAGCCGGACGAGCCGGTGATCGAGAGCGTGGAACGGCCGCAGTGGGCCTCGTCGTCGACCGAGCTCGGCCTCCGCTACGCGCTGTTCGTCGGCTTCCCGATCTATCGCGGCTATGCCCGCGTGGTGCGCTTCGACGCCGGCTCGGGCGACATGGAACACATCGCCTGGACGGAGCCCGGCTCGCAGCCCTCCTCGTACCACGTCTCGACCTGGGACGGCACGAGTTGGCAGGAGCGCGGCGCTCTCCACTTCGACCTGCGCTATCACCAGCAGGAGCTCGACCTCTCGCCCTACCTGCCCGACGCCGACGGCGAGTACAAGCTGCGCATCCGCCAGCAGGGGCAGGAAGCGGCGCACGTGGACAGCGCCTGGCTGCTCGCCGGCGCGCTGGAGCGGCTGGCGGCGCGGGACGCGGTGGTGCTCGGCACCGGCCAGGCGGTGGCGCCGCGGCTCGCCAAGCCGGACAACGAGGTGCTCGACGCCTGGGGCAAGACCCTGGAGCTCGAGTTCCCGGCACCGGTGGGGGAGGGGCCGCTGCGCCTCGCCTTGACCGCGCGCGAGGAGGACCTCTCGCAGCGCAACTTCGCGCCCTTCGCTTACCCCTCCGCCGACGGCGCCCACCACTTTACGGTCACCGCCGAGGGCCCGCTGGTGCTGGACGGCGCGCAGACCGCCGCCGACGGGCTCGGCGAGCCGCTGTTCCGCCGCCTCTCGCGGCCGGCGACCGGCCACCCGCCGGGCGAGGTCGCCGGCTGGGCGAAGAGCGACGGCACCGACCTCTTCGCGGTGCTCGACTTCACGCCCGACAACACGCTCGACGGCGAGCGCGACTGGGCGACGCTCGAGGTCGAGACCGCCGGCGGCTGGCGCGAGTTCAAGGTGACGGCCGGCGACAGCAGTTGGGGGATCGCCGGTTTCACCCGCACCGCGCCGGTGCGCCACGCCCACAAGTACTACGAGTTCCGCGTGCCGCTCGCCGAGATCGGCGCCGAGGTGGGCGACACCCTCGCCCTGCGCTTCCGCGCCTACGGCACCGCCGGGGACTGCCCGGACGCCGGGGGCGACGACGACGACGACTGCGACCCATTCGACGAGTTCAACCTGCTGCCCTACTACGGCAGCCTGCTGTGGGTGCCCAACGAGCGCTCGCTCTACTACGGCAACCATCCCTACGGCGAGACGCCGGTCGCCATCCTGCTCGACGAGGTGGTCGACGACGACTTCGCGCGCCGCGAGCTGTTCGAAGAGTTCTTCTCGATCTTCGACGAGCGCTTCACCGGCAGCGGCCGGCGCATGCTGTTCCGCTCCAGCGACGCCACCAACGACCCGGTGAGCCCCTGCTTCGACCGCGGGTACGAGGACCACTGGGCGTTCGCCTCGCTCGCCAACCTGACAGTCGACCTGCGGCCGCGGCGCTCCGCCTCCTCGGGCGGCATCCTGCTCGAGGGTACCGCCACCGACAAGCACTTCAAGAGCTACCGTCTGGAGTTCTCGACCGCCGGCGCGCCCAGCGTCTGGAACCCGGTGGCGCCGCCCTCCTCGCAGCCGGTGGTCGACGACCGCTTCACGACTTGGGTGCCGCCGGGGCCGGGCACCTACTTCGTGCGCTTGACCGTCGACGACCTCGCCGGCAACGCCAAGAGCCGCGTCAAGCGGGTGGGCTTCTCGGACACCCCGAGCATCACCGACCTCTACCGCGAGCCCGACTACATCTCGCCCAACGGCGACGGCGTGCAGGATTCGACCCTGGTCCACTACCGGGTGCTCGAGCCCGTGCACCTCGAGTTCCAGATCTACAACCAGGCCGGCGATCGGGTGCGCACCCTGCGCCGCGACCACGCGACCATCGGCGCGGTGTTCGAGGTGCCGTGGGACGGCCGCGGCGACAACGGCCTGCCGGTGCCGGACGGCGAGTACCGCCTGGTGGTGCAGGACTACGAGTTCTTCATCCACGTGGACTCGACGCCGCCGGAGGTCGAGATCGAGCTCACCAACGCCCTGCAGCCGCTGTTCGATCGCGGCACCGACCAGCTCATCGTGAGCGTCGACCCGAAGCTCAGGGTGCGGCTCTTCGAGGAGAACCACCTCTCCTCGCTGACCGAGACCGGTGTCGGTGCCAACCCCTTCGTGTGGGAGGAGTTCCCGGTCGGGCTGGGGCAGCAGGACTTCAACCCCGAGGAGCTGGCGGGGGAGGCCTCGCTCGAGCTGCCCGAGGTCACCGACCACCGTTTCCGCTTCTCGGCCAAGGACCGCGCCGGCAACCGCGCCCTGATCGCCTCCCCGCTGGCTGAGGAAGAGCTGATCGTGGATCGCTTCGGGCCGCACGCGGTGCTGCCCAACGGCAGCTTTTCGGCTCTGGAAGTGATGCCGTTCTCGGGCACGCCGGCCTTCCGGCTGACGGTGGGCGACGTCCGCTTCCGCATCGCCGAGACGGTGCGCGCCGAGACCTTCAGCATCTCGGTGCAGTTCCGCCAGGCGGGGCAGCCGAGCTGGAACGAGACCCGGCTCGAGCGCTTCGCCGCGGTGGACGGCTTCGTGGTGGTGCCCGACATCGCCCCCTACGCGCTGGAGGCGATCTGGGACATGGCGGGCATCCCGCTCGGAGTGGTGGCCGAGGTGCGGCTCAAGCTGGTGGACGAGGCGGCCGGCGAGCACTTCTCGAACGCCTTCGAGGTGCTCACCGACGGCCTGTTCTATGGCGGTCTGCTGACCCCCCGCGACCTCACCACCGGCCCCTACGCCGAGGTGCTCCTGCGGATCCTCAGGAACGGGATCGAAAGCGGCGCCATCAACCCCTTGGACCGCATCCTGTGGGGCGTCGAGTTCGTGGCCGAGCCGTTCGAAGAGGTCCTCCTGCCGATCACCAGCCAGGACGACCCGCGCTACGCAACCCCGGTGCTGCTCACTCCCACCTACCAGGAGGAGGGCGGCTTCCTCTTCAAGCTCGATCCCGCCGACCCCTGCCTGACCTACGCGGGCTACATCCAGGCGACCACCGTGCCCGAGCCCGAGCGCCGCACCATGGTGTCGAACGGTGCCGCCATCACGCTGCCCTGCCTCTACATCGAGGGCGGGCAGCTACCGCCGGCCTTCCCGGCGTGCAACCAGCCGCCCCCGTCCCTAGACCGCGCGCGGTTCGCGGTGACGCCGGTGGCGGCCGACGGCGTCGAGCTGGTGCTGATGACCATCGGCCGGCCGCTGCCCGGCGGCGACGAGGACATCCTGTTCAGCGTCAACCGGCCGCGATCGCAGCAGACCTACCTCTTCGAGGTCGACACCTCCGACCTGCCCGAAGGCATCATCACCCTGAACGGCCAGTTGTCGAACGGCGAGGGCCGGAGCTCGAACACGCCCATCCTGCTCTACGTCGATCGCACGCCGCCGGAGGTGGAGATCACCATCCCGCACGAGGGCCAGCGGCTGTGCGGCATCCCGCGCCAGACCAACTTCGGGCTGCGCAACGTGCTCGACCTCGAGGGCCTGATCGACGACGCCGGCTTCGCCTACGAGCTGGCGCTCATCCCGCCGCCCGAGACCGAGCTCCAGACCCTGGTCGACAGGAACGAGTTCTGCTACACCAACCAGCCGCCGCTGCCCGAGGGCCGGGGCTACTTCTCTCCGGGCAAGATCCTCTTCGAGGAGCCCAGCGGTTGCACCTCGGTGCACGGCCTGCTCGGCACCTGGGGGGACCACGGCGGCGAGGCCGAGTTCTCGGGCGAGTCCACGGCCAGGGTCGAGGTCTGGGACCGCGCCGGCTTCCACCTCTGCCGCGAGGTGAGCTTCTTCTACGACGGCGCCGTCGAGGACGCTCTGGCCACCGCCTCGCCGGTCCTGTTCTCGCCCAACGACGACGACGTGCTGGAGGAGACCGTGCTCGGCCTGGCGGTGGCCGAGCCGGCGCAGCTGACGGTCGAGGTCTTCGCCGCGGCGGAGACGCCGCGCGGCCCGCTGCTCACCACCCAGCGCGTGCGCACGCTGGCGAGCGGCATCCTGGTGCTCGAGGCCGAGACCCTGCCCTGGGACGGCCGCGACGACGACGGCGGCGCGGTGGCCGACGGCCTCTACGGCCTGGTCGCCACTTTCACCGACTCGTGCGGCAACCAGGCGCAGCGCACTGCCTTCGTCGAGGTGGACAAGACGCCGCCGACCGTGGTCATCGCCTACCCGCGGCGCGGCGACCCGATGACCATGGTCGTCGAGGTGCGCGGCACGGCGACCGACAGGAACCTGCAGAACTGGACTCTCGAGTACGGGCTCGGGCTGGACCCCGAGACCTGGGCGCGGCTCGGCAACGGCACGCGCGAGATGTCCGACGAGATGCTCGCCCCCTGGAACACCAACGGCCTGGCGGGCGACGTCACCGAGCGGCTGTCGGCGGTGGACTACGCCGGCAACCGCGCCGAGGTCGCCGAGACGCTGTTGTTTACCAACCCGGTCTTCCTGCTCACCTACGCCGAGGTGGTGCCAACCCTCTTCTCGCCCAACGGCGACGGCCGCCGCGAGAAGGCGAGCGTGCGCTTCGGGCTCGACTCCGCCTGCTTCGTCGAGCTGCTGGTGCGAAACGGCGCCGGGCAGACGGTGCGCACTCTGGCCGACGGCACGGCGAGCTTCGGCATCGGCGCCCACGCCCGCGACTGGGACGGGCGCAACGACGCCGGCGTCCGGGTGCCGGACGGCGTGTACAACGTCTTCCTGCGCGCCGTGCTGGCCGCGAACCCCAACGTGGACCAGGAGGAGACGCTGTCGGTCATCCTCGACGCCACGCCGCCGCTGATCTCGCTGACCAGCCCCAACCAGGGCTTCGTCACCGGCAACGGCGCCGCCGCCGGCACGATCAACGACCTGCACCTGACCGAGTGGACGATCGAGCTCACCGACACGCCGCAGGCACCGGTGTGGTCCGAGATCGCGCACGGCACCTTGCCGCGGGCCGACTCCACCCTCGCCCTGCTGGGCAACCTCGAGGAGACCGACTACGCGCTGCGCGTCACCGCCTTCGACGAGGGCGAAATCGAATCGCAGCAGGTGGTGCCGTTCACGGTGGACAACACGCCGCCGCAAGTGGCGATCACCGAGCCCTCGGCACAAGCGGTGCTGGGCCAGGCCCACGACCCACACCCGGTCGAGGGCGTGGTGGTCGAGGAGCACATCGATGTCTGGCGGCTCGAGGTCGGGGCCGGCGCCGCGCCCACCACCTGGACGCTGATCGCCCAGTCCAACACGCTGCCGGCCACCGACCTGCTGGCCCCGTGGACGGTCGCCGGCCTTGCCGACGGCCTCTACACCCTGCGCCTGACGGCCGAGGACAAGGCGGGCCTGACGGCCCAGGCACTGCAGCCGGTGGTGGTCGACAACACGCCGCCCACCGTGGCCCTGACCGATCCGGAGGACGGCGCCTTCGTCCTCGGCGCGCGTCAGGTGCTCGGCACCGCGACCGACCTTCACTTCCTCGACTTCAAGCTCGAGGTGGCGCCCATCGGCACCGAGAGCTGGCAGCTCGTGGCGACCGGCACCCAGGCGGTCGACGGCGGCCTGCTCACCGCCTGGGAGGCGCTGCCTCCGGACGGCGAGTACCGGCTGCGGCTGACCGCCCGCGACGTCGCTGACAACACCGCCTCGACCGCGATCGAGGTGACTGTCGACCTCACGCCGCCGGCCCGGCCCACCGGCCTCACCGCCGTGGTGGTCGACGTCAGCGACGCTCAGCTCGACTGGAACGCCAACACCGAGCCCGACCTCGCCGGCTACCACGTGTACCGCGACGGCCAGCGGATCACCACCGCCCTGGTGCCGTCGCCGACCTATCTCGACCCGGACCTGGCCGACGGCCCCTACACCTACACGGTGACCGCCGTCGACCACGCCGGCAACGAGAGCGAGCCGTCCGACCCGGCTTCGATCGCCATCGACCGCACGCCGCCCACCGCGCGCATCTCGGACCCGGGCAACGGCGACACGGTCTCCGGGCTGGTCGACGTGACGGGCACCGCCTACAGCGCCGATGACTTCCGCGAGTACCGCCTCTACGCCCGCTCGGTGGACACCGGCGCGAGCCAGCTCCTGCGCCGCTCGCCGGTGCCGGTGCAGGTCGACGTGCTGGCGCAATGGAACACGCTGCCGCTCCCCGAGGGCGCCGAGTTCGTGCTGCGCCTCGAGGCCGAGGACTTGAACGCCAACGTGGCGGTGGCCGAGGTCACGGTCACCATCGACAACCTGCCGCCGGCGGCGCCCACCGGCCTCGCCGGCACGCCCGTCGACCACGATGCGCAGCTCACCTGGAACGCCAACACCGAGCCCGACCTCGCCGGCTACCTGCTGTTCCGCGACGGCCGCATCGCCAACGCCGAGGGCGTGGTGGTGGGGGACCTGACGCCCTACATCCTCCCCAACCCGGCCTACCTCGATCGCAACCTGCCGGATGGCACCTTCACCTACGAGGTCTACGCCATCGACCGCGCCGGCAACCTCTCCGACCCATCGTCGCCGGCCGAGGTGACGATCGACACCCGGGCGCCGCACGCGGTGATCGTCGACCCCGAGGGCGGCCTCCGCTTCGGCGACGTGCTCTACGTGCTGGCCACCACCGTGGACACCGACGTCGACCGCGTGCTGTTCCAGTGGCGGCCGGCCGGCGGCGGGGCGTGGAACGACCTCGGCGCGGCCGACGAGGACCTGCCGTGGGAGGCGAGCCTCGACCCGGCGGCCCTGTCGCTCGCCTTCGGCGACTACGAGCTCCAGGCGGTGGCCACCGACGAGGGCGGGCGCACCGACCCGGCGCCGACGCCGATCACCGTCACCTACACCGACGTCACGCGGCCCGAGCCGGCGATCGATCTCGCCGCGGCGGTGGACGGCGGCGACGTCACCCTCACCTGGACCGCCAGCCCGGCGACCGACGTGGTGGGCTACCACGTCCAGCGTCGCGACTCCGTGGGCTCCGAGGCGCGGCTGACCGGGGCACCCGTCCCCGGCACCACCTACCTCGACGCCGATCTGCCGGACGACTTCTACACCTACTGGGTGATCGCGGTCGATGGGACCGACAACGAGTCCGATCTCTCGAACGGGGCAGGGGCGCTGGTCCACACGCCGGAGCTGGAGCAGCCCTACACTCCGACCCCGGCGGCCGCGACGACGCTCCTGGGGTGCAGCCAGGTCTCCGGCGCCACGGTCGGCGGCACGGTCGACAGCGGTTCCGGAACGGTGCCGCTGCCGAGTACCTCCGCCGGCGAGGACGGCTGCTTCGAGCTCACCGGCGTGCCGCTCACCGCGGCGCCGTTCCCGGGCGACCGCAACACCCTCCGCGTGCGCCTCACCGACGCCGCCGGCAACCGCAGCAAGGAAGCCAGTGTGGCGGTGATCGCCGGCACCCCGCCGTCGGCGCCCACCGGCCTCGCCGCCACCGCCGGCAGCGGCCAGGTGGACCTCACCTGGAACCCCAACCCGGAGCCCGACATCCGCGGCTACCGCGCCTTCCGCGACGGCGAGCCGCTGGCCGATGGCGTGCAGCTCCCGAGCGGCAATACCTTCGCCACCGCTTCGAGCAACTGGTCCGCGCCGGCCCCGCGGGCGGTCGACGGCTCGCCGTTCAGCTACTGGTCGCCTTTCCCGCCGATCGACGGCCAGTGGATCGAGATCTTCTGGCCGGCGCCGGTCCTCGTCGAGCGCCTGGAGCTCGACTGGTACCCGCTGGACCAGTTCACGTCCTTCGCGGCGAGCGCCTTCGACGTCGAGGCGTGGAGCGGCGAGGTGTGGGTCGAGGTGGCGAACGTGGAAGGCAACAGCTCGGCCGCGAGCGTGGTCGAGCTGGCGCAGCCCTACCTCACCAACCGGCTGCGGGTCACGCTGCGCGCCAGCCTGCTCTTCGAGTTCATCTTCCAGGCCGTGCGGCTCTCCGAGGCGCGGGTCTACGAGCAGTTGCCGGTGGCCGGGACCTCGACCTTCGACCCGGTGACCGACGGCCGCTTCCACTACACGGTGACGGCCGTCAGCCGGTTCGGCTTCGAGAGCCCGCCGTCGGCCGAGGCGATGGTCGAGATCGGCGACGTCGAGGCGCCGCCGCCCGTGGTCCTCACCGCCACCGTGGCCGGCTCCGACGTCACCCTCACCTGGACGGCCTCCGCGGCGCCGGACGTCGAGCGCTACGAGCTGTTCCGCGACGGCGACCTGATCGCCGTCCACACCGATCTCGGGAGCCTCAGCTACCTCGACGCCGCGCGGCCGAACGGCACCTACGTCTACACCGTGCGACCGATCGACGCGGTGGGCAACCTCGGCGAGCTGTCGAACGAGGCGCCGGCGGTGGTGGCGGTGGAGGTGCCGGGGGCGCCGATCGACCTCACGGTGACGGTGGTGCCGAGCGGCGGCGCGCTCGACCTGGCGTGGCAGCCCGGCCCGGGCCTCGTCCCCGCCGGCTACCGCATCTACCGTTCGACCACCACCGGCGGGCCTTACCAGGCGGTGACCGATACCGACCTCACCACCTACCGTGACTTCGGCGTCGAGATCGGCGGCCTCGAGAACGGCGTGACCTACTACTACGTGGTCCGGGCGCTCGACGCTCTGGGCAACGAGAGCGTGGCCTCCAACGAGGCTAGCGGCACGCCGGCGGACACCGTCGCCGCCCTGGTGCCGATCCTCCACTGGCCGGGCTATCCGGGGCGGCCGTTCGAGACCGCCGAGGCGCGCACCGACGTCGCCGGCCGCGCCGAGCCGGGCTCGCAGGTCACGGTGTTCCGCGGTGCCTCCCCGGTGGGGCTGGTGCCCGCGCTCCCCGAGACCGCGACCGAGCACACCTTCTCCTTCGCCTTCAGCCTGCTGTCGCCGGACGGCCGCTACCTGTGGGTAGAGGACTTCTCGAACGCCTCGTTCCACGACTACCGGACGGGCGAGGACATCTTCCCCGACGGTGGCCTGGACGGCGTGGGGCGCTGGTTCGCCGACGGCAGGAGCCTGGCCGTCGCCGACGGCAACACGATCTCGCGCTTCACCGTCGAGACCCAGGCGGTGACCCCGCTCGTCAGCCTCGACTTCGCCCAGACCGTGGTGCCGTCACCCGACGGCCGCCGGCTGGCGGTGATCGGGCAGGTCGACTTCGAGTACGGCCTCTACGTCTATGACCTGGGCGACGGCACCTGGACCCCGGTGCTCCAGGAGCCGTACTGGTGGTTTGAGTTCCGCTCGCTGGTCTGGTCGCACGACGGCACGCGGCTCGCGTATTTGCGCTACCAGCCGAGCTACCAGCTCGAGGTGGTGGACGTCGCGACCGGCGGCCTGACCGTGGTCAGCAACGCCCCGAGCGGCTGGCAGATCCAGTTCACGTTCGACGGCGCCGCCGTGGTGTACTCGGCGGTCGACCCCGGCAGCGGCGACTCCGCGGTCTACCGCCTGCCGCTGGCCGGCGGCGCGGCCGAGCGGCTGACCGCGGGCTGGGGCGGGATGGCGCAGCTCGGGCCAGACGGCCGCACCCTGGCCTACGTGGACGACGAGGACGAGCCGCACCTGCTCGACCTCGAGACCGGCGAGGACACGCCGCTCGGCGATACCACCGGCCTGTCGTTCCTCGACTACACGCAGTGGGTCCAGGGCGGCTACCTGCTGCTCTCCGGCAACGGCAGCCAGGGGCGCCTGACCCCGGCCGGCTTCTTCGAGCTGCGCTCGGCGGCGCTCGCGGCCGGCGACAACGTCTTCACCGCCGAGGCCGAGGACGAGGCCGGCAACCTCTCGCCGCGCTCGGAGGAGATGATCGTGCGCGTGCCGGCGGCCGAGCGGCCCGACCTGGTGATCGGCGCCGCCGACCTGGTGGTGCTGCCGCCGGTGGCGCAGACCGGGCAGACGGTGCGGGTCAACGTCACGGTGCGCAACCTGGGCCAGGTCGCCTCGCCGGCCGCCGGGCTCTCAGTGGTGGCGCTCGGCCCCGGCGGCTTCAATGTGACCGTGGTCGAGGGCGTGGTGCTGGGCCCGATCCCGCCGGGAGGCGCGCAGACCGTCAGCCGTGACCTGGTGGCCGGCACGCTGGCCGGGACCTACACGGTGGCCGCCGCCGCCGACCCGCTCGGCGCGGTGCCGGAGTCGAACGAGAACAACAACCGCGCCCAGGTGAGCCTGGCGGTGGCGGTGCCGGGCGTGCCGCTGATCGAGGTGGCGACCGACCGCACGCTCTACGCCTCGGGCGACGAGGTGGTGGTGACGGTGACCGTGGCCAACGCCGGCGACGCCTTCACCGGCCAGGCGGCGCTGGCGATCGAGGACGCCGAGGGCTTCCTGGTCGAGGAGCTCGAGCCGGCGGCGATCGAGGGCCTGCCCTTCGGCGGCACCTTCACGGCGACCCGGCCGTGGCCGAGCGGCGACGTCTTCGCCGGCGACTACCGGGTGCGCGCGCGGCTGCTCGACGCCGGCGGGACCGAGCTCTCGGCCGACACCGCGGACTTCGCGATCGGCGCCGAGATCGAGCTCGCCGCCCAGGTGACCACTGACCGCGGCACCTACCAGTCGGGCGCCACGGTGGCGATCGCCGGCACCGTGCAGCTCCTGGGCGGCAACGCCCCGGTCTCCGGTGCCGTGGCCCACCTGGCGCTGTTCGACGCCGCCGACGCCCTGGTCGCCGAGTGGGAGCGGCCGCTGCCCGACCTGCTACCGGGCGGCGAGGCCACGGTGGCCGCCGACTGGCCGTCCGCCGGTGCGGCGCTCGGCTCCTACACGGTGGAGCTCGAGGTCGAGGTGGACGGGGCGGTCGAGGCGGGCGCCGAGACCTTCTTCACTCTCGCCGCCGGCGCGGTGCAAGTCACCGGCGACCTGACGCTCGACGACCGCACGCCGGCCCTCGGCGAGCCGCTCGGCGTCACCTACACGGTGCGCAACACCGGCACCACGGCCTTGCCCGGGCTGCCGTTCCGGATCGCCATCCAGGACCCGGACACCGGCGCCACGCTTGCCTTCGTAGACCGCACCGCCGACCTGGCGCCAGGTGCCCAGGCCTCGGGCAGCGTGACCTTCGCGACCTCCGGCCTGCGTCTGGGCAACTACCTCGCGGTGCTGACCGCGACCCTGCCCGCCCCGGCCGGCACGGTGACCCTCAAGGTGGCGAGCTTCACCACCGTGGACGAGGACCCGCCGGTGGTGACCATCGTGGCGCCGCTGGCCAACGCCATCGTGGGCGCCGACGCCCTGGCCCGGGTGCGGGCCGTGGATCTGCTCTCGATCGTGCGCCGCACGGAGATCCAGGTCGACGGCGGAGCCTGGGTGTCGATCCCCGAGGGCGACCCCACGGAGAGCTTCTGGGACGGCCGCCTCTCCGGCCTCGCCGACGGCACGCACCTGCTCTCCGCCCGCGCCACCGACGACGCCGGAAACACCGGCGAGTCCGAGGAGCGGAGCTTCATCGTCGACGTGACGCCGCCGGTGATCGCCATCACGGGCGTGACGCCGGGCGCCGAGCACCTGCCGCCGGTGACGCCGATCGTCACCATCGTCGAAGAGCACCCGGCGACTCAGACCATCACCTTGAACGGCGCGCCCTACGTCTCCGGCACGCCGATCCCGGCCGACGGCAGCTACGTGCTCGCGGTCACCGCCACCGATCTCGCCGGCAACCGCGCCGAGGCGAGCGTGGCCTTCTCGCTCTACACGCCGCCGACGCTGGCGATCGCCGACGCAGCGGTGGCGGAAGGCGACACCGGCTCGGCGGCGGCGAGCTTCACCGTCACCCTGTCGCGCGCCGTGGACCGCGACGTGGCCGTTGGCTACGCCACCGCCGACGGCACGGCCACGGCGGGCGCGGACTACACGGCCGCGACCGGAACGCTGACCATCCCGGCGGGCGCCACCAGCGCGGCGATCCCGGTCTCGGTCGCCGGTGACACGCTCGACGAGCCGGACGAGACCTTCACCGTGACGCTCTCGAGCCCGCTGCAGGCGACGCTCGCCGACGCCGAGGCCACCGGCACCATCCTCGACGACGACGAGCCGCCGCGGCCGGAGATCTCGATCGCCGACGTGACGGTGACCGAGGGCAACAGCGGCACGGTGACGGCGAGCTTCGCGGTCACGCTGTCGTTCGCCGCCACGCAGGACGTAACGGTGACCTACGCCACCGCCGACGGCACGGCCACCGCGGGCACGGACTACACGGCGGCGACCGGCACGCTGACTATCCCGGCGGGCGCCACCAGCGCGGCGATCGCGGTCTCGGTCGCCGGCGACACGCTCGACGAGCCGGACGAGACCTTCACCGTGACGCTCTCGAGCCCGCAGAACGCCACGCTCGGCGACGCCGAGGCCACCGGCACCATCCTCGACGACGACGAGCCGCCACGGCCTGAGATCTCGATCGCCGACGTGACGGTGACCGAGGGCAACAGCGGCACGGTGACGGCGAGCTTCGCGGTGACGCTGTCCTTCGCCGCCACGCAGGACGTGACGGTTGACTACGCCACCGCCGACGGCACGGCCACCGCGGGCACGGACTACACGACGGCGACCGGCACGCTGACCATCCCGGCGGGCGCCACCACGGCGGCGATTCCGGTGGCGGTGTTGGGCGACACGGTCGACGAGCCGAACGAGACCTTCACCGTGACGCTCTCGAGCCCGCAGAACGCCACGCTCGCCGACGGCGTGGCCACCGGCACCATCCTCGACGACGACGTGCCGGGCGGCGACTTCTGCCCGCGCACCCCCGGCTACTGGAAGAACCACACTGGGCAGTGGCCGACCTCCGAGCTGGTGCTGGGGAACCTCCTCTACCGCTCGGCGGCGCTCCTCGAGCTGCTCTCCTACGGCGGCTCCGACATGTCGAGCAAGCTGGCGCGGCAGCTCATCGCCACCAAGTTCAACCTGCTCTCGGGGAGCGACCCGACCGGCATCGAGCTCGTGGTGCAACATGCCGACGAGTTCCTGCTCGAGTTCCCGCCGGGGAGCGACCCGCAGGGCGAGGACGAGGAGGACGCCGAGAAGCTCAAGGACGACCTCCAGAAGTACAACGAGGACGACGACTGCCACGGCGACGACGATGACGACGACGATGATGACGATGACGACGACTGGAAGTACGACGAGGTAGCAGAGGACGTCGGCCTCGACCAGAAGGGCGACAAGATCGGCGGGCTGGTGTTCTGCGACTTCAACCAGGACGGCCGGCTCGACCTGCTGTCCAATGCCGGCCGTACCTCCGGCGGCGGGGTAGCGACCGGCCGCACGCGGCTGTTCTTCAACCTCGGCGACGGCACCTATGCCGACGTCACCGATTCCCACGCCGACAGCTTGCTCCGGCGCCGGGCGCCGCTGTCGGCGATCTGCGCCGACCTCGACGGCGACGGGCTGGTGGACTTCGCGCGCAACAACGTCACCCGGGTGGAGATCTTCCTGAACAAGGGCCCCGAGGCCGACCCGCCCTACAGCTTCGGCAATGACGTGCAGGACCCCAACCAAGCGTGGACCGCGATCCCCGGCGGCATGGACACCGAGGGCATGGCGTTCTTCGACTTCGACCGGGATGGCGACCTCGATCTGGCGATCGAGAACGGCACCAAGGGCATCGACCTCTACACCAACGACGGTCACGGGGTGTTCAGCCACGCGACGCCGAACGCCGCCCCGCGGGGCCTGCCCACCAGCGCCCGCTCCGGCGACTTCTCGGCGGTGGCGGACTGGAACGCCGACGGCTGGGTGGACCTGCTGGCGCGCAAGGAGAGCAAGCCGGACCTGTGGAAGAACCTCGGCACCGGCAGCTTCAGCTCGGTCTCCGGCCTCAACCAGGAGACCCGCGACGACAACAAGGGCGGCTCGACCTTCTGCGACCTCGACGCCGACGGCGACCTCGACCTGGTGTGGACCGACGCGCCGCGTACCCAGATCTGGCGCAACCAGAACGGCTCGTTCACCGCCACCGGGCTGCCCATCTTCCCGTGCGACGACGAGGACGACGAAGAGGACGACGGCGCGGTCGAGGGCAGTGTGCCCGACCACCCGGGCGACGACGATGACGACGAGGACGAGCAGTGCTACGAGGTCTCCGACCACGAGCTCGACGGGGTGTCCTGCGCCGACGCCGACAACGACGGCGACCTCGACCTCTTCTTCGCCGCCGACAAGGGCGCCAGCTACCTGTTCGAGAACCGCACGCCGGCCGGCGGCGCGCTCTCCTTCGCGCGCAAGAACCGCGGCATCTTCGTCAAGGAGAACGGCCAGGAGTCGGCGTGGGCCGACCTCGACCTCGACGGCGACCTCGACCTCGCGGTCGCCGTCGACAAGGAGCCGAACCAGCTCTGGGAGAGCCACGCCAACGACGGCGAGAGTGAGAGCTACCTGGCGGTGCGCGCCCTGCGCTGCCTGGGCGACCAGCAGTACCGCGACGACCTCGGCGCCCAGGTGCGGCTGTTCGAGGACGACGGCGTGACGCCCGCCTCGCCGGTGGCCGAGGTCAACGGCGGCCGCGGCCACGGCGCGCAGGACGTTTCCTGGGTGCACTTCGGGCTGCCGCAGGGAGCGGACCGCGAGTACGTGATCGAGGTGCGCTTCCAGGGCCTCGGCGCCACCCCCGGCCCGGTGGTGCGGGCGACGGTCACGCCGGCGTTCCTCACCGGCTACAACCTGGTCGAGGTCAAGAGCTGCGACGAGCCCAACCACCCGCCGCAGGCCCTCGACCTCGCGGTCGAGTACAAGCCGGGCGAGGAGATCGAGCTCACGCTCCCGGCCAGCGACCCGGAGGGCCACCCGCTGGCCTTCGTGGTGATCGAGGAGCCGGTGCACGGCACCCTCACCGGCACGCCGCCGCGCCTCACCTACAAGGCGGCGCCGGGCTCGACCGCGGTCGACCAGCTCCGCTTCGTGGTCGACGACGGCGAGACCGAGTCGGCGCCGGCGACGGTCCTGCTGCATCCAGAGCCGCCCGCGGCCGAAGAGCAGGTGACGGTGGGTAGCGTGCACCCGGTCGAGTGATGGAACGAGCGACGGAGAGATCGATGGCGGCTGAGGATCGAAGCATGCGCGCAACCGGCCGGTGGGCCCCCATCCTGGCCCTGGCCGCGGCCCTGGCGGCCGCCGGGCCGGTGGCGGGCCAGGACCGGCCGCGGCCGGCCCGGACGGAGCTCGAGCCCCTCAAGATCGAGCGCCCCCAGATCGAGCGCCATATCCTCGCCGAGCTCGCCGCCGGGCGCGACGCCGGAGAGCTCGCGGCCGAGGCCGCCCAAGTCGCCCTCAAACGCTCCAAGAGGCCGGTGCTGCCGCCGGTCGAAGACGCTGCCGCGGGCCTGAACGCCGCGCTCTCCGGCCTGCAAGCGGCAGTCGAGCCCGGCGCCGGCACCGAGGCCGTGGTCGCCGCCTACGAGGCGTTCGAGGCCCAGGACCTCCTGGTGCGCCGCGAGATGGACCGCACCTCCGAGCGCCTGCAGCGATTCGGCATCGGCGGCGAGGTGGCGGCGCGGCAGGAGGCGGCGCGGGCCCACTACAGCGCGGTCGCCGACCGCCTGCACGCGGCCCTCGGCGAGCCGGTCGCGGCGCTGCGCCGGGCGCAGGCCGAGGGCGACCCGGCCGGCGGTGGGAAGGTGGGAGCGAGCCTCGCCGCCGCCACCTCGGCCCTGGCTCGCGGCGCCGCCGCGGCGCGCGAGGTGCTCGCCGCGCTGCCGGTCGCCGAGCAGCCGTTCGTGCCGCTCGCGGCCGCCAACCTGCCGTACCGCCGCGCCTCGCTCGCCGCCCGGCCGCCGCGGCTCACGCCGGCGATCACGCCCTCGTACCTCGACCCCCTGGCCGTCGCCCCCGGCGTCGAGGAGCTCGAGCCCGACGTGCAGGCGCCGCTCTCGGTGCCCATCCTGCTCAAGGCCGAGGCGCTGGGCTACGACGCGGTGGCGATCTACGAGTTCGTGCGCAACGAGGTGGCGGGCGAGGTCTACGCCGGGGCGATGAAGGGGGCCGAGGCCACCCTCGCCCAGAAGAGCGGCAACGACGTCGATCAGGCGAGCCTGCTGGTGGCGCTGCTGCGCGCCAGCCAGGTGCCGGCCCGCTACGTGCGCGGGGTGATCGAGCTGCCGCTGGAGCGCATCGCCGCCGAGCTGGGCCTCGGCAACCCCGACGTCGTGCCCGAGGTGCTCGGCCGCGCCGGGCTCGCCTTCCGGCCGGTGGTGCGCGGCGGGCGGGTGGTGGCGGTCGACGTCGAGCACACCTGGGTCTCGGCCCACGTTCCCTATGCCAACTACCGCGGCGCGGTGGTGGACTTCTCGGGCCGCGCCTGGGTGCCGCTGGCGCCGGCGCTCAAGACCTACGACCTGACTCCCGCGACCGCCGTGCTGCGCGCCATGAGCTGGCCGGTCGCCGAGCGCATCGACGCCTACCTGGCGACCGTGCAGCCCACCGGGCTCGCGGAACAGATCCGGGAGGAGGTCGAGGGCTACCTGCAGGCGACCACGCCGGGTGTGACCTACGAGTCGCAGCTCGGCAGCCGCACCGTGACGGCCGAGAGCCTGCGCCTGCTGCCCAGCTCGCTGCCGGCGGTGGTCAAGGCGGTGACCTACGAGCAGCCCGTGCTGGACCCGGCCGACGTGCACCAAGTTCGGCTGCTGGCGCGCCAGGGCGGCGAAGGCTCGGCCCCGGCGCTCGACCTGGTGCTGCCCCTGGCCCAGGTGGTGGGCCATCGCCTGACCCTCTCCTACACCCCGGCCACGGTCGAGGACCACCAGGCGGTCAACGCCTGGGGCGGCCTCTACGCCGTGCCGCTGTACCTGGTGCAGCTCCGGCCGCAGCTCAAGCTCGACGGCACGCCGCGGGCGACGGGCGAGGCGACGCTGGACATGGGCGCAGTGCACCGCTTCGAGGTGGAGCTTTCCGGGCCCACCGGCACCCACCGCGTGGGGCAGACGGTGCTCGCCGGCTCCTACCACGCGCTGGCGGTCTCGGCGCAGCAGGCGCTCTCCCCGCCCGAGGTCGAAGAGGACCCCGCGGACACCGAGCGGCTGGCGGCGCGGCTGCTGTCGCAGCTCGCGCACGGCTACGCCGCCGACTGGGACCGCGGCGAGGCCGAGCTCTCCGGCCTGCTCGACGTGGCCTACACCCGGCCGCTGCCCTCGGTGGTGGCGGCGTCGAACGCGGTCAGCGTCGAGATCCTGCTCGGCCTGCCGTACTCCTTCCGCTGGCAAGGCGTCACCCTGGACGCGGCACTGCGCTCCGCCGAGCCGGTGGCGCGGCGCGCCGACGCGGCCGCGGCCCGCGACTGGATGCGCCTCGCCGCCCTCGAGGGCTCGGCCCTGGAGCAGCTCGTCTTCTCGCGCCAGTTCCAGGTCGACGGTATCTCCGCCGACAAGGGGCTGGCGCTGGCCCGCGAGGGCGGCATCGAGGTCGTGCACCTCACCACCGCCAACATCGGCGGCGAGCTGCCGGGCCTCGCCCACCCGCCGGCGGTCAAGGCGGAGATCGACAACTGGGTGCGCCAGGGCCTGACCGTCGACGTGCCGCGCGGCCCGGTGACGCGCAACGCCTGGAGCGGCTCGGTGTGGCGGGTGGAGGAGCCCGCGACCGGCGGCGCCGGCTACTTCATCGCCGGCTCGCTCGCCGGCGGCTCGTCGAGTGAGCCGCCGGCGAACTGGATCCTCGACTTCCTGGCGCAGGCGCTCGCCGCGCCCTACTCGGCCGAGCCCAACACCAACCCGCTGGCGGTGGCCGAGATCCGCAAGATCCCGGCCGGCGACGGCCAGGAGGGAGAGGTCGGCCAGCCCTACGAGATGGCGCTGGCGATCCTCGCCCGCGACGAGCACGGCCGCCCGGTGCTCGGCGCGCAAATCATCTTCGAGGCCACCGAGGGCGGTGGCATGCTGGTCAACGCGGAAGGCGTCGAGGCGGTGCAGCACATCGTCGAAACCAGCGAGCTGGGCATCGCGCAGGTGACGCTCAAGGCCGGCACCGACACCAGCGTCTCGCCGGTCTACGCGGTGCGCAACCCGAGCGACACCTACTACACCCAGGCGCTGGCCGAGTCGGTCGAGGTGCTGGCCGTCGCCCAGGGGGGCTACATCGTCCTCGAGGCGCCGTTCTCGGCCCTCGCCTACCCGGGCCCGCCGACCCAGCTCGTGGCGACCCTGGGCGGCAGCGGCTTCGGCATCGCCGGCCGCTGGTCGGACACCATCATCGTGCTGGCCAAGGACCAGTACGCCAACCCGGTGTCGAACGTCGACGTCTCCTTTGCGGTCGGCGCACCGCAGATCAATTGCAGCCCGCCTCCCGCCAGCGTCCAGAACGCGGTGGTGTTCGACTTCGCCAACTGCCCCGTCCGGGTGCCGATCCTCGGCGAGTGCGGCAGCCCGAGCTTCAACAAGCTGACCTCGCTGCGCGGTGCCTCGGCCGGCGTCATCCTCGGCAACAGCAGCGGCGCGACCTATACCGTCAACATGACGGCGCCGAGCCTGCCCCCCCTGAGCTTCACCTACACCGAGGGGCGCTCCTGCAACGCCGCGCCGCTGGTCTCCACCAGCACCTCGGTGCTCGTCGACGAGGTGGGCAACAACATCCAGGCGGCCAAGGCCGGGGAGACCTGGCAGCAGCCGATCCCGCTGCGGCTGCTCTACGAGTGGCCGGAGTACGAGGTCGCGGTCGCCGGCAACGGCGACTGCTTCATCCGCTTCCTGCCCGGACGGAGCTGGCGCTCGACCACCGGCCAGGTGAACTACCAGGTGTCGAACGGCGGCTCGGCCTCGGGCGCCTCCTTCACCGGCAACCACTACGAGGTCCTCGTCACCACCGGCTTGACCCCGGCCGAGAACACCGTCGACTTCCAGGCCAGCAACATCGCCACCGAGGAGCCGGCGGTCGATCCCGAGTCCTGCGCGGAGTTCATACGCCAGGGCCAGGCGAGCATCAACGGCGGCTTGGCCTCGGTGTACGGCCTGGACCCAAAGATCGTGTCGGTGGACCCCGACCCCATCCTGCTCACCGAGCTGGGGAGCACGGCGCTGCCGGTCAAGATCAGCTACGACCTGCAGCCGCCGGGCTACAGCGCGCTCAGCCTGGAGGTGAACGTCTACGAGGACGACACCCTGATCGGCCGCGCCGTGGGCTCGACGCGCACCGGCATCGGCGAGGTGTCGATCCAGCGCGGCCTGCAATTCGACGTCGAGAAGACCTACGAGGCGGAGCTCATCGCCAGCCGCGGCTCGCGGGTCGAGGTCAGGGGCGAGAGATTCGAGCTGCCGCTCTTCCAGCGCATCTTCACCAAGGTCTCGCCCTACGTCAGCCTGTCGCAGGACGTCGACCTGCTGAACCAGCGCGTCTGCGCCTTCGGCAGCGAGTTCACCTTCTCGACCACCCAGGAGGCGACGGTCACCCTCGCCTTCAAGAAGATCGAGAGCACCAACCTCGACGGCGGCCTCAACCTGGGCTCGGAGACCAAGCTGATCGACGCCGACCTCTATCCGGCCGGCGACCACAGCCTCACCATCACCCCCTCCGACCTGCTGCCCGGGGACTACGTCTTCGAGCTGCGCGGCACCTCGGCCATCGACGGGCACGAGGACGTGGCCCCCTACGACGGCCCCGGAAAGGCGACCTCCCAGTTCCGCACCCACGACTCGCTGCCCGTCGGGCACGCCATGGCGAAGGGCGTCGACCTCTTCGACGGCCACCTCTCGGTCGTGCGCCGCGACCTGCTCGTTCCCGGCCGCGGCCGGCCACTCGACTTCACCCGCGCCTACGCCAGCAACGCTCCCAAGGAGCCCGGCGTGATGGGCGTGGGCTGGAGCCACAGCTACGACTCCAAGGCGATCGTCACCCCCTGCGGCGAGATCATCGTCGCCGGCGCCGAGGGCGGCGGTGGCCGCTTCGTCGACGACGGCAACGGCGGTTTGAGGCCGCTCAAGGGCTACCACGGCAGCCTGGTCGCGAACCCCGGAGACAACAGCTTCGACTTCTTCGCCAAGGACGGCACCCGCTACCACTTCGGCTTCGCGGGCAGCACCGAGTTCCCGCTCGAGCTGATCGCCGATCCCAACGGCAACAAGACCACGCTCACCTACGACCGCACGGGTTTCAAGCCCAAGCTGGTGACGGTGACCGATGCGGCGGGCCGCTCCCTGCGCTTCACCTACGAGCGGCGGACCTTCACCCTGGCCACGGTCGAGGTGGTGACCCAGATCGAGGGCCCGGGCGGGCTGCTGATGAATTTCTCCTACGACGCCAACGGCAACCTGGTCGGGGCGTCGCGGGAGTCCGGTGCCAAGGTCGAGACCTACGGCTACCCGGACACGCAGGCCGAGCCCTTCGAGAGCCGCAACAACCTGATCTCGATCCGAGACGAGCTCTCCGGAGCGACCACCGGGCTCACCTACCAGAAGATCCCGATCGGGGTGCAGGGCTCGATCCAGGTGCCGACCCAGGTGGTCACCGAGCTCGAGGAGCCCGAGGGCGGCACTACCACCTTCACCTACGACACCGCGGCCTTGGGCAGCCGCGCGCCGCCGACCTTCGAGGTGACGGTCAAGGACCGGCGCGGCGAGGACACCGTCTACACCTTGAACGGCTACGGCAGCCCGCTTTCCATCGTCGACCCGGAGGGCAACCGCGAGGAGATGGAGTGGGCGGCCGACGACATCGTGATGCTGTCGCGCACCGATGGCAACGGCACCCGCAGCACCTTCACCTACGACGCCGACGCCAACCTGCTGTCGGAGAGCGTCACCGTCACCGACTTCGACGGCGCCGGGCACAACTACTCGAGCGTCCACACCTACGTCGCCGGCGGCTTCGGCGACCTGCGGATCAAGAACCGCGCCGCCTCGACCACCAACCGCAACGGGGTGCGTACCGACCTCACTTACGACGGCCGCGGCAACCTCACCCGCAAGACGGTGGTGGGGGCCGGTTTCACGGAGGCCTACACTTACGCCGGCAACGGCGACCGCCGCACCCACGTCGACGCCAACGGCAAGACCTCGAGCTTCAGCTACGACAGCTACGGCAACCTAGCCTCGTCCACCAATCCGCTGGGTGGGTCCACCTCCTCGACCTGGGACGTGCGCAGCCGTCTGCTGTCGAGCAAGGACCCGCTCGGCCGCACCACCAGGTACCAGTACGACACCCTCGACCGCCTGGTGCGCACCGACCTCCCGGGAGCCGCCTTCGAGACCACGGTCTACGACGACAGCGCCCTCACCCGCACCTTCACCGACGCCGAGAGCCGCACCACCGTGGCGCGCTTCGACCTCGAGGGGCGGCTGGTGGAGATGGTCGACCCGCTGGGCCACCGCAAGGTCTTCGAGTACGACGCCGAGGGCTCGAAGACCCTGGAGAGCAACTCTTTCGGCAACGGCACGGCGCGCCAGGACACCACCTTCGCCTACGACGATGCCGGTCGCCTGGTAACCCGCACCGAGCCGCTGGGCCGGGTGACGAGCTTTGCCTACGACGACAACGGCAACGCCATCCGCGAGACCCTCGAAGGGCCTGGGCTCGCCGCGCCGCAGGTTACCGAGAGCTCCTTCGACGCCCTCAACCGCCAGGTGCAGGTCAGGCGCAGCTCGGCGGCCGGCCCCGTGGTCGAGTCCAAGCGCTTCGACGGCGAAGGCAACGTAGTCCTCTACGTCGATCCCCTGAGCCGCCAGACCGTCCACACCTACGACAGACTGAACCACCTGCTGTCGACCCGCGACCCGAAGAACGGCTTGCTGAGCTTCACCTACGACGGCAACGGCAACCGTCTGACCGAGACCGACCCCCTGGGCCGGGTGCGGCGCATGGAGTACGACGCCCTGAACCGCCTCACCCGCCGGGTCGATGCGCTGGGCAACGCGACGCTCTTCGAGTACGACGCTGCCGGCAACCTGAGCCGCGAGATCGACGCGCGGCTCAACGAGGTCGAGCACCAGTACGACGAGCGAAATCGCCGCACCCGCACCGAGCGCCAGGTCGCGCTGGGGCTGAACCCGGTGGGCCTGGTGGCCACCACCATGGCCTACGACAAGGTCGGCAACCTGGTCGAGATCCGGCACCCCAACGGCAACCTGGTCGAGCAGACCTTCGACGCGCTGGATCGCCTGGTCGCCAAGAGCGACAACCTGGGCAGCCTGTTCACCGGCGTCTACGACGCCAACGGCAATCTGCTCGAGGAGACCGACGCCAACGGCAACGTCAACACCCGTACCTATGACGCCTTGAACCGGCTGCTGCGCGAGGAGCTGCCGGAGAGCCGCACCCGTACCTACACCTACGACGCGGCCGGCAACCGGCTGACCGAGACCGACCCCAACGACAACACCACCAGGTTCGTCTACGACGCAGCGAGCCGGCTGATCGAGGTCGTCGACCCGCCGTCGGTGGGCACCTCGACCCAGACCACCTATGACCTCGCCGGCCGCGTGGTCGCCGAGCGCGATCGCCGCGGCAACGTCACCACCGTCGAGCGCGACGAGCTGGGCCGCGCGACGCGCATCGTCGACCCGCCGTCGGTGGGGACCTCGCGCTCCTTCACCTACGACGCGGTGGGCAACCAGCTCACCGAAACCGACCGCCGCGGCATCGTCACCGCCTACACCCACGACGCCGAGAACCGCCCGCTCACCACCTCGCGTGCCGGGGTGACGCTGCGCACCCTGCAGTACGACAAGAACGGCAACGTACGCTTCGACACCGACGCCAACGGCAACATCACCGGCTACGAGTACGACGAGCGCAACCTGCGGGTGGCCGAGAACCGGCCGCTGGCGGCGATCACCCGCTACGCCATCGACGCGATGGGCGACGTGGTGGAGAGCCGCGACCCCGAGAATCACAGCGGGCGCCGCACCTACGACCTCCGGCGGCGGGTGCTGACCGACAGCGACGGCGCCGGCAACACCGCCGCCTATACCTACGACGGCAACGGCAACGAGCTCACGATGCAGCGCCCCGAGGGCGGCATCTGGAACCGGGACTACGACGACGCCAACCGGCTGATCCGGGTCACCGACCCGCTGACTCGCGCGACCGAGTACGGCTACGACGACAACGGCAACCGCACCTCGATGACCGACGCCCGCTCCAAGGTGACGCTCTTCGAGTACGACGACCTCGACCGCCAGACCGCCGTCCAGTACCACGACGGAGCCCGTGACGAGAGCACCCTGGACGGCAACGGCAACGTCATCGCGACGCACGACGCCAAGGGCCAGGACGGGACCTTCACCTACGACGCGCTCGACCGCCAGGTGCTGGCGACCTTGACGCCGCCGACACCCTCGACCGGTGACGACCTGGTGTCGAGCGCCACGACCTTCGACGCCAACGGCAACCTGCTGTCGGTGGTGGAGACCTACGGCGGCGGCACCGGCACGCGCACCACGACCTACGCCTACGACGACTTCGACCGCAACGTGTCGGCCACCGATCCGCAGGGTGAGGTGCTGGCCTACAGTTACGACGCCAACGGCAACCGCACCCAGCTCCGCGACCCGGACGGCCGCCTCACCACCTACGCTTACGACGCCCTGAACCGCCTGGTATCGGTCACCGTGCCGCTGTCCGGCGTCACCCAGTACGAGTACTTCAAGAACAGCCTGTCGAAGCGCGTGGTGTACCCCAATGGCGCCGACGCCAAGTACACCTACGATGCCGCTAACCGCCTGACCCTGGTCGAGAACCGGCAGACCTCGGCGATCGTCTCGAGCTACGCCTACACCTACGACCGCAACGCCAACCGCACGCAGCAGATCGAGGTCAACGGCGGCGCGGCCGAAACCACCACCTACCAGTTCGACACCGCCGACCAGTTGACCGGCGTGGACTATCCCGACAAGACCGTCCGCTACACCCTGGACGCCGTCGGCAACCGCCTGACCGAGGTGGAGCGCGACCTGGCGAATACGCTCCTCGCCAGCAAGAGCTCCACCTACGACGACCGCAACCGCGTGACGCGGGTCGACGATCTGGTGGACGGCAGCCGCAGCGTGACCTACGGCTACGACGCCAACGGCAACCAGACCAGCCGCACGCAGTCCGGCGTCACCACCGACTTCCTCTACGACGCCGAGAACCAGCTCGTCGAAGTGCAGCGCGACAGCACGCTCGTCGGCCGCTACCTCTACGATCACCAGGGCTTGCGCGTGCGCAAGGCGGGCAGCGGCGAGGTGCTGCGATACGTCTACGACGACCAGAGCGTGCTGCTGCAGACCGACGACGCCGGCAACACCGTCGCCCGCTACGAGTACGGCCCGGACCGGCTGCTGTCGATGATCCATGCCACGGAGGGCCGCCAGTTCTACCTCTTCGACGGCCTGGGCAGCATCGCCGACCTGACGCGGCCGGACGGCACGGTCGCGGCCCGCTACCAGTACGACGCCTGGGGCAACCCGCGCTCGACCGCCGGCTCCTCCTTCAACCCCTTCGGCTTCACCGGCCACGAGCGCGACGACGAGAGCGGCCTCTACTACTTCAAGGCCCGCTTCTACGACCCGGAGCTCGGGCGCTTCCTCACCCAGGACGCGGCCGAGGGCGACCCGAGCAACCCGCCCAGCCTGCACCGCTACCTCTACGCGCACGCCAACCCGACGGTCTTCGTCGATCCTGACGGCTTCCAGTCGGTGACCACCCTGCTCGAGGAGAGCGTGGTCGACGCGCTCTCCAAGGAGCAGTACTTCAAGTTCGCCGGCCTCTTCGCCCTCGACGTTGGCTACAAGTTCGCGGACGTTCTGACGGTCGGCTTCATCAGCCGCCACGACGCGGCGCGCGACGCCTACGACTCCGGCAAGATCACGGGCGGGGAGTACGCCACGCAGTCGCTCAAGGCGGCGGGCCGCAGCGCGGTGGTGATCGCTGCCGGTGTGGCCACTGGCGGCGCCGGTGCGGTGGTCGCCCGCGGCGTCGGGCTGGGCGCCACGGGCACCGCGGTGTTCGCCGGCGCCGTCTCCGGGGTCGGCAGCCAGGCCGGGGGCGACCTGGTCGACGGCCAGTTGAGCAGCGCCGGCGACTACTTCAAGGCCGCCGGGTTCGGCGCCGCCGCCGGCCTCGCCTTCCGCGGCGTCGAGAAGCTCAACGAGAGCGGCCTCGGCCAGAGGAGCGTCTCCGAGATCGCCGAGTCGGTGGTCACCAAGGCGAAGACCGTGGTGACCGGCGAGGCGCCGAGCGGCGGCGCGCTCGCCTCCACGACCCAGGGAACCCGCAGCCTGCCCGCTGTCTCGACCCAGGCCGAGGCGGAGGTCGCCAAGGCGGTCACCCGCGCCGAGGCCCCGGCCGCCTCGGCTACCACCGCGACGACCGCGGGTAGCGCCGGCGGCGCGGTGCGCTCCGCCGCCAAGTCCGCGGCCGACGACGTGGTGGTGATCGGCCGCCAGGTCGACACCGCCGTGGCCAAGGAGTGGCCCGGCCACAAGGTGCTCGACCTCCCGGACTGGACGCTGGCCAAGAACGACGCCTGGGTGAAGCAGGTGATCGACGACCAGGCCACCGTCTACCTCGCGTCGCCGACCTCGAAGGCCAATCTCTTCGACGCCGTCGCCAACCGGTCGACAGTCTTCGGTCGCGAGGTCGACCAGTTCCTGGCCGCTGGCTACAAGCGGTCGGGCGACTATCTCTTCCCCAAGTCCGCAGCCGACCGGGCCAGGGAGATTCTCGAAGCGGTACCGAAGGCGACCCAGAGGCGGACCACCATCGCGGTCACCGAGACTCAGGGCGGCACTCGGGTCATCAGCTCGAGCGAGCGTCGGCTGCGACCGGCACAGCGCAAGCTCCTCGGGCCTGGAGAGGTGGAAGGCGTCGGGCCTGGCCACGCCGAAGTGACCGGGATAAACTTCGCTCGCTCGAAGGGCTTGACGCCGACCGGCACGGCCGCCAGCCGGCCGATCTGCCAGGGATGTCAGAAGGCCCTGGGGGCTGAAGGCGTAGCACCGCTGAGCCCACTCAAGCCGCCGCCCAAGAAGAAGCCCTAGAGAGCCGGCCATGGCGGGTGCATTCGACGAGCGCGCACTGTCCAGACAGCTCGCGCGCCTCGATCGCGCCGGCCGGCTGGCCTTTGCCCTGTCCATCGCGGAGCGCCTCTACCCCAACTACCTCGCCTTCCGCCGCGAGCACTCCTGGGGAGATCCGCAGGCGCTGCGCAAGGCGCTCGACCAGGGCTGGGAGGCCTTGAGAGGCCGGGTGGTCGACGACCAGGTCGTGGAGGAGCTCAAGGACGAGGTCGTCGCTGCCGAGCCCGATACCGAGGACTTCGACTCGCTCTATGTGTCTCCGGCTCTCGACGCCGCCGCCACCGCGGGTCTGGTGCTCGACCTGCTCGCCGACGACGATGCGAGCCACGCCGTGACCATCGCCTCTCTCGCCGGGGACACGGTCGACATGTACGTGCAGGAGATCGAGCAGCTCGAGCCCGGCGATCCGGACCTCGAAGCGAAGATCCTGGCCCATCCCCTGATGCAAAAGGAGCTGGCCAGCCAGCAGCAGGCGCTCGCCGCGGCGGCGAATCTGGCGGCGGGCAGCGACGGAGTGGCGGGCTTCGAGCGCGACTACCGGAACCGGCCGGTCAGCAATCTCGGTTTGGCATGAGGCCCGAACCACTCCAGATCCTGAGCTCGGCGCAGAACCACGGCTACCTGCCTCTTCCCATCCCGGCGCCGCGCGACGCGGAGATCGACGACCTGCTCGCCTCGACGCCGGTGTCCGCGCTCGCCGCGGAGGAGCACTGGCCGGTGCTGCGCGCCTATGCCGAGCGCATGGCGTCGCTCGCGGTGCGGGAGCGCGACCCGGAAATCCTGCGGCGAGGGCTCGTCGCGCTCGGGCTGGCCGGCCTCGGACAGGGCTCGGCCGACGCGCTGACCGAGCTGCCGCTCTTCCACGACGGCGCCGAGCGGATCGGCGAGGACGCGGGCCGGCTGTTTCGCTCCGTGGGAGCCGAGCTAGGCGGCGCGGTCGAGGCCGCCGTCGAAGCTTTCCTCGCCCGCTCGCCGGAGGACCGCTCCCTGGACGCCATGGGATACCGCGCCGGCCACGACACGGGCGGCTTCCGATACCAGCGAACCTGGTGAACCCGCGCGGCCCATTGCACTCTCACCAGGGCTGCTAGCGAGCCGCCTGCGCTTCGAGCAGCGCCTTCAACCGCTCCCGCACTTCTCGGTCATCGCTCGGCGGTAGCGCCTCCAGCACTGCCAGCCCCTCTTCGGCCAGGGCGCGGCGCCGGCCGCGGTCCGGCACCGTGGCGCGGGCGAGCTCGTCGAGCGAGGCGAGGGCGGTCGCCGCATCGCCCGCCTGCGCCCCGAGGCGGGCCCGGAGCAGCAGGTCGCCGGCCGAGGCGCTGCCGGCGAGGAGAGGGTCGAGCAGGCCGACCGCCTCGCGCGCCGCCTGCGGCTCGCCGCTCGCCAGGCGCCAGCCGATGCGCAGCCGCGTAGCGGCCTGGTGGAGGGGGTGCCGCGGTGGCACGGCCGCGAGCGGCGCTTCGAGCCCGGCCATCTCGCGTTCCTCGCCCCGCTGCGCCAGGCGCCAGCCTGCGACCACCGCGCCCGCCGCCGGGTCGCCTTCGGACCAGGCGAGGAGCGGCGCCGGCCCGCGACCCTCGACGATCGCCGGCCGCAGCGCGAGCAGCAGCGCCGAACGCAGCTCCACGGAAGGCTCGGCGGCGACGGCCGGCTCGGCGGGCCGGCGGCGGCCGGCCGCGAGGTCGAGGAACAGGAAAGCGGCGTGGCGCTGGCCGGCGTCGGAGAGTGCCGCGGCCGCGCGCAGCGCACGTCCCTGCTGGCGCTGGCGCGTCAGCCAGCGCACCACGTAAACGCCATCGGCGCCCGGCGGCAGGCGGCGGATGGAATCGAAGGGCGCGATCAGCCGGTCGAGCCCGGCGCGGCCCACGGGCTTGGCGAGGGCGCGCGGCGAGCGGGTCTGGAGCAGGTTGCGCCGGTCGGTGTTGAGCTCGGCGCCGGCCGCGAGCAGGCGAGCCCCGGCATCGTCGAGCACGCGCGCCAGCACCAGGTCCTCGGCGCTCGAAACCCCCAGGGCGCGCCAAGCCTCGGCGCTCGCCTCGGCGAGGAAGGGTGCGCCGTCCCTGCCAAGCGGCTGGTCCGAGGCCGCGAACAGCACCGCGCCCCAGGGGTGGGGCTGGTAGACCTCGACGTGAGGGAAGGCGGCGGCGAGCGTCGCTACCAGGCTCTGGAGCAGCGGCGCGTCCACCAGGTCGAGGCCGATCCACTGCACGAAGACGCCGCCCGGGGCCAGGTGAGCGCGGGCGAGCTCGAAGAACTCGCGGGTGAAGAGGTGCGAGGAGCCGCTAGTCCAGGGATGCGAGGGCTGCGACACGATGGCGTCGAAGCGCCGGCGCGAGAGCGAGAGCACGCTGCGCACGTCGCCCACGTGCAGCGCCAGGCGCGGGTCGGCCAGCGGGTCGCGCCGCCGCTCGCCGGCGAGGTACCGGTTGGCGGCGATCATCTCCGGCTCGAGCTCGACCACGTGGATCTCCTCGATCGACGGCGGCAGCTCCTCGATCGAGTGGCCGGCGCCGAGGCCGATCACCAGCAGCTCGCGCACCTCCTCCCGCACCGCGCCGGGCAAGAGCGTCAGCCAGCGCGCCACGGCGTAGCGGCCCGGCCGGCCGCCGGGTGGCTGCACGGCAGACTCCGGCAGCCCGTTGCCGGTCAGCCGCCACTCGGCGCCGTCCTCGTGCAGCAGCACAGTGGCGCCGCGCCCCACGCCGTAGTACACCACCTCGCCGAAGCCGTCGGGAGGCGGCGCGTCGGAGCCCTCCTCGCCGGCCGGCTCCGTCTCCTCGCCCGGGGGCTGGCGGGGCGCCTCGGCCGGCGGAGCGGCGAGCAGGATCGCCAGCGGCGAGGAGCGCAGCACGTGCCAGGGAGTCGGCGGTCGTACGAAGGCCAGGGCGCCCAGGCCCAGCACCGCTGCGACCAGCACCGGCGACAGGCGCGGCCGTTCGGCGACGGCGACCACGGCGGCGAGCCCCAGGCTCACGGCCGCGGCCAGCGCCATGGCGCCGGCGAAGGCGAGACCGGGCAGCAGCCAGAGGCCGGTCGCCACCGTGCCGGCCACGGCGCCCAGGGTGTTCCAGGCGAGCGCCCGGCCGGAGGCCAAGGAAGCCTGCCGCGCGTCTCCCGCGAGCACGCGCACGGCGAGCGGAAACGAGGCGCCCAGGCAGAGCGCGCCGGGGAGGATGAGCAGGGCTCCGAGCACCGCCGTCACCGCCAGGCGGCTCGCGCCCTGGGCGGCGAGCCGTGCCGCGAGATCCGGCACCCGGTCCGCGGCGGCGAAGGCGACGAGCGACAGCGCGGCGGCGCCGAGCTGCGCCAGGGCGAGGCCCAGGCGGGCGCGCTCGCGGGTCCTCGCCAGCCCGGCAGACGCGGCGGCGCCCAGGGCGATGGCGACCAGGAAGGCCGCCAGCATCGTGCCCAGGGCGTAGACGCTGCCGCCGACCAGGTGAGTGAGGAGCCGCATCCACACGATCTCGCAGCCGAGCGCCACCGCCCCGGAAACGGCGACCACCGCCAGCGGCCACCAGGGCCCGCGGTCGGCGGCCGCGAGGTCGCGCTCGCCGGCCCGCTCCGTGGCGAGCGGCGGCGAGGCCATGCCGAGCCCGCCCGCCAGCAGCGCCACGCAGCCGTTGAGCGCCACGCCGGCGAGGGTGGCACGGCCGAGGCCCAGCGACGGCAGCAGCACGAAGGCGGTGACCACGGCGCCCGTGGCCGCGCCCAGCGTGTTGGCCGCGTAGAGGCTGCCGACGCGCGCGCCGATCGCCTCCTGGTTGCGCACCGCGTGGCGCACCAGGAGCGGCAGCGTGGCGCCCATCAGCGCCGTGGGCAGGAGCAGGATGAGGAACGAGGAGGCGAGCTGGAAGAGCGTCGAGGCGGCGACCGCGCCCTCGCCGCCGTAGACCCCGTCGGTCGCCAGCAGCAGCACCTCCAGGCGGCCGGCCGCGGCGATCGCCGCCGGCACGGCCAGCGCCGCGAGGCCGATCGCGAGCTCGATCACGGCATAGGCGAGGAGCGGCCGCGCCACCCGCCGCGCCCAGCGTGCGCCGGCCGCGGCGCCGGCGGCGAGGCCGGTCATGTAGGCGGCGAGCACCGACACCAGCGCCAGCTCCGAGGCGCCGAAGACCAGCGCCAGCTCCTCGGTCCACACCGTCTCGAAGACCAGCGCCGAGGCGCCGGAGAGCACGAAGCAGGCGAGGAGGAACAGGAAGCGGAGGTCCATGGGCCGGGCTGCTACGACCCGGCCGCGGGTGTTGCCGTCCCCAGCCGCGCCAGCACCGCCTCGCGGTGGAAGCGGAAGTCGGCGGCGGCGAGGATCTCGTCGATCACCTGCCGGTAGAGCTCCTGGCGGTGGCGCTCGAGGTAGTCGCGGCGCACCGGGTCCGCGACCTCTTCGTAGGGCCGCTCGCGCGGCTCCTCGCGGGCCTCGACCTGGATCAGCGAGAGCTGCCGGTTGGCCTGGAAGGGGATGGTGTAGCCGGTGCCGCTCATGTCCAGCAGGTAGTAGCGCACCTTGGGCTCGAGAGAGCCGAGGGTGGCGGCGCCGGACCAGCCCAGGTCGCGGGTGACGCCGCCGATCGCCTGCGCCGCCTGCTCGAGGTCGAGGTCGCCGGCGGCGAGCTCCTCGCGCAGCGCCTCGAGCCGCGCCAGGCGCGCTGCCGGGTCGCTGCCGAGCGGCGCCTGGAGGATGCGGAGCTTCAAGCGCAAGGGCGTCTGGTAGAGGTAGCTGTTGTCGTCGTAGAAGCGCCGCCGCTCCTCCTCCGCGCGGTCGACCTTCTCCTCCATGCGGCGCTCGAGCTCCCGGCGCAGCCAGCGCTCGCTGCCGAGGTGCCGCTCGAGGGTCTCGACCGCGGCGCGACGCCGCTCGACGAAGCCTTCCCGCTCAGCCTTGAGGAACAGCCGCTGGCGCAGCACCAGCGCCTCGTAGAAGTGCTCCATGTCGCGCTCGGGCTCGAGCGACGGCGGAGCGTCGTGGCGCCGCTCGGCCAGCGCCTCGCGCAGCTCGGCGACGGTCAGGCGGTAGCCGCCGACCTCGAGCGCCACCTCCTCCTCGCCGAGGGCCGGCACGCGCCGCAGCGCCTCGGCGTCGAGCACTCGCGCCTCGGGCGGCAGGGGCTCGTCGCCGGCCGCCGCCGCCAGCGCCTGGCGCACCTTCTGCTCGCGCACCTCGCGGGCGATGGTCAGCCGCATGTCCGCCACAGGGAAGTCCTTCTCCGGGATCACGTCGCCGATGCGGAACAGGAACACCCCCTGGCGAGTGGAGATCGGGGCGCTGAGCTGGTTCGCGGCGAGGCCGAAGACGATCGCCTCGAGCTTCGGCGGCAGCTTGCCTGGCGCCACCACGCCCAGCCGGCCGCCCAGCAGCCGGGTCTCGGAGTGCGAGTGCTCGCGCGCCAGGTCGGCGAAGCTGGCGCCGGCCAGGATGCGCTGGCGCAAGCCTTCGACGAAGGCCACCGTGGCCTCGGGGTGGGCGGGGTCCTCGTGGCGCCGGAAGAGGTGCCAGACCTGGCGCTGCGCCGGCCGGTGGAAGCGCTCGCGGTGGGCCTCGTAGTAGGCGTGGATCTCGGCCTCGGAAACCGACAGGTCGGGCCGCAGGCTCTCCTGCAGGTAGAGGTCCACCACCGCGTCGCGGTGCACCTTCTCGCGCTCCTCGCCGAGCGCTTCGAGGGCGCGTTCACGGCCGTCGGAGCTGCCCAGCAGGGCGAGCTCCACCACTCGATCCTCGGCCACGCGGCGGTAGGCGTCGACCAGCGCCTCGGTCTCGTCCGCGGGCTCGCCGGCGACCGCGGCGCGCACCGCGGGCTCGATCGCCGCGCAGCGGATCGACCCGTGCCGGCTGGTGGCCGCCACTTCCGCGGGGTTCTCCTCGGAGCCGGGCGGCGCTCCGCCGCCGCAGGCGGAGACCACGAGCAGAAGAGTAGGCACCAGCACGCGGCCCTGAGGCCTCACGGTGGCGACTCCATTCTGCCGCGGGCTTCGGCGACGATCCGCGGATCGCGGCACCGCGCCTGGAGCTCGCCGAAGGCGGCCTCGGCCGCGCTCTCCTCGCCGGCCTCGAGGTGCAGGGCGAGCATTGCCAGGTGGGCCCGGCAGTACTCGGGGGCGAGGTCGAGGGCGCGGCGCAGCTCGCCGCGGGCCTCCTCGCGGCGCCCGGTCTGGAGCAGCAGCGTGGCCAGGTTGAGGTGGGCCGAGGGATCGAGCGGCGACTCGGCGGCCAGGAGTCGCAGCTCGGTCTCGGCCTCGGCGAAGCGGCCGGCCTCGGCGAGCAGCACGGCGAGGCGCTGGCGCGACCGGGCGTGGCTCGGGTCGAGGGCGAGGGCGGCCCTGAGCTCCTTCTCCTCGGCGCCGCGATCGCCGAGCTCGCCCACCATGGCGCCGAGCAGGAAGTGCGCCGCGGCCGACGGCTGCGCCGCCGCCACCCGCCCGGCGAGGCCCATCGCCCGCTCGTGGTCGCCGACGGAGAACAGCAGCCGCGCCGCCTCCAGGTACACGTAGTCGTTCTGGGGATTGATCGGCCCCTGCTCGGCGACCTCGGCAGCCTCGCGCTCTTGCCCGAGGCCGATCAGCGCGGTGCCGAGCAGGGCGCGGAAGAACGCGTTATCAGGCTCCGCCTCGACCAGCCGCAGCGCGTGCTCGCGGGCGGAGAGGTAGTCGAAGCGCTGCAGGGCCTGCTTGCACTGGCTCCACAGGCTGACGCTCCAGATGTGCTCCTGCGGCGGGTCGCCGTCCTCGGAGAGCTCCTCCTCGATCTCGATCGGCCCTTCGCCGCCGGCCGAGATGTAGCCCAGCGCGGCGAGCCGCGCGCGGGTCTCCGGGTCGCTGTCTGACACCGCCTGGGCGGCTCCGGCGCTGGCATTCCTGGCGACGAATGCCTCGAGGCCGCCGTGCATCCGCTCCGCCTCGGGGCCGGGGGCCAGGTTGGTGAGCTCCTGCGGGTCGTAGCGCGTATCGAAGAGCTCGCGCCGTGGGCCGTGCACGTACTTGAACGGCCCCAGGAAGAGGGCGCGCAGCTCTCCCCAGCCGTAGGACAGCCGCGGTGACAGGGTTTCGGCGTAGTAGGGACGGTTGTCGGCCGAGGCGAGCGCGGGCTGCCCCGGCGTGGCACGGCGTAGCTCGGCGAGCAGCGAGCGCCCCTGCACCTCGTCAGGCACCGGCAGGCCCAGGACCTCGAGCAGCGTTGGCATCAGGTCGACCGTGCCAACCCGCGCCGCCACACGCCTCCCGCCCGGCTCGCCCGGGATGCGCACGATCCACGGCACGTGCAGCGTGGCGTTGTAGAGCAGCATGGAGTGGGTGTCCTCCTGGTGCTCGCCCCGCCCCTCGCCGTGGTCGCCGAGCATGGCGACCACGGTGCGGTCGTACACGCCCTGGCGCTCGAGCTCGCCGAGCAGCACGCCCAGCGCCTGGTCGGCGTAGGCGATCTCGCCCTGGTAGAGGTCGTGCGGGTAGAGGTCGGAGAAGGGCGGCGGCGGCACGTGCGGCTGGTGCGGGTCCCAGTAGTGGACGAAGGCGAAGAAGCGCCGGCGCGCGTTGGCGCGCAGCCAGGGCAGCATCGCGTCGTTGACCCGCGAGGCCGGCCGCTCGTCGAAGAAGACGCCCGGGTCGCGCTGCCGCCGGCCGCGCTCGTCCTCGGCGGCGACCGTGATGTGGTCGTCGTAAAAGTCGAAGCCCTGGTCCAGGCCCCAGTCGCGGGTCAGCGGAAAGGCGCCCACCGCGGCGCCCGTGGCGTAGCCCTCGGCCTTGAGCAGCTCGGCCAGGGTGGTGCGCTCGGCCGGCAGCCGGAAGCGGCCGTTGTCGCGCACGCCGTGGGCCAGGGGGTAGAGGCCGGTGAACATGGTGGAGTGCGACGGCGTGGTGATGGGCACCGGCGTGAGGCAGTTCTCGAACAGCGTGCCCTCGGCGGCCAGGCGGTCGAGGGTCGGGGTGCGTGCCGATTGCTTGCCGTAGCAGCCGATGAAGTCGGCGCGCGTGGTGTCGAAGGTCACCAGCAGCAGGTTGAGGCGCGGGCCGCGGTCGCAGGCCGCGAGGAGGAGCGCGGAGAGAAGCGCGACGCCGCGGCAGGCCCGCGCAGCAGGCTTATTCACTGGTTCTCATTCGGATCGCCTGCTCGTCGAAGACCCGCTGCCGGAGCCGCTCCCCGGCCTCGCGCCGCCGGCGGTCGAGCAGCGCGGCGCGCACTTGGGGCCGGGCCTCGGCGAGAGCGAGCCGGCGCTCGTCCTGCCTGGCCACGAGCTGGAAGATGAGGAAGGTCTGGGACTCCTGCACCGCCGGGCTGAGCTCCCCTGGGTCGAGATCACGCACCGCGGCGTCGGCGTTCATGCCGAGGGCCCAGATCTCGTCGTCGGTCTTCCAGCCCAGGTCCTCGATCTCGGCGTGAGGCGCCAGATCGGCGGCCACGGCCTCCAGGCTTCGTGGTCCGCCGTCGCCGGCCGGGGCCGAGAGCTCCCGGCCGTGCCGCCGTACCCGGTCGTAGAAGGAGGCGGGCAGATGGTTGCGGATCGGCACGCGGAGCACGCGAAGCTGCGAGCGGCGCGGTGCGCTCCATCCTCGAGGCTGCGCCTCGAAAGCGGCCCGTAGCTCGTCGTCGGAAGGCTCGCCGATCTCGTCCCGGGTAGCCTCGTTGGCCGCGGCCTGCGCCGCGAGCTCCAGGTGCTTGAAGCGTCGCAGGAGCTCCTGGTCCGGGGTGCGGGTGAGCCCCAGGCGCTCGGCCTCCAGGCCCGGCTCACCGCGGCGCGCGGCCTCGTCCCACAGCTCCTCGAAGCGCTGGTTGCGCAGCTCGGTGGCCAGTCCCTCCCGCGCCTCCTCGAAGCTCGGGGAGTGGGCCTCGATCACCTGCACGCAGCGCACGATCACCACCCCGCGCGGCAGCTCGACGAGCGGGCTGATCTCGCCCTGGCCGAGCTCCGCCACCGCCCGCGCCAGCGGTGGGGCCAGCCGGTCGAGGGTGACGAAGCCCATGGCGCCGCTGCGCAAGCGGGTCGACGACTCTGACTCGGCGCGCGCCACGGCCGCGAACTCGGCGCCGGCGAGCAGCCTCTCGCGTACCGCTGCGAGGGCACTCCGCACCGCCGACCGGGTAGCCTCGTCCGCGCCCTCTGGGAAGCTCTTGAACACGTCCTCCAGCCGCCAGCGCCTGGGCTCGGCGAGCGCTTCCCGGCGCGCCGCGTAGAGCCGGCGCAGGTCGGCCTCCGTGGGCTCGGCGCGGGCGAGGAGGTGGCGGCGCAGGGCGCGCTCCGCGAGCTTGGCGTCGAGCGCGCGGCGCTGGCCCTCGACCTCCTCGCGGGCGGCGGCAGGCGCGGCCTCGAAGCGGCGGGCGAGGGCCTCGAGCACCACGATCTCCTGCACCCTGCTCTCGAGGCTCAGGCCCTTGGTCGAGCCGCCGTCGAGCTCCACGAAGCGCGACCATGCGGCCACCTCGGAGGCGGTGACCTCGCCGTCGCGGTAGGTGGCGACCACGGTGTCGCCGCCGGGCCCCGGGGCAGCGGGCGAGGCGAGCACCAGGAGCAGCGGGAGGGAGGCTGCGAGAGGAGGCATCGATGCCGGAGCTTAAACGAACGAGGCACCCGTGAGGGTGCCTCGCACAGACAAGCCGCTGGGAGCGGCCATCTACTCGGCTTCGAAGCTCATCAGCTCGACCGGCAGATTGTCGCCGGTGACGCGGAAGATCGAGTTCTGGCCCGTGATCACCGTGCCGGCGCCCGCCACCGTCATGACCGACGGCACGAAGCTCGCCGACGTGAACGGCACCCGCAGGCCATGGAAGCCCATGCCCGGGTCGACGCCGCCCATGGTCAGGGCCACGCCGTCGCAGGTGGTGTTCAGCGCCACGTTGCCGGCGCAGGGGTTGTAGTCGGTGTTGCGGATGCCGCCCACGAAGAAGCCGGAGTGGGCGAGGACCGGCATGGTGATCGGCACCATGGCGGTGAACATCGTGACGTTGCCGGTGCCGCCGTAGGGGATGTAGGGCATGCCGGTGACCAGCGTGCGCCGCAGTACCATGAAGCTGCCCGGGTTCTGGTCCCAGATGGTCATCACCATCTCGCCGGTGCCGCCGGCGCCGTAGTTTCCGGCTACGCGGAAGCTCGCCGAGGCGATCGAGTGCGGGTCTACCACGCCGCCGTCGAACAGGTTGCCGACCGTGCCGCCGTCGGTGCCGCGGCGGGCGAAGGGCGTGTTGTTGTCGTAGACCAGGGTGCCGACGCCGGTCGGTGCGAGCGGGCCCCCCGCGGGCGTGAGCTGCGCCTGGACCACGGGGATCGAAACCGGGGCCGTAGACTTGCGTGGTGCGGCCGTGGCGCCGGCGGCGGCCAGGACCAGGAGGGCGGTGGTTGCGACGAGACCCGATCTCGCGTCGAGCTTCATTCCTTCACCTCCGGCAACATAGCGTTAGGAGATCCCATGCTAGCCGCGTGCATGCGGCGCGTCAAGCGTGGAGAAGCCTTTTTTTCCGGGTAAGTCGTCCCTTCCACCGAGCTCTGGTTCTGTGCGCAAACGCTCTGTCCTGCCCGGGCGCGGCGCAACGATGAGCCTCGGAGCCCGGTGGACTCTCCTGGCCGGCCCGCGCCGCGGAGCCCTACTCCGAGATCGAGCGATCCTTGGTCTCGCGCAGGAAGAGCGCGCCCACCACCACGGTCATCAGCGAAACCGCGATCGGGTACCACAGCCCGTAGTAGATGTTGCCCGCCCTGGCCACCATCGCCGTGGCCAGGAGCGGCAGCAGGCCCCCGAACCAGCCGTTGCCGATGTGGTAGGGGAGCGACATCGAGGTGTAGCGGATCCTGGTCGGGAAGAGCTCCACCAGGAAGGCCGCGATCGGGCCGTAGACCATGGTCACGTAGAGCACCATCACCACCAGGATGGCGAGCGCAGGCAGGTACCGGATCTGCGAGCGGTCGGCGGCCGTGGGATAGCCGGTCGCCGCCAGGGCCTCCCGATACCGCGCCTCGTCCCAGCCCCGAAGCTCGCGGTCGCCGATCCGCGTCACCACCTCCTGGCCTTGCACCGCCGGCAGTGAAGTGAAGGAAAGGCCGGACTTGGTGAGGAAGTCCTTGGCGCGGTCGCAGGGAGAGAACTCGACGCCCGGCAGCACGAAGATGTGGAAGCTGCAGTCCGACGCCGCGACCGTGATCGCGTGCCTCTCCTGGTAGGACTCGAGCGCCGGGTTGACGAAGTGGGTCAGGCCCTTGAACAACGGGATGTAGGTCAGCGCGGCGATCAGGCAGCCGCCGAGGATGATCTTCAGGCGGCCGATGCGGTCCGAGAGGCGGCCGAAGAAGACGAAGAACGGGGTGCCGACGAGCAGCGAGAGGGCGATCAGAGTGTAGGCCGTGACGTAGTCGACCTTGAGGGTGATGGTGAGGAAGAACAGGGCATAGAACTGCCCCGTGTACCAGACCACGCCCTGGCCGGCGGTGGCGCCGAGCAGCGAGAGCAGCACGTACTTGTTGTTGGGGTAGCGCAGAAAGCTGTCGGAGAGCGGCGACTTCGAGCCCTTGCCGCCCGCCTTCATGCGCTGGAACACCGGCGACTCGTTGAGCTTCAGCCGAATGTAGACCGAGAAGGCCAGCAGCACCAGCGAGAGCAGGAACGGCAGCCGCCAGCCCCAGGACTTGAAGGCCTCGGGGTTGATCTGCCAGCGGCAGAGGCCGATCACCAGCAGCGAGAGAAAGAAACCGAGCGTGGCAGTGGTCTGGATCCAGCTCGTGGCGTAGCCGCGGTTGCGGTCCGCGGCGTGCTCGGCGACGTAGGTCGCGGCGCCGCCGTACTCGCCGCCGAGCGCCAGGCCCTGGAGCAGGCGCAGCGAGACCAGCAGCACCGGCGCCGCGAGGCCGATCGAGGCATAGGTGGGCAGCAGGCCCACCGCGAAGGTCGAGGCGCCCATCACCACAATGGTCAAGAGGAAAGTGTGCTTGCGGCCGACCAGGTCTCCCAGGCGGCCGAACACCAGCGCACCGAACGGCCGCACCAGGAAGCCCGCGGCGTAGGTCGCGAAGGCCGATAGCAGGGCCGCGGTCTCGTTGCCCGGCGGAAAGAAGAGGGCGGCGAAGAACGGCGCCAGGGTGGCGTAGAGGTAGAAGTCGCACCACTCGAAGACGGTGCCGAGCGACGACGCGAAGATGACCCGTCGCTCCTCGCTCCTGGAAACAAAGAGGCCGCCGTCGTAAGGGGCGGCTGCCACGGATTCGATGCTCATGCGGGCTCCCTCGGAAAGGTCAGGCCTCTTCGGGCTCGGGCTCGCCCCACAGTGCCACTCCGGGGGCGGCGAGGGCGCGGCGGTGCAGCGGGTCGTCGGCGGCGAGGATGCCGGGGCGCAGCACCCCGGGTAGCACCTGCACGTCGTAGATCTCCTCGCAGGTGCGCAGGTATTTGAGCTCGCCGGCAATGCGGCCGCTCGGCAAGTGGATGCAGAGCACGCCGCAGTAGAGGTCCCGGCCACGGGCGATCGGCAGGTCGCCGAACACCTTGTGGTCGTGCCGCAGCTTGGAGAGGCCCACGAAGAGGTAGTCGCCGCAGGCCGCCAGGCCGCGCGCATAGCCCGGCAGATGGGCCACGGTCTCGCGCGTGCGGCGCTCGGGGTCGACGGCCAGCAGCTCGCAGGAAGCCGAGCTGAGCACGAGGAGCCGCCCGCCCAGCAGGCGTGGCGAATGGGGCATCGCAAGGCCCTCGAGCACGACCTCGCCGCTGTCGATCTCGATCAGCACGCCGCCGCCGAGCTTCTCCGCCCGCCAGCCCTGCGGGGTGTCGGTGCGGGCCAGCGCAGTCACGTACCGTGGCTTGCCGGCGGCCATGGCGAGGCCGTTCAGGTGGCAGTGGTCCCAGGGCGAGAGCTCGGTGACGAAGGGTGGCTTCCAGATCGGCACGAAGCTCGCCGTGTGGTCCACCACCGCCAGGCAGGAGCAGCGGGTGTTGACCGCGTAGAGGCGTCCGTCCCGGCCCCACGCCATGTCGTGGATGTCCATGGGGCCGGTGTAGTAGGAGGCGCGGGGGAGGTAGAGGCTGTCGTAGCCGCCGCGCCCGCGGGGGAATCCGGGGGCCAGCTCGGGGGCGTTGGCGAGCACCACCACTTCCTCCTTGGTGGCGACCGCCAGCAGGCGCTCGGCGACGGCGAGGCCCATGGCTTGGCGGAAGGTGCGGGGGAGCTGCACCAGGCGGTCGGCGCGGGGGCTGACCAGGATCACCTTGCCCGATTGGTAGGTGGAGATCGCCAGCGAGCAACCCAGCTCGAGCAGGATGTCGGGGAAGTCGGTCGAGTAGACGCAGGAGAACGGCGCCAGGCTCCGCGGCCCGGCGACGGCGCCGGCGGCCTCCGGCGACGCGGGCGCTTCGCCGGGATCGTCCGTCATCGCCCGACCTCGAGGCCGGCCGCGTGCGCTGCCGTGATCTCCACGTCCCCCTCCTGGCCCATGCCGTGCGCATCCCAGGCGGCGGCGAGGCCAGCCTCGAAGCCCCGCATCCACCGCGGCAGGTCGAAGAGCGGCGCGCCGTTCGCCTCCTCGGCGCGCCGCCTTAGCTCGCGGGCGAGGCCGGCGTCGGTCGCCACCGCTACCGCCCGCGCCACGTACTCCTCGCGGCTCCCCGCCACCAGGTCCGCGAGGCCCGCCGCGTGCAGGATGCTCCCTCCCATGCGCGAAAGAGGTGCCTCGCCCGGGCAGGTGAGCACCGGCAGCCCCTTGCGCAGCGCGTCGATCGCCGTGGCGCCGGCATTGTAGACAAACGAGTCGAGGAAGAGGTCGGCGAGCCGGTAGCGCTGCAGGTGCCGGGGGTAGGGGAGCTTGCCCGCGAAGCGCAGCCGCTCCCGCGGCACGCCGCGCGCCTCGGCCTCGCGGCTCAGGTTGTCGCGCGCCGCCGGCAGGTCGCCGTCGTAGAGCCACAGCACCGCCAACGGCACGCGGCGCAGGATCTCCATCCAGGCGTCGAAGGTCGGCGGGTCGAGCTTCGCCGGTCCGTTGAACGAGCACAGCACGGGGGCTTCCTCGGGCAGGCCGAGGTCATGCCGCAAGGGCGGAGGCTCGGGGCTCGCGCCCAGCGGCCCCAGCGGCGAGACGGGGAACAGGCAGTCCGGCAGGTAGATCACCCGCTCGCACCAGTGCGTGCGCTGGGCCGGCGGGAGCAGGCGCCGGTCGGCCACCGTCCACTGGACGAAGGGGGCGGCCAGCGTCTGCACGTAGCCGAAGCACTGCATCTGGAGCGGCGCGGGCTGCCGCGCCAGGATGCCCGGCCGCGAGTAGGTGGTGCAGCCGGTCAAGTCCACGAGGATGTCGACGCCGTCCTCGGCGATCTGCCGCGCCACCGCCTCGTCGGCGAGCCGCGAGGCGTCGCGGAAGAGGTCGCAGCCGGCGCGCACCGCGGCGGTCACCGGGTCCTCGGCCGGGATCAGCGAGTAGGCGCAGACCTCCCAGCGCGCGCGGTCGTGGAGCGCAAAGAGGCCGTGCGTCAGGTAGCCGATGGGATGCTGCCGGAAGTCGGCCGAGAGGTAGCCGATCCGCAGCCGCTCCGTTGTCGATCTCGCGGCGCGCGGTGAGCTCGGCCGTTCGCTCGCCCTCTCCGCCGGAGGCGCGAACCGCCGGCTGTAGGCCTCGGCGGCGAGGCGGTGGACTTCTGGCGGCGTGGGGTAGAGGTTGAGGAGGAAGGGCGGGGGGGCCTCGGCGATCTCCGCCTCGCAGAGGTGCGCCAGGCGGTACGCCATCTCCTGCCAGCCTCGCCAGTCGCAGCGGTCGCGCTCGATCTTGGCCAGCGCGAGAGCGGCCTGGAGATTGCCCGGCGCCACCTCCACCACCTTGCGGTAGGCGGCCTCCGCCTCTTCGCCGCGTCCCAGCTCGGCGTACGCCTGGGCGAGGTTGAAGCGGGCCAGCGGATGTTCTGGGTCGAGCACGCAGGCCCGCTCGAGCAGGCGGACGGCGCGCGGCGTCTGCACAGTGACCTGGTAGAGCGCGCCCAGGTCCACCAGCGCGGCGAGGTCGTCCGGCCGCAGCTTCAAGACCTGCTGGTAGGTGTCGATGGCGGCGGCGTGGAGGCCCTGGCGGCGGAAGAGGCGCGCCAGCTCGAGCCAGGCCTCGGCGAGCCCCGGGTCGCTCTCGACCGCGCGCCGCAGATGCTGCCGGGCGGCTTCGAAGTCGTCTTCCCCTGCCAGCAGCACTCCCAGGTTGAAGTGCGCCTTGGCGTAGCGTGGGTCGAGCGCCAGCGCCTTGGCGTAGGCGCGGCGCGCCCGCTCGCCTTCTCCCAGGGCGCGGTGGGCGTTGCCGAGGTTGTTGTGGAAATGCGCCTTGTCCGGCAGCCGGCGGATCGCCTTGCCGATCAGCCGGATCGCCTCGCGGTGCCGGCCGCGCTCGTGGGCCATGAGCCCCACCAGGTGCAGCGCGTGGGGATGCCCGGGCGCCAGGCGCAGCGCCTGGAGGAAGAAGCGCTCAGCCGCGTCCAGCTCGCCGGCCTTGTAGCTGGCGATGCCGGCGCGCAGCAGCTCCCCGGCGCGGGTCTGTGCGGCGGGCACAGCGTGCGGCTGGCTCATGCGCGCGGGTAGCGTAGCAGCCCGCCGTGAAACCACGCGGGGCGTGCGGGGGCGGCTCCCAGGCCCGCCAGCCGGAAAAACATCTGCTCCTGACGGAATCCGCTGCGCAACGGCGCATCCTCTGCTGAGAGCCTGCCAGCGAAGGGTTGACCGGCTCCGAGGAGGTCCGTGTGAGCAAGGGATCCATCGACCTGCTGCGCTCGGCGGTGAGAACCGAGCTGGGGACTGCGCGAACCCACCGAGGCGGCGCCGCGCGGCGCGCCGGCGGCCGGCTGGCTGCCGTCTCCCTGGTCGCGGCCTTGGCTCTCGGCGGCGCCGGCGTGGCGCGGGGTGAGCTGCCGAAATACGAGATGGCGGTGTTGCCTGGCCTGGCGGGGCTCGACGTGGGTCTGCTCTCCAAGCCCACCCTGGTGGACCTGGACGGCGATGGCGACCAGGACTTGGTCGTCGGCGGCGACTCGCTGACGCACTACTTCCGCAACACGGGCTCCTCGACCGCGCCGGCCTGGGTCAGTGTGAGCGGGACGGAGAGCCCCCTGGCGGCGATCGGGCCGGTGCTCGGCGCCGCTCCCCGGCTGTCCGACCTCGATGGGGACGGCGACCTCGACGCGGTGCTGGGGGGGCAGAACGGCGTCCTGCGCTACTGGGACAACACCGGCTCCTCCGCAACGCCCGCCTACGTCGAGGCGACGGGCACGGCCAACCCGTTCGCGGCGGTCGACGTGGGCGACAATGCCGTCCCCGAGCTGGCGGACCTCGACGGAGACGGCGACCTCGACGCCGTGGTCGGGGAGGACACCGGCCTGCTCTTCTATCTACGCAACACGGGGTCCTTCGCAGTGCCGGCCTTCGTCGAGATGACCGGCTCGGGCAACCCCTTCAGTGGAGTCGACGTCGGCAACAACGCTGCGCCCGACCTGGTCGACCTGGATGCGGACGGCGACTTGGACGCGGTGGTCGGCGAGTTCGGCCCCACGAAGCACTACTTCCGCAACACGGGCTCGTCGAGCGCTCCCGCTTTCGTCGAGATCCTCGAGGCGAACAACCCGTTCTCCGGGATCAACACCGGGACCTTGAGCGTCCCCACCCTGGCCGACGTGGATGGCGATGCTGACCTGGACGCCGTGGTGGGCAAGTACTTCGGCAACCTGCGTTACCTGCAGAACACCGGCAGCTCGACCGCACCGGCGTTCGCGCTGATTACGGGCACCAACGATCCAGTGAGCGGCGCCGACGTCGGCTTCGACAGCACTCCAACGCTCGCGGACGTGGATGGGGACGGCGATCTGGACGCGGCGTCGGGGGAGGAAGACCCGTTGCAGGCTCTGACCTACTACCGCAACACCGGCTCCGCGACCGATCCACGCTATGTGGAGGTGACCGACGCGAGCCATCCCCTGGCCGGGCTCAACACCAACGGCGACGACCACGTCGTGCTCGCAGACCTGGACGCCGACGACGATCTCGACGCGGTGCTTGCGAGGTCCTCCGGCACGGCCAAGTACTACCGCAACACCGGCTCGTCCACGGCGCCCTCCTATCTAGAGATCGAGGGGTTCGACAACCCCTTCTCCGGCATCAGCGGCAGCCTGCTCGCCCCGGCGCTGGCGGACCTGGACGCGGATGGGGACCTGGATGCGGTCGTCGGGCAAGTCGACGGTACTCTGCACTATCACCGCAACGTCGGCTCCGCAACCTTCCCGTCCTTCGCAGCGGCGGCCACCGGCTCGGCGAACCCGTTCGCCGCGGTCGACGTGGGCACTCGCAGCGCACCCGCCCTGGCGGACTTCGACCTCGACGGCGACCTGGATGCGGTCGTCGGCTCCTCCTCCGCCAATCTGCACTACTTCCAGAACACGGGCTCCGCGACCGCGCCCGCGTACCTCGAGCTCTCGGGAACCGCGAGCCCCTTTCCGCAGACGGACGTGAGCCTCCACCTCGCTCCCGCCGTCGCGGACGTGGACGGCGACGGAGACGTCGACGTGGTGGTGGGCGAGGAGGGTGGTTGGTTCCACTTCCTGCGCTCCCGTCTGGCGGTCTTCGCCGACGGCTTCGAGAGCGGCGACACCTCCGCCTGGTCGCAGACCGTGCCGTAGCGCACGGTCCGCTGCACTTTCGCGAGTCGCGCGGAGTCTCTCTCGGAGCAGGACCCGTTGACAGGCCCTATTCGGCCTGTAAGGATGACCGAAAACACGGAGACGAGGTGCCACCGATGCAGGCGCACGAGAGTTCTACCTCCTGTAGAGAGCCGCTGCGCTCGGCGGTGCGGCGGGAGCTGGAGCGGCCGGATGCCCTGGTTTCTCGACGCAGGAACGTGATCAGGCTGTGGAGCTTGGTGCTCGCGGTTTCGCTCCTCGCAGCCGTCGCTGGAGACGGCGCTCGCGCTGCGGCAGCGGCCCTGCCGCGGTACGAGCAGGCGGTGCTCCCGGGGCTCGCGGGGTTCGACCTGGGCTTCGATTCCTCTCCGGCCGTCGCCGACCTCGACGGCGACGGGGACCTGGACGTCGTGGTCGGGTCGCGGCACACCGGTCTCAAGTACCTGACCAACACCGGCTCTTCGGCCGCGCCGGCCTTCGTCGGTTTGGCCGGGGCGGGTAACCCCTTCTCGGGGACCTCGGCCGGCTTGATCCCGGGCCGTCCAGCGCTGGCCGACCTGGATGGTGATGGAGATCTGGACGCCGTGGTGGGCGGTGCACTCGGGGCCCTGGATTACTTCGAGAACACTGGCTCGCCGACGGCTCCGGCCTTCGTCACGGGGGGGGCGGGCAACCCCTTCACCGGGATCGACATCGGCGGCTACTCGCAACCGGCGCTCGTGGACCTGGACGGCGACGGGGATCTCGATGCGGTGGTGGGGGAGTCCGAAGGCGGCCTCCACTATCTGCGCAACACCGGGTCGTCGTCGTCGCCAGTGTACCTGGAGGTAACCGGCACGGCGAACCCCTTTGCAACGTTCGCCGCAGGCTCCGCTAGTGCTCCCGGGCTGGCGGACCTGGACGCGGATGGCGATCCCGACGCGGTGGTGGGGAACGGGAGCACCTCTCTCTTCTATCTCCGCAACACGGGTTCTTCGACCGCCCCGGCCTTCGTGATGCTGACCGGCACCGCCAATCCTTTCAGCGGCCTGGCCGTCAGCTTCCTGACCGATCCCTGGCTGGCGGATGTGGACGGGGATGGAGACCTGGACGCCGTTGTGGGGGAGTACTTCGGCACCCTCCGCTACCTGCGCAACAGCGGGACCTCTATGGCACCCGTGTACGTGGGAGTCACGGATGTCGGGAACCCGTTCGCCGGCGCCGACGTGGGTTTCTACAGCTCTCCGGCAGTGGCGGACGTGGACGGCGACGGAGACGTGGACTCGGTGGTGGGCGACTACGTCGGGACGCTGCGCTACTTCCGCAACACGGGATCTCCGGCGGCTCCGATGTACCTGGAGGCTGCGGGTTCCGGCAACCTCTTTGCGGCGATCGACGTGGGTGACGCCGGGACTCCCACTCTGGCGGACATGGACGGCGATGGAGACCTGGACGCCGCTGTGGGGGAGAACGACGGCACCCTGACCTATCTCCGCAACACGGGGTCTTCGACGGAGCCGGCCTATGTCCAGGTCACCGGCACAGCAAGTCCACTGGCGGCGATCGATGTCGGCCTGCGAAGCGCTCCAGCGCTGACGGACGTGGATGGGGACGGGGATCGCGATCTCCTGGTGGGCGAGAGCACGGGCACACTGCGCTACTTCCGCAACACCGGATCGGCAACGGCACCTGCCTTCTCGGAGGTGACCGGAACGGGGCACCCCCTGGCTGGGGCCATGGTCGGTAACCTCAGCAGCCCGGCGCTGGCGGACCTGGACGAGGATGGGGATCTCGACGCAGTCGTAGGGCAGGGCGGTTTGGGCGACCTGAGCCTCTTCCACAACACGGGGTCTTCGTCGGCGCCGTCGTACGTAGAGGTGGCGGGCACGGCCAACCCCTTCGCGCAGCTCGGCGTCGGCCTCGCCAGCACTCCCGCTCTGGCGGACGTAGATGGGGACGGCGACCTGGACGTGGTGGTGGGAGAGGACGGGGGCTCGCTCGCATACCTGCGCTCGCGCCTGGCGGTCTTCGCCGACGGCTTCGAGTCCGGCGACACCTCCGCCTGGTCCATGACCGTGCCGTAGTCGGAGCCCCCACTGGCACGAGAGCAGCCTGTCGCCGAGCGCACCGGACCCCTCTCGTGGCGCGTCGAGCTGGCCCTCGATGGCGAGGAGGTCGAGGCCGAGGTGGCGCGACGGCTCGCCGCCTTGGGGCGGAAGGAGCGCGTCCCCGGGTTCCGCACCGGCAAGGCGCCGGCCGCGGTGCTCGCCCGGCGCTTCGGCGAGCGGGTGCGGCAGGAGGTCGAGGATCGCCTCGCGGCGGAGGCGCTGCGCGAGGTGCTGGCGCGGCAGGAGCTCTGGCCGGTGACCGTGCCGGCGCTCGAGCGGCAGGCGGGCGCGGCCGGCGCGGCCGGCTCTCCCTCCACCCGCTTCGCCTCCACCTTCGACGTGTTCCCCCGCCTGCCCGCGATCGACCTCGAGGGCTTGACGATCGCCCGGCCGGTGCCGGCGATCACCGGCGAGGACGTGGACGAGATGCTGGCGCGTCTGAGGGCTCAGCGGCGCACCTGGCGCCCGGCGGACCGCTCGGCCCGCGAAGGGGACCTGCTCTGCTTGGATCTCTGGGCCGAGGGCCCCGCCGGGAGCGTGCCGCCGCGCGGGGCGCGGCGCGAGGAGGCGGTGATCGGCGAGGCCGGGACCTGGCAGGCGCTCGCCGCGCGCCTCGCCGGCCGTCGCGTGGGCGAGACCGTCGAGGCCGACCTCGAAGCGGGAGGGGCTCCCGCGCCCTTCGACCGCGCCGGCAGCCCGTGCCGCCTCTCCCTGCGCCTCGCCGAAGTGCGCGAGCCGGTGCTCCCGGAGCTCGACGCGGCGTTCGTTCGCGTCCTCGGCGTCGCCGACGGCACGGTCGAGGCGCTGCGAAACCGCCTGCGCCGCACCATGGAGGAGGAGCTCGCCGAGGCGGTGGATGCCGAGCTGGAGAGGCGGGTAGAGGCGGCGCTCGTGGCCCTCCATCCCGACATTGCCGTGCCCGAGATGCTGGCCGAGGCCGAAGCCGGCCCCTGGCGCGCCGCCTGCCTGTTCTTTGAGATCGCACGCCAGAACGGGATCCGGCCCGCGGCGGGTGCGGTGCTCGCGCGCATCGAGGAGCAGGCTCGCGCCACCGACGACCCCCAGCAGGCGATCGACCAGGCCCTCGGCGACGGCGCCCTCTATCGCGAAGTAGAGGAGGAAGTGCTCCGCCGCCAGGTCGTGGCCTTCGTGCTCGAGCGTGCCGAGGTCGAGGACGTTCCCGCCCGCTTCGTGGACTTCGCCAGGCCGGCGACGCGCAATCCGCAAACGTAGCCGCCTGTCGGCTCGTAGGAAACTCCAGAAAATGGGGGAACGCCATGAGCGCGAGAGATCCGCTGCGGGTCGCGGTGCGACGAGAGCTGCTCGGAGCCGCCCGGCGGGCGCGAGGCCCGGTCCTGGCGGCGTCGCTCGCGGCGTGCTGGCTGGCCGGGGCCGTGGGGGCAGGGGCCGCAGTGCCCCGCTACGAGCAGGCCGCGCTCCCCAGCCTGGCAGGGTTCGACCTGGGGTTCGACTCCTCGCCAGCCGCCGGTGACCTCGACGGCGACGGCGACGCGGACCTGGTTGCCGGCGCGCGCTACGGCGAGCTCCGCTTCCTCCGGAACACCGGATCCTCGACTGGCCCGGCCTTCGTGGTCATGACCGGCTCGGCCGACCCCTTCGCGGGCACGGGAGAGCTCGCGTTCCGCACCCCGGCGCTCGCCGACCTCGACGGGGACGGCGACCTGGACGTCGTCGCCGGCCGCGGCTTCGGGACCCTCGCGTTCCTCGAGAACACGGGCACTCCCACGGCGCCGAGCTTCGTGGAAGCGACAGGCACGGCCGACCCCTTCGCCGGGATCGACGTCGGCTCGTATAGCCGGCCGGCCCTGGTCGATCTCGACGGCGACGGCGACCTCGACGCGGCGGTGGGCGAGGTCCTGGGCAACGTGCATTACCTGCGCAACACCGGCTCGCCTTCGGCGCCGGCTTTCGTCGAGCTCACGGGCACGGCGAACCCCCTGTCGCCGGTCGTCGTCGCCGGCTACTTCAGCTCGCCCTCGCTGGCCGACCTCGACGGCGACGGCGATCCGGATGCAGTGGTGGGCAGCGATCTCAGCACCCTCGCCTACTTCCGCAACACCAGGTCCTCGACGGCGCCGGCGTTCGTGGCGGTGACCGGCACGGCCAATCCCTTCGCCGGCCTCGGAGTTAGCTTCGAGGCCGATCCCACGCTGGTCGACCTGGATGGCGACGCCGACCTCGATGTCGTGGTGGGAGAGTACTTCGGCACTCTCCGCTACCTCGCGAACACGGGCGCCTCCACGGCGCCGGCGTTCGCCGGCGGAGCGAGCACGTCGAACCCGCTCACCGGGATCGACGTGGGTCTCTACAGCGTGCCGGCGCTCGCGGACCTCGACGGCGACGGAGACACCGACGCGCTGGTGCTCCAGTTCCCGGACACGCTCCGCTACTTCCGCAACACGGGATCCGCGACCGCCGCGTCGTACGAGGAGGTCCCCAGCACGCAGAACCCGTTCCTGTGCTCCTCCGGAGGCGTCGACTGCGCGAGCGCGATGGTCGACCTTGACGGCGACGACGACCTGGACATGGTGCAGGGAGACAGCGACGGCACCGTGCGCTACCAGCGCAATACGGGATCGGCGACGGCGCCAGCCTACGCAGAGATGACGGGCACGGCGAACCCGTTCGCCGGGATCGACGTCGGCAACTCCAGCGCCCCGGCGCTGGCCGACCTGGACGGCGACCTGGACCCGGACCTCGCCGTCGGCGGTAGCTTGGACGGGTTGCTGCGCTACTTCCGCAACACGGGATCTGCGATCGCGCCGGCCTACGCGGCGGTGCCCGGCACGGCGAACCCGTTCGCGGGGATCGCCGTCGGCACCCGCAGCACCCCCGTGCTGTTGGACGCGGACGGCGACCTCGACGTCGATGGGGTGGTGGGCGGCTCCCAAGGCGGCCTGCAGTTCCTGCACAACACCGGCTCGGCCACGGCCCCGGCGTACCTGGAGGCAACCGGCGCTGGCGACCCCTTCGCCGGGTTCAACGCCGGCTTCCGGAGCGCTGCCGCGCTCGCCGACCTGGACGGTGACGGGGACGTGGACGTGGTGGTGGGCGAAGACGGCGGGGCGCTCTCCTACCTGCGCTCGCCGGCGGCGGTCTTCGCCGACGGCTTCGAGAGCGGCGACACCGCCGCCTGGTCGCTGACCGTCCCGTAGCCGAGAGGGTGCGCGCCCGGCCTCAGTACCTCACCTTGTCCGTCTTCGCCGCCCACTCGCGGAAGGCGGCCTGGGCCTCGTCGCGCAGGAGCGGGGTCATCTCGAGGCGCCGGTGCTCGAAGGGCAGGGCGAGCTCGCGGTAGATCTGCTCGTCGTCGAAGCCGATGGCGGCGGCGTCCTGGCGGGTGTTGGCGTAGTAGAGGCGGGGGATGCGCGCCCAGTAGACCGCCGCCAGGCACATCGGGCAGGGCTCGCAGGTGGTGTAGAGCTCGCAGTCCGAGAGCTCGAAGGTGCCGAGCGCCTGGCAGGCTTCGCGGATGGCCACGATCTCGGCGTGGGCGGTGGGGTCGTTGCTGGAGGTGACCCGGTTGTTGCCGCGGCCCACGATCTCGCTCTCGCCACCCGGGCCCGTGTGCACCACCACGCAGCCGAAAGGGCCGCCGGCGCCGGCGCGCAGCCCCTCCTCGGCCAGGCGAACGGCCTCGCGCATGTAGGATTCGCGCTTGGGGGCCTCGCGGCCCATGGCCTCCCCGGGGGCCGTCACTCGCGGGTCACCGTGGCCTCGATCTGGCCGTGCGGCTCGTCGGTCGGCACGAACGAAACGCCGGCCGAATCGATGCCGAAGGCGGCGAGCGGGGCGGGCAAGTAGTGCTTGTTGGGCAGCAGCAGGCTCACCGTGCGGATCTCCGGGCAGGCAGCGAGCGCCGCACCCGCCATCTGGTAGAGCGTCGCCTGCACCGAAGGGCTGTAGCTCTCGGCGAAGACGCGCAGCATGGCGTCGAGCACGGCGGCGTTGGCAGTGTTGAAGTCCTCTGGGCTCGCGCCCCATCGCCAACGCGCCTGGACCTCGGTCGAGAGGATGCGGTCCTCGGTCTCCGGCAGGGTGGTGTATTCGTCCCTCGGGAAGCCGGCGAACCCCGAGCCGGTCGACTTCAGCACCAGCAGCTCCTCGATGCCGGACTCGATCTCTGTCTCGTCGCCGCGCGCCGCCACCGCGCGGGCCACGGGCCGCCCGGGGCCGGCCGCGAAGGCGTGCTGGTGCGGCCGGCCGCCGACCGTCAGCCGGACCCAGGGCCGCTCGCTGGTGTCGATCGTCACGCGCTCGACTTGCGGGTAGCTGTCGAGGAAGTGCTCGGCCAGGAGTCTCGCGAAGGGCTCGGTCTCGGTGCCCAAGTGCCGGTGGGCCAGCACCTGCACGGTGTTCTTCATGGTGTCGGTGGGCACCACCTTGCCGTTGTCTCCCGAGGTGTAGCAGAATGCAAAATCGCCTTCGAGCCGCACGCCGACCTCGAGCTCTTTCACCTCATGGCTCTGCCCGTCTGCGTGGCCTCCTCCCTGCGGGCCGGGCACGGGGCGCAACACCTTGAGCACCCGCACCCGCTGCTTGCCGTAGTTGTGAGCGACGAGGTTCATGGGCTCGCTTCCAGTCCGGGGATGAGATCATCATGAGCGCTTCGACCCTCGCCGGTCTCGAGATCCTGGGGCCGGTCCACGATCGTCACCGAGAGGTCCTCACCACCGAGGCCTGCGAGTTCCTGGCCGGACTGTTCCGCGAGTTCGGGTCGCGCCGCAACGAGCTGCTGGCCCGCCGCGTCGAACGGCAGCGCGAGCTCGAGGCCGGCAAGCTGCCGGGGCTGCTCGCCGAAACCGCCGAGGTGCGCGCCGGCGACTGGCGGGTGCCGCCGCCGCCGGCCGACCTGGTCGATCGCCGCACCGAGATCACCGGCCCCGTGGACCGCAAGATGGTCATCAACGCGCTCAACTCCGGGGCGCAATGCTACATGGCCGACTTCGAGGACGCCACCTCGCCCACCTGGGAGAACGTGCTCGACGGCCAGCTCAACATGCGCCACGCGGTGCGCCGCACCATCGACTTCGTGACCCCCGAGGGCAAGGCCTACGCGCTCCGCGACCGCGTGGCGACGCTGCTGATGCGGCCCCGCGGCTGGCACCTGCCGGAGAAGCACGTGCTCTTCGACGGCGAGCGGGTCTCGGGCTCGCTCTTCGACTGGGGCCTGTTCTTCTTCCACAACGCGCGCGAGCTCCTCGCCCGCGGCAGCGGCCCCTACTTCTATCTCCCCAAGATGGAGAGCCATCTCGAGGCGCGGCTGTGGAACGATATCTTCCTCCACTCGCAGGCGTCCCTCGGCCTGCCGCGCGGCACCATTCGGGTCACGGTGCTGATCGAGACCATCCTCGCCACCTTCGAGGCCGAGGAGATCCTCTACGAGCTCCGCGAGCACGCCCTGGGCCTCAATTGCGGGCGCTGGGACTACATGTTCAGTTGCATCAAGAAACTCGGCCGCGCCGGCGGCCTCTTTCCGGACCGCTCGCAGCTCGCCATGACGGTGCCTTTCCTGCGCTCCTACCAGCTCAACGTGATCCAGATCTGCCACCGCCACGGCGCCTACGCCATGGGCGGCATGGCGGCGCAGATCCCGATCAAGAACGATCCCGCGGCCAACGAGGCCGCCCTCGCCCGGGTGCGCGCCGACAAGGAGCGCGAGGCGGCGGACGGCTTCGACGGCACCTGGGTGGGGCACCCTGGCCTGGTGCCGATCGCGCTCGAGGCCTTCGCCAATCACCTGCGCGGGCCCCACCAGCTCGAGCGGCTGCGAGAGGATGTGACGGTCGAGCCGGCCGACCTCCTGCGCGCGCCCGAGGGCACCATCACCGAGGCGGGCGTGCGCACCAACCTCGGAGTCGGCGTGCAGTACGTGGAGGCCTGGCTCGGCGGGCTCGGCTGCGTGCCCATCCACCACCTGATGGAGGACGCGGCCACGGCCGAGATCTCACGCAGCCAGCTCTGGCAGTGGCTGCACCGCGGCGCCTCGCTCGACGACGGCCGCCCGGTGACGGCGGATCTCCTCGACCGGCTCCTCACCGAGGAGCTGGCGAAGATCCGGGCCGAGGCCGGCGAGGAGCGATACCAGGCCGGTCACTTCCCGCGGGCGGTCGAGCTCTTCCTGGGAATGGTCAAGGCGCCGGAGCTCGAGGAGTTTCTGACCTTGCCGGCCTACGAAATGCTGCCGTGAGAGCCACGCTCGCCGACCTCAACACCTGCGACCGAGCAGGCTTCGTGGCTGCTCTCGGGCATCTGTTCGAGGGCTCGCCCTGGGTGGCCGAGGGCGGCTTCGACGCGCGGCCGTTCAAGAGCGCCGCGCACCTTCACGCCGAGCTCTGCGGCGCGATGCGCGATGCTCCGGCCGAGAGGCAGCTCGCGCTGATCCTCGCCCATCCCGACCTCGGCGGGCGGCTGGCCCGCCAGGGCGCGCTGACCCCCGAGTCGGCGCGCGAGCAGGCGAGCGCCGGCCTCGATCGGATGCCGGAGGAGCAGCGCGCCGAGCTCGAACGGCTGAATGCCGCCTACCGCGCGCGCTTCGGGTTTCCCTTCGTCCTCTGCGCGCGGCTCAACAACCTCGACGCGATCCTCGGCGCGCTGCGTGCTCGGCTGAACCACACGCCCCGCGAGGAGCACGCCGCGGCGCTGGCGGAGATCGAGAAGATCGCCTGGCTGCGGCTCCAGGACACGCTGGCCCAGGGCACGCCCGAGGAGTGAAGCGATGGCGGCGAAGCTCTCCACTCACGTCCTCGACCTGACCCGGGGCATGCCTGCCGCGGGGGTGAAGATCGAGCTCTGGCGGCTCGACACGCCGCTGACGCTGGTGAAAACGGTCGAAACCAACGCCGACGGCCGCACCGACGAGCCGCTCCTGGGCATTCACGAGATCGCCCCGGGGCCCTACGAGCTGGTGTTCTTCGTCCGTGAGTACTTCTCGGCGCAGGGTGTCGACTCGCCCTTCCTCGGCCACGTTCCGATCCGCTTCGAGATCAGCGCCGACGCCTCCTACCACGTACCGCTGCTGGTGACCCCGTGGGGGTACAGCACGTACCGGGGGAGCTGAGCGCTCCGCCTCGAGCTTGACGCCGCACGCGGGGTGCGCATATTCTGTGCGCATCGAAACCGGGGATCCCGCGATGCTACTGGTCTACGACTCGACCGCCGCTAAGAAGCCGACCAATCTCAGCTTGAACAGCGATCTGCTCCGCCAGGCCCGTGAGCTGGGCATCAACTTGTCGTCGGTCCTGGAAGAGGCGCTGGAGGAGGTCGTCCGGCGCCGCCTCGGCGAGCTGTGGCTGGCCGAGAACCGTAAGGCGATCGCCGCCTACAACGAACACGTCGAGGCCCATGGCGTCTGGAGCGATGGCCTGCGGTCCTTCTGATGCCCATCCCTCGGATGCCCCAGTTCACGGTCTACCTCAACCGGGACTCGCGGTCCAAGGGCGAGATCCCTTTTCTCCTCGACGTCCAGAGCGACCTGCTGAGCGAGCTCAGAACGAGAGTGGTGATCCCTCTCTACCTGAAGTCTTCTCTGAGCGGCAAGCTGATGACCAAGCTCTCACCCGAGGTCCAGGTCGAGGGCAAGAAGCTCGTCCTGATGACGCCGCAAATGGCCGGAATCTCGGTCAAGGACCTTGGTGAGCCGGTCGGGAGCCTCGCAGAGCATCGTGGCGAAATCATCGCGGCCCTCGACCTGCTATTCACGGGGTTCTAAAGGCGGACGATTCCTGTCAACTAAAGCGCGAACTCGGTCGCTTCCAGGCGTTCATCGAGTGGAAGCTCGAGCAGCTCGCGGACTAGGTCCTCGCGGAAGGACAGCGTCGTGTCCGACGGCTGGGCGTGGAACGCGTATTTCGTTCGCAGGTACGCTGGCAGACCCTCGGCGAGATTCTCCTCTCGCACGATGACCTGATACTTCGTGCTCTCGGGCGAAAGGTTGGCGAGGTCGCCCTGGATGATCATGGTTTCCCAACCAACTCCGCCAAGCCGGCCTTCTGCTTTGTGCTTGTAGGCGCGATCACATATGACGATGACCTTGTCTGCGAGCGCGAGCTCGTTGCACATCCACTGGTGCAAGTCCATCCCTCTCCGGAGGTGAAAACGGTCGATTCTCGCTTGAATCCCGTGCTCGATGAGGAAAAGAGCAAGTTGCTTTACCCACTCCACATCCGACTCCGTTGCAGTGGTGTGGCTGATGAAGGCCCTGACTGGCTTCCTGGTCCTTCCGCGGAGGGTACGGCGCCGTCCCTTGAGGCGTTCGAATACATCCTGGTGGAGAACATGGATCGTCAGCGCCGCTCCGGCATCCGCGGAAGGTAGGAAGCCAGCACTCAGCGAAGCGACCACGCTCTCGCTGTGGAGGCCCCCGGCACCGGCTCCAAGCAAGGGTGCGGCAATCGACCGCACGGACGGCTCCTCCTTCGTGAACTCTCCGAGCGATCGTCCGATCGCCTCGATCGCCTGCGGCGAGGAGGACATGACCGCCACGGACGCAGCAAAGGCAACGTACTGGGCGATGTTCTCAGCGCCTTCGAAAGGCAGTATCTCGACCTCACCGAGCTCCATTCGGTCGCTGGGATGCGGGATGGAGTACTGCGCGAGAGACCGTGCGACGAAGCCGGTGACTGTGCCAACCGAGGAGCAAGGAAGCACGATCAAGTCGGAGGGACCGTCGAAGAGGTTTCCGAGCCGAATCCTCACGCTCGCTGGCATTTCCCGTTCTCCTCGGCTTCGCCGTCAGTCTCAAGCCGGAGCATTCGGTCGCAGCCCTGACGGTCGTTTACGGCGATGACCGCGCGACAAGGCCAATTCGATGGCGAATCCTCATCGTGGGCAGTTAGAGTGCTTTAAAGTGAAGGCATTCTATGCGAATGGGGTGAAGGCTGAGAAGCCCCTCCGAACGGCCTGCTAAGCTCGATCGCAGTGATTGCCACGCACTTGGTCACGAGGCTCGACGAGTTGGGCTGGGTCTCCGACGAGCCGGGCAGGCTCACGCGTACGTTCCTGTCGCCGGCCATGCGCCGGGCGAACGAGCTGGTGGGCGGCTGGATGCGCGTGGCCGGCCTCGCGGTGCGCGAGGACGCGGTCGGCAACCTCGTCGGGCGCCTGGAATCTCCGCGGCGCGGCGCAAAGACTCTCCTCCTGGGCTCTCACCTCGACACGGTGCGCGATGCCGGCCGCTTCGACGGCGCGCTCGGCGTGCTGCTGCCGATCATCGCCCTGGAAGACCTCCACCGGCGCGGCCGCGCGCTGCCCTTCCACGTCGAGGTGCTGGGCTTTTCGGAGGAGGAAGGGGTGCGCTTCGGCAGCGCCTACCTGGGGAGCAAGGGCTATGCGGGCCTGCTCGGCGCCGCCGACCTCCGGCTGCGGGACGGCGACGGCGTGACGGTCCGCCAGGCCCTCGAAGCTCACGCTTCGGCGACAGGTGGGGTCGGCCCGTTCCGCCGGCCGCGGGCCGCCCACCGCTCACGCGACCTCCTGGGCTATCTCGAGGTCCACATCGAGCAGGGGCCGGTGCTGGAAGCCGCGGGCCTCGGCGTGGGCGTGGTATCGGCGATCGCCGGCCAGAGCCGCGTGAGGGTGGCCTGGAGAGGCAAGGCCGGCCATGCCGGCACCACCCCCATGCGCCTGCGCCGCGACGCGCTGGCCGGGGCGGCGGAGCTGGTGCTGGCGGCCGAGGAGCTGGCGCGCGGCCGGCCGCCGCTGGTGGCCACGGTGGGCTCGCTGGCGGTGGCGCCGGGAGCGGCCAACGTGATCCCCGGCGAAGTGGCCCACACGCTCGACGTGCGCCACCCCGAGGACCGGGCGCGCTCGGCCGCGCTCGCCCTCCTGGAGCGCCAGGCGATGCGCATCGCACGCCGGCGCAAGCTGAGCCTCGACTGGGAAGTCACCCAGGACCACGGCGCGGTGGCCTGCTCGCCGGAGCTGACGGCACGGCTCGCCGAGAGCGTGCGCGCAGCGCAGGGGCGGTGCCCGTCGCTCGCCAGCGGCGCCGGCCACGACGCCGTGATCCTCTCTCGGCTCGCGCCGATCGCCATGCTCTTCGTGCGCTGCCGCGACGGGCTCTCGCACCACCCGGACGAGCACGCTGCTCCCGGCGACCTCGGCGTGGCGCTGGCGGTCACCGTGGGATTCCTCGAGCGCCTGGCGGCCGAGATCGAGGCATGAGCAACACCCTCGATCTGCTGATCCGTGGCGGCGAGGTGGTGGCGCCGGAGGGCCTCGCCCGCGCCGACCTCGCCATCGCCGACGGCCGCATCGCGGCCATCGCGCCCGAGATCGACGAGCCTGCCGCCGAGGTGATCGACGCCCGCGGCCTCTTCGTCTTCCCCGGCATCCTCGATGCGCACGTACACTTCAACGAGCCGGGGCGTACGGAGTGGGAGGGCTTCGCGACCGGCTCGGCGGCGCTCGCCGCGGGCGGCGGCAGCGCCTTCTTCGACATGCCGCTCAACGGACTGCCGCCGGTGCTCGACGCCGCGAGCTTCGCCGCCAAGCGAACCGCCGGAGAGCGTGGCTCGCGGCTCGACTTCGCGCTCTGGGGCGGCCTCACGCCCGCCAACCTCGACCGTCTGGGCGAGCTGGCGGAGGCGGGGGCGGTCGGCTTCAAGGCCTTCCTCTGCGACAGCGGGGTCGAGGAGTTCCGGGCCGTCACCGACCCGAGGCTGCTGCGGGAAGGCATGCGGCGAGCCGCGGTGCTGGGTCGGCCGGTGGCCGTCCACGCCGAGGACGACGCGCTGGTGCGGGCCCTCACCGAGGCCCGGCGCGCCGCGGGCCGCACCGACGCCCGTTCCTGGCTCGAGAGCCGGCCGGTCGACGCCGAGGTGGCGGCCATCCGCATGGCCTGCGAGCTCGCCGGTGAAGCCGGCTGCGCGCTGCACGTGGTACACGTCAGCAGCCCGGAAGGGATCGCCGCGATCGCCGAGGCGAGGCAGCGCGGCGCGGACGTGACCGCCGAGAGCTGCCCGCACTACCTGCTGCTCACCGAGGGCGACGTGCTGGGCCAGGGTGTGCTCACCGCGGCTGCCTCGGCCCCCAACGCCTCGGCCCCCAACGCCTCGGCCCCCAACGCATCCGCCCCCAACCCATCAGCCAAGTGCGCGCCGCCGCTGCGCGACGAGGCGCGCCGCCGCGGCCTGTGGACGGCGCTCGAAGCGGGCGGCATCGACACCATCGGCTCCGACCACTCGCCGGCGCCGCCGGCGATGAAGACCGCGTTAGACTTCTTCGCCATCTGGGGTGGCATCTCGGGTTGCCAGCACGGGTTTCCGTTGCTCTTGAGTGAGGCTCTGCGAAAAGGGCCGGCGGCCGCTGTGCTGCCGCGGCTCGCGGCGCTCACCGCTGCCAACGTGGCGCGGCGCTTCGGGCTCTCCCGTCGCAAGGGCCGGCTGGCCGAGGGCCTGGACGCAGACCTGTCGCTGCTGCAAGTGGGCGAGGAGCACGTGCTGAGCAACGCGGACCTGCTCTACCGGCACCGGCAAGGCCCCTACGAAGGCCGCCGCTCGCGCGTGTGCGTGCGGCGCACCCTGCTGCGCGGGCGGACGGTGTTCGCCCGGGAACCTGGCTCGCCGACCCCACCCACCACACCGCCCGCAGGCCGGTTCCTGCGGCCGGAGGACTGAGGAATTTCGATGCTCGAGCTCTTCGGCCACACCCGCGCGCGCGTCGGTGCCCGGCACGCGCTCATCACGCCTCACAACCACGTGCCCAGCGTCCTGCCCGGCGTCAGCGGCGCGACTCCGGTGGTGCTGATCAACGGCGCAATGGGCGCCCGCTTCGCCCAGACCCTTCTCACCTTCCAGGCCGGAGGCTCCGTCTCGCGGCCCGCCTCCGAGGTGCAGACCTTCGGCTACGTGATGCGCGGCAGCGCCCAACTGCGAGCGGGCGCCGAGGAGCGCCACCTCGCCGCCGGCGGCTTCTTCTTCGCGCCGGCGGGCGAGCGCTGGGGCCTCGCCGACCCGGACGAGGGAACGCAGCTCACGCTCTTCGAGAAGTCCTATGTGCCGCTCGCCGGTGCGCCGGCGCCGCGCGTCCTCTTGGGCGATGCCGGCGACGTCCAGGGCGCTCCCTTCCTCGGCGACCCGGCCGCCGACCTCAAGGTGCTGCTGCCCGACGAGCCGGCCTACGACATGGCGGTGAACCTCTTCACCTACCAGCCCGGAGGCCATCTGCCGTTCGTCGAGGTGCACGTCATGGAGCACGGCCTGATCATGCTCGCGGGCGCTGGCGTCTACCGGCTGGAGGACTCGTGGTACCCGGTCGAAGCGGGCGACGTGATCTGGATGGGCCCCTACTGCCCGCAGTGGTTCGTGGCCATGGGCAAGGCGCCCGCGCAGTACCTCTACTACAAGGATGTCAACCGGGCGGCGCTGTAAGGTGGGCGGAGTGTTCTCTCGAGCCGGGTGCGCCGTCCTACTCGGCCAGGCCCGGGAGGCCCACAACCCAGCGAGGGCGGAGAGCCGTGGACTCGACGACCTTCCCGTGCTCGTAGGCCGCCACGAACCGGAAGGGCTCCTTCACCACGCTATTGTCGAACAGCAGGGCGAGGTCGACGAAGCCGATCGCTTGGCGAAGATTCGCCAAGGTCCGGGGAAAGCGCTCGGTCAGCTTCTGCTCCGGCACGTCGTGTCCCCCGCGCTCGACGCGCCCGGCGACCCGAGCCTGGGAGAGCATCGGGCTGTCCAGGCCGATGAAGACGAGAAACACGGCGAATCCCTGGGCCTGGGCTCGTCGCAAGAAGTCCAGCTTGTCTCCCACGGGGTCGGAGAACACGGTTTCCAGGACGAAGGAGGCGCCGCGGTCCAGGAGCGCCAGGCGATGGCGGGTGGCGATCTGGACCGCCGCCGAGGCGACGGAGCCGGGATCGCCGGGAGCGAGCGCCCGGGCGATCAGATCCGCGTTGACGAACGGCAACCCCTCCGAGGCGAGGTAGTGAGCGTAGAACGTGGACTTGCCGGCGCCGTTCGGGCCCGCCAGCACCACCAGGAGTGGTGACGGCCCGCGCAGGAGCTGACGCAGAGTCTCCGCCCCGCCGGTCACGCGGGCTTCCGCGCAGCCTTGTGCGGGGAAACCGGCTCGAACCGCTTGCCCTCGAATCGCCCGCGCGCTCGCTCTCCGCTGGCAGAGACCCGCACCACGAGGTTGGGATCGTCCGGATCGGATTCGTAGAGCACCCTGCTCCCAGCTTGCAGCTCGGCCAGGACTGAGCTCCGATCCTCCCATCGCGCTACTCGGTAGAGCAAAGCGCGAATCCGCTCCTCGGTCTCGGATTTGAGAACTGCGCCCGCTGCCGCTGCTTTCTCGAGGTCAGCCTTCAAGGCCTGCACGTCGCCATGCGGAAGGATCGATTCCGCGGCGCGTCCCAGCCGCGCCCAGTGCTCGATCTGGGCAGTGATCGACCGGCTGGCTGTGGCTGCCTCGTCTCGCGCGGCGCGAACCAGATCGTCAGAGAGCTTCACGGGCATTCCCATACCGGCCTCCAGCAGACGGGTAGTAGGTTACTACCGCTCCGACGAGATCTGCAACGGATGACCGAGCAGGCTGTCACCAGTCGCGCGTCGAATCGGCGTTGGTAGACTGAGCCATGCCCTTCTCCTTCCTCCTCAACGGCCGGCGGGTGGAGGTGGACGGTCCCGCGCCCACCACCACGCTCGCGGACTTCCTGCGCGCTCGAGGCCTGACCGGCACCAAGATCGGCTGCGCCGAGGGTGATTGCGGCGCCTGCACGGTGGCGCTCCTCGAGCGCAACGCCGCGGGCGAGCCCACCTGGCGCGCGATCAACAGTTGCATCGCGCTGCTGCCGATGGTGGCCGGCCGCGAGGTGGTGACGGTCGAAGGCCTGGCCGACGGCGAGCGCCTGCACCCGGTGCAGGCGTGCATGGTCGAGAGCTACGGCTCGCAGTGCGGCTACTGCACGCCGGGGTTCGTGGTATCGCTGTTCGAGGCCTTCTACCGCGACGACTGCCGCACCTCCCGCGACCTCTCCGACCAGCTCTGCGGCAACCTCTGCCGCTGCACCGGCTACCGCCCGATCCGCGACGCGGCCCTCGATGCGCTGGCCCGTCGCGATCGGCCGGCAGGTGACGGCGCGGCGGGCAATGGCGACCCGTTCCGCGCGCGCCTCGCGGCCGAGGTCCCGCCCCTCGCGTCGCTGGCCTACGAGGCCGCGGGCGAGCGCTTCTTCCGCCCGAGCTCGCTCGCGGAGCTGCTCGCGCTGCGCGCCGCCCACCCGGAAGCGCGGCTGGTCGCCGGCGCCACCGAGATCGGCGTCGACCTCAACAAGAAGTTCCAGGCGTTTCCGGTCCTGATCTCGACCGAGGCCGTGCCGGAGCTGGCGCGCATCGAAGCGGCTACCGGCGAATGGAGGATCGGCGGCGCGGCGACGCTCACCGCGATCGAGGAGATGGTGGCCCCTCAGGACCGGCCGTCAGAGTATCCCTCGCTCGCCAAGATGCTGCGCGTCTTCGCCTCGCGGCAGATCCGCAGCCGCGCCACCCTGGGCGGCAACCTCGCCACCGCCTCGCCGATCGGCGACAGCGCGCCGGTGCTGATGGCGCTCGACGCCCGGCTGGTGCTCGCCTCTCCCGCGGGAGAGCGCTCGCTGCCGATCGAGGAGTTTTTCACCGGCTATCGCGAGACGGCCCTCGCCCCGGACGAGATCATCCTCGACATCGTGCTCCCACGCCTCGATCCGTCGCGTGCCGGCGGGCCGGGTGCCGGCTTCACGCGGCGCAGCGACTTCCTCAAGGTTTCGAAGCGCCGCGAGCTCGACATCTCGATCGTGGCCGCGGCCTTCGCGCTCGACCTCGATGCCGGCGGCGTGGTGCGCCGGGCGCGGCTGGCCTACGGCGGCGTGGCGGCGATGCCAGTCCGCGCCCGCCGGGCCGAGGCGGCGCTCGAGGGTCGCACACTCGCCGCCGCTGTCGAGGATGTGGCCGCGGCGCTGGCCTCCGAGCTCGCGCCCATCGACGACGTGCGCGGTGGCGCCGCCTTCCGGCGCGGCCTGGTGGTGGCGCTGTGGCGGAAATTCGTGGCCGGCGAGGCGAGCGAGGCGGTGGACGGCGCGCTCGACTTCGAGCACGGCGAGCGCTGGCAGGCAGGCGACGCCTCGCGCGCGCTGGCCCACGAGAGTGGGGTGGGCCATGTCACGGGCCGGGCGCTCTACGCCGACGACATCGCCCAGCGGCGGCCGATGCTCGACGTCTGGCCGGTCACCTCGCCGCACGCGCGGGCGAAGATCGTGCGCCGCGACGCCGGGCGTGCCCGCGCCGCGCCGGGGGTAGTGGCGGTGCTGCTGGCCGAGGATGTCCCCGGGGTCAACAACGTGGGCGTGGCGCGGCACGATGAGCCGCTGCTGGCGGTGGACGAGATCTCCTACCACGGCCAGCTCGTGGCACTGGTGGTGGGGGAGTCGCCGGCCGCCTGCCGCGCGGCCGCCGCGCTGGTCGAGGTGGAGTACGAGCCACTGGCGCCGATCCTCACCCTCTCCGAGGCGATCGACCAGGGCAGCTTCCACACCGAGCCGCACGTGCTGGCGCGCGGCGACGTGGCCGCGGCGCTCGCCGGCTCACCCTGCCGGCTCGACGGCACGATCGAGATGGGCGGCCAGGAGCACTTCTACCTCGAGACCCACGCCGCCTGGGCCGAGCCGGGGGAGAACGGCACGGTCACGGTCTGCTCCTCGACGCAACACCCCTCCGAGATCCAGGCCATGGTCGCCGAGGTGCTGGGCCTCTCGCGCCACCAGGTGGTGACCCGCGTGCCGCGCATGGGCGGCGGCTTCGGCGGCAAGGAGACGCAGGGCAACATGTTCGCGGCGCTGGTGGCGCTGGCGGCGGTCAGGACCGGCCGCCCAGTGCGCCTGCAGCTCGACCGGGACCTCGACCTGGTGATCACCGGCAAGCGCCACCCCTTCCACGCTCGTTACTCCGTGGGCCACGACCGGGAGGGCCGCGTGCTCGCCGCGGAGGTCGAGCTGACGTCGAACGGCGGCTGGTCGCTCGACCTCTCGCAGGCGATCCTCGACCGCGCCCTCTTCCACCTCGACAACGCCTACTACCTGCCCGCGGCGCGCTTCTCGGGCCGGGTGGCGAAGACCAACCTCGCCTCCAACACCGCCTTCCGGGGCTTCGGCGGCCCGCAGGGCATGCTGGTGATCGAGGAGGTGATGGACCGCGTGGCGCGGCGGCTGGGCCTCGCGCCCGAGGTGGTGCGGGAGCGCAACCTGTACCGCGGCTCGGGGGAGACGAACACCACGCACTACGGGGTCGAGATCGGCGACCACCGCTTACAGGAAGTGTGGCGGCGGGTGATGGCGCAGGCGCGGTTCGACGAGCGCCGGGCGGCGGTGTCCGCCTGGAACCGCGATCACGCGCGAGTGAAGCGCGGCCTCGCGGTGACGCCGGTCAAGTTCGGCATCTCCTTTACGCTCACGCACTACAACCAGGCGGGCGCCCTGGTGCTGCTCTACCAGGACGGCAGCGCGCAGGTGAACCACGGCGGCACCGAGATGGGGCAGGGGCTCCACACCAAGGTGCTCGGCGTCGCCATGCGCGAGCTCGGCCTGCCGGCGGAGCGCATCCGCCTGATGACCACCGCGACCGACAAGGTGCCCAACACCTCGGCCACGGCGGCCTCGGCCGGAGCGGACTTGAACGGCGCCGCCGTGGCGGCCGCGTGCAGGGCGCTGCGCGAGCGGCTGGCGCCGGTCGCGGCGCGGCTGCTCGCCAAGAAAGGCGGCGCCGCTGTCGAGCCGGGGGAGGTGGGGTTCGCCGAGGGGAAGGTGTTCGCGGGCCGCGCCGCCGGAGCCTCGCAGGTCGACTTTGCCGCTGTCTGCAAACAGGCCTATGTCGAGCGCATCAGCCTCGCCGCCACCGGCTACTACGCCACGCCGGACATCCACTGGGACTGGTCGACGGCCAAGGGCCGGCCCTTCTACTACTACTGCAACGCCGCCGCGGCCGCCGAGGTCGAGGTGGACGGCTACACCGGCATGCACCGCGTGCTGGCGGTTGACATCGTGGAGGACGTCGGCGACTCGCTCAACCCGGGCGTCGACCGCGGGCAGATCGAGGGCGGCTTCGTGCAGGGCATGGGCTGGCTGACGCGCGAGGAGCTGCTGTGGGACGCCGAGGGCCGGCTCCTGACCCACAGCGCCAGCACCTACCAGATCCCGGCGCTGAGCGACGTGCCCATCGACTTCCGGGTGACGCTGCTGCCCAATGCCGCGCAGCCTGAGGTAATCCACGGCAGCAAGGCGGTGGGCGAGCCGCCGCTGATGCTCGCCTTCTCGGTGCGCGAGGCGATCCGCGACGCGGTCGCGTCCTTCGGCGAACCGGGCGGCCAAGTGCCGCTCCCCTCGCCCGCCACTTGCGAGGCGATCTTCCACGCCATCGAGGCGCGGGAGGCGCGGTGCCCGGTCGCAGCGGAGGCGGTGGAGATGGTGGGGGCGGCCCTTCGGGACGAGCTGCGGTGAGAGGCCCGGGCTGGAACGCAACCGCGACCGGCCTCTAGAAACCGGACCTCGCTACACGAGGAGGTCCCCGCCGGTCGCTGCGGCATGGATGGCCACGGTGCTGTCCGAGAAGCCGCTGCCCCCGCCCGACCCCGGGTCGTCGCGCCGTGGCGGCCTGAGCGGATTCCAGTCATAGCGGCACAAAGGACACCGGGAGGAGCCCTTGGCTGATTCGAGGATGCAGGCCCGGTGGAAACGATGCCCACAGGGCAACTCCACGATGTCGTCGTGAGCCCCCATCGCACTCAGGCAGATGGAGCAAACGTCCGCGAGGGGAAAGGCGCTTCCTGGCACCTGCCGGAGAGGGACCGCCGGGCCGTTGGCGAGCCGGTAGAGCGCATAAGCCAGCCCGAAGAAGACGATCGTGCCGACCAGGAGCCACAGCAGGTTCATGGCCTGCACGACACCGTTGGCGGCGTCCACCGGTAGGTTGCGCGGCGCGCCGGCCCGCAGCCTCCCCGGTGGCGCCGGAGACCTTTGCAGAGCTCGCGGGGCAGGCAGTCCCGCTCCGCGGTGACCGGCCAGCGCGGCCTGGACGTGCGGGGCGACCGAAGGCGCGAGGGGTGCTGGCCTGCGTTGCGCCGCGCCCGCAATGGCGGCCTGCACGTGCGGTGCGAGCACGCGCGCCGGGAAGGCGGTGAGACGCTGCGCCGCCGCGGGCTGTGCCCCGAGTGGAGAAGGCGATCTGCCAATAAAATGCGGGCGCATCAGACTGATATGGAGCTGGAAGTTACGCTTGCGATTATCTTTGCATCGGTTGGAAAGTCAAGAGGCCTGCGGACCGTCGGATCGTCCTGGGCCAGGATGAGGAGGGCGACCTTGCGGCCGCCCTCGCGAGCGGGTGGCTAGCGGGGAAGGGTTACGGGCACACGGCGGGCGAGCAGACGACCACCGGCCCCGAGCAGTGCATCTTGCCCTCGTACTCGTGGCAGGTCTCGGGCTCGCACTGGAAGCAGCCGGTTTCCACGAAGCCGAGGCCCTCGGGCGGCCAGCCGGCGGCGAAGTTCGACGTGCCGCCGAGGCGGGTGTCCGGCACCAGGTCGCCGTTGGTGTCGGCGACCACCGGGCCGACCTGCTTGCCGCCCGGTCCGGGCTCGAAGCTCCAGGGCAGGGAGGTGGCGGGGAAGGTGAAGGCCCCGGTGAGCTCCAGCGCGCGCGAGCCGCGGCCGGAAACCGGAACGAACCGCAGCCGAGCATCGACCGCCAACGGAGCGACGAAGCTGCCGCCGCGCTCGTGGGTGCGATAGATGTGCATGGTCGTCGGGCGCTGCTCGCCGGCCAACGACACGTAGACGTGGAACGCGCCGCAAGGGGTCTGGACGGGCACGGAGCTGACCAGTGACAGGGCCCGGAACTGGACCCGCGTGACCGCGGTGCCGTTGGCATCGAAGGCGGCGTCATCCAGCCGCTCGATCACCGTGTCGGCGCCCCGGAGCTGCCCCGGGAACTCGGTTTCCAGCGGCAGGCCTTTGAGCTCGAGGCGGCCGGCGAAGGGCGGCGAGCCTTTACAGAAGAAGCCGGCTGGGATGGGGTCGTCGGCGAAATCGTAGAACGTCTTGCCGTTGTCGACGGTGGTGAACACGTCGATCCCGCGCTGGATGACCGGCGCGGCGGCCAGCGGCAGGCTCCCGGCTACGAGCGCCAACACGAGCACAGCCAAGGCGGTGTTGCTCTTCATACGAACCTCCTCTTCCAGATGATGGTCGATCGGGAGGCGGACGACCCGCCTCAGTAGTCGAAGCGCGCCGTGATGTAGCCGCTGTAGTGCCAGTCCTCGGCGTAGGCGAAGGGCGAGCCGACGTAGATCTTGAAGTAGTTGCCCACGCCCGCCGCCTGGGAGAGGCCATAGGCCGAGCCGATGCAGTTGTTGCAACGCAGGCTGCCGTTGCGGTAGATGTCCCACAACCCGTTGATCGAATCGTTGTCGCTGCTGGTCACGGCCACCAGCCGGAACTCGTAGTTGTCGCGGCCGACGTCGGCGATGGCGTTGGAAAAGGCTTCCGAGGTGCCCTCCTGCCAGCTCGAGACGGAGTTGCCGCTGTCGGGGGTGAGCCAGGTGTCGAACTCGCCGTCGCGCAGGGCGAGCGGCTCGTCGGACCACACGCTGTGGACCGGCTGGGCGACCAGCGGGGTGGCCGCGAGCAGGGCGACCAGGGCGAGGGCAAGGCGAAGCGAAGCGCGCATTGAGAGATGTCCTTTCTCTCCGGGCGATGACGAGGGGCGTAAAGGCCGGGCTCTTGCTCGGAGCGTCTGCTCAGCAATGTGCATCTCCGCACTACAACGTAGACAGAGGAGTATGTGGAATCCCGACGGGAGGCGTCAGGACGCCCGTGTGCAGGGTTTGGGGTAGGTGGCCGCCGGCCGACCCCGGCCCGCCCGCTTTGCGGGCCGGGGTCGGCCGATCGCTGAAAGGGGTCCGCGCTACGGGTTGGTCAGCCGCACCTGCCCGCGGATCTCGCCTCCCGGAAAACGAGTGGTGTGTACGTTGGCGTAGCCAGTCCCTTGGCGCAGGGCGCGCTGGAAGCGGAAGAAGTTGCCCGCCGGGACGCCCTGGGCGGCGGCGCTGGCGACGATGTCCGCGGCCGTGAAGGTGCCCGAGACGGTGCCGGAGTCGGGGCACAGCGGGGTGCCGGCCGGGCCGTTGCCGAGGTTGGTGCAGAAGAAGACCATGATGCCGCCGTTGACGCCCGCCTGCGCGAAGTGGATGTGAGCCTGGGTCACGGCTGCGCTCAAGCCGTCGTAGGTGAGCTCCCACTCGAGCTCGGTGAGGTCCGCGGAGAGCGTCGCGGTGAACGTGCCCCCTCCGAAGCTGGTGATGGCAGGCACCTCCTCGAAGCCGCGCAGGTTGGCGGTCAAGGGGATCGGTTCCTGAGCGGTGGCAGCGCCGGCGGCGGCGAGGCCGATGATCAGAGCAGCGAGGATCGTGCGTCGCATGGTTCTCCTCCAGGGCCCGTGGGCCGGACGGGGCCGCGCCCCTGCGAGCGAGCGCGGCCGCGGTGAATGGCTGTAGATGAACGCGTCAAACGTGCTGCATGGCAAGCGCGGTAGGATTGGCGCCCCATGCCCGAAAGCCCGGCGGGCCCGGCTCGCCTTCCTCGCGTCGAGGCGATGCGGCGCGTCCGCGGCGAGCTCTACGAGCTCGCCGAGCCGCCCGCCGATCCGCGGCTCTCCAACACCGACCTCGCGCCTACCTCGGTGGCGCAGCGCACCTGGAGCACCTACCACGTGGCCTCGCTGTGGATCGGGCTCTCGGTCTGCATCCCCACCTACATGCTGGCCGCCGGCCTGGTGGAGGGGGGCATGGCCTGGTGGCAGGCGCTCGCCACCATCCTGCTGGGCAACCTCATCGTGCTGCTGCCGATGATGGCGATCGCCCACGCCGGCACGCGCTTCGGCATCCCGTTCCCGGTGCTGGCGCGCGCCTCCTTCGGCACCGCCGGCGCCCACGTCCCGGCCCTGCTGCGCGGGGTGGTGGCCTGCGGTTGGTTCGGCATTCAGACCTGGATCGGCGGCCAAGCGATCCACATCATGCTGCGCACCACGTGGCCGGCCTGGGGCGAAGTGCCGGGAGGCCAGTGGATCGCCTTCGGCGCTTTCTGGCTGTGGAACATGTACATCGTGGTGCGCGGCAGCGAGTCGATCAAGCGCCTGGAGGCCTGGGCCGCGCCCTTCCTCATCGTCGCCGGCCTCGCCCTCCTGGCCTGGGCGGCGGTGCGCGCCGGCGGCTTCGGCCCGATCCTCTCGCGGCCCAGCCGGTTCCAGACCACGGGCGAGCTGTTGCGCTTCTTCGTGCCGTCGCTGACTGCCATGGTGGGCTTCTGGGCCACGCTGGCGCTCAACATCCCGGACCTCATGCGCTACGCCAAGGACCAGCGGGCGCAGGTCCGCGGGCAGCTCTTCGGCCTGCCGACCACCATGACCTTGTTCTCGTTCATCGGGGTGGTGGTGACCTCGGCCTCGGTGCTGATCTTCGGCGAGGTGATCTGGGACCCCGTGGCCCTGCTGTCGCGGCTGGGCAACCCGCTGGTGGTGCTGATCTCGCTCTTCGCCGTGCTCATCGCCACCTTGACCACCAACGTCGCCGCCAACGTGGTGGCGCCGGCCAACGGCTTCGCCAACCTGTGGCCGTCGCGGGTGAGCTTCGCGGTCGGCGGCCTGATCACCGGGGTGATCGGCGTCGCCATCATGCCCTGGCGGCTGCTCAGCGACTACGGCACCTACATCTTCGGCTGGCTGATCGGCTACTCGGGCTTCCTGGGGCCGATCGCGGGCATCTTCATCGCCGACTACTGGCTGGTGCGCAAGGGACGGCTCTCGCTGGCCGACCTCTACGCCGCCGACGGCATCTACGGCCGATGGAACTGGAAGGCGCTCGCCGCGCTCGCGGCCGGGATCGCCGCGGCGCTGATCGGGCTGGTGGTGCCCGAGCTCTCGGTGCTCTACGACTACGCCTGGTTCGTGGGCTTCGGCGTGGCCTTCGCGCTCTACGCCGTGCTGATGCGAGGCACGCCGCTGGTCGACCTCGGGCGGGTGCCCGAGGCGCGCTGAGGCGCGCCTCGAGGCTTCGCCACTCCGCAAGGCGCGGCTCCGGTGCTGCGCCTGGCGCAGGGTGTCGCCCATGGCCGCTCAGTAACGGCACCACGCGGTGTAGCCGTCGAACGCGCATTGCAGCGGCGCGCAGCAGTCGTTCGAGCCCAGGCGGCAGATCCTGCCCCACGGCCGGCACTGGCCGCCCGGCCGGCGGGCGACCTCGAAGACCTCGTCCTCGAACAGGGCTTCCTCCTCGAGGCCGGGCTCCGAGGTTTCGCTCAGCAGCAGCTCCAGCTCCGCACTACCCGAAGCGCCGGCATCGATTGCCGACGGGGCGAGCAAGAAAATCGCGAGCAGCAGGGCGGCTGGGCCACATCGTCTCAGTCTCGTCATACGAGCCTCCCTTACCGGGGCCTTCGCTCGGGTCCCGGCAGGGCAGCCTTCTGCAACCACCAGACCAGTGGAGGGCACGCGGGAGGCCGCGGCTCTTCAGCCTTCGCCGAGATCCACGGCGCGGGAGTAGTAGCCGCTGTCCAGCCGGCGATGGTGTAAGCAGGACTCCACGGGCGCTGCGGCTCGCCCGCGCCCCCTTCGGAGCAGGTTCCCCGGTGGTAGCTCAGGCCAGGGCTGCGCTGACCGCCCGACGATAGCCTCGCGGGTTGGTGCCGAACTCGGTGCGGAAGGCGCGGTTGAAGTTCGACAGGTCCCCGAAGCCGCAATCGAGCGCGACATCGGTGACCTGCGCCGGCTCCTCGACCAGCCGCATCGCCGCCTCCCGCAGCCGCGTGCGCAGGACGTACTGGTGGGGCGTCACGCCCGTCAAGCGCTCGAACGTGCGCAGGAAGTGATAGGGGCTCGAGCCCGCCTCGCGCGCCAGGCTCCCGAGATCGAGCGCAGCGTCGGGATGGCGCTCGATCAGCCGCACCGTGCGAGTCACCCGCGCCGTGGCGCCGGGAGGCACGGCGCTGCGGTCGGGAGGAAGGCCGCTCAACAGCTCCACCGTCCGCGCCACCAGTTGCACTGCCACCTCCTCCCAGGGCGCCTCGCCGCCTGCCAGCAGGCCGGCACAGGCCCGCGCCGCGAGCGCCGTCAGGGGGCGCAAGGGAGGCACGCGGAGCGCGGGGAAGCCCGGGCCGTCGTTCGGGGCGCCCGCCTCGGCGGCGAGGCGGCCGAAGTACTCCGGCGCGAAGCGAAACGAGATGCAGCGGTCACCCGCGCCGTGCTCGTGGGCGCACTCGAAGGGCTGCCCCAGGCTTCCCAGGAGCAGGGACCCCGGCGTCATCAGCTCGCTGCCGGTAGCGGAGCGATATTGGAAGCTCCCGGCCAGCACGATGGCGATGGCGGCGTGCGAGTGCTGCTCCTCGAAGGGGCGGTCGTCGGGCCCCGAGGTGCAGATCACGTCCTCGACCCGCCAGCCCTCGCCCTCCGCGATCAACCGACCCCTGGCCCGGCCCGCCTCGCCCTCGAGCGCCTTCCGCGCCAGGGCCTGCTCGAGATCGACCGCAATTTTTGCCAAGTCAACGCCTCCGGTCGCGCTGTAGCGTGCTTCTAGCATGAACGCCCGCAACCCTCAACCACGCGACTTGGAGTGACCTGCAAGGCACTCCCACGGAGGTCATCATGAGCACGACCGTCAACGCCAAGACCGAGATCCCCACCGAGCTCGACGCCAGAGTGCTTGCCCGCATCCTCGAGGAGGGCTACGGCCCCGGAGCCTGGCATGGCGCCGACATGCGAGCAGCCCTCGCCGACGTCTCCCCGGAGCTCGCCTTCCGGCGGCCGGCGCCCGGGCGCCCCAACATTGCCGAGATCGCCCTCCACCATGCCAACTGCGCGCGCGCCGTGCGGGCCCAGCTCTCGGCAGCGACGCCGGAGCCCTTCGTGCTGGAGGGCGAGGACTGGTTCGAGCTGTCCGACGACAAGCGCCTCTCCTGGCCCAAGATCCAGCGTGTGGTCCAGGACGAGCAGGAGAAGCTGGCCGCCGCGGTCGCGGACCTCGGCAAGGGCAAGGCGAAGCCGGCGCTCTCCACGGCCGAGCGCTTCGACCTGGTGCTCGGCATCACCTGCCACGCCGTGTACCACGCGGGGCAGGTGCAGCTCGTCAAGAAGCTGCACGGGGAGTAGGATCAGGAGGGATGCGAAGGCCCGTCGTCCTGGTGGGCTTGCTGGCCCTGCTCGCCGTCGCCTCCGCGGGCGCCGGCGAGCACGATCACTGCCTTAGCGCGGTGTGCCCGGAGTGGTGGCAGAAGGACGAAGTCAACCTCCGGCGGCTGCCTCACCTGCTGGATGCCTCGGCGCTCGACGTCACGGGGCTCGAGGCCGCCGAGGCCCGGCGCGAGATCGTGGAGGCCGGGCGGTACAGAGACTTGGGGTTCGGCGCCAGCCACAGCGAGTGGCACTTGCCCGATGGCGGCTACCTCAGCATCCAGATGCAGGTGGTCCATTTCCGTGGCGAGCTCGCCCGCTACCGCCTCCGCATGAGCTCCAGCCCCTGGTCGCGGCACCGCGAACGCGTACTGGCGGTGTGGTCCCTCCCGGCCGGCACGACGATCGAGGACGATCGCGACGGGCTGGTCGTGAACGCCACGGTGCCGGCCGTAGAGGAGGCCTGGCGCGCAGAGCTGGCGCGTGAGCTCGGGCCCCTGGCCGCCGCTCGAGCTTCGGGCCGCATCGAAGCTGCCTACGGTCTGCTGATGGACCCTGCGGAGGAGACCGTCGTAGGCACCACCTGTGGCTTCGCGCCCACGCCTACCGCCGGTTTCGAAGCTGGCCGCAGGCTGGTGGCCGAGAAGCGTTGGGACCTGATCGAGAACGTGCTCCGCGGCCCGAGCGCCGGTGGGCGGATCTACGCCGCCGCAGCCCTGCGCAAGCACCAGGCCGACGGCTTCCCGCTCGCCCCGGAGACCCAAGAAGTCCTGCGCAGGATCGAAAGCCTGCCGCTGGAGATCCTGACCTGTAGCGGGTGCATCATCTCCAGCCAGACCAGCGCCGAGGCGTTGGCGCTGCTGGGCGGAGGCGAGTAGTCTAGAAGGGCCCCACCGGGCCGTTTCCCAACTCGTTCCTCAATTCCACGCGCGGCGCTCCGCCTCGACGTGCTCTGCGGCGTCCACGCCCTTCCAGATGTCCTTCCCGAGCCCGCGAAGCTCCAGGATCGAGCGAGTCCCCGGCGCAGCCAGGCTGCTGCTCAGGAGGTGAATCACCTGCTGTGCGACGGACCGATGCTCCCGCTCAGCCCGGCGACAGAGGGCGTAGTAGAGCGGGTCGGGAAAGCCCTTGATGTTGAGGGTGGCCATATCTCCCCCAAAGCGACACCATGGTGGAGGACCACAAGACAGAGGTCAAGAGTCGGGTGACGCGCGCCCGTCAGGTCGGGCTTTGGAGCTTGGCGCCGCCTAAGCTCCTGAGCGTTGACCGCCCGGCGGCACTCCGGAGAAGCGCCGAGGCCGGTCAGGTCCTCGGACCCGCACGTGCCTTACTCTGGAGCCGACGGTCGGATTTGAACCGACGACCTGCTGATTACGAATCAGCTGCTCTACCACTGAGCTACGTCGGCGTGGCGGGGCGAACTGCCGAAGGAGGCAGATTCTAGGGGAAGTGCTCCGGGGAGCGCAACGCCTGGGCTGCCGCGAATTCCGCCTCACTTCTGAGGCTCGAACGTGTGCGGCGGGGCCGCGGCCAGGCGCTCGAAGAGGGCCGTGGCCTTGGCGAGGCCGGCTTCGGGGTTGAGGTCGAAGTAGAGGTACTGCTCGACGAAGGCCCGGCCGGCGCCGAGCTGCATGGTGCCCTGGGACTTGTGCTCGGCGATCACCCAGTTGGAGATGATGGTGTAGTCCAGGCGGTTGTCCTGCCCGAACTTCTGGGTGCGGTCGAACTCGAAGACCGGGGCGCCGGGGCGGATCTTGGTGACCGGGTACTCGTCGAGGCCGGTGAAGGCCGGCCGCTCGCTGGAGGCTGCCGCGGCCTGGCCAGTCCCGGTAGCCTGGGAGCTGGCCGTAGGCTGAGAATTGTCCGCGGCCCGAGGACTGCCCGCGGCCTGTGAATTGCCGACAGGCGGGGGATTGGGGGCGCGGCCGGTCCCGCCGAGCACGATCGGCCGCTCGCCGGCCGGCCGGGACTCGACCGCCTGCAGGGCGAGGATGGCGGAAGCGCGGTGCCCGGCGTGGGTGGTAAGGGTGGGGAGCATCACGAACACGAAGTCGTAGCCACCCTTGGCCAGGATCTCGCCGAGACGCTTCCTGACCCCTTCGACGTCCCACTCGCCGGCGAAGATCTTGGCCATGTCGAGGGTGAAGGCGCTGTCGAGCTGGTCGAGGAAGAAGTAGTTGCGGATGCCGACGATGGCCCCTCCGGCCATCAGCTCCTGCTTGCGGATCCCCGGCAGGTAGGCGCGGCCCACGGCCTCGTCGGTGAGCTCGAGTCCGTAGATCGGCTCGGCGAGGGTCGAGAAGCGGTAGCCGCCCTCGCCGTTGGTGACTACCGCGAGGTCCACCACGCCTCCCAGGGAGTGGGTGGTTTTGTAGACCGCGGCGCAGAACAGCGCGTCGTCGTCCGGGTGGGCGGTGACCAGCAGGATGCGCGGCGGAGGGGGCGCACCGGGCTCGGTGGCCAGGGCCGCGGAGGCGGCCCATCCCAGGACGATCAGCGAGCACAGGATCTTTTGCGCCGGCATTTCGGATCTCCCGCAGGGACGACGGTCAGGGCGGAGATTCTAGCCGGGGTGCCGCTCCGGCGCCCTCGCCCCGCGCTAGTAGTGTGCCGGAATAAGGCACGACCACAGTCCAGGTAAGCCCTGCCAAATCAGCGGTCTAGGGAGACAATTTCGCGAGGGCTTCCTCCTTGGGCTCCGGCCGGCATGCGCCCAGCATGCAATTCAGAAGCGACATCCAGCAAGTAGAAGATTTCTCCGCGACTCGTCAATCTCGAATCTCGGCGGGGTCGCACTGCGGGAGTTGAGATCCCCCTTCGCAGGAGAACCAGGTAGCCACCGATACGAAGCTTACTCGGATCGGCCCAGCATCACGAGCAGCGCCGCGATCCAGTGCTGGTGCTCCGGTGCGAGGCGCACCTTCCGCTGCCAGCGCGCAGAGAATGCTGAGTGCACGTTCGAGCAGTGGCCTTCCGACGTAGAGGTCCGCGCCTCCGACCCTGGCCAACCACACGACCAATCGACCTGACACCAGCTCTACCAGGTCTACGGCGAGCACGAGAACGTGCGCGGCAATCTCGCCTACCTCCTGGTCTTTCCCTCGACCGAACAGAAGACGGCCGAGGAGATCTCGCGGCTGCTCGGGGACCAGACGATCTACGTCGAGTCGCGCTCGCGATCTACGGCCGAGTCGGTGCTCGCGGCAAGGCGGTCGGTGATGCTCAAGGACCAGAGGCGCGCCTTGCTCACGCCCGACGAGGTGCGACGGCTTGGCAACGAGAACCCCGTCCTAGTGGTGACCGCCGCCTACCCAGCTTGGAACGAGATGCAGGGGTGGTGGGAGGGCTGACGTACCCCAGCAAGAGGACCATCTCGCCCACTCTCTTGAGGAGAGGCGCTACGAGCCCAATCCTCGGTTGTCGATGCCCGGTGCGCCAACTTGCCCCGTTACGGACCGCCTGAGCCGTCGGCTCGGACTGCCGGGACAGCTCCTCGGGATTACACCCCGTACACACCAACTCGACCAGCCGCCGGCGTAACGCCGGCGGATACGAAGGCTTCGGATTCGGCATCGTCTCCCAAAAGATGAGGTGTCCACAAAAACGGGGCAACTCCAGACGAAGTCGGCGAGGGATGGCTGGTCCGCGCATCGCCTGCAGAGTAGCGGATACTTCAAGCCTCGTATCCGGACTTGAGAATTCGGCTGCAGGTGACACGCACGGCAGAGAAGCAGCAGCAATACCTGGTGGAGGAGTGAGCAACCGTCCTGAGCCAAGCCGCGCACTCAAGTGAACAACTGGCTCTCACTGGATACCTCACCCCACCCGCTCCCGCGTTCCATCGAACCGCCGCAGGCTGAAACCCGAGAACAGCTCGTTACCCGTGAACCGCAGTTCCTCGAGCAGGCGGATCGCCACCTCCTCGCCGAGCTTCAGACCCTCGATGCCGTCGGAGCGCCAGTGCACGCCACCGAAGTCTCGCCCCAGGGCGATGTTCGCGGCCAGCTTGTCCAGCTCGTTGCCGACGGTGAGGTCCGCGCCTTTCCAGGGCTGCAGGGCGAGGCCGTCCGTGCTCGCCACCACCGGCTCCGGCAGCACATGGGATTCGTCGAGACAGGCCTTGAGCACGGTGGCGCAGGCACCGGCAATGACCGCGTGGCCCGCCGGGTAGGAGGGGTGGGTGGGGCAGCCCTCCGGATAGGCTTGGGCTAAGAGTGCCGTCCCCCACCGCCGGCGGGTTTCCTCCAGCGCGGCAGACGACAGGAGGCTCGCGTGGACCGGCGTCGCGGCCGATATCCGCAGGTGGGCCTCGACGCGGCCGGCGAGCTCCTCGGGCCGCAGACGCCGGTGCACCAGCCACTTCTGGTACCAGCAGGCCTTCAACGCCACCTGCGTGACGACCGCGATCAGATACAGCAGATAGGGCTGGCCGAAGGTGGTGAAGGCCCCCTGGGTGCGCGAGTGCTTGTAGGGGTTGCCGCCATCGGGGAGCGTCCCCATCTTGAGGGCGATCAGGCAGGCGCCCAAGAACGCCTGATAGGTGAAGTCCCGGTGGACGTACTCGCCGAGGTCGCGACCGTTGCGGATGAAGAGCGGCGCCGGCGCGAAGCGGTTGACCTCCGAGAGGGCGCCGTTCTGACTAGCCAGCCAATCGTCCCAGCCGGTCATGTAGTCGACGCCGGGCACCGCGGTACGGATCTTCGCCTCGACGCGGATGGGTGTGAGCGGAATCGGTTTCCAGAGGAACTGAGAGACGTAGGGCCCCACAAGGTCGCCCGCCGTCGCTCCGCGGAACAGCGTGTCGGGAGTGACCCTGGCGTCCTGCTTCGGGCCTCGGAAATCGGCGAAGCCGGAGAGCTCCTCGGCCGCGCGCGCGGCCAGCGCATGCGAGCCGTACTCGCCGAACGGCACGTCGCGGAGCAGAGCCTGCCAGTAGAGCTCGACGAGCTCTGCCGCCTGCTCGGCGCTGCTGAAGCCGGGCGCCGGCGGGCACTGAGGCTGCGAGCTGTCCGGCCCCATGAGATCGAACGCCCACGCGGCCTGCGGATTGGCGAGCTTCACGTAGCCGCCCAGCGGGATGCGCTCGAAGTCCCCCGGCCTCCCGCCTCTCAGGGCTCGTAGGTAGACCTCGTAGGCCTTCGGATCGGCGATGCCTCGGGCGTCGTGGGGCAGGCCTTTCGAATAACAGGCGATGCGGCCGGGAAGGTCGTCCTCGTCGCGGTTTGCCGTCTGGACTCCGGCGCCGAGCCCACGAGCGTGCTCGGCGGCCTTCCTGCGGACCTCGAACGCCTGGGCCAGGCGTTGGTCCTCCGGTGACAGCGGCTTGCTCCGTGACGGCCTCTGCGCCGCCTCCGCCGGAGCGGGGCTCAGGGCACTGCCCGCGCCGAGCGCGATGCCCCCCAGGCCCGCCACGCCGCCCAGAAGGCTCCGGCGGGTCAGGAGCGAAGCGGTGGGGCAGTCGAGCTCCCGCGGATCCTCGGCGTCCTTCAACGGCCTCCTCTCTCGGTGACCCGGGCCTGCCTCATTGCTCGGATCGGCGCCGCAGCTCCCAGAGGTTGTCAGTCAACGGCACCTCAAGTGAGCAGACCTCCTCCTGGCTCACCGCGAGCTTGCCCGTGGTGCCCGCGCAGCGGAGCGTAAGCATCGCCGCGGTGGCGTCGACCTGGAGATCGAGGAGAGTCTCGCCGTCCGCGAAGCGCAGGGTCCATGCCTCCTGGGTCGTCGGGTCGGCGACCACCAGGCGGTCCGCGTAGGCGGCGAGGAGATACCCGTTACCGGTCGCCAGGCGCGGCTGCGGCTCGTCTCTCGGCAGAGCCTCGGAGGCGAGCAACGAGCCGGTTTCCGGCAGCGGCTCCAGGCGCGCACGGGCGCCGAGCTCGAGCCGCGGATGGGCGTCGATGGCCACCAGCTCGAGTGGCTCGCCGGCGGGGCCCAGCCAGGTAAAGGCGGCGCCGCTCTCGGGCGAGAACTTCGCCGAGGTCCAGCTCCCGGCGCCGGCGAGGCGAATCTCGGCGATGCCGTCGGGGTCGACCACCGCGGTCGGCGGCACTTCGATGTGCCAAGCACCTGGGATCTCACCGCTGGTGATGGTGATCGCAGAAGGATCGATCCAGGGCACCTCGCGGTTGTCTGTTGGGGCTTCGACCGAACTCTCCGCCGCCGAACTCTCGGCTGTGGCTAGGGTCAAGATCACGCTTTCGATGGGATCGACGGTGACCAGAAGGGCGCCGCCGCCGGTGGTCACGGAGTCGAAGCGATAGAGACCTTGCCAGAGGTCCCCCTCGACGACGTCGCCGGGCGTTCCGTCAATCGCGGCGAGAATCGCGGTGAGTCCGCTGACCGCCGTGACGCGGTATGTGCCCTTGATTGTGCCGCCAGCGCTCGATAGCCGCAGCCAGTGACCCACGAAGTAGGCCGGGATGTTGGTCGCCCGGTCGGTGACCAGGAGGTTGCCGCTGGAGCCTGTCGCGGCGATGCCGCCGCCCAGCGCCGGTAGCTCGGTGGTCCGGCCCGTGACCCCGTTGTTGTCGACCGCGAGATCGCCGTAGGTGGCGGTGGGGCCGAAGAGGTAGACCGTGCCCGCACCTCCGCGTCGGTCGCTCGAAGCGCCCGCCGCACCGCCGAAGGTGCGCAGATTGGCGAGCACCGTT
>JBIOXV010000116.1:0-7508 GCA_044869805.1 Thermoanaerobaculia bacterium | reverse complement strand
CCGTGGCCGGCGTGAAGATGTCAGGAGGAGTGAAGTTCTCGTCCTCCTCGTACTTCCACAAGTTGCTGTTGTAGACCAGGGTCAGACCGTAGGAGAACCCCGCGTTGACCGGGTAGCGCTGGCCGAGCGGGATCGTCAGGGAAAGATTGCCGTTGAACTGGTTGACCTGATCGACCTCGCCGTAGCTGAACATCCTGTCCGCCGCAAAGCCCCGCGCCTGGTTGGGATGCTCCTGGGCGAGGAGAGGCGGGGGCAGGCCGGCGCCTACCGCGATCGCCAGAGGAACGAGCCGCTTCAGGAGGATGCCTCCGGTCATGGCGCCACCTCCGGCTCGAAGCTCAACACCTCGAGCGTGTTGGGTGCGATGCCGAACACCACGTCCCCGGCTCTGAGCTCAGTCAACGGCCCCGGGGCCGTGCCCGCCGGCTCGAGCTCCAGGAGCCCAACCCGCAGCAGGCCGTCCGGGCTGGCATCGGAGTCTCCCCGCCCGCCGTCCGCCGCGCTCTGCCGCCAGGCACCCACCCCCGGCCTCACCAGCAGAATTTCCAGGCGCGAGCGCTGGGCGAGAGCCAACTCGGGCTCGACCGCCGAGGCCGCGGGCAGGGTCTCCTCCTCCTCCGGCACCCAGCGCACCCCGAAATCCTCCGGCGCCGAAACCGCCGCATCCCCGGTCGCGAGGTCCACCACCCACCACGCCGAGGCGCGCACCACCCCGGCCTCGACCTCGTACCGCACGAGGCCGTCGCCGTCCTCGTCCGCGATCACCTCGAGCCGGCGAACCACTCGCACTCCGAACGCGATCGGCTCGCGGGTCACGCTGAAGAACACCGCCTGCTGACCAGGAGAGATCCCCCTGGCCACCACGGCGACGGGCTCGAAGGCCACGGAAACCTCGGCGAACGCAGGGCTTGCGGCGAGCGCCAGCAAGCCCATCCCACCGAGCAGCCTGCCCACTCTCCTCATGCTCGCTCCTCTCCTCGTCTCTCGAAGCTCCCATCTTTCTCGCTCATACGGCGATTGAGCAAGCAACGCCTATGCCGAGAGCTGTGCTCCGCAGCATCCTCGACGGCGCTCACCTGATTCCGGCGCCCACCGCAACGACTCCGGTCCAGTCCGGGCGCGCCCGGCCGCTGGCCTGGCGCCGCATTCGAAGCCGCCGCGGATAGCGCGGCCCCGTGTCCTCCAAGCCCCGGCGGTAGGCACACTAGGGGGGACATATTGCCGCCGCCGCGTTCGGCCGCGGCGCGAGGCCGGACCAACCTTTGGCAGGGACTGCTCCCACCCTCACTCCACTCCTCTCGGCACGAACCCTGGCCGAGGTTCTCGACCGCCAGGCCGCAGAGCGCCCGGAGAAGACGGTCTACACCTTCCTGCTCGATGGCGAGGTGGAGTCCGAGCGGCTGGTCTACGCCGAGCTGGCGGAGCGCTCGCGGGCCCTGGCGGCGGAGCTCGCCGGCCGCGTGGCGCCCGGCGATCGGGTGCTGCTGTTGTTCCCGCCGGGCCTGGACCTCGCCGTCGCTTTCTTCGCCTGCCTCTACGCCGGTGCCGTCGCCGTCCCCGCCTACCCACCGCGCTCGCGCCGCGCTCTGCCGCGCCTCACCGCCATCGCCGAGGACTGCCGGCCGGCCCTGGGCCTCGCCAGTGCCGCGGTGCTCGCCCGCTCGCGGGCCTGGTTCGAGGGCGACCTCGAGCTGGCGCCCATCGCCTGGCTGACGGTCGAGGAGGCGCCGCGCCAGGCACCCGCGGCCTGGCGGCCGCCGGACCTCGATCCCGGCGCCATCGCCTTCCTGCAGTACACCTCGGGCTCGACCGCGGCGCCCAAGGGCGTGATGGTGACGCACGCCAACCTGCTCGCCAATCAAGCGCTGATCGAGCGCGCCTTCGAGCGCACGGCGAGCTCGGTGCTGGTGAGCTGGCTGCCGCTCTACCACGACATGGGGCTGATCGGGAACCTGCTCCACACGCCCTACCTGGGCGCGCAGTGCGTGTGGATGTCGCCGATGGCGTTCTTGAAGCGGCCGGCGCGCTGGCTGGAGGCGATCAGCCGCTACCGGGCGACCACCAGCGGCGCGCCCAACTTCGCCTACGAGCTCGCCGCGGCGCGGGTCTCCGCCGAGGAACGCGCGCGGCTCGACCTCTCGCGCTGGGAGGTGGCGTTCAACGGCGCCGAGCCGGTGCGTGCGGGGACGCTCGAGCGCTTCACCGCCGCCTTCGCGCCGGCCGGCTTCAGGGCCGAGGCGTTCCGGCCCTGCTACGGCCTGGCGGAGGCGACGCTGCTGGTCTCGGGAGGCGGGGTTGGGGCGCCGCCCTTGACGCGCCGCTTCGACGCCGAGGGCCTGGCCGCCCACCGCGCCGTGGGCCTGCCCGCCGGGGCGCCCGGCGGCCGCGACCTCGTGGGCTCCGGGCCGGTGCTCGCCGGCTCGACGGTCGAGATCGTCGACCCCGCCACCAGGCGGCGCTGCCGGCCGGGCGAGGTGGGAGAGGTGTGGGTCGCCGGCGAGAGCGTCGCCGCCGGCTACTGGCGCCAGCCCGAGCAGACGGCCGAGACCTTCGGCGCCCGCCTCGCCGGGAACGATCTGAGCGAGTGCGCGGACCCGCGCTTCCTGCGCACCGGCGACCTCGGCTTCGTCGACGACGGCGAGCTGTTCATCACCGGGCGGCTCAAGGACCTGCTGATCGTGCGCGGCAGGAACGTCTACCCGCAGGACCTCGAGCTCTCGGCCGAGCGCAGCCACCCGGCGCTCGCCGCCGGCGGCGGCGCGGCCTTCGCCGTCGAGCGCGAAGGGGACGAGGAGCTGGTGCTGGTGGCGGAGGTCGAGGGCCTGGGTGGCGAGGCTCCGGAGGCCGTGGCCTCCGCCGTGCGCCGGGCGCTCGCCGAGGAGCACGAGGTGCACGCCGCCGAGGTGGTGCTGATCCGCCACGGCACCCTGCCGCGCACCACCAGCGGCAAAGTGCAGCGCCGCCGCTGCCGCGAGCTCCACCTCGAAGGCGGCCTGCACGTGGTAGCGGCGAGCGTGACGCGGCAGCCGCCGCCGGCGCCCGAGCCGGAGCTGGCGCGCGACGCCCTCGCCGCCGCCCAGGGCGGCGCGCGGCGCAAGCTGGTCGCCGAGTTCCTGGCCGCCAAGCTGGCACGCCCGCTGCGCACCCGGCCGGAGGAGCTCGACGAGGGCACGGTGCTCGCCGCGGCCGGCCTCGACTCGCTCGCCGCCGTCGAGGTACGCCACGAGGTGGAGTCGAGCCTGGGGGTGTCGCTGCCGCTCGAGGACCTGCTCTCGGGCGCCACCCTGGGCGACCTGGTGGACGCGGCGCTCGCCCAGCTCGCGGCGCCGGCCTCGCTGGCCGGCGAAACGGCCGGGGCCGACGACTCCACCGGCACCGCGGCCCTGCTCCTCGCCGGTCCCGGCGCCTACCCGGTGAGCTATGGCCAGCGCGCACTGTGGTTCCTCGACCGGCTGGCGCCGGCCACCAGCGCCTATCACCTGGCCGGCGCGGCTCGGGTCCGCGGGCCGCTCGATAGGGCGGCGCTCGAGCGGGCGCTCGACGCGCTCGTGGCGCGCCACCCGGCGCTGCGCACCACCTTCCGCCAGCAGCCGGGCCGCGAGCCCGAGCAGGTGGTGTGGGCGGAGCTTCCGCCCGAGGTGATCTTCGAGGAAGTGTCGGTCGAGGAGATGGCGGGCGGCGCTTCCGTGGCCGGCCTCGCCGCGCGCGGCCTGGACGAGCATTCCCTGACCGAGCGCCTGCTCACCGCGGCCGAGCGGCCCTTCGACCTCGAGCGGGGCCCGCTGCTGCGCGTCATGGTGTTGACCGCGCGCGGCGGCGAGCATCGCCTGCTGCTCGCCGTGCACCACATCGTGGCCGACCTGTGGTCGCTCGCCGTGATGCTCGAAGAGCTCTCGGCGCTCTACGGCGGGCGGCGACCGGGGGAGCTGCCCGAGCCGGGAGCAAGCCCGGCCGGCCACGCCGCGGCCGAGCGCGCTCTCCTTGCCGGCCCGCGCGGCGAGGCGCTGTGGGAGTTCTGGCGGCGAGAGCTGGGCGGCGGGCGCGAGCCTCTGGCCCTGCCCACCGACCGGCCGCGGCCACCAGCGCCGAGCTTCCGCGGGGCGGCTGTGTCGCGGCCTCTGGCGCCCCCGCTCGCGACCCGCCTCCAGGGCCTGGCGCGCGCCCACGGCACCACCCTCTTCGTCCCGCTCGCCGCGGCTCTGCAGGCGCTGCTCGGCCGCTGGAGCGGGCAGCGCGAGCTGGCGATCGGGGTGCCCACCTCGGGCCGCGGCGCCGTGGAGCTCGGCGGCGCCCAGCTCGCCGGGGCCGTGGGCTACTTCGTCAACCCGGTGGTGCTGGCAGCCGACCTCGGCCGCAACCCCACCGTGGGCGAGTGGCTGGAGCGGCTGCGCAGCCGTGCCGCCTCCGCCTTCGCACACCAGGACTTCCCGTTCCCGCTGCTCGCCGAGCGGCTGGCGCCGGTGCGCGACCCCAGCCGCTCGCCGCTCTTCGACGTGCTGTTCGCGCTCGAGCGGGCACCGCGCCAGGCGGACCCCACGCAGGAAGAGGGCGGCCTCGGCCTCTTCGCCCTGGGCGAGGCGGGCGGGCGCATGGCGCTGGGCGACCTGGCGCTCGAGTCGCTGGCCCTGCCGCAGCGTGCGGCGCAGTTCGACCTCTCCTGGATGGTGACCGAGTCGGGCGATCGCCTGGCGAGCCGCCTGATCTTCGCCACCGACCTCTTCGACCGCGCCACGGCCGAGCGCTTCGCCGGCCAGCTCGAGGCGCTGCTCGCCGGCCTCACCGAGGAGCCGGAGCGGCCGCTCGCCAGCCTCGCGCTGCTCGCCACGCCCGAGCGCCACCAGCTCCTCTGCGAGTGGAACGACACTAGCCGGGCGGACGCAGCCGGCACCCTGCACGGGCTGTTCGAGGCGCAGGCCGAGCGCACCCCCGAGGCGATCGCCGTGTCCTGGGGCGGCGAGCAGTGGAGCTACGCCGGCCTCGACGCGCGCGCCGGCCTCCTCGCCGCGACCCTCGTCGAGCACGGCGTGGCGCCGGAAGACCCGGTCGGCGTGCTCCTCGAGCGCTCGGCGGCGCTGCCCGCGGCCCTCCTCGCGGTACTCAAAGCCGGCGGCGCCTACGTGCCCCTCGACCCCGCCTACCCGCAAGAGCGCCTGTCCTTCCTGGTCGAGGATTCCGGGCTCGCCATCGTCCTCACCGAGGCCCACCTCACCGACCGGGTTCCGTCTGGCGATTTTGGGTTCCTATTCATCTCGTCCGTCCTCCGCCTGTCCTCGTCTTCCTCGGCGCGAGGTGGAGGCAGCGATGCCGCGAAGCTCGCCGCAGGGACCCCCGCCCAGGTCCTTCGCTTCGCTCAGGACGACATGGTGGGGAGCTCCTCCATCGCCCGTTATCCTGAGCCCCCTACTCGTCATCCTGAGCGCAGCAAAGGATCCGGGCGGGCCGAGGCGCACGTAGATGACGGGCCTTCCTCTGCTCGCCAGCTACAACCGGCGCGGGTGTCCGCAGCCGCCTCCGCTTCCGACTCTGCTTCCGCCATTTCCTCCGGGAGCGGAGATCTCGCCTGGCGGGTGGCGCCGCATGGGGGACCCCGCGAGGACCGCAGCGCCAGCGAGGACCACAGCGGGGAATCTTGCGGCGACAGGACCCGCCAGCCACGAATCTCCGCGAACAACCTCGCCTACCTGATCTACACCTCCGGCTCCACTGGCCGCCCGAAAGGCGTCGCCATCACCCACGCCAACGCCGCCGCCCTCGTCGCCTGGGCCGCCGAGAGCTTCACCCCGGCCGAGCTCGCCGGCGTCCTGGCCGCGACCTCGATCAACTTCGACCTCTCGGTCTTCGAGCTCTTCGTGCCGCTCGCCCTCGGCGGATCGGTGATCGGCGCCGCCAACGGCCTCGCCCTGCCCGAGCTGCCCGAGGCCGCGGCGGTGACCCTGGTCAACACCGTGCCCTCGGTCGCCGAACGGCTGGCCGAGGGGCCGCTGCCGGCGGCGCTGCGCACCATCAACCTGGCTGGCGAGCCTCTGAAGCCCGAGCTCGCGGCGCGCCTCCACCGCCACGGCCAGGTGGAGCGGGTGCTCAACCTCTACGGCCCCTCCGAGGACACCACCTACTCGACCTTCACCGCGGTCCCGCGCGGCGCGCGGCGGGTGACGATCGGGCGGCCGATCGCCGGCAGCACCGCCTACCTGCTCGATCGGCGCCTGTCTCCGGTGCCGATGGGCGTGCCGGCGGAGCTCTGCCTGGCGGGCGACGGCCTCGCCCGCGGCTACCTCGGCCGGCCGGCGCTGACCGCGGAGCGCTTCGTGCCCGACCCGTTCTCGCGGCGCGGCGGGCGGCTCTACCGCACGGGCGACCTGGCCCGTGCGCTGCCGATGGGCGAGATCGACTTCCTCGGCCGCCTCGACCACCAGGTGAAGCTGCGCGGCTTCCGCATCGAGCTGGGCGAGATCGAGGCGCGGCTGACGGAGATCCCCGGCGTGCGCGAGGCGGTGGTGCTGCTGCGCGACGACCTCGCGGCCGGGCCGGCGCTGGTGGCCTACGTGCAGACGGCGCCCGCGGTCGGGAGCGACGGTGCGCCGGCCGAGGGCCAGCCGGCCCAAGGCGAGCCCCCCCAAAGCGAGACGTATCTGGCCTCCTCGCCCCGCGACCGCGGGGAGAGGGGACCGCTCTCCGCCGCCGAGCTGCGCCGCGGCCTGCGCGAGCGCCTGCCCGAGCCCATGGTGCCGGCGTTCTTCGTCCTCGTCGACGAGCTGCCGCTGCTGCCCAACGGCAAGGTCGACCGCCGTGCCCTGGCCCGGCTGCCGGTGCAACCCGACGACGGTGCCGGCGAAGCGGGCGCCGTCGCCGCGCCGCGCGGCGCGGCCGAGGAGGCGGTCGCCGCGGTGTGGGCCGACCTCCTGGGGCTGCCGCGCGTCGGCCGCGACGCCTCGTTCTTCGAGCTGGGCGGGCACTCGATCCTCGCCACGCAGGTGGTGTCGCGGCTGCGCCACGCCTTCGGCGCCGAGCTCTCGGTGCGGGCGCTCTTCGAGCGGCCGACCGTAGCCGGCCTGGCGGCGGAGCTCGAGGCCGAGCTCGCCCGCGCCGGCCGCGCCGTGCGGGCGCCCGTTCGCCCGCTCGCCGACCGGCGCCGGCTGCCGCTCTCCTTCGGCCCCCTTTCGTTTGGACAGGAGCGGCTGTGGTTCCTCGAGCAGTGGCAGCCGGGCACGGCCGCTTACCACATGCCGGTGGCGGCGCGGCTCTCGGGGCCCCTCGACGCCGCGGCCCTGGGGGCGGCGCTGGCGGCGATCGCGGAACGCCACGAGGGGCTGCGCGCGGCGTTCCCGTCGCGCGACGGCGCGCCGGAGCTGCGCATCGGCGAGGCGCCGGCGGCGCACCTGCCGGTAGTGGATCTCGCCGGCCTCGGCGCTCCCGAGCGCGAGGCCCTGGCTCTCCGGCTCGCGCGTCGCGAGGCGGTGCGCGCCTTCGACCTCGAGCATGGCCCGCTGCTGCGCTGGCTCGCGCTTCGC
>JBIOXV010000115.1:0-14841 GCA_044869805.1 Thermoanaerobaculia bacterium | reverse complement strand
GAGAACCTCGCCGCGCTGTCGAGCGAGGCGGCCACCACCGGCCACCGGCCCCTGGCCCGCGGCGCCGCCGCGGTGCTCGTCGGCCGGCCGATCCTCTACGGGCTGGCGGTGGGCGGCGCGGCCGGGGTGGCGCGGGTGCTCAACATCCTCACTTCCGAGCTCCGCATGGCGATGGCGTTGACCGGCCGGCGGACGGTGGCGGAGGTGGACCAAGAAGTGCTGTGGGACAGAGCCTGAGGGACGAGCGACCGGGCTGTCTCGATCTTCGTCCTCGGCAAGCTTCTCTCACACCACCCGAGAAGAGCTTGAGCCAGCTCTACGTCGTATCGCCTCCTACAGAGCTTGGAGTAGAATGCCAGCAACTGATGTCAGGATTAGAGGTTGAGCGCAGCTCGATACGGAGCTGACCAAAGGCTTCGAGTGTGTCTGTCCATGAGGTGGCTATCTGCTGCCGCGTGCGCCAGGACTCACTGGCTCAGTGACTCTCAGCTCAGACCAGGGAGGATGTGGTGGGACGAGACCAGGAAGCGATGCCAGGCCGCATTGAATCTCCCGACAAGGACGCCGCGCGAGGGTTGCTGGACAAGCTCAAGGAGAAGTTCCGCGACGCCAAGCGACAGAAGTTCGTCTTTCTCCTCATCGGGCGAACCGGCGTCGGAAAGTCCAGCACCGTCAACACCCTGATGGGAGTGCAAGTCGCGCCCGTAGGTGACTACGAGCCGACGACTTTCGCCATCGAAGCCTACGAGTCCGAGGCCTATGGCATCCGCTTCCGGGTCATCGATACACCGGGCCTGTGCGACGAGCTCGAGGACTCAGGCAACGACGAGGCGTACCTGCATCGAATCATGAAGAACGCGGCCCAGCTCGATTGCATGCTGTTCGTGACGAAGCTCCCCGAGACGCGGGTTACCTCCGATGAGAAGCGAGCCATCAAGCTCGTGACCGGTGCCCTCGGTCCCGAAGCCTGGAAGTACTCTGTCATCGTGTTCACCTTCGCAGGCTCCCTACCTCCCGACAAGTTCACCGAGGCCCTAGCCAGAAGGACCGACTTGATCCGCCGCGAGATCGCGAAGTACACAAGCGCTTCCCTGGCAGAAGAGATTCCCTCTGTCCCGATTGACAATCTCAACAAGCACACACCGGACGGCCGAGAGTGGCTCGGCTCTCTGTACACGAGTGTGTTCACCCGCCTCCACGAGAAGGGCCTGACCTCCTTCTTTCTCGCCACGGCTGACCGCTTGAGAGTTCCGGGCATGGAGAGCGTCGCCGAGCCCGGTCCGGCGAACGCTGGAGATAGCGAGTCGAGGAAACCTCCGCCTCCGCCGATTTGCCTGGATCCAACGCAGACCCGGGTCGTCAAGAAGCGGATCGACGCTAGCATCATCGGTGGGATGACGCTGACGGGTGCCACGATCGGCGCGGCGTTCGGCCCGGCTGGAGCGGCGATCGGCGGCGCCATCGGAGCTGGCATCGGGCTCATCGCCTGGCTCTGGGACTAGCAGGTGTAGAGGACCCGCGCGACAACCCGCGGCAGGGCAACTGAGGGCATCGCTACTCCTTGGCCGCCGGCTGCTTGTCCCCCGGCAGCCCCGGTTGCACGAGCTCGCGGCCTTCTTTGTCCTTGACCTCGCGGACCATTCGGCGTACGTCGGCCAAGAGCTGGGGCGCGTCGTAGACGATGCCGTCCTTGATCGTCCAACGCACACCACCCACCCGCACCGGCCAGTTCTCCTCGTTGATGCGGATGGCGCCAGTGCCGTAGAGCACCTTGAGGTCGGCGAGCGGGTTCTCCTCGACCACCACCAGGTCGGCGAGCTTGCCGGGCTCGAGCGAGCCGATGTCTTTGACCGCGCCCAGGGCCTCGGCACCCGAGAGCGTGGCGGCGCGCAGCACCTCGAGCGGATGGAAGCCGGCTTCGGCCAGCAGCTCCAGCTCGCGGATGTAGTCGAAGCCGTAGAGCTTGTAGATGTAGCCCGAGTCCGAGCCGGTCGTCACCCGGCCCCCGCGGTTCTTGAAGTCGTTGACGAAGCTCATCCAGAGGCGGAAGTTCTCGCGCCAGGCGATCTCGTCGGCGCTGCCCCAAGAGAACCAGAACGAACCGTGGGCGTTGCGGCTGGGGCGGAAGAAGTCCCACAGCGCGGGCAGCGTGTGCTCGTCGTGCCACTCGGCACGGCGGGCCCTCATCCAGTCGCGGGTGGCCTCGTAGATGGTGAAGGTGGGATCGAGGGTGAAGTCCAGGGCCAGCAGCTCCTCGAGCACCGCATTCCAGCGCGTGCTGCCGCGCGGCGCCGCCTGCCTCCACAGTCGCCCGGCCTGGCCGAAGCGGTCCTGCTCGTCGTTGTAGTTGTAGGCCGCGGGGTAGTCCTGCACCGTGCGGTCGTCGAACAGGGCCTCGGGCAGCCCGTACCAGTGCTCCATGGTGGTCAGGCCCCAGCGCGCGGTATCGAGCACGTTGACCCGGGCCACGTCGAGCTGAGCGTGATGGCAGGCGCTGCGCAGGCCGCGCCGCTTGGCTTCGTCGAGCGCCGCCTGCATGATCTCCGGCCGGTAGCCGAAGAACTTGAGGCCGTCGGCGCCCTTCTCGGCCACCCCCGCCACCCACTGCCGGGCCTCCTCGGGCTTGGTGAAGGGCTCGTCGCGAGCCTGGCCGAAGGACACGTAGGCGAAGATGCGCGGCGCCGTGATCTCGTTGGCGGCGCTCTTCTGCCTCTGGTCGAGGCAGAAGGCCAGGCCGTTGCCGCAGGACGGGTCGCGGATGGTGGTGATGCCGTGCGCCAGCCACAACTTGAACACGTACTCGGCGGGCGTGCCCTGCTCCTTGCCGCCGATGTGGCCGTGCATGTCGACGAAGCCGGGCAGCAGGTAGGCGCCGGCGAGGTCGATCTCGCGCCCGCCTTCTTCGAGCTTGGGCCGCTTCTCGGCGTCGATCGGCACGCCCGGGTTGCCGACGCTGGTGATGCTCACGATGCGGTTGCCCTCGATCACCACGTCCGCCGGCCCGAAGGCGGGGGCACCCGTGCCGTTGATCACCGTGGCGCCGCGCAGGATGAGCTGCGAATACGGCCCCTCGCCCTCCGCCCGCGGCGGCGCCACCTGGATCGGCTCCGGCTCCTTGGCGGCAAGTGGAAAGGTGGCTAGGGCGAGGCAGGCCAGGACGGAAAGGCGCAAGGGCCGACGCATGTGAGCTCCTTCTCTGACATCCGAGTCCCTGCTTTCTACCAGCCGCGCCCGACGCGCGGCAAGCGGAGCACCGGCCGAGCCGTCTTCGGCGGTGAGCGGGTGGCGGCCATAGGGGACCCCGCGAGCACCGCAGCCGTCCGCGGCGAGGAGCGCAGTGGGGAAGCTGGCCGACAGGACCCGCGTCAGTAGCTCACACCTGCCGGTGCTATCGTCGCCGCGTGATCGGCATCGGCGACCCGTCCATTCCCGAAAGCGAGCTGGTCTTCACCACCTCGCGCAGCGCCGGCCCGGGCGGGCAGAACGTCAACAAAGTCGAGACCCGCGTCACTCTGCAGTTCGACCTCGAAGGCTCGCTCAGCCTCTCGGCGGAGCAGAAGGCGAAGCTCCGCGAGCGGCTCGCCACCCGCATCAGCAAGGCGGGTGTGCTGCGGGTGACCGCGCAGCGCTTCCGTACTCAGGCCGCCAACCGCGAGGAGGTGGTGCGGCGCTTCGGCGAGCTGCTCTCCGAGGCCCTGGCCGAGGACCCGCCTCGGCGCCCCACCCGCATGCCCCGTGGCGCCCGGCGGGCGCGGCGCGAGGCCAAGGAGCGGCGCTCCGTGGTCAAGCGGCTGCGGGCCGCGCGCCCGGCCGGGCACGAGGACTGAGAGTCTGCGAATGCACCTGCTACCGGACCCGCTCGCGAGGATTCCTCCGCCGGCACTGCGCGTGACTTCTGTGCGCCAGCCGCTCGCCGCGGCTGCTCTCGCCGGCCTCCTGGCGGTCGCCTCGCTGCCGGCCGCGGCCGAGGTGCCGAAGGTCAGGGACGGCTGGATCGAGCTCAACACCATCAACTTCCGGCTGGTGAGCGAGGCGGGGGAGCGCAAGACGGCGGAGATCGGCCTCTCGCTCGAGCGCTTCCGCGTCGTGCTGGCGCGGCTGGCGCCAGGACTGACGCTCGAGAGCCCGGTGCCGACCACGATCGTAGCCTTCGAGAACGACCGCTCGTTCGCGCCCTACAAGGACCAGAGCATCCGCCAGCGGCAGGACATGCTGGGCTTCTTCCTCTCCCACCGCCACGGCAACTTCATCGCCTTGAACGCCTTCCCGCGCGGGCTCGACTCGCTGCGGGTGATCTTCCACGAGTACGTGCACTTCTTCGTGCGCCACAACCTGCCTTTCCTGCCGCTGTGGGCCAACGAGGGGCTGGCCGAGTACTACAGCACCTTCGAGGAGCTGGGCGGCGAGGTGCTGATCGGCGCGCCGGTGGGGCACCACGCCCGGCTGCTGAAAGGGCGCACTTTCATCCCTCTGGCGCGTCTGTTCGCCATCGACGTGAGCTCGCCGGAGTACAACGAGGCTGCCAAGCAGGGGGTCTTCTACGCGCAGTCGTGGGCCTTGATGCACTTCCTGCTCTCCGACCAGAGCCCGAAGCCGGGCGCGGCGGTCGAGCTGCTGCAACGCCTCTCGGCGGGCGAGCCGCCGCCGGCCGCGGTGCGCGCCGCGCTCGGGGTTTCGCTCGCCGAGCTCGAGGCCCGGCTGCGCGGCTACGCCAACTCCGGCCGCTATGCTTTCGCCTCGATCAGCCTTGGCGAGCTCGATGCACCGGGCGGCTACCAGGTGCGCCCGATGAAGCGCGAGGAGGTGCTGTTCGAGCTCGGGGGCCTGCTGGCGCACAGCGTCTCCACCGAGCAGCACGAGGCGGCGGAGGAGCACTTCCAGGCGGCGCTCGCCGCCCACCCGGCCTACCCGGAGCCCTACGCCGGCCTCGGCCTGGTGGCCGAGGAGCGCGGCGACCACGCCCGCGCCACGGAGCTGCTGAGCCAGGCGGTGGAGCGGGGCTCCAAGCGCCCCGAGACGTTGCTGCTGCTGGCGGATGTGCTGCTCGCGCCCTTGCGCGGCATGATCGACCCCGCGCTTCCCGGGGTGGCGGCGACCGCGGAGCGCGCCCGCGGCCTGCTGGAGCAGGTGCTGGCGGCGCGTCCGAGCTTCGGCGAGGCCGAGGCGCTGCTCGGCACCACCTACTTCTTCTCCAGCCAGGGGGCGGCGGCGGGCATCCCCCACCTCGAGCGCGCCGTGCGCCTGCTGCCCGACCGGTCCGACGTGGCCTACAACCTAGTGCTGCTGCACGTGATCGCCGGCGACACCCGCGAGGCGCGCCGCGTGGCCGAGCGCGAGCTCGCGGCGCGGGGGCGCGCCAAGCTCGCCGCCGAGGCCTCCGAGGCGATCGAGCGCGCCGACCTGGTGGCGGCCTCGAACGAGGCGAGCGACCGCGGCGACGGCGAGCGCGCCGTGGAGCTGTTCCGCAAGGCCGTGGAGCGCACCAGCGAGGCCGGGCTCAAGGCGGTGATGCAGAAGCAGCTCGCGGCGCTCGAGGCGCAGGCCAAGGCCAACCGCGACGTCGAGCGCTACAACCGCGCCGTCGAGCTGGCGAACCAGGGCGACGTGGACGCGGCGGTCAAGCACCTGCGCGCGCTGCTCGCCGGGTTGCCGGAGGGAAGCCTGCGCGAGGCGAGCGAGCGGCTGCTCGCCGAGCTCGAGGACCGGCAGCCCTGAGAAGTGAGTCGAGCGAGGAGGACCGCGGCTGCGGAGGAGGCCCCGCGACCATGCCGGACCGAATACTGCCCACGCTCCACGTGCACGAAGGGACCGCCCTGTGGTCGGGCGGCCGCTCGGACGCCGACACCGAGGTCTGGTTCCTCCATGGGTTTGGCGAGTCGCAACTCTGCTTTCGCGATGTCTTCGCACAGCCCATCGCCCGGCGCCTGAAGATCTTTCTGTTCGATTTTCCAGGATTCGGGGCTTCGCCGCCGCGGCCGGCGGGGCTCACGATCGAGGAGGCGGCGCAGATCTGCCGCGGCCTGATCGTGAGCTTCTCGTTGGCGCGACGCATCGTGCTCGTCGCGCACTCGGCGGCCGCGATCACGGCAACGCGCGCGGCTCTGCTCCTGGACAGCCCTCCTGACCTGGTGATCAGCGTCGAAGGCAACTTGACGCTCGCCGATGCCTTTTTCTCCGGGCAGGCAGCCAAATTCGACGAGCCCGAGCCCTTCTATGCCTGGTTTCGAGGCCAGATCGTCGAACGGGCTCGTCAGGACGAGATCTTCCGCCGGTACGCGTGCAGCCTCCAGTTCGCCGATCCGAGGACCCTCTGGACCCTCGGGCGCTCCGTGCTCGGGTACCCAGAACCCGGGCGTGACTTCCTGAGCCTGAGCTGCCCCTCCGTGTACTACTGGGATCCCGCCAGCACGACCGACGCAGCGAAGGAGTTCCTTGCCGGCCACGACCTCCGTCAGCGCAAGCTGGAGGGCCTCGGGCACTGGCCCATGGTGAGCTCGCCGTCTCAGTTCTATGCCGCGGTGGAGCAAGACGCGATGACCATCGCACCATGATGACGCCGACTCCGCATTCCAAGACGATGCGACTTCCCGCGCCAGACACGGTTTGATGGCGATGCTGGCGAGCCCCTACCTCCGCGCGGCTGCCCTGGCCGGCCTGGCTCTCGCCCTGCGCTGCGTGGGGCTGGGGAGCGCCCCGCTGTGGCTCGACGAGGCGGTCAGCCATCGCTTCGCCGGGCTGAGTTGGCGCCCGCTGCTGGCCGCGCTCGAGCTGGACTCGGGCCCACCGGGTTACTACCTGGCGCTCGAGCTCTGGATGGCCGTGGCCGGCGACTCGGAGGCGGCGCTGCGCGCGCTCTCGGCGCTGTTCGGTGCGGCGCTGGTGGCGGCGATCTATGCAGCCGGGCGGCGGCTCTTCGGCGAGACGGTGGGCCTCACCGCCGGCCTGCTCACTGCCGTGCTGCCGCTCCTGGTGCGCTTGGGCCAGGAGGCGCGCGGCTATACGCTGCTCTCGCTCGCCGGCCTCGGGGCCATGGTGGGCCTGGCGCTGTGGATCGAGGAGGGCCGGCGCCGGTGGCTCGCGCTCCACGCCGGCTCGCTGCTCGCCGCGCTCTACACCCACAACACCGCGGTCTTCCTGTTCGCCGCGGCTCTGACCTTCGCCGCGCTGGCCGCGCTGCGCACTGGCGCCCGGCTCCGGCCCTTCGCCGGGCTGGCGATCGCCACCGTGGGCTACCTGCCGTGGGTGCCCTTCCTGCTCCGGCAGGCCGAGCACCGCGCGCCCGTGGCCTGGATGGAGGTGGTGTGGCGCGAGAACGGCGCGGCGGGCTCGCTCGCCGCCTCGCTCGCGGCCCTGGCGCCGGGCGGCGAGACGCCGGGTTACATCGGCTTGCCTGCCGGGGCATGGCCGGGGCTCGCGGCCGGCCTGGCAGCCGTGCTGCTGGCGCTCGGCGGCTGGGCCGCGCTGCGACGGCCACGGGCGGCGACCGGCGGGGACGCGGGACCGGGACAGCGGCCGGAGGGACCCGGCGCGAAGGCCGCGCAGCGCCGGGCGTCGGGCGAACGGAAGGCCCCGCGTTCTGGCCAGGCGGCCCCCGGCCCTGCCGGCGGCCCGCGGCCGTTCCCGCTCGTCGGGGCGTGGCTCCTCCTCTACCTGCTGGTGCCGCTCGTGGCCGCCGTGGCGTACTCCGCGGTCTCGACGCCGATCTATCTGCCGGGCCGCCTCGACCAGCTCGTCGCGCCGGCCTTCTGCCTGCTGGTCGCGGCGGGGCTGGCGGCGATTCGTCCGCGCGTGCTCTCGGGGCTGGCGCTGGCCGCGGTCCTCGCGGCCTCGCTGCTGCACCTCGGCCGCTACTACGCCCAGGAGCCTCCCCCTGCCGAACGCGAGCTGGCAGCGGTGATCGCGCCCTCGGCCCAGCCGGGCGAGGAGGTGGTGGCGACCTCGCTCACCCTGGCGCCGCTCGAGTACTACCTGCGGAGGAGGGATCTCGAAGTCTCTGCGTTTCCGGTCGAGCTCGCCGCGCATCCCGGGAACGAAGATCCGGCAGCCTGGCTCGCGGACCGCGGGCGGCTCGCGGCCGAGGCCGATCGGCTGGTGGCGGCCTGGGAATCCTCGGCGGCACCGCGCCGGGTGTGGCTCGCCTTTGTGGCCAGCCCGGTCGACGCCGTGCTCTTCGACCGCCTGCGCGCCTCGCCGGCGCTCCACGCGGCCCGCAAACGCGGCACCTTCCACCAGCGCCTGCTCGGGCAGGAGGTGACGTTGTTCGAGCTCAGCTTCTCGCGACCCTAGCCGGCTGGGGCTCTCAGGCTTTGATCACCACGCCCTGCCCGGTGGGGAGCGCCAGGATCGGCACGCCGTGGCGGCGCGCAAAGGCGAGGTGCGCGAGACGCTGCTCCTCGTACCCCTTGAAACCGTGATCGTCGAGGACGACGAGCGCACCGGGCTGGAGCCGGGGCCAGAAGTACTCCAGCGCCGCGATCTCTGGCTCCGCGAAGTTGAGGTCGATGGAAAGGAACGCGACCCTGGTGACGCCCGCCATCTGCCCGAGCGAGTCGGGGATGACGCCCCGCACGAGCTGGACCGGGTCGCCCTCGAAGGTCTTGCGAACCGCCTCGTAACAGTCGCCGTAGTGCAGGTAGAACGCGCGGTCCTCGCCGCCGGCCATCCGCCGGACGTAGGAAGCGGGCATGCCGGCGAAGGAGTCGAGCAGGTGAAAGCAGCGGCCGGTCGAGCGAAAGTCGACGTAGTCCATCACCGCCCGCGCGTAGCCTCCGCGGTTCACACCGCATTCGACGAAGTCTCCCGCGACGGTCAGTGCCTGCCTGGCCGCCCAGCACAGCACGTGTACCCGCCAGTGAACCCGGTTGCCGCCCCAGGAGCCCGTGGCCTCGCCGGCCTGGTAGGCGCGGAGGAAGTCAGGGTCCTCGAGAAAGGACTGCGGTGATTGGCAGGTGATCAGGCGGTCCTGGACGTAGCGTGCCTCGAGCGCCGCCCGTGCCCAGGTGTGGGCCCTCTGCACGGCCCCAGAGCGCCCGAGTCGCGGGAACCGGCGCAGGAGCCGTTGCAGGAGGCCGTCGAGCATGCCGGCACTCTACCCGCGAAGGATCGGCGCCGTCGGGCTCGCTACGCCGGCCGCGCCAGCACCTTCACCGTCGAGCCGATGAAGTCGAGCATCGAGCGCAGCCGGTCGTAGTCCGGGTGGCGGAGGCGGAACCAGGCGTTCTCGAGGTAGCCCAGCCGGATCGGCCTGGTGTGCGTGCCCGGTCGCGGCAGGCTGGAGGCGGTGATCCACTCCTTGCAAGCGCGCGACACGTCCTCCAGGCCGTGGTAGCCCGCCACGATCCCGTCGCAGCTCGGCCGCACCTGCACCGAGCCGGTGGCGAAGCGCCGGCTCGCCTGCTGCTCGGTGCGGCCGGTGGTCACCGCGAGCGCCCACTCGCGATAGAGGTCGAGATCGTTGCCCACGCAGTGCAGGTCCCACAGCCGCTCGCCCGGCGGCCGGGCGCCGATCTCGGAGAACTTGAGGCCCTTGGGGCCGAAGAACCATTCCATGTGGGTGGCCGTGGTGCCGAGCCCAAGGAGCGCGATCACCTGGCGGCCGAGGTGGATCAGCTCCTCGTAGCCCGGCGCCGCCACGCGGTTGGTGGCCACGATCTGCGGCGAGACGCGGCGGTCGCCCATCGCCACCAGCACGTTGGGGTAGTAGTGGGCGACGAACTCGTGGCGCACCTCGCCGCCGACGGTCAGCGTGTCGTAGAAGCCCTCGTGGCCGACCACGAACTCCTCGAGCGCTGCCGACTGACCCTGGTCCACGCCCAGCGCGGCGGTGGCCGCGGCCAGCTCGGCGGGGTTGGCGACGCGGTAGGTCTTCTGCGCCCCCAGGCCGGCACGGGGCTTGGCGATCAGCGGGAATCCCACCTGCTCGGCGAAGGCGAAGGCTTCCTCCCGCGAGGAAACCGCGGCGGAGGCCGCGCAGGGGACGCCGCCGGCGCGCAGCGCTTCCTTCATCGTCGTCTTGTCGCGGCACAGCACGGCGGTGGCGACCGTGAGGCCCGGCAGCTCCAGGGCTTCGCGCAGCCGCGCCGCGGGCAGGGTGAGCATCTCGTCGACCGCTTCCACGCGGTCGAGGGGAGCGAACCGCTCGAGGGCCCGCGCCGCGGCGATCGTCTGGCCGAGGTCGAAGAGCGAGCCCACCCGCTCGTAGGCGTCGAGCCAGCCGCGCATCTCGGGGTCGAGCTCGGCGGCGGGCTGGTGCCCGATCCCACTGACTCGCGCGCCCACCGCCTTCAAGGCGCGCACGAAGTCGCGGTGCGGAGCCGGATGCTCGGGAGCCAGGAAGAGGACGTTCATCGCCGGAGAGAGTCGGCCGGATTGTAACGGCAAGGGCGTCTCACCGCCGAACTCGCTGCTGGCCCAGCGCGCCCGGATTGACGCCCGGCCGGAGTTGCCCATACAGTTGCTTCGCGATCTGTTTGGACACCGGCCGCTCGCCCCGGCGCGAGCCCGAGTCGAGGGAGGAGAGTCTTTGCGATGGCCTACGTGATCACCGAGAAGTGCCTGGGCGAGCGCTACGCGACCTGCGCCGCGGTCTGCCCGGTGGACTGCATCAAGCCCGGCGAGTACGAGGGCCAGGAGTTCATGATCATCGATCCCGAGGTGTGCATCGACTGCGGCCTCTGCCTGCCCGAGTGCCCGATCGGCGCCATCGTCGAGAGCGAGGACGAGGCCCCCGACTGGGCCAAGATCAACGCCAGCCTGGCGCCGGAGTTCAACAACCACCCGCCGGTCGCCGAGCGGCCGCGCAACGACCCGCCCCGCAAGCCGGGCAACACCATCGTCAATCCCTGAGTCTCGGGCGCCCGAGGCCTGGTGCCTTCGCCTGCGGTAGGCTTGCCGCCCGGGCGATGCGACCCTACCTCGACCTCCTCCGTCACGTCCTCGAGCACGGCGTCGACAAGGCCGACCGCACCGGCACCGGCACGCGCTCGGTGTTCGGCTGGCAGATGCGTTTCGACCTCGCGGCCGGCTTTCCGGTGGTCACCACCAAGAAGCTGCACCTGCGCTCGATCGTCTACGAGCTGCTGTGGTTCCTGGCCGGCGACACCAACGTGCGCTGGCTGAACGAGCACGGGGTCAGCATCTGGGACGAGTGGGCGGACGAGCAGGGCGAGCTGGGGCCGATCTACGGCCGCCAGTGGCGCTCGTGGCCGCGGCCGGGCGGCGGCACCATTGACCAGCTCGGCGAGCTGGTGGCGGGCCTGCGGCGCGACCCGGACTCGCGGCGCCACCTGGTCTCGGCCTGGAACGTGGGCGAGCTCCCCGCCATGCGCCTGGCGCCCTGCCACGCGCTGTTCCAGTTCTACGTCGCGCGGGGGCGGCTCTCCTGCCAGCTCTACCAGAGGAGCGCCGATATCTTCCTCGGCCTGCCGTTCAACATTGCCTCCTACGCGCTCTTGACCGCGATGGTGGCGCAGGTCACGGACCTCGAGCCGGGGGAGCTCGTCCACACCCTGGGCGACGCGCACCTGTACTCGAACCACCTCGAGCAGGCGCATCTGCAGCTCACCCGCGAGCCGCGGCCTCTGCCGCGCCTCTCCCTCAACCTCGAGGTGCGGTCGCTCTTCGAGTTCCGGTTCGAGGACGTGGTGCTCGAGGGCTATGACCCTCACCCGGCCATCAAGGCACCCATAGCAGTGTGAGAGCCGCCGCGCGATGCTCGTGTCCTTCATCGTCGCCGCCGACCAGGGCGGGGTCATCGGTGCTGGTGGCGGCTTGCCGTGGAGGCTCCCCGCCGACCTCCGGCGCTTCAAGTCGCTGACCATGGGCCATCACCTGATCGTCGGCCGCAAGACCTTCGAGGCCATTGGCCGGCCGCTCCCGGGCCGCAAGATGGTGGTGGTGAGCCGGCAGGAGGGGACCGTGGCGGACGGGGTGCAAGCGGCATCCTCGCCGGAGACGGCGCTCGCGCTCGCCCGAGCGGCGGGGGAGAGCGAGGCGTTCGTGGCCGGCGGCGGCGAGATCTACCGCGCGCTGCTGCCGTGGGCCGATCGCGTCTACCTCACCCGCGTCGAGGCCCACTTCGCCGGCGACACCTTCTTCCCCGAGCTCGATCCCGCGGTGTGGTGGATGGTCTCGCGGGAGGACCACCCGGCGGAGGACGAGCATGCCGTGCCCCACAGCTTCCAGCTCTGGGAGCGTCTCAGCCGGGCGCCAGCACCGCGAAGGTGACCGTGGCCTTGGCGACCAGCGCCTCGCCCTGGTAGACCTCGCCCTCGCAGACGGCGAGCGTCCGTCCGCGCCGGAGCAGCCGCCCGCGGCCCACCAGCCGGCCGGGCCGGGCCCGCGCCAAGAGGTTGACGGTCACGGACGCGGGCACCACCGGGGCCTCCGCGGCCTGGGCGGCGGCCACCTCGGCGATCGTGGCCAGGACCGCGAAGTGGATGGTCTCCGGCGCCACCAGATGGTCCGAGCGGGTGTCGAGCACGATCGTGCCCGCTTCCTCGCCCGGCGCGAGGCCCAGGGCCGCGTTGAAGGTCTGCATAGAGGTTTCCTCAGCCTTGCGGTGGCTCGGCAGTCGCCTCGGTCAGGCTGTCCAGCGCGCGGCTGGCGCTGTCCCGGCGCTCGAGCAGCGCGGCGGCGAGGTCGGGGGAAAGCGCCCCGGCTTCCTGCGCGGCGCGCAGCAGCAGGCCCAGCTCGGCGAGGCTGGCCTGGGCCTCCTCGAGGCAGCCCGAGCGCGAGGCCGGGCTGCCGGGGCCCGTGCCGTCGGCGATGCGGGCCGCGGCGGCCACCGCCGCGCGGTGGATGGGGCGCCCGGCGTCGCTTCGCGGCACGGCCGTGCAGACGCCGGCCAGGAGCCCGCGGGCGAGCTGGAAGGCCTCGAGCTGGCGGTAGTCCTGCATGGTGGTGTCCAGCATGCCTGGTCCGCTGATCTCTTAGATGGGAGCCGAGGGCGATCCGTTAGGTTTAGCGGCGCTCTCATCGGAGCATACGCCGCCGGCGGCCCTTTTCTTTCAACGAACGCCGGCGCCGGGAGGTTCCAACGCCCGGCGGCCGTGACGAACCTGTGTCGGCCTCGCGGCCCGGTCCTCAGACCCTCTGGTAGGGGATTGGGGCGGCGTAGTCCTTGGTGAACAGCACCTGGTACAGCGCCACCTGCGCGTACAGCGAGGCGGCGATGGCGCTGCCGAGATAGTACTCCCACAGCCGCCGGAAGGGCTCGTCGTAGCGCTGGTGGTCGAGCGCGGGATAGGCGCGGCGAAACTTCTCGAGCCAGGCCTCGAGGGTCAGCGTGTAGTGGCGCACCAGGTTCTCGACGTCGAGGATACCGAGGGAGTTGTGCTCGAGCTGCGTGGTGATGGTCGACAGCCTGGGCCACTGGGCGCCGGGAAAGATGTGCTTCTGCACGAAGGGGTCGCTGTGGCCCCGGGGGCCGTTGCGGCCGATGAAGTGCACCAGGCCGCGGCCCTGGGGGGTGAGACTCTGCGCGATCACCCGCATGCACACCGGGTACTCGGGCGAGGTCAGATGCTCCATCATGCCGACGCTGACCACCTTGTCGTAGGAGCCGGTCAGGGTCTCGTAGCTCGCGTACTCGACCCGGACCCTGCCCTCGAGGCCCAGCTCGCCGATGCGCTGATTGGCCTTCTCCGCCTGCCGCTTGCTGATCGTGAGCCCCTTGCCGGTGATGCCGTGGTGGCGAGCGGCGTAGATCAGCAGGCCCCCGAAGCCGCAGCCGAGATCGGCCACCCGGTCGCCGTCGGCGAGCCGCAGCTTGGCGCAGATGCGCGCGTACTTCTGGGCCTGGAGCGCTTCGAGGTCGCTCCCGCCGTCGCGGCTCTCGTAGCCGCAAGTGTAGGCCAGGCTGGAATCCAGGAACGCCTCGTAGAGGTCGTTGCCGAGGTCGTAGTGCTTGTGGATGTTGCCGAACCGGCCGCGCACGCGGTTGGCGAGCCGGATGGCCGCCATCTTGAGCACCATCGCCAGGCCCAGGCGCTGCCGCAGCTCGCGGTCCAGGCGGTTGCGGAGCAGCACGCCGATGAAGCCCGCCACGTCGTCGCCGTCGATCGAGAGGTCGCCTCGCATGTAGGCCTCGCCCAGGGCCAGGTTGCCGTAGGCCAGCACCTGGTCGAGGAAGCGAGGGTCCGAGACTCGCACCACGGCCTGCGGCGGCCCCTCGCGCTGGCCGACGCGCCGGCTCTCGCCGCCCACCACGAACTCCAGCGCGCCGTCTGTGACACAGCGGTCGAGCAGATCAAAGAACGCCTTTCCCCTCATCGGCCTGGCCTAGCAGCCCGTGGTGGAACTGCGCGGAGCCGCGTTGCGAGCGCCGCGGGGTCGGGGGCAAGGAAGGGCGACGCAGGCGATGCCTTGCCATCGTCGAGGAGCCCTGACGAAGCCAGCGGCCCCGCGCCGCCGCAACCCGAAGGGTGCCCGGGGGTTGCGGGCGCTGACGTTGTCACTCGTCGTCGCCGATGGATACCGCATCGCCTCCTCCTCGTTCCTAGTCATCGCCTCGCAAGACCCGGGCGCGCGACCCCGTGCAGTTCCACTACGGGCTGCTAGAGGAGCCCGAGCTGGAGCCGGGCCGCCTCGGTCATCATCTCCTGGCTCCACTGCGGGTCGAAGACCAGCTCCACGTCGGCCTCGGCCACGCCCGCCAGCTCCTCGACGCGCCGGCGCACGTCCTCGACCAGCACCTCGCCCATGCCGCAGCCCGGGGCGGTCAAGGTCATCCTGACCGTGACTTTGCTCCCGCCGTCGGGCCCCGGCTCGACGCGGCAGTCGTAGACCAGCCCCAGGTCCACGATGTTGACCGGGATCTCCGGGTCGTAGCACTTCCGCATC
>JBIOXV010000114.1:0-60788 GCA_044869805.1 Thermoanaerobaculia bacterium | reverse complement strand
AGGGCGGCGCGGGCCCGCGCCGCGCCGGGCGCGTCGAACCCCGAGGAAGAGAGCGGCAGCGGCGGCTCAGCCCCCCACCCGGCGGCGAGATCGAGCTGGCGCTCGCCGGTCCATTGCCAGGCGCGCTCGCCGCCGCCGGGCGCCAGCGCCAGCAGCGTGAACGGCCGAAAGCGAGACAGGTCGTAGCCGGAGAGCGCCGCCGTCGCCTCGGCGACGCCGGAAGCGCCGGCGAGCTCGCTCACCAGCAGGCCGCGGCTGCGGTAGGCGCCGTTCGCCGCGCCGCCCGCCGGCGCGGCCGGCGCCTCGTAGAGGTTGAGCAGGCAGAGCCCGAGGCCCAGCTCGTTGACGGCGATCCAGCTTCCGCCGGCCTCACCGTCCTCCGGCGCGAGGAAGCGCACGCCGTCTCGCTGCTGTACGCGCGGCGGCGACGCCGGCCGCCGCACCCGCGACTCGTCGCGGTTGGAGAACAGCTCGTAGCCGCCGGCGGTGAAGAACCAGCTCACCGTGCACACGGCGGAGAATCCTAGCAGGGCGCCTGCGAGCGGCCCGCGAGCGTTTCTTCCGCCGCCGCCCGCACGTCCTCGAGGCAGGCCTCCAGGTGCTCGCGGTGGGTGCGGAAGGAGAGCACGCAGATGCGCAGCACGAAGCCGCAGGCGAGGTCGGTACCGGTCAAGAACACCCGCTGGCGCGCGTTGATGCGCGCGAGGAAGCGGTGGTTCAGGGCATCGAGATCGCCTGACAGCGGCGCTTCGCCCGCGCCGCCCGCTTCTCCTTCGCTGCCAGGGGGCTGCAGCCGGAAGGCCAGAGTCGAGAGCTGGGGCTCGGCCACGATCTCGATCCCGGGAACCGTGGAGAGCTCGGCGGCCGCCCACTGTGTGAGGTCGAGCTTCTCGTCCAGGGCCTGGCGGAAGGCCCCGGCGCCCACCAGCTTGAGCGGCAGCCAGACGCGCAGGCCGCGGAAGTCGCGCGACAGCTCGGGGGAGACCTGACAGAAGTCCGTGAACTCGGAGGAGGCCGTCAGGTGCCGCATGTAGTGGGCCTGGGTGGCGTGCGCGCGGCGCAGGGCCTCGCCGTCGCGCACCAGCAGGCAGCCCGTGCCGTAGGGCAGGAAGAGGCCCTTGTGCGGGTCGAGGGTGATCGAGTCCGCCCGCTCCAGGCCGGCCATGGCCCGCCGGCCGCGCTCGGTGAGCACGAAGAAGCCGCCGTAGGCGGCGTCGACGTGCAGCCACAAGCCCTCGCGCGCCGCGAGCTCGACGGCGGCCTCGAGGTCGTCCACGGCGCCGGTGTTGGTGGTGCCGGCGCTCGCCACCAGCAGGAACGGCCGCAGGCCCCGGCGCCGGTCCTCGGTGATCCGCTCCGCCGCGAGGTCCAGGCGCAGGCGGAAGCGGCCGTCGCTCGGCACCGAGCGCACGTTGGCGGGCGGCAGGCCGGCCAGCGCCGCGGCCCGCGCCACCGAGTGATGGACCTGGTCCGAGGCGTAGACCGTGCCGGCGAGGAAGTCCTCGGGCAGCCGCTCGCGCCGCGCCGTGACCACCGCCGTGAAGTTGGCCAGCGAGCCGCCGCTCGACAGGTAGCCACGGGCGGCATCCGGGTAGCCCACCATGCCGCAGAACCAGCGCAGCACGTTGGCCTCCAGCTCGGCCAGCCCCGGCGCCGCCTGCCACACCGCCACGTAGCGGTTGACGGCGTCGGCGATCAGATCGGCGATCGCGGCATGGACCAGCCCACCGCCCGGGATGTAGCCCAGGTAGCCGGGCCCGGCCGTGTTGTAGCTCGCCGGCACCAGGCGCTCGAAGAGCAGGTCGAGGAGCGGAGCGTAGGCCGTGCCCTCCTCGGGCAGTGGCTCGCGCACTGAGCGCGCCAGCTCCGCGCCGCCGCCGTCGTAGCCCGAGGGCTGCTCGGGGAGCGACGCCACGTGCGCCACCACCCGCTCCATCGCCGCCGCGATCAGCTCGCGCAGGGCATCGGGGGAGGGTTCGAGGGGATATGGAAAGAGGTGGCTCTGGCTCATCCGCGGCGCGAACTCTACTCCACCGCCACCTGCTCTACCGCCCACTCACCCTCGAGCTTCTGGCGGGTGACGGCGAGCTCGCACTGCCAGTCGCCGGCGCCACGGCCGCCGGCGAGAGTGCCGCGCAGGAAGCCGGTGAAGGCCACCGGCAGCGCGCCGGCGCGGCTGGCGCCCTCGAAGGTGGCGTAGAAGTGGTCGCCCTGGATCTTGCCGTCCAGCTCGGCGCGGAACGGCTGGTGGTTGCGCGTCGAGCCCGACATCGAGCCCGAGAGCCGCGTGCCGCGGGCGTTGATGCGGAACTCCACCGTCCCCCGCACAGTGCCGTCGAAGGTGCCCTGCCAGACGCCGCGGTTCGGGGACCGGCAGGCCGCGGCGAGGAGCAGCAGCGCCAGCAGGGCGAGGGCGCCGAGCCCGCGGCCGGCGCCGCGAGCCGCGGCCGCCCGGGCGTGGCCGGGGGTTCTGTTGAGCGCTTCGTGAACCTCTTCCATTGTGAGGAGCCGAATCAGCGGGCCCGCGAGGTCGATTATGATTCCGCCCTCAAGCCTACCCGGTTCCGCCGCCGCGGTGCCGAAGAACCAATCCGGTCTGCAATCCAGCAGCAAGGAGCGAGAGATGAGGATCGTTGTGTTTGGAGGATCGGGCCGCATCGGCCGCGCCGTCGCCTGGGACCTGGCGCAGGACCCGGCGATCACCGAGGTCGGCCTGGTCGGGCTGTTCGCCAAGGACCTGGAGGCGACGCGGGACTGGATCGGCGACGGCAAGGTGAGCCTCTACCCGGTGAGCGTGGACGACCGTCCGGCCATGCTGCGCCTGATGCAGGGCTTCGACGCCGGGGTGCTGACCCTCCCCGACCGCCACACCAGCTACAAGCTCGCGGAGAGCGCCATCGTGGCGCGGCTGCCGATCGTCGACATCCTGGAGGAGTATCACCGCCGGCCCGACCCCTACGAGACCGAGGGCCTGGAGCTGCCGCCCGGAGTGTCGCTCGACGAGTACGGCGAGTGGCTGCACCAGGAAGCGATCAAGCACGGCGTGACCTTCCTCGACGGCATGGGCCTCGCCCCCGGCCTGACCAACGTCACGGTGGGCGAGGCGATCCGCGGCCTCGACCGCGCCGAGTCCGCCGTGGCCCGCGTGGGCGGCATCCCCACCCCGCAAGCGGCGGCCAACCACCCGCTCTCCTACATGATTACCTGGACCTTCGAGCACGTGCTGCGCGAGTACGTGATCCGCGTCAATGTGCGGCGCGACGGCGAGGTGGTCGAGGTGGACGCCGGGACCGAGCTCGAGGCTTTCCACTTTGGCGAGCTGGGCAAGGACGAGCAGCTCGAGTGCGCGGTCACGCCCGGCATGCCGAGCTTCATCTTCACCCGGCCCGAGCTGCAGTCGTTCGCCGAGAAGACGGTGCGCTGGCCGGGCCATTGGCAGGGGATCGAGACGCTGAAGCAGTGCGGGCTGCTCGACCTCGAGCCGGTCGCCTTCGAGGGCGCCTCGATCGTCCCCCGTCGCTTCGTCTCCTCCGTCCTCACTCCCCGCCTCAAGCCCGCCCCGGGCGAGACCGACGTCTGCGTGATGTACAACACCACGATCGGCGAGAAGGACGGCAAGCGGCTCAAGATCGAGCACTACATGTGGGAGGGGGCCGACCCGCAACGCGGGCTCTCGGCCATGATGCGCACCACTGCCTTCCCCGCCGCCATCGCCGCCCGCTTCCTCGCCGCGGGCAAGCTCGAGACGCCGGGCATCGTCGCGCCCGAGGACGCCATTGCCGGGCCGCTCTACGCGGAGCTCCTGGCCGAGCTCGCGCGGCGCGGCATCGAGATCAAGCAGGTGGTGACCGAGATCTGAGCGAACCAGCGGGGCGCTCAGCCGCCGCGCTCCAGGGCCAGCCGCACGGGCTCCTTCGCCGGCTTGCCGTCGACGAAGAACAGCCATTCGGCGTCGAGCTTGCCGTCGGCCTGGAAGCGGATCGCGCCCTGGTGCAGGTGCGGGGCGTAGGCGGAGCCGAGGTTGGTGCCGCCCTCGAACACGAAACGGTAGTCGTCGGCAGTCGAGGCCGCCGTGTCGAGGCGCAAGCGCGGCTGGTTGCCGGTGACGCAGTAGTGGGTCAGCACCAGGCGGTCCTCGTCCAGGTGGTAGACGGAAACCATCTCCTTGTCCGTCCCCGCGTACTGGGTCTCGATCACCGCCCGGCCGCCTGCCGTCACCCGGAAGTCGACCTTGGCTCCCCCGCCCGGCTTCCCGCTCGCCGTGCTCCAGGTGCCCGCCAGGCCCTTGATGCGCTCGAAGGCGACCTCTGGATCGACCGACTGGGCGGTCTGCGCGGCGGCGAGCCAGGGCAGCATCGCCGCCAGCGCGAGGCCGTACGCGACAACGATCGAGGACCTGGGCTTGCTCATACTCTCCTCGCTTTCGGGGCGCGGCCCGCTCATGCGAGCTCGGGACGGGACTGGGCCGATCCGTATCGTTGCGTAGCATAGCCCAATATCAATCCCACGATTGCGCCGGGCAGCACGATCTCCAGCCAGTAGGGCGGCTGCCCTGCCATGAGGTTGATCCAGGACACCAGGGCAGCCAGCACCAGGCCCACCACGCCTCCGAAGACCACGCCTTTCGGCAGCGACTTCACTTTGCGAGCGAAGTATCCGGCCGCGAGGCCCACCAGCAGGCCCTTGAGGGTCGAGCCGATCACGATCCCCACGATGCCGGCCTTGATCTCCGGCGTCGGCGCCGAGACCAGGGCCGAGAGGCCGTCGAACGCTCCGAGCAGGGCCCCGAGCAACACTCCGAGAAGCGGCTTGTTCATGTCGAATCTCTCCTTTCAGAAGCGCTATTACCCGCCCGCCCGCCTCCCTTTGAACGAAGGGTGAGAGCGCCGCCAGGGGTCCAGATGCAAGGAGCGGGTCGTGCCGGCAACCGGAGCGTACAGACCAGTACGTGAGGATTGGCGGCACGACCTGCGACACAGCAGATGGGCCCCTGGCGGCGCTCTCACAGGCCGCGCCACCAGATCAGCGCCGTACGCATGGCCAGGTAGGCCAGGATCAACAGGATCGCCGCCTGATACTTGCGCGCCAGGCGCAGCAGCCGCTCTCCCAGCCGCTCGCGATAGGCGGCGACGGCGACGCCGGCCAGGTACTGCGAGACCTCCGCCGCCAGCTCCGGCGCCCCGGCATAACGGGCCGCCCGGTCGGCGGCCAGCGCCTTCGCGCAGATCGCCGCCAGGGGCCGCGGCACGGTGCCCGGCAACGCATGGGCCGGCGCTCCGCCGCCGGCCACGGGCGGGCGGCCGGTGAGCAGGAAGAAGAGCACCGCGCCCAGGGAGTAGACGTCCGTGCGCTCGTCGGTCTCGGCGCTCTCGCCCCGCGCCTGCTCGGGCGCCATGTAGCCGGGAGTGCCGAGCACCGTGCCGGCGAGGGTGCCTGGGCCGGCGGCTTGCGCCGGCGCCGCCGCCGCGCGCCCGGCTCCCCGCGGCTCGCGGTCCGCCCTCACCTTGGCCACTCCCCAGTCCATCACCAGCACCTCGCCGAACGGGCCCACCATCACGTTCTCCGGTTTCAGGTCGCGGTGGATCACGCCGTGGGCGTGGGCGAAGGCGACGGCCTCGCAGATGCGCTCGAAGATCGAGAGCAGGGCGGGGAGCGGCCGGCCGGAGCGCCCCACCTCGTCGAGGCGGCTGCCCTCGACCAGCCGCATGGCGTAGAAGACCCTGCCGTCCGCGAGCGTGCCGGCGGCGTAGACCGGCACGATCCCCGGGTGCTCCAGGCGGGCGATGATCCGCGCCTCCTGCATCATGCGCTCGGCCACTTCGCCACCGGCGTCAGCGTGCGTGAGCACCTTGAGCGCCACCTCGCGGTCGAGCTCGGCGTCGCGGGCGCGATACACGGTGCCCATGCCGCCCTGGGCGATCGGCTCCAGGACCTCGAAGCGGCCGGGGTCGGCGGCGGGTAGCGCCGCCGGCGGGGCGCCGGCGAGCGCGCGCAGGCGATCGACGGCGGCGTCAGAGAGGGCTCTCATTGGCGGCTCAGGAGGGCATCGTTGGCTCAGGAGGGCTCGACGCCCAGGAGCTGCCGCGCCTCGGCGCGGAACTCCTCCTCGCTCACCGCCGTGGCGCGCAGCCGCTCGAGGGCGAGGCGACGGAACTCCCGGCGCACCCAGGAGAGATAGTTGGTCACCTGGGTGACGGGAAGGCCGAGCTCGGCGGCGAGCTGCCCGTAGGTCGGGCGGGCGCCCTCGTCCTCCAGGTCGTAGCGCTCGAAGAGCTGGAAGTGGGTGCGCTTGCCCGGCTCCTCGCAGCGCCGGCGCAGAGCCTCGACCACACCCTCGAAGAAGCTCCGCATCCACTCGCGCTGGAAGTACTCCTCGACGTCGATCGACTCCGGGATGCCGCTCGCCGCGAGCTCGCCCTCGACGGCCGCGAAGTCGAGCGGCACCGCCTTCAGGTCTCCGCCCCGCTTGCTGCGCCCGGCGGCGCGCCGCTGGTTGGCGACGAAGCGATCGACGCAGGTGCGCAGATAGGTGCGGAAGCGGGCGACGGCCGGGTCGTAGCGATCGAAGAACTGCTTCTCGAGCGCGCGAGCGAAGAACTCCTGGGTCAGATCCTCGGCCTCCTCCTTCGCCGCCCGCCAGCGCACCCGCAGGTACTTGTAGATCGGCTTCCAGTAGCCCTGCGCCAGGGCACCGAAGGCACGCTCGCGCTCGCCGCGGTCCTCGCTCGCCATCGCCTGGAGGACGGAGTAACGGGTGAGCGGGAAGGCTCCCACACGCGGAACGCTCGAGGCTCGATCCATCGTCTACGTCGCTGTTGAAGGAAAAGTATATCGGAGCGACGGCGCCTCGATTGGCCCATCGACACGTTCCGATAATGCTGGTACTTCTCTTTATGCCCCCTATACAGCACGCCTGCATCGCAGCTAGAATCTGGTCCTCGCACAATCGAATATTAAGCAAGAGATGGAGTGGAGCTCCTTCGGAGGGAGTGTCCGCCTCTCCGATCCTTTTCCGTTCAACTATGAAAAAGGAGTCAGCAGCCGTCGTGCGTCCCTTTGTTCACCTGAACCTCGCCGTCCGTGTCGACGGTTGCGTGGCCGGCACGGACGGGCAGCCGCTCACCATCTCGTGCGAAGCCGACTGGCGGCGCGTGCACCTGCTGCGCGAGAGCTACGACGCGGTGGCGGTGGGAGGGCGGACCTGGAGCCGCGATCAGCCGCGGCTGACCGTCCGTCGCGAGGTCATCGGCCGCGATCCCTCGCGCCAACCCGCACGCGTCATCTTCGCCGGCAGCGCACCCTGCGATCTCGGAGCCGCGGGCAGCGGTCGCACCTTCGTGATCGGCGGCGCGCAGCGCCTGGGTGCTCACCCCTCGGCCCTTTTCCTGCCGGCCGCGGGCCGCGAGCTCGCGGGCGTGCTCGCCGCGCTCCACGGCCATGGCATCCGTTCGCTGCTGGTGGAAGGCGGCCCCACTCTTCTGCGCTCGTTCCTGGAGCAGGGGGAGTTCGACCGCCTGACGGTCTACGTGCCGACCGCCGACGGGGCCGCCGCCCGCGCCGCCGCCCTGCGGGTGCTCGCCGGCGTGCCGGAGCTCGGCTCGCGGCCCTTCGGCTGCGGCAAGCTGCTCGACAGCGGCGACCTCGCGCCAGCCGATCGCCGGGCTGCCTCGAGAGGCCCGGACCCGGGCACGGCGGCGCTGCTGCGCGACCGGCTCGCCTACCTCGATCCCGACGCCTGCGGCGTGGCCAACGGCGGATGCCGCGGTGATCGCCTGGCGCTCGTCGGCCCGGTGCCCCTGCCCATCGATCTCGACGGCCTCGGCCATCGCTTTGCCTGGTACGCCTTCGCGCGGGTGCCGGCGGGGGAGGAATCGCCGCCCGAGCTGCTCGCCAACTCGGTGCTGGTCTACGGCGATGCGCGCCGCTGCGAGGCGCCGCTGGTGCGCCTGCACTCCGGCTGCCACACCGGCGATGTGCTGCGCTCGCTGCGCTGCGACTGCGGGCCGCAGCTCGAACAGGCGCTGCGCGAGATCGTGACCGCGGGCTGCGGTATCGCCGTCTACCTGACGGAGCACGAGGGACGTGGCATCGGCCTGTGGGCCAAGGCCATGGCCTATCTCCTCCAGGACGCCGGCTGCGACACTTACGAGGCCAACCGCCGGCTGGGCTTCCCCGAGGACGCCCGGCGCTTCACCGACGCCGCGGTGGTGCTCGCGAGCCTCCTTCCCCGGCGCCGAATCACGCTGCTGTCGAACAACCCGGACAAGCGCGAAGCGCTCGCCGCCTGCGGCTTCGACGTCGTCGAGGTGCGCGCGCTCGCCGCCGGCCACAACGAGATCAACCGTCGCTATCTCGCGGCCAAGGCCCGCATGGGGCACACGCTGCCCGAGCGGGACCCCGACCCGCAGCGCGACGGCGAAGAGCCTGCGATCCATCCGACGCACGCGGAACCTGCCGTGGTGCGCTGACTCAATGCAAGGGAGGAGATCGAGATGTCCAGAAACACCTTCCGCCTCGTCCTCGGCTTCACGGCGGCCCTCGTCGTGGCGCTGGTCACGGTGACCGCGCAGGCGCAGAAGAAAGCCACGGCTTCCGCCGGCGCCACGACGCCCTGCAACGACGTGAGCTGGCTCAACCCGCCCAACCCGCCGGTGTTCCTGACCGACGTCAACCAGGCACCGGGCACGGGCAACTGCCAGTTCGAGGAGTTCTCGTCGTGGAACTTCATGTCGCTGGTGCTGGGCAACCCGCCGCGCTTCGAGAGCTGGCCCACCGCCGAGCAGGTCTTCCAGACGAGCGGGCAGCCGATCTGCTCCGGCGCCGCCCTGGGCAGTGACCTGTCCCCGGTCATCCAGCAGACCGGCCAGGCCTTGCAGCTCAACTCCATCATCGAGGCCACCGGCCAGCCCATGGTCGACCAGAACGGCCGCTACGTGCAGTTCGAGATCCGCGTCAATCCCGTGCTCTGCGCCTCGATCAGCTCCTGCCAGCTCTACACCCAGAGCTGCGTGGCGGCGGCGGTTGCCGCGAGCCCGGCCTTCCGCTTCCCCTCGGGCATCCCGGGCACCACCACGCCGGGCAGCGGCACCCCCGGGGTCGCCGAGCTCAAGCTCGCCTGGAGGGTGATGGAGACCTGCAACCTGCCCGACTCGCCGCGCGGCGGCTGTCAGCCCGACGACCTCGACGAGTTCTTCTGGGTGGGCGGCGTCACCGTCGACGACTACAGCCCCAAGCTCGAAGGCCCAGTCACCGGTGTGACCATCGGCCTGGTCGGCTTCCACCTCATCCAGAAGACGCCGAGCCGCCCCGAGTTCGTGTGGGCCACCTGGGAGCACATCTCGAACGACCCGGTCTGCCCGGGAAGCGACAACTCCATCTGCCTCGACCCCAGCCAGGCGACGGGCGGCGTGGGGACCGCCAGCCACTGGTCGTTCTACAACCCCAACGTCAACCCGCCGCCCCAGGTCAACAACCCCCCGGCCTGCCCGGACCCCACACTCTCCACCAGCCCGACGCAGGCGAACTGCTTCAACCAGCCGTACTACAACGCGTCGAGCCCCCAGACCCAGCCCGACACCGAGACTTGCCGTCTCGATCCCTGCGGCGGCGGCGACCAGAGCGAGATCGCGGAGCTCAACGAGGCGATCCGCAACAAGCTCGCCGGCAATGTGTGGTGGAATTACTTCCTGGTGGGCACGGTGTGGGGCAACGCCACCGCGGCGCCCACCGGCCCGAGCAACTCCGCGGGCTCCATCTACCTCGCCAACACCACCATGGAGACCTACTTCCAGACCACCGCCTCGACCAGCAACCAGTTCAACTGCTTCACCTGCCACAGCAGCACGCCTTTCGGCGGCTTCTCCGCCTCCGATGGCGGCGTGGTGAACGTCGACTTCGTCCACTCTCTGATCGACGCCCAGCAGACGCAGCCTACGACCTGCGCGGTGAACATCAACTCCTGCCTGCCGTCCAAGCTGACCGGCTCGCTCACGACGGTCAAGGCCCACTGAGAGGTCGGCCGTTGGAGGAGCTGGTTCTAGGGGTCCTCGATACGTCGCGGCGTATCGCGGACCCTTGGCTGGCGAAGAAGTGCCGCAGCCTCACTCTCGACTGGTCGCGGTTCAAGCACAGCGGGCCGAGGGTCGAGGCCGCCGACCTCGGGGCGGTGCTCGCCGCCGCGCGCGCGCGCGGCGCGCGCTACTGCCTGGTGCAGTCCTACGGCCACGTGCTCGCCGAGATCTGGCGGCCAGAGGGCGCGCCCTCCGGCGACGCGCTCGAAATCCTCGGTGGCTGGTTTCCCGGCCGCGGCCTGCTGGCCGCCGGCCGCCGGCAGGCAGACGGCACCCTGGACCTCGGCTGTGTGATGGTGGATCTCGAGCGCTGGGAGGCGCTGGGCCGACCGTCGCTGGATGCACCGGGCTTCGAGCGTTCCGGGCTGCCGGTCGCCGAGCTCCCACCGGAGCTCGAAGGCGCCGCCGTCCATCTGCGGCCGGAGGACCCTGCGGCGGCGGCGGAGCTCAGGCGCCTGCTCGACGCCGGCATCGACGACTTCGATCCCGAGGCGCCGTCGGCGCTCGCGCCGGACGCCCGGCGCTTCGTCGGGAGCATCCGGCACCTGGTCTCCAACCTGCGGCGCGGGGTCTTCGTGTGGAACATCGAGCCCTATGCCGACGTGGAGACGCCGCCCGATGGCTTCCGCGGGCCGCTCGACGCGCTCTACAGCGTGGCGGCGGGGCTCAAGCCCAATCGGCTGCTCGAGACCCACGGCTTCGACGCCGGGACCCGGGTCGTGTACTTCGACTACAGCCAGCCGGGGCTGCGCTTCCGCCGGCTGCTGCTCGAGACCTGGGACGGCCGCGACTACCCGAGCTTCCTCTCGCGGCTGTTCGCCGCCCTGCCGCCGGAGGAGGCGCACTACTGCCTGTGGGAGGGCGCCACTCCCGACAACCTCGACTGGGACGCCGTGGCAGAGCGCTGGCGCGGCGAGCTCGACGCCTGGGGAGGCGAGAGCATCCTCGCCCGCCACTGGGCGCGGTACCGTACCCTCCCCCACGCCTTCGTGCACGGCGATCTGCTCGCCGATCGCGGCGCCTTGCTGGCGACGCTCGAGGACCGCCCGGCGGCGGCGATCTGGTGGTCGAACGCCTTCTTCTCGGTGGTGAGCAACTGGTTCCATACCGCCGGCGAGCGGCGGGCGATCTACCGCCGGTTCCTCGACGAGCTGGCGGAGGCGGCGCCGCGCCTGCTGCTTTACGGCGCGAGCTCGGACAACGTGGCCGTCAACGGCGTGCGCGCCGCCGAGTACCGCTCCTGGTTCCGCGACGCGGGCGGCGACGAGCTCGCGCCCGGAAGGCTCCACCGCTGCGAGATGAAGTTCTAGACGGAGCTGGTATCCTCCGGCGGATCGCACCAGACATCGGCGCGCGGGCCTCACGGGGCCGGCGCGCACCGGACGAAGGGAGTAGGCGATGAAGTCGAGAATCGGCCTCGCATGCCTTGCTTTGTGGCTCTGCCTGATCGCCATCGCGCCCGCCTGGGCCGCGCCGGGAACGGTGCTCAGGGTCGTCGTAGTGGAGTCTCAGAACCCGGCGGCCTATGTCGCGGAGATCGAGCGCGGCAGGGCGCTGCTCAAGGCCAAGGGAAGCCAGGTCGAGATCCGCGTCTGGCGGGCGACCTACGCCGGCTCCGAAGCCGGGACCGTGGTGGCATCCGCGATCTACCCGAGCCTCGCCGCCCTGGCCGAGGACAACGCGAAGCTCGCGAGCGATCCCGAGCTTCGCGCCTGGCTCCAGGGCCTGGACAAAGTGCGCAAGGTCGTGTCCGACAGCCTCCACACCGAGCTGACGCAGTAGGGAGCGCCTTCTGGAGCAGCTCCGAGGCCGGTAGACCGCGGGCCTTCACCAGCTCGTACAACTTGTCGGGGAGATAGACCTGCATGCGGGCCATACGCCTAACCATACACCCTCGACACCTACCCGCAAGCCGGCGAATGCGGTCGCCGGGTCGACCTCAGGGCTTAGCAGACGAGTGAATAGTGCTACGGCGCCGCACGGCGTGCAGCATGCCTCTGGTCGCGACAACGTGCAGCCGGGTGCCGATGACCAGTGCGCGGTAGACCAGCCCGTGCAGGCCGGGGAAGTCCGCGTAGGTCAGGGCTCGCAGAACGGTGCCGCCCCTGGGCCCGTCGTCGAGCTCGAAGACCAGTCGATAGCGCGCGAACCGGTGGCGCCCCGCCAACACGAGCCGCCCCTCCGGCTCGCGCTCCGCCACGCCGAAGCCGCTGGGTGGCTCCGTCCCGAGGAGCCGGCCCAGGAGCTCGGCCTTCGACGCGCCGATCGACTCGGCAGCGTACCGCTCCAACGCGGCCCACACGATCGCACGCGGTGCGTCGACTCGAACCGCGTGCTGGTCGATGTACGGCAGGTTCTTCTCGGAAGACTCGCTCGACATGCCATCGCACCGCTTGTCCGCACAACGGCTCCTGAGCTCAGCGGACCGGACGCAGCCTTAGAGCCTCTCCTGGAGCTTCTCCGCTCGCTCGAACTGGCGGCGGGCCGCGCCGTCACCGGCGTAACCAGCAGGTCAGCCAAGCGCGAGGCGATCAGGCCTTGTCCAATTCTCCCCAAGGATCAGGCTGGTCAACGGTCGTCACTGCACCAGCCTCACGGAGTAGCTGCGCAACGGCAGACGCTCCCGCCTCTTCAGCAACATCGAGCGGCCTTACCTGATCGTACCCACGCCATGTGGGGAGGTTGACATTGGCACCTGCCGCAATCAGACGCCGAACCATCTCTTGACTGGCTGCACTGTCGATGGCTGAGAACTCAACAGCGGCACGCAGAGCGGAGTAACCTCTCATCATCGACGGGTCCTCCTTGACCGCGTCAGGAGATGCGCCGTAGGTCAACAGTAGGTCGACCGCACCCACCTTGCCTGTCTGCACCGCGACCAGTAGGGCTGAGAGTCCGTCCCGGTCCTTCGAGTTTGGATCAACGCCAGCGTCCAGCGCTTGGCGGGCGAGGTGCGTCGCCTCTAGATCCACGGCTGCGATCAGCGTGTTCCCATCAAATCTCTTGGGGCGAGACTTGTCGAGCTCGGCAGCGATCTCGGCGCGACCTGTCCCACCATAAATGCAGCATTCCACCGCGGAACACTCACTTCCATACGCGACTGTCGGATCCGCGCCAGCGGCCACGAGAACCCGAATGAGATCCACGTTCCGGGCGGTCACCGCGTTGGCTAGAGGCGTGTAGGGCCCATCGTCGTCGCGGAAGTCGACGTCAGCGCCAGCGTCAAGCAAGGCTCGGGCGATCTCGATGGAGCCGGGATGAGGCGCTTTCAGCGCCGCGCGCTGTAGCGCGCGTCCGAGTGTACGGGTTTCCGTTACAGGTATTGAAGCGAGGAGCACTTTGACCCGCGCAGCGTCCCTGTCGTCAACGGCTGTCAACAATGTCGATTCGTCTGTCGCAGACATTGTTCCATCTCCCGTACGCCAGAATCCAAGTCGAGTCCAGAGGTGCGCCGGAGTCTTCCGGGATGTGAGTCGGCCACCGCAGGTCCGAGTGTCGCCCCAACGCCCGCGCTCATCATCTCGCCTCGCGCTTTGGCAGCGGCGTAGACACGGCGTTGAGCTCCTCGAACTTCTTTTGGAACTCCTGATTTCGAAAACGGAAATGACCTTTAAGGAAGCTCGCAGGTTCAAAGGGGCGGCCAATAGCCACAAATAGAAAGGCCAAGAGTGCAGCGGCGAAGATGAGCCCATTTGGTCCAGCGAGCCATTTTTTGTAGAAAGTGCTTGGTACAGGAGAGAGAGGGGTGATGAGAATGAATGAGACCGCCAGCAGCCCCAGTGCTATGCCATAGGCAATTCGCTCCCGGGTCTTCATTCGTGCGTGGCAGGCACGGCACAGGGGCACATCAAATTGCGCTTCGAGCGACTTCCCCCTCCTCGCCATAAAAAGATGAGACTTTGTGCATTAGCTCCTTAGCCCCAAGGCACGAGCAACAAACCTGAGGAAGCTGCAAACGGTGTGGATGGTCATTTGGATCGATGGCCATGTCAGCTACCTCCACCATGACGCCCAGCGAGTGCCTTTTGGTGTCCACGACACCGAGTTGGCAGGAGTTACACCGGCTATGACTGTCGCGTTGGCTGCGGCGGGGCTCCGCATCGAGGCGTCCTCAACTTCTTGCCTTGGGATCAAGTACAAGCATCCTATACCAGGCCCTGTGGGGAGCAACGCGACACGGCACGTCGCGCTGGGGCCTTGGTAGCGCTCCGGTGGCCTTCCGGGGGGTCCGGCGATCACCAGCGAAGCTTTTGGTTTCGCTTCGGGCATCCGCCGCCGTCAGTCGACGCCATACCCGTCCACGCAGGCCAGCCAGGTGCCGTCGGCGAGACGATGGACGTCGAGATGGTGCATGCGGGCGCCGTTCCAACCCTTGCCGGTGGGAACGAGGACCGGGCTCGCCGCGTGCTCCCGCTCGCGGTAGCGCTCGCGGGTGAGCTCCAGCACCTCGAAGGCCCGCACTCGCCAGCCGTAGACCGGCCCGCAGTCCTGCGCGAAGCGCCACGGCCGGCCCTTCCAGCGCACTACCCGCCCCGCCGGCCGTGCGGTCCGCGGGTCGCCGGCGACGAGCGGGCTCTCCGGATGCCGCTGCCAGGAGCCGGTGAGCCGGTCGGCGCCGAAGAGCTCCAGCGTGCCGTGGGTGTGCGGGTCGGAGCAGGCGAGCATCCACCAGCGGCCGGCGTGGCGGAAAAGGGTGGCGTCGGCGAGCTCGCCGGGCACGAGGTCGGCGACCGGGGCGAAGCCACCGGGGAAGGCCGTCGCCCGGTACAGGCGCACGGCGCCGGCGCCCAGGGTCTCGGGCAGCAGGAAGACCGCCCGCCGCCAGACGAAGACCTGGGGGTAGGAGAGGTGGAAGGGCTCGGCCAGCACGATGCCCTGGTAGCGGAAGCGACGGCCGCCAGCGCTCACGGCGAGGCCGATCTCGCCCTTGCCCGATGCCTCGTTCCAGACCTCGAAGAAGAGGTACCAGGTTCCGTCACGGTGCAGCAGGAACGGATCGGCGACGAAGCCCGCGGGGACGTCGGTGACCTCCCAGCGGGTGAGGGCCGGGTTGACTCTCGGCGCCGGCGCCAGGGAGAGCGGTGAGGGGCCGGTGTATATGCCGAGGGCCCAGCGCTGGGGGCCGTTGCGGGCGGGTGGACCCGCGCCCCGCCGCGCGGACCTCACGGCGCCGCCCCGTCGTCGCGACCCGCCGCGGCCTGCGGACCCAGCTCGAGCCGCCCGATGGTGCGCGTGCCCGTCGCCCATTCCGCCTTGTAGGTCTCGTCGCCGCGCATCAGGTCGATCTCCCCCAGGCCCTCGCGGCAGGCGCTGCGGATCGCGAGGTCGAGGAGCAGCTTGCCGGGCGCGAAGCGGGCCACGGCGGCGCGAAAGCCCCCGTTCCAATGGCCGAGGCTGTCGTCGCCCACCATGTACAGGCTGACGCCGACGACGCCCGAGCCGTCGAAGACCGCGAACGCCCGCAGCCGCCGCTCGGCGAAGAGCGCCGGCAGCGCGGCCTCGGCGAAGGCGCGCTCCAGGGGCCGGGCGAAACAGGTGCGCGGGATGCGCTCGGTGTGCAGCGCCAGGAAGAGGGCCGGCAGCTCGGCCGGCGGAAAGCCTTCCGGATCGAGCTCACGTACCTCGATCCCATGCTCCCCGGCACGCCGCCACGCCCTTCGCAGCCGATTGCGGAAGGCGGATCCGCGGGTAGCGAGGTAGGCCTCGTAACCGTCGCCGAGCGCGAGGTGGGGACAGACGAGACTGCCGGGACCGCTCCACGGCGCCGACGGGTCGCGCCAGGGCTCGAGACGGGCGAGCGCGCCAACCAGGTTGGCATCCGGCCGCACGCAGGAGAGCTCCAGCCGGGAAGCGCTGGCCTGCGCTCCGGCGAGGAGCGCCGCCGCCGGCTCGAGGTCGCCGCGCTCGACGATCGCGTCGTTGTAGTCGGCCAGCTCGCCCGGAAAACGCAGCGCGCCCTCCGCGCTCTCGACCAGCGGCAGGACCCCGGCCAGCGCCTCACCGCGCCGCACGATCACCACCCGCGGATGGAGCCCGGGCTCCACGGCGCAGCAGCTCAGGAACCAGCGCGACGAGCCGAAGGCGCGGTTGCAGATCGAGCGCGCGAGCAAGTCGTCCCACTCCGGCGCCACGGCAGCGACGGCGGCACGGTCGCGGCAGACGGTGTGCGTCATGCCGGTGGGAGCCTCGGCGAGCCTGGAGTCGGCGAGCGCCAAGTCGGTTTCAGGCGAGCGGCCGCTCATCGCTCCTCCGTGGCCACGGCGCGGGTTCAGAGCTCGTGAAGAAATCGTCACGAGCGCGCCGCGCGCCAGGAGATTTGCTCACAAGCTCTCCCCGGCCGGCGAGTAGAGAGCGGAGCGCTCCAGCTCGCGGATCGCGGCCTCGGCACCGGCGACGGCATGGCCGCTCACGTCGACCAGGAAGACGAGGCCGGCGACCGTGGGCGCCGCCGCCCCGGCGCTCGCGTTCCACAGCACCTTCCGCACCGTGGGCAGCGCTTCGATCTGCTGCGCCGTGCGCGCATCGAGCCTGTGCCCTGGCTCGCGGTTCTTGAGCACCAGGAGGAGCGCCCGGCCGTGCAGGGGCCGCGGCCCGGCTCCGCCGTCGAGGCCGCGATGGACGACGGCGCGCACCACCTGGTCCACCTGGCTGTCGCCGGTCGCGAGGCGCGCCAGCTCGTGGGCCGGCGCGCCGCCGTGGGCCCGCGCGCCGACCTCGATCAGCACCGGCTGGCCGCCGGCCAGCATTACCTCGCTGTGCGCCGGCCCGTACTGGATGCCCAGCGCGTCGAGCAGCCGCCGGACGTATGCGAACAGCCGTTCCGCCGGCGCGGCCTGCGGGGGCAGGATCTCCTTGGCGTCGAAGAGCTCCACCGGCCCCGCCGGTATCGCCGGCCGCCGGTACCGCCAGACCGCGGACAGCGCGTGCCGGCCGCCCCAGCTCACGGTATCGACGGCGTACTCCTCGCCATCGAGCGCTTCCTGCACTAGAGCCCGGTGGTTGGCCTGGCCGAAGGCATCGGGCGCCGCGAAGATCCGCGCCAGTGCCGCCTCCAGCTCCCCTTCCGAGGTGCAGCGCTCGACTCCTTGCGAGCCGCTGCCCCGCGGCGGCTTGGCGACCACGGGCCAGCGCCCGCGGGCGCGCGCCCAGGAGAGTAGGGTCTCGGCCTCGGAAGCACAGCACTGCGCAGGCACCGCGAGGCCGGCCGTGGCAGCCCGCTCCGCCATCAGCGCCTTGTCCCGCCGCGCGGCGGAAAGCTCCCTGCTGTTGCGTGGCAGGCCGAGGCCCGTGGCCTCGACGCGGTTGCATGGCAGGCCGAGGGCGGTGGCCAGCGCGTCGGCGGCCTCGACGCCGTGCTCGTGGCCGGCCAGGACCATCGACACCCGGCGCGCGGCGAGCGCCGCGACGGCGGCCTCGAGGCCGTCCGCCAGGTCCACGGTCGAGTCGAAGTCCCGCGGCCGCAGCGTGGCGCGCCGTTCCCTGCCTGTGAGGTCGGGATGAGTGCGGACCCGGTGGCAGGCGCAGCCGTGCGCCGAGAGCAGGGGCGCGTAGAGCGCGCCCGCCTCGTAGGGATCGACGATCGCGACGCTCCTCGCCATGCTCTGCTCAGAGCTCCGCCAGCAGCGCCGCGAATCGCTCCGGCGTCGCCTCGGCCACGAAGTCGCGGGCAGCGGCGTGCGAGGCGCGCCCCACCTCCGCCTCGAGAGTAGGCTCGGCCAGCAGCGCGGCGAGCGCCGCGGCCCACGGCTCGACGTCCTGCGCCGGTACGAGGAAGCCGCCGTCGTGCGGCTCCGCCGGCCGCACCGGCAGCAGGTAGGGCACCCCGAGCTTGGCCTCCGGCAGCCCGCCGATCTCCGCGGCCAGCACCGGGATGCCGCGCAGCATGGCCTCCACCACCACGTTGCCGAAGGTCTCGGGCACGACCGAGGGCACGAGGAGCACGCGCGTCCGGCGCAGGATCTCGTCGAGATCGTCGGCCGGCGGCAGCAGAGTGAGGTTGGGCCAGCCTTGGAGCTCGGCCAGGACCTCGGGCTCGGCGCCCCAGGTGGGCACGGCGGCGAAGGGCACGGCCGGGAAGCGGCGCAGCAGCGAGAGGAAGATCGACAGGCCTTTGACCGGGCAAGGGTTGATCATCGTCACCCAGCCCGCGGCGCCTGCCGGCCGCGGCTCGAACGGCCCACTGCCGAAGACCGGGAAGCGAGCCACGCGGGCCTCGAGGCCGCCGTGGCTGGCGAGCAGGCCTCGAGCGTAGCAGCTCACCGTGAGCACGGCGCGGGCCGCGCGCAGCCGATCGGTCTGGCGCGGGTCGGGGCGTGCCGCGAGCGGCCCGAACGGCAGGTGGAAGCCGGTGTGCACCACGGCCACGGCCCGCGCGGGGTCGAACGCGAGGGCCAGCTCGAGCAAGAACTGGCGGCGATCGTCCGAGACCAGGACCCAGTCCGGTTCGAAGGCCGCTATCCGCCGGCGGACGAAGGCGGCGCGGTCGTCGATCCGCGGCTGATCGAGGGCATCGACCTCGACCCCGCGATAGCAGTAGGAAAAAACCTCGCCGGCGTCGCGGCGTTTCCACTCGATCCCCCGGGCGGCCAGCTCCCGCTCGACCTCGGGGATCGACGCTGGCGGGATCGTCTGGTTGCGGGCCGCGCCGACCATCGCGCAGCTAGCCCCGAGCGCCGCCAGCCCCTCGAGCAGCAGGCGGCTTGCCTTGTTGCCACCGCCGTAGGAAGGCAGGTGGAGGGCGTCCTGGAGAAGTAGGACTCGCACTGGCAGCAGAAGCAAGCTAGTCAAAGTCTGCGAAGAAACCGTCGCGAGCGGCCCAGATGCCAGGAGCGCCCCGTCCCTGAGCCCGTTTATTCGCTGACCGGCCGGTGCGCCACCTTCTGCGTCATCGCGCGCAGCTCGTTGACCACTGTCAGGTCCTGTGGCCGCACCAGGTAGGCGGCGCCGTCGTAGCAAGCCGCCACCAGGTGCTCGCCGCTCCTCGCCAGCGAGCTGATGCCGTTGGGGCCGATGCGCACCCGAGTGACCGTCTCGTCGCGGAGATTGGCCTTGACCAGGAAGCCCCAGTAGTTGCCCACGATCACCGTGTCGTGGTCCCAGAAGCAGACCGACTTGGGCGACTGGCGGCCGGTGTCCAGCGAGTGCTGCAGCTTGCCGCTCGCCAGGTCGTAGACCTTGAGCGTGAAGTCGCGGCCGGAGCTCGCGATGCGGGTGCCGGTGGGGTCGATGTCGACGTCGTCGATGATCGCCATGTGGCCGTGGAAGCGCTCCACCAGGCGGCCGTCGAAGTCCCAGGCCAGGAGCAGCCCGTCGGCCCCGCAGCTCACGCCCAAAGGCCTCTCGGGGTGCAGCCGCAGCGCCTTGACGGCGCCGTCGTGGACGCAGATCTTGCCCAGGATCTCACCGGCCTCCGAGACCCGTACCACGGCGTGGCTGTAGCAGGCGACGAAACACTCTCCCTCGTGCCCCGGCACGTGCGCCACCCGCACACAGTTGATCGGCCCCTCGCCGAGGGCAATTTCATGCTCTTCTCGTAGGGCGATCTCGTCGGCCAGCGTGCCTCCCCGACGCCGGAAGAGGTGCAGGCGGTGGTTGTGAGCGCCGGCGATCACCCGCTCGCCGTCCAGGGTGACGGCGTTCATCAGCACGCGTCCGGAGGCGGGCTCCACGCACGCCGTCCAGCCGGCCTCGCCTGGCGTCAGGCGCCCGAGCCGCACGAAGCCATCGTCGGCGACCACCGCGAGGTCGCCGGCGGCGTTGGCCGAGAGGTCGTTGAGGCAGGCGTTGCCCTGCTGGGCCGCGGTATCGGCACCGATCTCACCCAGCTTCTCGCCGGTTGCCGCGTCCCAGTGCATCAGCGTGCCGTCGAACGTCCCGGCCAGGACCTCGCGGCCGTCGGGCGAGAAATTGAGCGAGCGCTCCCAGATCGCCGGGTGCTTCGCGAGCTCCACCCTGAGCACATAGGTATCGGCGTCCCAGATCAGCAGCCGCTGGTCGTAGGCCGCGGAGAGGATGTCGCCGCTGGTCGGCGAGACCGCCACCTTCTTGATCCCCGAGGCGTGCGCCTCGATGCGGCGCAAGGACTCGCCGGTCCGGGTGTCGAAGACGTAGATGCAGCCGTCGTCGGCCCCGAGCACGGCGCGGTGGCGCACGGGATCGATGGCGCAGGTATCGGTCTCGACCTCGAACGGCCCCCAGGTCTGGAGCAGCTCGCCGCTCGCCAGGTCCCATTCTCGAAGGGTCATGTCGTCACCCGAGGAGTAGACGCGGCCCGCGGAGTGCGCCACCGCCAGCACGTCCTTCTCGTGGCGCTCGAGCGTGCGGCGCACGGCCCCGGTCTCGAGGTCCCAGACCAGGACGCGATGGTCGCGCGAGGCCGAGAGGCCGGTGCGGCCGTCGACGAAGGCGAAGTCCTCGACGTCGTCCCAGTGCCCGCGCAGCACGCGCAGCGCCCGGCGGGCGTTCAGATCCCAGAGGCAGATCGTGTAGTCCGAAGAGCACGACGCCGCCCGCGTGCCGTCCGGGCTGACCACGATGCGGTTGGCCAGGTGGGCGTGGTAGCCCAGGAGCTCGACGGTCTTGGTCTCGAGGTCGACGTAGGAAACCGCCGAGTCGTAGCCCGACATCACGGCGGCGCGCCGGCCGGGGATGCCGGCGGCGCAGGTCACCGGGCCGCGGTGGCGAACGAAGGGTTGGGCCGCGCTGGCGGAAGGAGCGGTTTCGGGATGAGGGGTGCTGGCGCTCATGGTCTTTCCTCCCAAGGTCAGGTTTCCCGCGCGTGGAGCTCGGTAGCCAGGTCGCTGCCGCAGAGGGCGGCGGCCAGGCGGTCGAAGTTGGAGATCAGGTGCGAGAGGTCGTCGGGGTTCTGCTTGCGGGTGGAGCCGCGGAGCGGTACGCCGGGCGCGACCCCGAGAAAGGCCAGGATCCGCCGCTGCTCGCCGCCCGCCGCGAGCGCCTCGTAGGTCGTCTCGAGGGTCTCCCAGCCGGTGCGCTCGAGCTCTCCTCGCAGCCAGGCGTAGTAGCGCTCGTTGCGCTCGATCTGGGCCAGCAGCTCCTCGCGCTCGACCTCGATCCGCGGCGGCCCGCCCTCGAGCCCGGCTGCCGCGCGATGGGTCTGGGCGCCCGGGTGGCTCTCCAACCCGTGGCTCTCCCATTGGCCGGTCAAGGCGGCGATGCGCTCGGAGACGAAGGTCTTCACGCGGTTCCTGCGCGAGAGCACGATGGCCTTGAGCCCGCGCTCGGCGAAGACCGCGGCGAAGGCCGCCGGCGACGTGTCGCGGGTGATCTTGAGCCCCACGGCCCGGCAGCCGAAGTCGTGCCGCCAGAGGCGCGCCAGAGCCGCCGCCGGGTCGGCGTCGCGCTCCGCGACGGTGCCGAGGTCGAGGGCACCGCGGCGCGAGAGCGCGAGGTGGATGCCCTGGGGGTTGAAGATCTCGTGGTGGCAGAGCACTTCCGGGTGCGAGTCGAGCAGCGTGCACAGCCAGTTGCTGCCGGTCCTCGGCGCCGCAAGGATTACGAAGCGAGTCGGTGCAGCCATCGACGGCGTTTCTCGCGAGGGGGCCGGCGAAGCCGGTGCCCGGCAGGCGCCGCGGCATCAGGGCCGCGGAACGCTGCGCTATTCTGAAATACGACTCTTGTTGGAACGGCGGCGAGCATAGCAGATTTGCCGCCCTGCGACCGAGCTGCTATCCTGCGCCGGCCGGGTTTTTGCCGGCAGGTCGATCCCCCCGCAGGGCTCCCTTTCCGCGACCAGACTTGAGCGAGCCGGCCGCAAACGCGCCGGATTCGGTTGGAGATCAGCATGGAAGCAACCACCCTCGAGCAGCCCACGAGCGGCGCCCTCGCCCGCCGCGAGGACGTGCGCAACCTCGCCATCATCGCCCACGTCGACCACGGCAAGACCACGCTGGTCGACGCCATGCTCTGGCAGAGCGGCATCTTCCGCGACCACGAGACGGTGGCCGAGCGGGTGATGGACTCGATCGACCTCGAGCGCGAGCGCGGCATCACCATCATGGCGAAGAACACCTCCATCCTTTACCGCGGCACGCGCGTAAACATCGTCGACACCCCGGGCCACGCCGACTTCGGCGGCGAGGTGGAGCGCACGCTCAAGATGGTCGACGGCGTGATGCTGCTGGTCGACGCCAGCGAGGGCCCCCTGCCGCAGACCCGCTTCGTGCTGCGCAAGGCCCTGGAGGCCGGGCTCGCCGCCATCGTGGTGATCAACAAGATCGACCGCCCGGATGCGCGCTGCCAGGAGGTGCTGAACGAGATCTACGACCTGTTCATCGACCTCGACGCCACCGAGGACCAGCTCGACTTCCCGGTCTACTACGCCAACGCCCGCGCCGGCCGTTGCCGCACCTCGCCGGACGGCGAGGACCAGACGCTCCAGCCGCTGTTCGAAGAGATCGTCCGCACGGTGCCGGCGCCGGTCTACGACCCGGCCGCCCCGCTCCAGCTCCTGGTCACCAACCTGGCCTACGACGACTACGTGGGCCGCCTGGCGGTGGGTCGCCTGTTCAACGGCAGCCTGCGCAAGGGGCAGGAGCTCGCGGTCTGCCACGCCAAAGGCGAGATCGGGCGGGCCAAGCTCGCCAACCTCTACGGCTACGAGGGCCTGCGTCGCGTGGAGGCTCAAGGAGCCGCGGCCGGCGACATCGTGGCCATCGCCGGCGTCGACGCGGTGTCGATCGGTGACACTCTCTCCGAGGTCGAGAACCCCGTCGCCCTGCCGCCGATCCGCGTCGACGAGCCGACCATCGCCATGATCTTCGCGGTCAACAACTCGCCGGTCGCCGGCCGCGAGGGCAAGTGGGTCACCTCGCGCAAGCTGCGCGAGCGGCTGGCCAAGGAAGTGCTGCACAACGTCTCGATCCGCGTCGAGGACACCGAGTCGCCCGACACCTTCAAGGTGGCGGGCCGCGGTGAGCTGCAGCTCGCGATCCTCATCGAGATGATGCGCCGCGAGGGCTACGAGCTCGGCGTCGGCAAGCCCGAGGTGCTCACCCGGCGGGTCGAGGGCGCGCTGCACGAGCCCATGGAGCTGCTGCTCATCGACTGCCCGGAAGACTACGTGGGCGCCGTGACTCAGATGCTCGGGCCCCGCAAGGGGCGCATGACGAGCATGGTCAACCACGGCAGCGGCCGCGTGCGGCTGGAGTTCCGCGTGCCGTCGCGCGGGCTGATCGGTTTCCGCAGCGAGTTCCTGGCCGACACCCGCGGCACCGGCATCATGAACACCCTCTTCGACGGCTACGACGCCTGGCAGGGCGACATCGAGCACCGCGCCACCGGCGCCCTGGTCGCCGACCGCGCCGGCCGTGCCACGGCCTACTCGATCGAGAACCTGCAGCCGCGCGGCACGCTCTTCGTAGGCCCCGGTGCCGAGGTCTACGAGGGCATGATCGTCGGCGAGCACGCGCGCGGCAACGACCTCGACGTCAACATCACCAAGGAAAAGAAGCTCACCAACATGCGCGCCTCGGGCTCGGACGACATCGCCCAGCTCGTGCCGCCGCGGCGGCTGTCGCTCGAGCAGGCGATCGAGTTCATCAAGGAAGACGAGCTCGTCGAGGTGACGCCCGAGGCCTTCCGGCTGCGCAAGAAGGTCTTGCCCGCCAACCGCCGGAAGAACTGATCGCGGAAAAAAAGAAAGGGCGCCCCGGCGACGGAGAACGGGGGGCGCCCTTGCCGCCTCGGCAACGCCCTGCGGGCGTTCCGGGAGCGGCCCTAGCTAACGCGCCGAGCTGCCTAGCTGAGCACCTCGACGCGGGTGGCGGTCATGGTGAAGCCGCTGACCTTGAAGCTGACCTCCACCTTCTCGCCGACCTTGAGGTCGGTGAGCTGGATCGGCTTGCCGTCGTCGGTGAGCGTCGCGGCCTGGTCGAGCACGAAGTTCTGCACCTTCTCTCCGCTCTTGACGGAAAGCGTCTTGGCGTCGGCATCGACGGCCGTCAGCTCGCCGACGACCTTCTTCGCGGCCTCGGCTTTGGAGCCCTCGTCGCTCACCGCGGCCGGCGAGCTCGACTCGTCGGCGGTTGCAGCAGTCACCGCCAGCCCCAGCAGGGCGAACGCCGAAAGCGAGAGGGCTGCGATGACAGGAGCAACTTTTCTCATGGTCTCTTTCTCCTATGGGTGGTCAGTTGCTGCGAGAGGCCATACCAGCCTGCCGCAGGCCGAAAATTGAGCACAGGCCGTGCCACCAGCGCCGCTTTCGAGGCATCCGACTGATTAGAAAGCCTTTTCGGCGCTTGGCGCGGCCGGGGCGCGCCACCACGCGCGGCCTCCACGGTGCGCCATCGAGGCGCTCTTCCCTGCTTCACAGGCTCGCAGGGAGAAAGAAAAGACCGAAGGCCCTGCCTCACGGCAGGGCCTTCGGTCGACGATGCGGGGGTGCGGCTAGAAGCGGAAGCCCACCGAGACGCGGAAGGTGCGCGGGGTCTGGAAGGCGTCGGGGCTGATGGCCTTGCCGAACTGCGGGCCCTTCGCCCAGTGCACGCCCTCCACCGGAGCGGTGGTGAACGGGTTGAAAGGCTGGCAGCGCGCGCCGTTGCAAGAGGTGGCGGTGCTGTTGACCGCGGTGAAGATCAGAGTGTTGAAGAAGTTCACGTCGGTCGAGGCGATCTCCTTCTCGTCGAACACGTTCAGAACCTCTGGCTGCACGAAGACCTCGACGTCACGGCCGAAGGCCGGCCACTTGAACGAGTAGCTGAGCGCGATGTCGGTCGAGAGCACGTCCGCGGTGGTGAAGGCGCCGCGGTCGGAGAAGAAGTAGGCCACCGAGGTCGGCGGCTGCACGTAGCCGGGGTTGACCACGCCGGTCGGGTTGTTGGCGCCCCGGCGGGTGTCCACGTTCCCCACCGCCGAGTACGGCCGGCCCGAGAAGTAGCTCTGCAGCAGCGACGCGTTCAGGCGGTGGCGGTCGGTGTCGAAGATGTCGTAGCGGCCCCACAGCCGCAGCCGGTGGCGCTGGTCGCTGGCGAGGTCGCCCTTCGGCGCGTTCCAGGAGACGTCGCGGTACTCGGGGAACTGGAGGATCCCCGAACGCACCGGGCCGTTGGCGCGGGTCTCGCCGTCGAAGTTGCCCTCGGTGTGCGACCAGGTGTAGTTGCCGCCGACGTTCAAGCGATCGAGGAGGCGATAGGTGGCGGCGAGGTGCACGCCGTCGTAGGTGCGCTCGAGCAGCGAGTCCTCGTTCTCGATGATCGACAGGTCGGCGAAGCCGCCGGTCGGGGTCTGCACGCGGCCGGTCGAGAGGTCGCGGCGGTCGGCGTAGAAGTCTTTGCCCTCGCGGCGCACGTAGTCGATGCGCGCCAGGCCCCGGCTGCCCAGCCGCTTGGCGGCGCCCACCGTGTACTCGATGGTGCTTGGCGAGGCCAGCGTGTCGCGGATGATGGTGGTGCCGCCGGGGATGTTGATGGCGCGGGTGGGGGAGCTGCTGGTGCCGCCGATCGAGTCGAACCACTCGAAGACCCGCCGGATCGCCTCGTCGGTGGGGACCAGCGGCCCGGTCTCGTTGATCGCCGGGCCTTCGTAGAACCACTGCAAGGTCGCCGGCGCTCCGGCCGCCGAGCTGGCGTCGGCCTGGTTGTTGGCCACCGCCGTGACGTACTCGGCATAGGAGGCGTTGATGATCCAGTCACCGTCGCCCTTGGGGTCGAAGGCGAGGCCGACGCGCGGCGAGAGCTTGGCGTCGTCGATCACCTTCTTGCCCTCGGCGTTCTTGCCGTCGTTGACGTCGTAGCGGGCGCCGACATTGAAGCTCCAGTTGCCGTTCAGGCGCCAGGAGTCGTTGACGAAGTACGAGTCGGTGACGAAGTCCGTGCCCTTGGTGGTGATCAGGATCGGGTTCCACTGGATGGTAGTGAAGTTGCCCGCGCGGCCGGGGAGGATCACCGGGAAGATCTCGGTGCCCTGGATGATCCTGCCGGAGAGCAGGAAGCGGAAGTCGCTGCCCGACTGGTGGTTGTCGGCGGCCCGGATGTCGTTGAAGTGGTCGTAGCCGAACACCAGGTCGTGAGCTCCGGCCGTTTCGCCGGACAGGAACCAGGAGCCCTTGACCAGGTAGTTCTCGTTGTTGCGCTCCTCGTCGGGGTCGCAGGCGCCGCAGAAGGTGGGGCTGTTGAAGCGGTTGCCGGTGCCCTGCGGGTTGTCGATCAGCAGCGTGCCGCGGATGCGGTCGGTGAACGGCGAGCCGGAGTCGACGAAGGTGAACTCGCGCTCCGAGTACTGGGCTTCGACGAAGAAATTGCTGGTCAGCACGCCCGAGTAGTGGGCCGACGCCAGGGTCTGCGGCAGCTCGCGGTCGTAGACGCTGGCGAGGTCGAGGACGCTGCCGAAGATCACGCCACCGTCTTTCTCGTCGATGTCTATGTAGGAGCCCACCAGGCTGTGCCCTTCGGCGATGCCCCAGGTGAGCTTGCCCTCGAGGCGGGTCTCGGAGTCGTTGTTGGCGTAGGGGATGTTGGTGAGCGCCGTCTGGCTGGTGGCGCTGTTATCGAGGTCGCGGCCGGCGAGGAAGAACCACAGCTTGTCGCGCCACAGGTATCCGCCCAGGGTCGCCTCGTACTGCTTGTTGACCTTGTCCGCCTGGGTCACGGTGAGCGGCGTCTCCGACTCCCAGTCCTCGTTGCTGAAGCTGGTGCGCAGCGAGCCCTCGAACTGGTTGCCGCCGGACTTGGTGAGCACGTTGACCACGCCGCCGGCGAAGCGGCCGTACTCGGCAGAGATCCCGGAGGTGGTGGTGGTGGTCTCCTGGATGGCGTCCTCGATGAAGAGGTCGAACGGCTGGCCGCGCAGGTTCTCGTTCACCACCACGCCGTTGACCAGGAAGAGACTCTCGTGGGACTGGGCGCCGGAGATCACGATGCTGTCGGCCGGGCCGCCGGTGGAGACCCCGGGCGCCAGGGTGACGGCGCCGGCGATGTCGCGGTTGACCGGCAGCTCCTCGAGGAAGACCTTCTCGTAGGTGGTCGAGGCCTGGGGGGTCTGCGAGATGGTCTCGTAGGCGCCGGTGACCAGCACCTCCTCGCTCACTCCCTCGAGCGCCATCGCCATGTCGAGCTGGCTCGACTGGGCCGCCGAGATCTTGATCGGCTGCTCGGACGGCTGGAAGCCCGAGAGCTCGAACTTGATGGTGTACTCGCCGGGCGGCAGGAAGGGGAAGATGTAGTCGCCGTTGCCGGTCGTCTGGGTGACGCGGGCGCCCTGGAGGGTGTCCGAGGTAGCGGTCACCGTCACCCCTGGCAGCGCCTGGCCGTCGGCCTCGACGTGGCCGGAGAGCGTGCCCGTGGGGTTCTGCGCCACGGCCGGCATGGCCGCGAGCGCCAGCACGAGCAAGGTCCGAAGCAAGGTGGATCGCATGGTTCTTCGCCTCCTTTTCGTCGCCGCGCGCCGCGGCGGGTAGACAGTGCTCAGGTCGGTCCGTAGGGCGAGGGCGCCACGGACGCTTCGAGGGCCGCGATTGCAAACCCTCCGCCACTTCCGAGGCCCAATGTTTTCAGGCAGATAGCGCCGTGTGTCGGCGCCCGATTCAACCCCTTGAATTGTCGTGCAAAAGGCTGTAGCGATTATAGCTCTGTCAAGCCGCTGTCACAGGCAGGCGAAGCTTCGCTTCGCACCCCGGCCCGGGCTGGCGGTTGGCCAAGGTCAGGCTGCCGCCGTGCGCCTCGGCGATCTGCCGCGACAGCACCAGGCCGATGCCGCTCCCCGCCGGCTTGGTGGTGAAAAACGGCACGAAGAGGTTCGAGGTCTGGGCCAGGCCGGGGCCCTCGTCCTCGATCGAGAGCACCAGGCTCGCTCCCTCGCGGGCCCAGGAGATGCGCACCCCGCCGCCGGTCTCGCGGGCCGCGTCGGCGGCGTTGCGCACCAGGTTGATGAGCAGTTGCTCGAGCTGGTCGCCGTCGGCCGACAGCACCTGCTCGGGCCCTGCCTCGACCGCCACCGCCACCCGGGTCTCGAGCGCCGCGACGCGCCGCACCAGGGAACCGATTGCCACCGGCCGCGCCTGCGGCGGCGGCAGGCGGGCGAGCCTGGAGTAGGCGCTCATGAAGCGCGACAGCGCCTCCGAGCGCTGGGCGATGACGGCTAAGCCACCAGCCATGTCGTCGCGCCAGTCGTCGGGCAGCGTCGGCCGGCCGAGCAGCGCCGCCAGGGTGGCGGCCATCGACTTGATCGGCGCCAGCGAGTTGTTGAGCTCGTGGCCGAGCACTCGCAGCAGGCGTTTCCAGGCCTGGCGCTCCTCCTCGCGGAGCGCTTGCGAGAGGTTGGCGACTACCAGCAGGTGATGCGGCAGGCCGGCCTCGCGGAAACCGCTGCGGCGCACTCCCCAGCGCCCGGAGCCGCCGGGAAAGGCGCGCTCCACGGTGCTCGCCACCTCGCCCTCGAGCAGGTCGCCCAGGCCCAGCTCGGCCGCCGTCTGGCCGAGCAGATCCTCGGCCGGCCGCGCCAGCAGGCGCTCGCCGGCGGGGTTGACCAGCCGCAGCGCCAAGTCGCCGCCGAAGGTGAAGATGGCGACGTCGATCTCCTCGATCACCTTGCGCAGCAGCATGGTCGCCTCCACGGCGCCGAGCCGCTGCTCCATCAAGGTGGCCGACAGCACGTTGATCTCCCGCATCACCTCGCCCAGCACGTCGTCGCCGGAGGCGCTCCTGGCGCGCAGCGAGAAGTCCCCTTCGCGCGATGCCTGGAGCAGGTTGGCGACGGTCTGCAGCGGGAAGACCACGCGCTTGCGCAGCGCGGCGGCGAGGCCGACCCAGAAGGTCACGATGAACACCGACAGCGTCCACTGCACCTTGGGCGCGTGCTCGCCGAACCACAGGAAGCAGAGGGCCACCAGCGAGCCCGGCAGGCCGGCGGCCAGCGCCAGCAGCAAGATGCGCGTCTCGTAAGCCAGCGCTGGCCGGCGGGGCATGGGAGGAGCGTAGCTCAGGATGACAGCGGCGGGCGGCGCCCGCCGCTGTCATCCTGAGCGAAGCGAAGGATCTGGGAGGGGGCAACCAGGCGCTCGCTACACTCCATACTTCTCGATCCGCCGATAGAGGGCGCTGCGCGACAGCCCCAGGGCGCGGGCGGCCTCGCTCACCCTGCCGCCGTAGCGCGCCAGCGCCTTCTTGATCAGCAGCTTCTCGACCTCCTCGAGCGGCAGGTCGTCGATGCGCACCGCCGGCTCGCGCTCGGCCTTCAAGGCCAGGTCCGCTGCCTCGATCAGCTCGCCGCGGGCCATCAGCACGCCGCGCTCGACGGCGTGGGAGAGCTCGCGCACGTTGCCCGGCCAGTCGTGGGCGGCGAGCGCCGCCAGAGCGCGCTCCGAGAAGCCGCGGATCGCCTTGCGGTACTTGGGAGCATGGATGCCGAGGAAGTGGCCGGCGAGCAAGGGGATGTCCTCCCGCCGTTCGGAGAGCGGCGGCAGCCGTATCTCGACCGTGTTGAGGCGAAACAGGAGGTCGCGGCGGAAGCGGCCGGCCGCCACCTCGGCGTCGAGGTCGGCGTTGGTGGCCGAGATCAGCCGCGCCGACACCCGGCGGGTGCGCGAGGAGCCGACGCGCTCGAACTCGCCGACCTCGACCACCCGCAGCAGCTTGGCCTGCTGGGCGAGCGGTATGTTGGCGATCTCGTCCAGGAACAGGGTGCCGCCGTCGGCGAGCTCGAAGCGCCCCACGCGGTCGGTCTTGGCGTCGGTGAAGGCGCCGCGCACATGGCCGAAGAGCTCGCTCTCGAACACCGTCTCGGGCAGGCCGCCGAGGTTGACGGTGACCAGTGGCTTGCCGGCGCGCGCCGACACTGCGTGCAGGGCCCGCGCCACCACGCCCTTGCCGGTGCCGTTCTCGCCGGTGATCAGCACGTTGGCCTCGGACGGGCCGACCCGCTCGACGAGGTCGAGCACCGGCCGCATGGCGGGCGCGTGGGCCACCAGCGGCGGAGCCTCCTCGCCGCGCAGGAGCTGGTTCTCGGCCTCCAGCCGCTCGCCGCGGCGCAGCGCCCGCGCCAGCTCCACCTGGGTACGCAGGATGGTGGCCAGGCGGGCGTTCTCCCAGGGCTTCTCCACGAAGTCCCGGGCACCGCGCCGCATCGCCTCGACCGCCACCTCGACGCTCGCCCAGGCGGTCATCACCACCACCGGCAGCCGGGGGTCGACGGCCTGGATGCGGGCGAGGAGGCTCAGGCCTTCGGCGCCCGAGGTGGTGTCGCGGGTGTAGTTGAGGTCCATCAGCACGACGTCGAAGTCACGCTGGGAGAGGGCGGCGAGGGCGGCCTCGGGCGAGGTGACGAGCTCGGAAGCCATGCCCTCCGCCTTGAGCAGCAGGCGCACGGCTTCGAGCACGTCGCGCTGGTCGTCGGCGACCAGGATCAGAGGAGCGTCATTCATGGAGCGGCCTCGCGTCAGGGGACGGGATTGTACCCGCGGCGCCACGGAGGCAACCCGCGTGCCAGCGCGAAGCGGAGCGGTGAGGAGGGGCGCCTCAGGGGCGCGGCACGCCGGTCGGCGAGTCGTCCTGGATCCAGCCGTCACGCAGCCGCACGATGCGATGACTGTAGGCGGCGTTTTCCTGCGAGTGGGTGACTTGAACGATCGTCGTCCCGGTCTGGTTCAGGCGGGTGAAGAGCTCCATGATCTCCCTCGCCTGCTCGCTGTGCAGGTTGCCGGTGGGCTCGTCGGCGAAGATCACCTTGGGGTTCATGATCACCGCCCGCGCCACGCCCACCAGCTGCTGCTGCCCGCCCGAGAGCTGGTTGGGGAAGAGGTCCTTCTTGCCGACGATCGAGAAGCGGTCCAGGGTGTCGGCCACCAGCGCTTCGCGCTCGGTGCGCTTGATGTTCAGGTAGGAGAGCGGCACGTCGAGGTTCTCGGCCACGGTCAGGTTGTCGAGCAGGTGATAGCTCTGGAACACGAAGCCGATGTTGCGCTTGCGCAGCTCGTTGCGCTCCTTGACTTTCATGGCGTGGATCGGCTCGCCCAAGAAGTGGAACTCGCCCGTCCACTCGCCGTCGAGCATGCCCAGAATGTGGAGCAGCGTGGTCTTGCCGGCGCCCGAGGGGCCCATGATGGTGACGAACTCGCCCGGCTCGATACCCAGGTTGATGCGGCGCAGCACGTAGGACATGCCGTGCCCGACCTTGTAGGCCTTCTCGACGTTCTGCAGCTCGATCATCGGCAGCATGGCTGGGTTTCCTCGGGGAGCCAGGCGGGCACCCGGGCCACGGCGTTCGCCACGGCCCGGGTCGCGCTCGAGGGACGCTTCGATCCTAACGGATGTGGTAGCCGCTCTCGGCGAGCTCGCGCTCGATGCGCTCGGCGGCCTCCTGCTCCTCGACGATGTTGCCGTCGAAGAGGTGCACGGCGCGCTCTGCGTGGCGGGCGTAGCGCGGGTCGTGGGTCACCATGCAGATCGTGGCGCCGCCCTTGTGCAGCTCCTCGAGCAGGCCCATCACCGCCTCGCCGTTCTTGGAGTCGAGGTTTCCGGTGGGCTCGTCGGCGAGCAGGATCGAGGGGTTGCCGACCACGGCGCGGGCCACCGCCACGCGCTGCTGCTGGCCGCCCGAGAGCTGCGACGGGAAGTGCTTCATGCGATGCGCCATGCCCACCCGCTCGAGGGCGGCCTGCACCCGCTGCTTGCGCTCGGCGGCGGGCATGCCGCGGTAGGTGAGCGGTAGCTCCACGTTCTCGTACACGGTCAGGTCGCCGATCAGGTTGAAGGCCTGGAAGATGAAGCCGATCTCGCGGTTCCTGACCTTGGCACGGTCCGAGAAGCTCAGGTTCTCGACCGCCTGGCCGTTCAGGCGGTACTTGCCGCCGGTCGGGGTGTCCAGCAGGCCGAGGATCGACAGCAGCGTCGTCTTGCCGCCGCCCGATGGGCCGGCGATGGCGACGTACTCGCCGCGTTTGACCTCGAGGTGGATGTTGGCCAGGGCGTGGGTCTCCACCTCATCGGTGTAGAAGACCTTGGTCACGCCTTCGAGGTGGATCAGGGCGTCTTGCGCAGCGCTCATAGTGTCCCTCGTTTTTCAATCGGACCGGTTACCTGACCTGTATAACGACTGCCGCTCGACTTTGTTCCAGCGCTCGGTCACTTCAACTGGATGATCGGGTGCTCGTCGTAGTTCGAGGTGTCGGAGAGGATCACCTGGTCGCCCTCCTGCAAGCCCTCGAGGATCTCGATCTCGTTGACCGACGCCTTGCCCAGCTTGACGAGCTGGCGCTGCGCCTCGCCGCCGGGCAGCACTTTGTAGAGCTCGACGTCGCTGTTCGCCTGGCCCGAGGTCGGCCGCCCCATCTTGAGCACGTTGGAGAGCAGGGCGAGCTCGATGATGCCTTCGACAGAGAGGTCGGGCCGGGCACCCCTGGGCAGCGCGCCCACGATCTCCACGTCCACCGTCACCGTGCCCTCGCGCACCGCCGGGTCGACCCGCTTGACCTTGCCCTCGACCACGCCGTTGCGGGTGTCGATCTCCGCCCGCTGGCCGTTCTGGAGGTCCTTGGCCTGCACCTGCGGGATCTGCAGCACGGCCTTGAGGAGCCCGGGGTCGGCGACTCTCGCCAGGTTGGCGCCGGGCTGTACGCGCTGGCCGACCTCGACCGGCACGTCCTGGAGCACGCCCGAGATGCCGGCCCGCACCCGGAGGCGGTCGAGCTGGCTCTGGCGGAGCTGGTGCATGGCCCGCAGTTGCTCCACCTGCGTCTTCTGCGAGGCGAGCTGCGCTTCCACCGACTCGCGCTTCTTGGCCAGGCGCTGGATCTCGATCTGCGCCCGCTCGGCGAGCTGCTTCTCCCGCATCTGCGCCCGCTTGAGCTCGATCTCGGGCGTCAGGCCTTCCTTGGCGAGCTCCTTCTGCGCCGCGGCGTCCATGGTGGCGGATTCGTAGTCCGCCTGCACGGCGGCCGCCTCCGCCTGCTGGTTCAGGACCTCGCTCTCCAGCCGCACGGCGAGGTCCCGCGACTGCACCTCGGCGACCTGGAGGCCGAGCTCGGCATCCAGCGCTTGCTGCTCGAGGGTGGGGTTGGTGAGCTCGAGGATCACGCTATCGGGGGTGACCTCGACGCCCGGCAGGATCACCTTCTGCTGCACCGTGCCCTCGGTCTCGGCGGTGATCCACAGGATCGCCTCCGGCTGGAGCGTTCCCGGGCCTCGCACCCGCAGCGGCATGTCGCCGCGCTCCACGGTGCCCAGCCAGACCGTCTCGCGCTCGACCGGGAAGGCGGCCGCCTTGAAGCTGGAGAGCCAGACGGTGATGACGATCAGGGCCAGGACTCCCGCGCCCGCAGCGGCAATCCTCTTCTGTTTGCGCTTCTTGATTTCAGACTCGTCGCGCGGTCTATCCATGTCGACCCTGCTCCTCTAACACCGATTGCGGCCTGCGAGACCGAAACACGGCGTGGAATTTCGTGGTGCACCCATCATGCCATCGGCAAGCTACATACGGGTAGAGTGCGGCGTGGGTTGCGTGCCGCGACTGAAATGGCGTCGGGGAGAAGCGGCGGGTCTGCCGCCGTCCGTTTGTGGGACGACGCCTTCCCGCAAACGGACGGCGAGCCCTGGAACGCCGGCCTGGGAAAGGCCGCCGCTCCAGGGCTCGCCGAGCCGAGGTCTAGGACGCTCTACGCGTCCAGCCCGCGAAAGAAGTTCTGCCGCAGCTTGTCGTTGAACTGGTGATCGGTCAGCCGGTAGTAGATGGTCTGGGCGTCGCGGCGCGGCGCCACCAGGCCGTACGCCCGGAGCTTGGAGAGGTGCTGCGAGACGGCCGACACCGAGACGCCGAGCATCTCGGCCAGGTCGCAGACGCAGAGCTCCTTCATGTTCTCGAGCAAGTACAGCAGCTTGAGCCGCGTCGCGTTGCCCGCCAGGTTGAGGAGGTCGGCGGCCTCCTCCAGGTCGGGAGAGACTTCGAGGTTCTGGCGGATCTGCGAAATCTCTTTCTGCGAAATGCTGGGGCCCTCCGTCTTCATGCTCACCTCCTACGGTTTCGACGGGGTTGGGGGGTCGAGTGCCACGCCCGGTGGGACGTGGGGTTCAAGAATGGCATCGGAAGCATAGGCATCTCGGCTTCAATGGGAGACGGCGTACCGCATGCGAGAATCATTATAGACTGTTCCGGCCGCGAATTTACGAAACGCCGGAAAAATTGAGGGCTCCTAATCCCGTAGGCGGCCGCCGCTAGTCTTTTCCCCTCCGCCTGCTTGCGCACAACTTGGAGCATGATTCCTTAAAGCACTGATTATCGTCGAGGCCGGGCGATCTGTCAACCGGCGCGAGCGGTGCGCCTATAGCTCCAGCCGCCGCAGCCGCAGGGCGTTGCCGATCACCGACAACGACGATAGGGTCATCGCGGCGCTCGCTACCATCGGTGACAGGAGAACACCGAAGAAGGGATATAGCACACCCGCAGCGATCGGCACTCCCGCGAGATTGTAAATAAACGCCAAGAACAAATTCTGCCGGATGTTGGCGAGCGCCGCGCGCGACAGGCGCCGCGCGCGCACCACGCCCCTGAGATCGCCGCGCAGCAGCGTGATGCCGGCGCTCTCCACCGCAACGTCCGAGCCCTCCCCCATGGCGATGCCGACCGCGGCCCGAGCCAACGCCGGCCCGTCGTTGACGCCGTCGCCCGCCATCGCCACCGTGCGGCCATCGCGCTCCAGCCGCGCCACCACCTCGCTCTTTTCCTGGGGCAGGACCTCGGCGATCACCTCGGTGATCCCCAGCCGGCGCGCCACGGCCTCGGCGGTGGTGCGGCTGTCGCCGGTCACCATCACGATACGGAGGCCCTCCGCGGCGAGCGCCGCCAAGGCCGCCGGCGCCGACTCCTTGATCGGATCGGCGACCGCCAACAGGCCGAGTGGCCCGCCGTCGGTGCCGACCAGCACCACGCCGTGCCCCTCCTGCCGCAGGGCCTCGGCTCGCGCCGCCAGCTCGCCGGCGTCGAGGCCTGCCGCGGCGAGGTAGCGCGGGCTGCCCAACAGCACGCGCCGGCCTTCGACGCGCCCCGCGATCCCCAGCCCGGGCACGGACTCGATCTCCTCGGCCGCCGTGAAGCGCAGGCCTCGTTCGCGGGCCGCCGAGACGATCGCCTCCGCCAACGGGTGGGCGCTGCCGGCCTCCACGGCCGCGGCCAGGCGCAGCAACTCGTCCTCGGAGAGGCCCTCGGTGACTTCGATCCGTGCCAGCCTGGGCTTGCCCTCGGTCAGGGTCCCGGTCTTGTCCACCACCAGGGTGTCCACCGCCGCCAGCCGCTCGATGGCCTCGGCGTTCTTGATCAAGACTCCAGCCTGGGCGCCGCGGCCGGTGGCCACCATGATCGACATCGGGGTGGCGAGCCCGAGGGCGCAAGGGCAGGCGATGATCAGCACCGACACCGCGTTGACCACCGCGTAGGCGAGCCGCGGCTCGGGCCCGAAGGCGAGCCAGGCGACGAACGTCAGGACCGCGACGGCGATCACCGCCGGCACGAAGACCGCCGCGGTGCGGTCCGCCAACCTCTGGATCGGGGCACGGCTGCGCTGCGCCTCCCCCACCAGGCGCACGATCTGGGCGAGCAGGGTCTCGGCGCCGACCCGCTGCGCCTCCATGACGAAGCTGCCGTTGCCGTTCAGGGTGCCGCCGATCACCCGGTCGCTGGGCGACTTCTCGGCCGGGATGGGCTCACCGGAGACGAAGGACTCGTCGACCGCGCTGTGGCCTTCCAGCACCACGCCGTCGACCGGCACCCGGTCTCCGGGCCGCACCCGCAGCCGGTCGCCGACCCGCACCTCGGCGAGCGGCACGTCGGTCTCGCCGCCGGCAGTATCGAGGCGCCGGGCGGTGGGCGGCGCCAAGCCGAGCAGGGCGCGCAGGGCGCCCTGCGTGGCGCTGCGGGCCCTGAGCTCGAGCACCTGCCCCAGCAGCACCAGCGCGGTGATCACCGCCGCCGCCTCGAAGTAGAGCGGCGGGCCGCCGCCATGGCCGCGCACGGCGTGCGGCAGGAGCTGGGGTGCCAGGGTCACGGCCACGCTCCAGGCATAGGCCACGCCGGTGCCGAGCCCGATGAGCGTGAACATGTTGAGGCTGCGGTTCACGAGCGAGGCCCAGGCGCGCTCGAAAAGGGGCGCCCCGGCCCACAGCACTACCGGCGTCGCGAGCAGGAGCTGCAGCCAGGCGAGGACCACCGGCGGCGCCGCGCGCTGCAGCGGCTGACCGGGGATCAGGTCCGACATCGCGATGGCGAGCAGGGGCAGGGTGAAGACGGCGCTCACCCGGAAGCGCCGCCGCATGTCGGCGAGCTCCGGGTTCTCCGCCTCGATCGCGGTCACCGTGCGCGGCTCGAGCGCCATGCCGCAGATCGGGCAGGAGCCCGGCGCGTCACGCACGATCTCGGGGTGCATCGGGCAGGTGTACTCGATCGCCTGGCCGGCCGCGGGACCCGCGGCGGGGACCTTCCCGCCCGGCGCGGGAGGCGGCATCGGCTGCGCGGGCGTCGCCTCGCCGTGGCAGCAAGCGGCAGGCCCTGCCTTTGCGTGGTCAGGTGGCGCCGCCGACTCGGAGGACACTGCCACGTAGCGCGCCGGGTCGGCGTCGAACTTCGCCTTGCAGCCCGCCGAGCAGAAGAAATACTCCGCGCCCCGGTGCTCGCTGCGGTGCTTGGCGGTGGCCGGGTCGACCCGCATGCCGCAGACCGGGTCGACCGCGGTGGCGCCGGTGTCGCTACTCGCCATCCTTGCCGCCTGCCTGCTTGGCGGCGTAGTCGCTGAAGGTCTTCTCGCTCTCGAAGTAGAAGACCGTGCCGTCATCGAGGACACCGATCACGGCCGTGGCCTTGTCGACCGGCTGGCCGGTGATCGGATCGACAGAAGTGCGGCTCGCGGCGTCCTTGGCCAAGCGCTCCTTGCACATCTCGCAGCAACCGTAATAGGTCTTGCCCTGGACCTCGACCGGGATCTGATCCTTGCCGAAGACGGCGTTGTTGACCATGCAGACTTTCTTCGCCTCGACGCGGGTGAGCTTGGCAGCCGCCGGCTGGGAAGCCGTTTCGGCGGCCGAGGTGGTCAGAGCCAGCAGGCAGGCGAGAGCCAGGGCGGCGGTCAGGGTGCGGCGGATCGTCATGGTGAAGCTCCTTGCTCGTTTCCGTCCAGAGTTGAGGGATCGCCGCGGCGACACGCCGCGACGCTCGCGATGAGGCGAGCGCCCGACCGCCGGCGTTTCCAGACGCGGCGGTGCTGCGCGCTCGCGGAAGTGCGCTAGATCAGGAGGCTGGCGTGGAGAGTGTAGAGGCCGTCGTCGGGGGGCGGAGCGGGATCGCGAGCCGGGTGATCCTGGTGGAGCGGCGACGCGGTCGGGAGCTCCAGACTGGCCTGGCGCGGCGCGAGGTCCAGGAACGGGAGCGGTGGAGTCTTGCCCAGCGTGGTGGCGGCGCGCCTCGACAGCGTGCCGCAGCAGTCGTCCGGCGAGCCGGCCTGCGAGGTCGTGCCGCAGTCGTCGGCGCTCATCTCACAGCAGGCGTGCCCGCTGCAGCAGTCCTCAGCCCGGGACGGGGCTCTCCCGCAGCCCTCGGCCCGACACCCGGGCGCAGCCGCGGAAGCCACCCAGGCCACGGCGAGCAGCACGGGAACCAGGGCGCGGACTTGGGGGCGATCAGCCATTCCGGGGCAGTATACGCCTACTCGCCGAGTTGGAGCCGGCCGTAAATACGCTCCCGCGCCGCCCGCTCCTCGTCCACCCAGCCCCGCAGGTGATAGAGGTCCGCCAGCTTCAGCAGGATGCGGTCCGTTCTTTGGGGTGCGCTGCGGTCGTCCTGATCGCGCAGCGCTTCGAACAGCGCCTCGGCGAGATCGAGGTCGTTGGCATAGAAGGCTTCGCCTGCCGCCCGCTCGAGGCGGTCGGCGTGTTCAGGAGCGAGGGGACTCTTCTCGCGGTCGCCCCGCCGCAGGTAGGTGAGCGCCTCGGCCAGCAGGTCGTCGCGCTCATGCTCGCCAGCCGGGGGCCAGCCCAGGCGCTCGACGAAGAAGCGACGCCGTCCAGGGGCCACGAAGGGAGCCAGCCGCACGGCTGGATCGGTGGCGATCAGCACGTCGTCGACGAAGAAGGTGGCGGCGTCGCGGTCCTCGAGGTCGCCGATGAAGGAGTAATAGGCGACAGAAGAGCTGTCCGCGCGCGCGAAGTTGCGCTGGTCGCGCAAATCGATCTGCGGCTCCTTCAACCCCTCCTCGTAGATCGCCAGGTGGTAGGTGCCGCGGTCGATGTCGTAGAGCAGGTCGACGAGGTACCAGGTAAACGGCCGCGGGGCGAAGAGCTCGCGCCAACCGCCGGCCGGCCGGTGGGCGAGCTTGCCGTTGCGGGTGGCGAGCCAGACCGCGTGGCCGTCCTTGACCGTGTTCTGGAACCACCGCGGACCGGCGAGCCCGAAATTGAAGGTCTCCTTCGGGTCGGCGAACAGGATGTAGAACTGCACCAGGAGCGGCCCCTGGGTGCGTTCTGGGAAGTAACCCTGGAACTCCGAGAAGCTGCCGTCCCCCTTCCCCTCGCGCAACCGCAGGGAACGCAACCCGCTCACCCGGAACGCCTCGCTCAGATCCACCCGCCCACGAGGCTGCTCGAACAGGCGGAACGTGTCCGGACCGGACGGCGGGTCTTGCTCGAAGTCGTAGGAGGCGAGGATCGGGGAGGGAGGGGCGGGGGCGGCGGACGAGTCCGCCGCGGAGAGCGAGGCGCAAACTCCGCTGAGGAGCAGAAGAAACGCGGCTCGTAAGAGCGGCGGCGTCACCAGGGCAGTATAGCCCTGGCTTGCCACGACCGCTGGGAACGATGACTCCGATCTCTGGAGCGCTCCGCCGAGAAGGGCCCGACCGGGTGGAACCTACTGCTTGGCCTGGCGAGGATCGTCGGCCGGGTCGAGGTAGTTGATCTGCCACGGACCGATGCCGTGCACCTGGACCACGGTGTCGCCCTCGGCCCAGGCGAAGTGGTGCATCTGGGGCGCCAGGAAGGCGAAGGTGCCGGTGGGCAGCGCCCCTGCTTGGGCGGCGTCGAAGACGTCGCCCATTCCGACGTGGAAGGTGCCCGACACCACCGTCACGTGCTCCACCGCCGGGTGCCAGTGGGGCTTGATCTGGAAGCCGCCCGGCAGCCAGAGGCGCATCGTGAACAGCCCCTCCTTGGCGGGGTCTCCCTCGAGCACCGCGAACTTGGCGCCGGCGGCGAGGGACGGCGGCCCCGCCTTCCACTCGATCTGGTCTGGCGCGAAGATGCCGTGCGCGGCTGGCGTCGGCTCGGCGGCGAAGAGAGCCGGAGCCCACAGCAGAACAGCGGCCAGGGTCATCAGCAGATTCCTCTTCATGTCGGGGTCTCTCCTGGGTCGTCACGACCCGGTCGAAGTTGCGGCAGCTCAGTCTAGCGTGCCTCCCTTCCACATCGCGAAGATCGCCGGATAGACGGTCAGCTCGAGCAAGAATGAGCTGGCGAGGCCGCCGACCATGGGGGCGGAGGTGCGCTTCAGGTCGGCGCCGGTGCCGGTGGACCACGGCACTTGGCGCGAGGCCAAGGCCGGACCTCTCTGCCTTGACGATCTAGTCTCTTAGTGACTATCATCTGACCATGAAAACCGTCGGGATCGCAGCTCTGAAGGCCAGACTGAGTGAACACCTGCGCCAAGTCCAGCAGGGGGAGGTCGTGACCGTTGTAGACCGCAAGACTCCGGTGGCACGGCTGGTGCCGTACGAGCGAGAACCCTCGACAGGGCTCACGGTTCGGATGCCAAGGCCGGGGAGCCCGCGTCTGGGTGAGATACCGCTTCCGGCGCCGGTTCAGCTCCCCTTGGACGTGGTCGATCTGCTGCTCCAGGACCGTGGGAGCGGTCGTTGATCGTCTACGTGGACTCCTCGGTCATGCTACGCCGGCTGCTCGGGCAACCCGACACGCTGGAGTCGTGGGAAGCTATCGCCAGGGCGATAGGGAGCGAGTTGGTCGAAGTGGAGTGCTTGCGAACCGTGGACCGCCTCCGGGTCGCCAGGTTACTGGACGAACACCAATTGCGCGAGTTGCGCGAACGTGTGCTCCTCTGGACTGGCGCGCTTGAGGTCGTGCCGATCTCGCGTCCAGTCCTCAGCCGGGCTGCGCAACCCATGCCTACAGCTCTGGGCACGCTCGATGCCATTCATCTCGCCACCGCGCTCTCCTGGCAGGACCGGTTTGAAACCGAGCTGCTGATGGCGACGCACGACCAGGCGCTCGCCGTGGCCAGCCGTGCCTTTGGTCTGCAGGTGATCGGAACCTGACTTCGCTGCGAACGATCACTCTCGTGAACTAGTCGGCTTCCACGGCCGCCACAACGAGGCCGGCGCTCGCGGAGGGATAGGAGAGGTGGTCGTCCTCGGTAGCCATGACCCGGGCGCCCGTCGCCGCGGCCAGTGCCTGGATCCGCGCCAGAGGCGTGGTGCAGTCGGCCCGGCCGTGGACGAAGGTCACCCTGGGACCGATGCGGGCCAGGGGAGCGGCGATAGGCTTCGTCAGGACGACGTTCCGCAGCGTGCCGTTGAAGGACCTCCAGGTGTGCAGCAGCCCCTCGCGGGCGACCTCTGGAGGCATGTCCGGCAGGAACAGCGGGACGAGGCGGGCCAGGGCGGGTGAGACCGTAGCTTCATGGAGCTTGCACGCCTCGCGGGCGAGGATTGGATTGAGCGTAAACAGCCCGCTCATGGCCGAAGTCTCCCGGATGCGCGCCCGCGCTTCGCTTTCGTCATCGAAGACCGGCGTGCCGAGCAGGTAGAGATGCTCCACTTCGTCCGGGTAGCCTGCGGCGTAGTAGGCCGCGAGCAGGGTACCGAACGAGTGCGCGATGAAGGTGACGCGACGGATGGACCCCTCGGCGACCAGGGTCCGCCGCAAGGCCCCGAGGTGTTCTGCGAGCGTGTACTCGACGGCCGGCAGGGGAGATCGCCCGAAGCCGAGGCTGTCGACGAAGATCAGCCGGTGGGTCTTCGCCAGCGGATCGAAGTGCCCTTGCCAGAAGCGCGACGTGGCCGGAAGGCCGGCGAGGAAGACCACCGGGTCCCCCTGCCCGCGGACCTCCGTGTACAGCCGGTCGCCGAGGTAGGCACGCTCGGCCCTCCAATGGCGCACCCGGACGGCGGCAACGATCTCGATGAGGCCCGCCACAGCGCCAACCGACAGGGCGGCGATCCCGATCCCTCTCAGGAAACCGGTGCGCACCCGGAGGACCTCGCGGTCGCGCCGCACGGGCAGGCGGCCCTTGCGCTACGCGCGCACTTTGACTTAGCAGTCACAGCTTCATACGCCGTAGGCCGGCCGGCAGACGCGCGCCTAGGTCTTCGCATGCTCTCGGACAGTTCCTAGCCCGCGGTGCCGACCTTGACCATGACCGCGGTCTTGTCGTCCTCGGCCAGTTGAATGGAGACCCGGAGGCCCGGTGCGAGATCGGACCGCCTGGCCGGCTTCTTGTCCTTCTCGTACTGCGTGCTGGCGGTCAGCGTCACCGTCACCTCGTGCCCGTCGGTGGACGTCAGAACCATGTGGTTTTCGTGCAGCTCCTTGACCGTGCCGAGCAACTTGTGGCTCTTGCCGCCGTGGGCGAAGGCTACGCCGGTTGCAAACGTGGCGATCAGCAGAAAAGCGAGCGCTCTACGCATGGTGCGGCTCCTTCAGTGTTGGTGGCTGCCCGCCGGTGGGACTTGGGGATGGCCAGGCTCGCGCTCTCCCGCGAGAAAAGCCGCCTCGGCCTGCATTTGTTCCCATTCCTCGGGCGTCTTCGGGTTGAGCGCCTCCATCTCCCGGATCTCCTCGGGAGTGATCTGCGGCAGGTGGCGAATGAAGTGCACCAGGGACCAACTGCCGTAGCCCGACTCTGCCGTGCCGTTGCCCCACCCCGGCATCCCGGTGAGCCGGATGCCGTTCTCGATGGTCGCGAAGAGCTCGCCGTCGGAGAGCGACTGCGTGGTGCGCAGGGTCATGTCGGGAGCGGGTGGATAGAGGTGCTCGCCGATCACCGTCTTCCCCTTGCCGTCGTTGCCGTGGCAGAGGGCGCAGTGGTCGGCCCAGTGCGCCCTCGCCTCGGCTAGCACCGCGGGGGTCAGCGGCAGGGGGTTCGCCTCGCCACGCAGATCGGCGGGCGTCGCCCAGCGCCGGAGCTTGCCGGCGGCCCATTCCTCCACCCGCGTCGGCTCGTCGTGCGCGCTCAGGCCATGGCGCACGATCCGCCAGAGCGTCGCGCTGCCGACGATCGCCAGTACCGCGAACGCGAGCAGACAGAGCTTGGCCGGGCGCCCCATGTCTCACCTCCTCCCAGGGGAATGGCCGTGGCGGCCGGGTCTGACCGCGTTGAAGGTGGTCTCGCCGGGGAGCGAGGTGACGTGCGCATGACTGGGGCGCTGCGACGGCAGGGCGGTGGCGGGCGCCGCCCCCTGCCGCTCGCCGACCGGCGCGGCCACCGTCCCGGCCGGGTGCTCGTACCAGCCGGGGTCGTGGTCGTAGCTCGCCAAGCCCTCGCGGATCTTCAGCACGGTGAACATGCCGCCCATGAAGATGGGGCCGAAGGGGCCCTCCCCGCCGCCCATCAGCAGGCTGTTGCGCGGCTTGCCCATGTCAATCATGTCGCCCATGCCGGTGTTGCCCATCGGCATATAGCCGGGGACGAGCTGCTCGATCTTCTCCGCCACTCCGGACTGGTCCACCCCGGTCATGATCGGCAGCTCGTGCCCCATCTGGTTCATGGTGTGGTGCACCTTGTGGCAGTGGAACGCCCAATCGCCTGGGTTGTCGGCGATGAACTCGATGTCGCGGGTGGTGCCCGGAGGGACGTTGATGCTGGTCTCGGGGATCCACGCCGTCTCCGGCAGCGGCCCGCCGTCGCTCGCCGTCCAGCGGAACGTGTGGCCGTGGAAGTGGATCGGGTGCGAGTCCATGGAGATGTTGGCGATGCGGACCCGTACCCGGTCGCCGAGCCGGGCGAGCAGCGGCTCGGTGCCGGGAAAAACTCTGCTGTTGAAGGTGAAGACGTTGAAGTCGAGCATCACCGTGGGGTCGGGGACCGAGGTGCCCGGCTTGATGAACCACTCGTTCAAAAAGATCGCGAAGTCGCGGTCGATGCGCCGCGCCGGGCGGCGCGGGTGGAAGATGAGGAAGCCCATCATCCCCATCGCCTGCTGCACCATCTCGTCGAAGTGCGGGTGGTACATCTGGGTGCCGTGCTGGCGAACCTGGAACTCGTACTTGAAGGTCTCGCCCGGCTCGATGCGGCGCTGGTTGAGGCCCACGACGCCGTCCATGCCGTTGGGCAGCAGCACACCGTGCCAGTGGACGGAGGTGGGCTCGGGCAGGCGGTTCTCGACGTAGATCCGTACCCGGTCTCCCTCCACTGCCTCGATCGTCGGCCCGGGCGTCTGGCCGTTGTAGCCCCAGCAGTTGACCTTGAGGCCGGGAGCGAACTCGCGCACCACCGGCTCGGCGACGAGATGGAAGGTCTTCCAGCCGTCCTCGAAGCGCCACGGCAGAGACGAACCGTTGGGGGTCACCACCGGCACGTAGCCACGGGCCTGCGACGCGGGGCCGGAAGAGGCGCCGTGCGGCCCGTCGGCGGCGAGCAACGGGGTGCGTTTGAACAGGCCGGCAGCGCCGGCCGCCAGGGTCGCCACCCCGGATTGGAGCGCTCTGCGTCGCGAGATCATGGCTGGTGCTCCTTGCCTTCTTGCCGGTTGGCCGGCGTGAACAGTTGCATTCGGGGGACTGCGGGCCGCTCGGGCCGAGCGGAGAAGCCGGCGACGCCGTTCATCGCCGCCTCGAGCTCGATCGCCGCCAGCCAGGCGTCGCGGATCGCGAGCACCTGTTCGCGCTCCGCGTCGGCCAGGCCCTGACGGGCGCGGATCAGGTCGAAGGCGCCGCGCAGCATGGCATTGTGCTCGAGCTGGGTGAGATCGAGGATGCGCCGGCGGCGTGGCACTACTACTTTGGCCAGATAGTCCGCACGCGCTTGCGCCTCGAGCAGGCGCTCGCGTGAAGAGCGCGCCTCCGAGCGCGCGGAGACGGTGAGCGCGTGCAGTCGCTGCTCGGCCACTCGCAGCCTGGCGACGGCGCGCGTCCGGCCGGCCAGGCCGCGATCGAAAAGCGGGATGGGCACCGTCACGGCCGGGCCGGTGGTGCGGCTCCCGTCCGGCTCACGCTCGCGGTGCACCCCGAGCGCCAGCTCGTCGTAGACCTTGGAGCGGCCCAGGGGCAGGGCCCGGCGGGCCGCGTCGACCTCCGCCCGGGCGAGCGCCAGGTCGATCCGCTGTGGCAGCGCGGCTTCCACCTCCTCCGGCGACCAGTCCGCCAGGGCGGCCTCGGGGGCCACCTGAGGGGGAAGCACGAGGGGCAGGCTCTCCGGCACGCCGAGGCCGGCGAGCAGCCGCTCGCGGGCCTCCAACTCGTCGAGCTCCCCGCGGGCGAGGTCGAGCTTGGCCTCTCCGTAGCGCGCCTGCTCGGCCTCGAAGTCGAGGTCCGAGACGTTGCCCGCCTCGTGCTGCCGCCGGGCCAGCTCGGTCGAGGCCTCGGCGGCGGCGGCGATCGTCCGCTGCTCTCCGAGCGCCGCCTGCGCCGCCTGCAAGGTGAAGTAGTCGGCCCGCACCTCGGCGGCGAAGGCGAGCACCGCGCCCGTTACCCGCAGCCGGGCGGCCTCGAACTCGGCCCGGCCGACGGCGCGCCGCGGGCGGAGCTGGACGAGGTCGATCAACGTCTGGCTGAGCACCAGCTCGAAGGGCCTGGAGGGGCGACCGGGGAACCGGATCTCGCCCTCCAGCAACGGGTTGCGGACGGTGCTCGCGGCGATGAGGTCGGCGCGCGCCAGGCCCAGCCCCTCGAGGGTGGCGAGGAGATCGCGATTGTGGGTGAGCGCGATCTCGACCGCGCGCTCGACGGTGAGCTCGCCGGCGAGCAACGGCAGCAAGGCCTCGCTCGTGGGGGGTGTGATCGGCTGCGCCGGATCCCAGGCCAGCCGCTGGCCGCCGCGCTCTTCGACCGCCCGACGCACTTCTCCGATGCCGGCGTCGCGCGGCACCGAGGCGCAGGCGGCGGCGAGCAGGGCACCAAAGAAGACCGGGGCTCGAAACATCGACCGGCAGCTCATGCCGGCCTCCTCGGGACCGCCGGCGGCCCTCCGCTGCCGTGCGGCGGCTCGTGATCGTGCTCCGTGCCTTCCTGGCCGTTCTGCGGTCGGGCTGGAGGCGCGGTCGCGTGGTGATGGTGGTCGGGCGGCGGCGCTTCCGGAGGTGGGGGCTGGGCTCCCGGCTCACGCCCGGCGTCGAGCTGGCGGTAGGTCCCGGCGCCGTGGCCCGCGTGGCCGCCGCCTGCCATCTCGCGCGCCAATGCCGCCGCGCGCAAGGCGTCGATCACGGCGGTGGCCGCCGGGGCGTCGAGCGGGTCAGGGCGCAAGGTCGCCGCCGGCTGGCCTGCCGGCACGGCGGCAGGCGCCGGGAGCTCCTGAGTTGCCTGCTGGCCGGGCGCGGCCGAGCCGTGGCCGGCATGCTCATCCGGCGCGGCGTCGTGGCCTGCGTGGTCGGCCGGAGGTGTGCCGGCCGCGGGAGCCTGGTGCGGCATCGTGCCGTGTCCTGCATGCTGCCCGCCCTGCCCGGTATCGGCGCGAGCTCCCGGAGTCTGTCTGGAAGGAGCAGTTGGGTGGCCTCCGTGCTGCATCGCGGCCTGGCCACGGTGACCGCCAGGTGAAGCGGGACTCTGCCCGTGCGCCGTCGCGGCGTGACCGCCGGTCCTCGCTTCGCCGGCGGCTCTCGGCGTGGCTCCAGGGTGGGCTATGCCGGCGTGTTCCCCGTCGTGGCGCATTGCCTCGCCGGCAGGCGCCTCTGCACCGGCGTGTTCGTGTCCGGCAGGTGAGCCCTCCGCGGCCGCTTCGCTCGGCACGCTCTCGGGCGCGCCGGTTTCGCCGCCGGGCGTCACGGCGCCGTGCGCGTGCCCGTCACCGCCGAAGGTCTCTCCCCGCTGCTGCGCATCCCGAAACGCCGCCGCGCTCTTGCTGGCGACGGTCTGCTTCCCGCCGCAGCCGATCAGGACGGCGAGGGCCAGCCCGCCGGCGAACAGCGCCGCGGGCGATCTATGGTGTGTTCCAAGCATCGTCGTGCTCTCCCATAGGCCGGCCCGGCAGTCGGCCGGGCCAAGTGCAAGCGACCCACGCCGCTCTGGTCCAGAGCGAAACGGGGACGCCAACTCCCCGGCTGCGCGCCGGGAAGACCACGCGCCAGGGGCGCGGGGCTGGAGGGTCAGGCTAGAGGGACGTGATCGATGGGATGAGCAAACAGGGGGAGCCCGGAGACGGGCCCCTCGACGACCGCTTCAGAGACGGGCGCGATGGAGAAAACCACCGGCCCGCCCTCGGCGACCGCCGTCATGTGGCAGGCACGCTGACAGTAGGCGTCGCAGCAATCGCTTTGCTCATGGAGCGGCCCGGCGCCGATGCGGACCTGACGATCCTGCGACGAACCCGCCGCCTCGTGGCAGGAGGAGGGCTGGTTCTCCGGCTGCGCATGGGAAGCCGCGCAGGGATGAGGCCCTCCCAACAGGCCGAAGCCAAGGGTCGCGAGGGCAAGAACGGCGAGGAATCTCCGGGACATCACTTAGGTTCCACGAGGTCTTTGCTTCCTCCTGGACAACCGCGAGGCTAACACGAGAATGCAACATCGCGGCCAGTTCCGCCACCTCGTGGCGCAGTAGAGGCACTAGCTCTCGCCCGGCACCGCGCGGTGGCGTGGACCGCAGACTCGCCCCTCCCGCTGAAGCTCGGCGCCGGCAAGCGACGACCCAGAGGATCGTCACTCTTTCCGGCCTCGCGAGCACCCTGATTCTCGGCAACCCTTACCTCTCTGAGGAGGCATCCCTTGCAGGATGGGTCCGGGCTCCGTCTCGACGGAGTCGGATGGCGTGTGCTCCCGTGGGTTCTGGCCGTCGCTCTGGCGGCCGTGTCCATCTTCCAGGTTCGGCAGGCCGCTCTCTTGCGGCTCGAGATCCAGAGCTGCCACGCGGCGGCCGCCGGAGTAGGCGTGCCGCAGGCCGAGCCGATGCGCCGGGGCAAGGAGCTGCCGGCCTTCACCGCACGGACCACCGAAGGCGAGGAGCTGCGGGTGGCCGCTCGCGGCCAGGGGCCGAGCTTGCTCTTGATCTACGAGCCCGGGTGCCCGCGCTGTGAGGCCGCGCTGCCGAGCTGGATCGAGCTCCATGACGAGCTCCGGGTCCGTGGCTCGGAGGCTGCCGTGGTCGGCCTCTCGGTCGCCGATTCGTATTCCACCGTGCAACACGCCCGCGAGAAGGGCCTGCCGTTCCCGGTCGTCCCCTTCCCGGATCACGACCTGGTCGCCGCCTATGGTGTCACCCAGGTGCCCATCGCCGCCGTCGTCGATGCGGACGGCAGGGTCGTCGCGCTCTGGGATTCGCCGCTCGAGGCCGGCGCGCGGGGAGACGCCCTCGAGCTCTTGTGCCCGCAGTGCCTGGGCTCCGCCACAGTAGCGGAGCCTGTCGCCGACTAGACGTCGGAGGAGGTTGGAAATGACGGTGAGGAAACTCTTGCCAGTCGCAGCCATGTTCCTGCTGGGGACCCTCTTGGGGGTGGGGACTCTGTACGCCAACCATCCCTGGATCTGCTCCGGCAGCACGGCGTACCACTACACACCGCGCACCGTGGGCTACAACGGCCCGTCCGCGGAAACCAGCGTCAGCCGCCCGGCAAGCGCCTACACAGGCGCCTTCAACCGCTCGGTCTCGGTCTGGAACCCGACGGTCATCAATCTCACTTCGGGCGGTTCGAAGCTGCAGCTACGCTATGGTGCCTACGGCAGCAACGGTTGGCTGGGGCTCGCCACCATCTCCGGCATCAGCTCCTGCCACGTCGGCCTCGGCAAGTCGCAGCTCAACGACACCTACCTGCGCAACACCGCGAGCTACTCTCAGACCGCCGTCGACCACGTGGCGTGCCAGGAGGTGGGGCACACCTTCGGCTTGAACCACAACCGCTCGTCGTCCACGACTTGCATGAACGACACGATCCTCACGGCGGGCGCCCAGATCAACCAGCACGATCGCGACCTGCTCGCGTCGATCTACTCCCATGTCCCGAACTGAGCAGTGGCGTCGACCGTCCACGATCCCAGGCACACCGCACAGGAGATCGAACATGAAGAAGATGCTCGTCTTGAGCCTCGCTTTGGTGGTCGGCTTCGCGACGGCGCTGGTCGTCGGCAAGGCCGTCTCCGACCCGCAACCCGTCACTGCCCGAGCGCAGTGGGTCGACTTCTACCGGACGCCGACGGGCCTGATCGCCGGCGCCGACCTCATCGTGGTTGCCAGGCACGTCACCGCCCAGCCGGGCCGGGTGGTGGGCAGCGTGCCCTACACCATGAACGGCTTCCAGATCGAACAGACCATCAAGGGCATGCACGATGGCCCGGCCTTGCTGGTGGAGCAGACCGGCGGCCGAGCCGGCCAGATCATCGTCAACATCGACGATGGCGGGCCGTTCGAGGAAGGCCGGTCCTACCTGCTGTTCCTCAAGTCGCAGGGCAACGGGGTCTTCTACCAGATCAACCACCAGGCCCGCTACGAGATCGACGGCGACCGCTTGGTCGGCGTCGATCCGACCGATGAAGTGGTGTCGGCGTTCCACGGCCGCGAATTCGACACGGCCGTCGGTTTCGTGCGCGATCGCGCCGACCGACTCAAGTAGCGCTACGACGGAAAAGCCCGAGGAAGGCCTCGGGCTTTCCTCGGGCCGGTCTCTACGGCGGGTCTACGCCTGACCGAGCCCGAGACTCCGCAGCTCGGCAAGGTCGACTCCGCCACCCTGGCAGCAGCCTGCTAGCTGCCCGTTGATTGCCACGGCCGGAAGGCTCTTGATGCCGAGCCGCCTGGCGTCAGCAGCCGCCTTCGGGTCGCTCATCGAGCGCACCTCGACTTCACAAGACGAGCAGGCTGCCTCTCTGACCGCCTGGATCGCTTCATCGCAGACAGAACATCCCGCACTGAAAATCTCGACCTTACGCTTCGCCATGTTGAACAGCCCTTTCCGTCCCGACGAGGCCGAGCCCGAAGATCCACCATCGCCGATGCGCACGGCTCGCCAAGAGGAGGCCTCCGAGACCGAGAACCAGGGTGGCAGGCAAGACCCATCGGACAATGCCGTCCACCGCCAGGAACCCGAGCCCGATAGACGAGAGCACACCGCCGGAGGCGGCAACACAGATGGGACAGAGTCCCTTGGGTGCAAGGAGAGCGAGGACACTGCCCGTGGAGCTCAGCCAGTGGAGAAGGTTGCGCCTGCGCACAGCGGTCAGTCCGTCTCTTGCTCCAAGGCGTCCAAGATCGGGCACTCGCTAGCGGGCTCGGCTCCAGCCAAGCAGATCGCTGCCATGCCGTGAAGCGCTCTCTTCATGCGTGCGAGTGAGTCGATCTTCGCCTGGATGTCCTCGAGCTTGGTCTGAATCCGGACTTGGACCTCCGCACAGGACGCCGCCGGACTCATACGGAGCGAAAGCAACTCTCGAATCTCCGGGAGAGTGAAGCCGAGCTCCTTGGCCTGCCGGATAAAGCGGAGACGCATGAGAGCCTCGGGTGAGTACTGTCTGTACCCTGACTCGGCTCTCGAGGGCTCCTCGAGGAGGCCCTTGCGCTCGTAGAAGCGCACTGTCTCCACTCCCACACCAGCGCTCTGCGCCAGCTTTCCTATTGTCATGGCCGCCGGTCTGCTCATTCTGCCTTCCTCGATGAAGAGCATAGACCCTGTACCTTGGTACGAAGTCAACCTATCGGGCTATGGATCTTGGAGGAAGCACCGCCACGAGGGCGAGGCTTCGATGCCGGCGCGAGCTGGTGGGAGGGGGCCGGCGGTCGAGGTGCTCCCGGCCGCCGGCGTGACGAGCTGACGGCCCTACACGGGCTGCTCGGCGGCGAAACCCGCGCACAGGCACTGGCGACAGCAGGAGTTCACCTGCACGCAGGAGCCGGGAAACCCGCCGCAGAGGGCCGTACACTGCGCATCGCTCGAACAGCGGTGCGGGCATTGCCCGCACGCCAGGTTCATGGCCTCGTCGCCGGGCAGGAAAGAGTCCGCCGGGGCCGAGCAGGCAGGGGCCGACGGCTGCACCAGCTCCGGCGACGGGCCGGCGATGCTGGGGACCGCGGACCAGGACACCAGAGCCGCGCCAGCCAGGAGAGTCAGTGCCAGGACGGTCGAGTAGCGGGTACGCATAATGCCCACCTCCTTTGGAATGGGGCTCACCGGGGGCCGGCGCCCATGTCTGAGGTGCCGGGCGTCGCGCTGGGCGTGACAGGTCCAACCCGCATCTTGAGCGGCGGAATCGCTCACCTTCCGGCCGCCCCCGGCGCCGTTGGCTCCTTACTTCTTTTCCAGCTCGACGATATCGCCCTTCTCTGCCGAGCCCGAGATCACGGTGGCGCGGGCGAAGTGCTCGTCGACCACCTCGTCGATCCGCACGCGGCCGACCGTCTGGCGCTTGAAGGTGGGCGGGGCCTTGGGGCCGCCGCCGGACGCCCGCGAAACGCGGACGACGTCCAGCTCCTGGCCTTTCGCCGCGCCGTCGTGCGTGCCGATGCACAGGTAGACGCTGCCGTCGGACACCTCGACGATGCTCCCTTTCATCAAGTAGCGGTGATAGATGGACGGATCGTCCTCGGACCGTGCGGGCGTTGCCGAGAACGCCATCAGCAGCAAGGCTCCGACTGGAACCAAGAGGGCGCACCTGCGAACGACTCTGGTCATAGACCTCTCCTTTCACTTGCGGTTTTCAACTCCCTCCCCTTCCACATCGCGAAGATCGCCGGATAGACGGTCAGCTCGAGCAGGAACGAGGTCGCCAGCCCGCCGACCATGGGCGCGGCGATGCGCTTCATGACGTCGGCGCCGGTGCCGGTGGACCACATCACCGGCAGCAGGCCCAGGGCGGCCACCAGCACGGTCATCAGCTTGGGACGGATGCGCTGCGCCGCGCCCTCGACGATCGCCTCGGTGAGGTCCGCGGCCGAGCGCAGCCGCCCTTCTTGGGCACGCCGCCGGTGCGCGAGGGTCAGATAGAGGAGCATCACCACCCCGGTCTCGGCGTCGAGGCCGGCGAGCGCGATCAGACCGACCCACACGGCGACGCTCAGGTTGTAGCCCAGCAGGAAGAGGAGCCACACGGCGCCGATCAACGAGAACGGGACCGCCAGCAGCACGATGCCCATCTCCACTGCCGACTTGGTGTTGAGGTAGAGCAGCAGGCAGATCAAGGCCAGGGTCACCGGCACCACCACCTTGAGCCGCGCCTTGGCGCGCTCGAAGTAGGTGAACTGCCCGGCCCACTCGACGCGCACTCCCGGCGGCAGGGCCACCCGCTCGGCGACCACTTGCCGCGCCTCGTCCACGTAGTCGGCGATGGCGCGCTGGCCAACGTCCACGAACACGTAGCCCACCAGGCGGCCGTCCTCGCTGCGGACCATGGGCGGCCCGGTGGCGAAGCTCAGCCTCGCAACTTGTTTGAGCGGCACCTGAGCGCCCGCCGGCGTCGCCACCCGCACCTGCTCCAGAGCGGCGGGGTCGTCGCGGAAATCTCGCGCGTAACGCACCGAGACCGCGTAGCGCTCGCGACCCTCGACCGTCTCGGTCACCTGCATGCCGCCGATGGCGGTGGCCACCACGTCGTTGACGTCGGCCACCCGCAGGCCATGCCGGGCCGCCTCGTCGCGGTCGATCGAGACGTCGAGGTAGAAACCGCCGGTCGAACGATCGGCGAAGGCGCTGCGGGTGCCGGGCACCTCGGCGACGGCCTTCTCGATGGCGATCGCCGTCTCCTCGATGGTCTCGAGGTCGTCGCCGAAGATCTTGATCCCCAGGGGGCTGCGGATGCCGGTCGAGAGCATCTCGGTGCGGGTCTGGATCGGCATCCACCAGATGTTCGGCATGCCGGGGTAGCGGAGCTTCGAATCCATCTCGGTCTGCAGCGAGTCCCAGGTCACTCCCGGCCGCCATTCCTCCTTGGGCTTGAGCACCACCACGGTCTCCACCATGCCGATCGGCGCCGGGTCGGTGGCGGTCTCGGCGCGGCCCATCTTGCCGAACACGCTCACCACCTCCGGGAAAGACTTGAGCGTGCGGTCCATGGCCTGGAGGACGCGCGCCGCCTCGCTCGCCGACATGCCCGGCGGCGCGGTCGGCATGTAGAGCAGCACGCCCTCGTTCAAGGGCGGCATGAACTCGCTCTCCAGGGCGAGGAAGGCTGGCACCGTCAAGGCCATCGCCACCAGCGCGGCCACGATCACGGCCTTGCGCCACCGCACCACGAAGCGCACCACCGGTGCGTAGGCCGCGATCAGCCAGCGGTTCAGAGGGTTCCTCTCCTCGCCGTGGATCTTGCCGCGAATGAAGATCGCCGCGAGAGCCGGCGTCATGGTCACCGCGAGGACCGCGGCGAAGCCCATGGCGTAGGTCTTGGTGAAGGCCAGGGGCTTGAAGAGCCTCCCTTCGACGCCCTCGAGCGTGAACACCGGCAGGAAGGAGACGGTGATCACCAGCAGCGAGAAGAAGAGGCTCGGCCCGACCTCCTGCATCGCCTCGACCATCACGCCGATACGATCGTGGGGCCGGCCGGACGCCTGCTCGTGCTCGAGCCGCTTGTGGATGTTCTCGACCATGATGATCGAGGCGTCGACCATGGCCCCGATCGCCACCGCGATGCCGCCCAGCGACATGATGTTGAGCGTCAGGCCCTGGTAGAGCATGGGGATGAACGACAGCAGGATGGCGAGCGGCAAGGTGAGGATCGGCACCAGTGCCGTGCGCACGTGGAGGAGGAAGAGGAAGATCACGATCGAAACCACGACCATCTCCTCGATCAGCGTGTGGCGCAGGGTGGCGATCGACTGCTCGATCAGCGGCGCGCGGTCGTAGGCGGTGACGATCTTCACCCCGGACGGAAGCGTCTTCTCGATCTCCGCCAGCCGCTCCTTCACCGCCCGGATGACGTTCAAGGCGTTCTCGCCGTAGCGCATCACCACGATGCCGCCGACCACCTCCCCCTTGCCGTCGAGCTCGGCGAAGCCGCGGCGCGGCCCGGGGCCGAGCTGCACGCGGGCCACGTCGCGGATCGAGATCGGCACGCCGGAGGCGTTCACGGCGAGCGGCACGCTCTCGAGGTCGCGCTTGCTCTTGACGTAGCCCCGGCCGCGCACCATGAACTCGTGCTCGGCGAGCTCCAGCACCTGGCCGCCGACCTCCAGGTTGGATTGCCGCACGGCCTCGACCACGTCGCGCAGCGGGATGCCGAGCGAGGCCAGCCGGGCGGGATCGACGGTGATCTGGTACTCGCGCTGAAAGCCGCCGACCGACGCCACCTCCGCCACCCCCGGCACGCTCTCGAGCGCGTACCGCAGGTTCCAGTCCTGGAGGCTGCGCAGCTCGGAAAGGTCCAGGGCGCCGCTCTCGTCGACCAGCGCGTACTCGAAGACCCAGCCGACGCCGGTGGCGTCCGGTCCCAGCGTGGGGGTGACCCCCGCGGGCAGAGAGCCCGCGGCCTGGTTCAGGTACTCGAGCACCCGCGAGCGCGCCCAGTAGATGTCGGTGCCGTCCTCGAAGATCACATAGATGAACGACATGCCGAACATCGACAGCCCGCGCACGAACTGCACCCTGGGAGCGGCGAGGAAGTTCACCGAGATCGGATAGGTGATCTGGTCCTCGACCAGATCGGGGCTCTGGCCCATCCACTCGGTGAAGATGATCACCTGCACGTCCGAGAGGTCGGGGATGGCGTCCAAGGGGGAGCGCACCAGCGCGTACCAGCCCCAGACCGCCAGTGCGAGGACGAAGAGGATGGTGAGATAGCGGTTGCGGACGCTGCCGGCGATCAGGCGGGCAATCGGACCATGATCGGTACGGTCCTGCTCGGCGGCGGGCACGCCCGGCGCGCTCATTGCCACTGCTCCAGTGCCTGCTTGAGGCGGCTTTCGGCGGCGACCAGGAAGTTGCCGGAGCGCACGATCTCGTCGCCGGCCTCGACTCCCTCCAGCACTTCGAGCCAGTCCCCCGAACGAATGCCGATCTGCACTTCCCGGGGCTTGAGCTTTCCCTCCCCCAGGTCGACGAACACGAAGCGGCGTTCACCGGCGTAGAGCACCGCCTCCTCCGGCACCACCAGCCGCTCTCCCAGGGCGACCTCGAGCTTCACGTCGGCATACATCTCGGGCTTGAGGTCCAGATCAGGGTTGGCGAGCTCGATGCGCACGCGGCCGGTCCGCGTCGCACTGTCGAGGTAGGGATAGACGAAGGCGACTCTGCCGGCGAAGCGCCGGTCGGGCAGGTAGGGCAGCGTCACCTGAGCGCTCTGCCCCACCTTCGCCAGCGGCAGATCCGTCTCGTAGACCTCGGCCTCGACCCACACCGGATCGAGCGCCGCGAGGCGATAGAGCTTCATGCCCGGCTCGACCGCCGCGCCCTCCACCACGTTCTTCTCGACCACGAAACCGGAGGCCGGAGCGCTGATCGTCAGGTACTCGACGACCTTGCCGGTGCGCTCGAGCTCCGCGACCTCGGCGTCGCCCAAATTCCACAGCCGCAGCCGCTGGCGAGACGCGGCGACCAGGTAGTCGGCGCGCTCGGGAGCCGCGGTGGACTGCGCCGCCCGCTGGCTGGCGAGCGCGGTCAAGTACTCCTCCTGCGCGGCGTAGAGGTCGGGGCTGTAGAGGGTGAGGAGCGGCGCCCCTTTGACGACGCGCTGACCGGTGGCGTCGGCGAACAGCCGCCCGACGTAGCCCTGCACCCGGACCGTGACGTCGGTGAGACGGGTCTCGTCATAGACCACCCTGCCCACCGCTCGGATCTCCCGCGCCAGCCGCTGCCGGCCGACGGTGGCGGTTTCGACGCCGAGCTCCTGGCGCCGGGCGGCGTCGATGGTGATCTCGCCGGTCTGCGCCTCGGCGCGGGTGACGGGCACCAGGTCCATCGAGCAGATCGGGCAGGTCCCCGGCCCGCTCTGGCGTACCGAGGGGTGCATCGAGCAGGTCCAGTAGGCGATCTCGCCGCCGGGCGCGTGATCGGCGTGGCCGGCGGCACCCTCTATCGCCTCGTCGGAGCCCACCAGCACCAGGCCGGCGCGCCCGACGGTCAGCGAGAAGCTCACCGAGCCGCCCATGTCTCCCGCGGCCACATCGAGATCGAGCGTCCAGCTTCCGGCCGTCGGCAGGTCGAAGCGCGCCGTGTAGCGGCCATTTCCTTCGTCGGCGATCTCGGCTCCACCGCTCATCGCCGGCATCGAGCCCATGGCGGGCATCGAGGTGCGGGCGGAGACCCGCGCACCCGTGACGGGCTTGCCGCCGACGTCCTCTACTGTGAGCCGGAGCGCGTTGCCCTCCTGCCGCGGCGCCGCCGGCTCCAGGCGCGCGGCCAGCCGCAAACCTCCGACCTCGGCACGGACGGGCTCGCTCGGCGCTCCGGCGCGGCAGGCGGCGGCGGACCAGGCCAGGGCCAGCAACCCGAGAGCCACAGCCACGGGATGTCGCCTTTTTTCTGATCTATTCATGGCAGGCCTCCTTCTCTCGGCAGCGGCGCGTCCGATCGGGTTCCCGCGGTGCCAGCGTCGGGCCTGTGGCCCACGGCGCGGTCCAGATCGGCAAGGCTGCGCTCCATCTCGGCCAGCACGAGATGCCGACCGAGCTCCACTTCGCGCAGCATGCGCTCGGCTTCGATCACGGCCAGCAGGTCCACCTTGCTCGCCTCGAAGCCCGCGGTCGCGGCGCGCACCTCGTCGCGCGAGGCGGGCAGCAGGCGGCTGTCGTAGAGCTCGAGGTGGTGGCGGCTCTGCCGCAGGCGGGCCACGGCCGTCGCCACCTCCTGCAGGACCTGGTCGGTGAGCCGCAGCTTCTCGCTCTCCGCCTCGGTGAGGCGGGCCTCGGCTTCGGTTCGCGCCGAGGCCCGCCGGACCTTCGACAGCGGCGGGGAAACGGCCACCCCGACCATGAAGCGGTGCTCGCGGTCGGACCACATGGAGTTGTAGGAGGCCATGAGGTCGAGGTCCGGGCGCCCGGCGAGGCGCGCGAGCCCGGAAGCGGCCTTCAGCCCTTCGATCTCCGCCGCCGCCGCATCGAGCTCGGGCCGCGCCTCGAGCGCCGCGGCGGCGAGGGTGTCGAGATCGATCTCCGCGAGGACCGCGGGGGCCAGCTCCGGCGGAGGCCCCGGCAACGAAGCGCCCACGGCCCGGTGCAGCAAGGCATTGATCCGCGCCACCACGATCGCCCGCTCTGCCTCGAGCTCGATGGCCCGGTGGTGCAGGTGCCCGAGCTCGACCTCGGCGCGCAGCGGTTCGTTCTGCTCCGCCAAGCCGGCGGCGTAGCGCCCGGTCGCCGCACGCTTCAGGTCCTCGACCAGCTCGCGGTGGCGGGCAGTGATCTCCAGCTCCCGCGTGACGAGGTAGTAGTCGGCGAAGAGGCTGCCGGCCATCGCCGCCAGCTCCAGCTCCAGGCCGGCCAGGTCGGCGCGGATCCTCTCGGCCTCGGAGGCGGACCCGGCTTCGAGCAGGCGCCGGCGCGCGGGCGGCGACCACCGCTGGGAGAGCCGCAGCTCCTGGCCGACGAGCACGCCGCCCGCGAGGCTCGCGGGAGCCACACCGTAGGAGAGCATCGGGTCTTCGAGCAGGCCCGCCCGCGAGCGCGCGGCCTCCGCGGCGGCGACGGCCGCACGGGCAGCCTCGAGCCCGGGGTTGGCGTCCAGCACGGCCGCGATCAGCGCCTGCCGGTCGAGGAAGCCGCCGGCCGCCCCAACCACCGGCGCCCCAGCCGGCGGCACTGCGGGCGGCGGCGCCCCGGGCGCCGCCCGGGCGAGCGTGAGCGTGAGACAGATGACAGCGAGCATCGCGCGTCCTCCAGGTGGTTGACCGGCCGCGGCACGAGCCGTGCGCGGCCTTCTCCACGAGGCCGGAAGCGCGCTAGATCAGGAAGGTCGAGTGCAGGGTGTAGAGGCCGCCTTCGGGCGGCGGCGCGGGTGGCACGACAGGCGGGGCGACTGGCCGCTCCCCGGACGGCCGCTCGGACGGCAGGCCCACGCACGCCGGCGTGGCCGGCTGCGCCAGGTCGTCGCTCGCCGCCTTGCGCAGCGCGGCGGTCAGGCCGCCCTCGTCGCAGCAGGTGGTGACAGGAGCGGAGAGCGCCGCCTGCTCACAGCAGAGTTGTGGCTCCGCCATCGCCGCCATCGCCTCGCAGGGCGCCACCATCGGGCAGGCGAGCACCAGGCAGGCGGGGCCCGCCGAGTTGGCCGCCAGCGAGCCGGCGAGCAGCAACATCAAGGCGCGGGAGAAACGGGCCGGTGGGCGCATGGTCGTCAGAACGGCGCCAGTATACGCCCGGGCGGAGCCGCCGTCCCCGCCCCGAAGGGCGGGGGTCGGTGCTCAGAGAGTCAGGCCCCTCACCACCCGCAGGTGCGGCCTTTGTTCTGCTCGTCGAGCCAGGTCTTCAAGGGTGCGAAGTAGTCGAGGATCGCCGTCGCGTCCATCTGCCGCTCGCCGGACAGGGCTTCGAGCGCCTCCGGCCAGGGGCGCGACAGCCCCATGGCGAGCATCTTCTCCAGCCTCTCGCCGGCCTGCTCGTTGCCGTAGATCGAGCCGCGATGGAGCGGTCCCTGGCAGCCGGCTGCCGCGCACAGCGCGCGATGGAACTGGAACTGCAGGATGTGGGCGAGGAAGTAGCGGGTGTAGGGCACGTTGGCCGGCACATGGAACTTGGCGCCGGGGTCGAAGTCGGTCTCGCTCCTCGGCACCGGCGGCTCGACGCCCTGGTACCTGCGCACCAGGTCCCACCAGGCACGGTTGTAGTCGGAGGGCTTGACCTCGCCGGAGAACACCTTCCAGCGCCACTGGTCGATCAGCAGGCCGAAGGGCAGGAAGGCCACCTTGTCGAGGGCGCGCTGCATCAAGAGCCCGAGGTCCTTCGAAGGATCGGGCTCGCTGGCGATCAGGCCGATGTCCTTCAGGTACTTGGGGGTCACCGACAGCGCGATAGTGTCGCCCACCGCCTCGTGGAAGCCGTCGTTGGCGCTGTTCATGTAGAGGTAGGGCTGGTGCTTGTAGGCGCGCTCGTAGAAGTTGTGCCCCAGCTCGTGGTGGATGGTCGAGAAGTCGTCTTCGTTGACCGCGATGCACATCTTGATGCGCAGGTCGTCCTGGTGGTCGATGTCCCAGGCGCTGGCGTGGCAGACCACGTCGCGGTCACGCGGGCGCACGAACATCGAGCGCTCCCAGAAGGACTCGGGCAGCGGGTCGAAGCCCAGGGAGGTGAAGAAGCGCTCGCCGGAGCGCACCATCTCCTTCTCGTCGTAGCCCGCCGCCTTGAGCGCCGCCGTCAAGTCGAAGCCGGGGTCGGCCGTGGCAGGGGCGACCAGCGGATAGATGCCGAGCCACCCTTGCGCCCACATGTTGCCCAGCAGGTGCGCCGGGATCGGACGGTCGGGGGGAACGAGGTCCTTGCCATAGTGCTCGCCGAGCTTGGCCCGCACGTGGCAGTGCAGCGCGTCGTAGAGTGGCTTGACCTGCCCCCACAGGCGGTCGAGTTCGGCCGCGAAGTCGTCGGGCGGCATGTCGTAGGCCGAGCGCCACAGGGTGCCGACGTCCGGGTAGCCGATCTCGCGGGCGCCCTTGTTGGCGAGGGACACCAAGCGCTCGAAGTCGGGCCGCATGGGCGGCGAGACGGTGCGCCATCCCACCCAGATGTCGAGCAGCTCGGCCGGGTCGCGGCTTTCCCACATCATGCGTTCCATCACGTCGAGGGTCAGGCACTCGCCGTTCGGCTTGCAGTACTTGCCGCTGCCGAAGCGGGAGCTGAGCGAGGCGGCGAGCCGCGCCAGCTCCGAGCCCTCCTCCGAGTTGCCGGGCGCCGGCAGCACCAGCGAGAGCTTGAGCAGGTTGAGCTTGCGCCGCAGGTCGTAGGGCAGCTCGAGCCGGTCGAAGCGCGCCGCCTGCTTGGCGAAGTCCACCCCGGCCGCGGTCAGCCGCTCGCTGGCGAGGGCGCCCAGGATCTCGGTGTCGTAGGTGATGTAGGTCTCTTGCACCCAGGAGGCGCGCAGCCCCTCGATCGACAGATCGCGCAGCCGCTTTTCGGCCGCTTCGACAAAGGCCTGGGCCTCCTCGACGGTCGGGACTTTCTCGGCCGCCATCGCGGCCAGCGCCGGCACCAGCGCCAGGCAGGCCGAGAGCAGAAGGAAGATCTGAGTGCGATTCATTGCAGCCCTCCTCGGAGTCGTTGCCAGCCAGCTCGCCGCCGCGGGCGGCCACGAGGGCCGCCCCTACAGAGGTCCACTACGGCGGTGAGCGATGTCGGGGCGGCCCTTGTGGCCGCCCGCTGTCCGGAGCCCGCAAGACCAGCCAACTCAGACCGCAAGCGCGCTCGCGATGCGCGCCAGCGCGGTTTCGAGAGTCTGCCGCGAGCAGGCGAAGGAAATGCGGACATGGTCGTCGTCGCCGAAGGCGATGCCGGGCACTACCGCCACGCCCGCCTCCTGCAACAGGAACTCCGAGAGCTCCACCGAGCCCTGGCGGCCCGGCCGGTAGCAGCCCGCGACGTTGGGAAAGACGTAGAAAGCCCCTCCCGGCGGCGCGCAGCGGAAGCCGGGGATCGCGGCCAGCCCCGCGGTGATGAGGTCGCGCCGGGCGAGGTACTCGGCGATCATCGCCTCGACGTCCGGCTCCGCCGCCGCCAGCGCGCGGAGCGCCCCTTTCATGGCGAAGGAGGTGGGGTTCGAGGTGCTGTGGCTCTGCAGGGTCGACATGGCCTTGATCAGCGCCGGTGGCCCGTAGACGAAGCCGAGCCGCCAGCCGGTCATGGCGTAGGTCTTGGAGAAGGAGCCCACCAGCACCACGGTCTCGGGAAAGGCGGCGGCGAGGGCCGCGGAGCTCGCGAAGCCGTTGCCGTAGACGAAGCGCTCGTAGGTTTCGTCGGCGATGAACGGGATGCCGCGCGCGGCGCAGGCCTCGACCACCCGGCGCAAGTCCTCGCCCGCCATGATGCCGCCGGTAGGGTTGGAAGGCGAGTTGACGAGCACCGCGCGGGTGCGCTCGTTCATCGCCGCGAGGATCGGCCCGGCATGGATCGCGAAGCCGTCCTCGCCCGAGGTGGGCACCAGGACCGGCCGGGCGCCGGTCAGGCGGATCTGCTCCGGAAAGCTCACCCAGCAAGGGCTCGGCAGCACCACCTCGTCGCCGTCCTCGAGCAGGGCGAGCGCCAGGTGGTAGAGCGCCATCTTCGCGCCCACCGTGATCAGCCCGTCGCCGCCGCTCCAGGGCGCACCGTAGCGTTGGGCGAGCCCGCTCGCCACCGCCTGCCGCAGGTCCTTGAGGCCATTGCCGTCGGTGTACTTTGTGAAGCCCTCGGCGAGTGCCTGACGGGCACCGTCCACCGCCACCGCCGGCGAGTCGAAGTCCGGCTCGCCGACCCCCAGATCCAGCACGTCTTTGCCCTGGGCGCGCAGCTCGGCCGCCAGACGCCCGACCTTGAGGGTGGCCGACTCGCCGACCCGGCCCATGCGCGCCGCGAGCTTCATTTTGCTCCCGAGATCACGGCGCGGCATGGTATCACCGCGCGCCGGCCCGGAACGCCTCGCCCCCCCTGGCCGGCGGCAGCGCCGTGCTATTCTGCGAGCGTATGCGGAAACGGCTCACCGCCCTGGCGCTCGCCCTCTCGCTCGCCGCGCCGGCGCTGGCGGCGGCCCCAGCCCAGGCGGGCGCGGCGAGCGCCG
>JBIOXV010000113.1:0-41061 GCA_044869805.1 Thermoanaerobaculia bacterium | reverse complement strand
GACGTAGATGTCGTCGGGGCCGGGCAGGTAGTTGTACTCGGGCGCGCGCAGGAAGCCGAAGCCGTCGGGCAGGCACTCGAGCACACCTTCGGCGAAGATCAGCCCGCTCGACTTGGTCTGCGCCTCGAGGATCTTGAAGATCAGCTCCTGCTTGCGCAGGCCGGCCGCACCCTCGACGCCCAGGTCCTTGGCGACCTGGGTGAGCTGGGCGATCGACATCTCCTTCAACGCGCGGATGTCGAGCATCTGCTTGCCGGAGCCGTTGCCGCCCTGGCCGCCCTGCGGCTGCGGCTCGTTCTGCACGTCGAGCGGCAGGATGTCGATCGGCAGACCTTCGGTCTCGGACATCTTCGGCATGTTGCTCTTCCTTCCCCTTCTCCGGCGCGATCTACCGCGCGGCGAGAAACTCTTCGATTCGTTTCCAGAGTTCACGAATGCCCTCCCCTGAAACCGCCGAGACGGCCAGGAGCTCCTCTTCCTGGCCGAGACCGAGCGCCTGCCGGATCCGCTCCAGCATCCGCGCCCGCTCGCCGCGCTTCAATCGATCCACCTTCGTCGCCACCACCAGCGGCTCCACGCCGGAGCTGCGCAACCAGCGGAGAGCGTCCACGTCCAGCGCCGTCGCTCCGACCTTCGCGTCGACCAGCTGGACCGCGAGAGGCCTGCGGGCGTCGCGGGCGAAATAGGAGTCCACCACTTCGCCCCACGCCTGCCGGTCGCTCTTCGAGGCGCGCGCGAATCCGTACCCCGGAAGATCGACCAGCCACCAGCGGTCGTCGATCCGAAACCAGTTCACCGTCCGCGTGCGCCCCGGCGTCGAGCTGGTGCGCGCGATCGGGCGAGCCGCGAGCCGGTTCAAGAGGCTCGACTTGCCGACGTTCGACCGTCCGACGAAGGCGACCTCGGGCGCGCCGTCGTCGATCAGGTCCTCGGCGCGGGCGCACGCCCTGGCGAATTCGACTCTCCCGATCCTCACGTCTCGCCGCGGCTCCGGCGCCCTGTCCCGGCGCGGTAGCGCTCCGCATCGGAAACCTTCGGGGGCGTCTCGAGGGAACCCTCGAACTACGGATGTCGATCAGGAAAACGTCGCCGGCGGTGCTGCCGTCGCCCGGCAGCTACCCCCGAACGCTTGTCGAACAGCTATGCGATCAGTGTGCCAGCGACCCGGTCCCGGTCGGAAGCTCCAAAGGGGACGCCGTCAATTCTCCATCAGTCGGAGGCGCTTGCGCAAGGTCCCCCTCGAGCGCCAACCGGAGCACCTCGTCCATCGACTCGACCAGATGCACCGACAAGACGTCCCGGATCTCCTGCGGGACCTCCTCGAGGTCCTTCTCGTTCTCGCGCGGCAGGATGATCTCGACGATCCCGGCGCGAAACGCGGCCAGCGCCTTGTCCTTGATGCCGCCCACCGGCAGCACCTTGCCGCGCAGCGTGATCTCGCCGGTCATCGCCAGGTCGCGGCGCACCGCGCGGCGCGTCAGCGCCGACACCAGCGCCGTCGCCATGGTGATGCCGGCCGAGGGGCCGTCCTTGGGGATCGCGCCCTCCGGCACGTGGATGTGGAGGTCGTGGGTCTCGGAGAAATCGGGGTCGATGCCCAAGAGGTCCGCGCGGCTCCGCAGGTACGAGACCGCGGCGCGCGCCGACTCCTGCATCACCTCGCCGAGCTTCCCGGTGAGAATCAGCTTGCCCTTCCCCTTCATCAGCCCGACCTCGGTCTCGAGGATCTCGCCGCCGACCTCGGTCCAGGCGAGGCCGGTGGTGACCCCGATCTCCGGCCGCTCCGACTTGCGCCACGGCCGGAAGCGCGGCTTGCCGAGCATCTCGCCCACGGTGTCGACCGAGACCTCGATCGCCACGCTCTTGCCGTCGGCGACGACGCGGCGTGCCGTTTTTCGGCAGATCGAGGCGATTTCGCGGTCGAGATTTCGCACTCCGGCTTCCCGGGTATAGCTCTCCACCAGGTGGCGGAGGCCCTCGCCGGTGAAGCTCAGCTGCTCCGGCTTCAGCCCGTGGGCCGTCAGCTGGCGCGGCACCAGGAACTGGCGTCCGATGGCGAGCTTCTCGTTCATCGTGTAGCCGGAGAGGTGGATCACCTCCATCCGGTCCTTGAGCGCCGGCGGCACCGGGTGGATCACGTTGGCCGTGGCGATGAACATCACCCTCGAGAGGTCGTACTCGACGTCGAGGTAGTGGTCGACGAAGGCGTGGTTCTGCGTCGGGTCGAGCACCTCGAGCAGCGCCGCCGACGGGTCGCCGCGGAAGTCGGCGCCGATCTTGTCGATCTCGTCCAGCATAAAGACCGGATTCGAGGTGCCGGCGGTGTGGATGCCCTGCACGATGCGACCGGGCATGGCGCCCACGTAGGTGCGGCGGTGGCCGCGGATCTCGGCCTCGTCGCGCACCCCGCCCAGGGCCACGCGCACGAACTGGCGGCCGAGGGCGCGGGCGATCGAGCGGCCGAGCGAGGTCTTGCCCACCCCCGGCGGGCCCACGAAGCAGAGGATCGGCCCCTTGGGGTTGCCCTTGAGCTGGCACACGGCCAGGTACTCGAGGATGCGCTCCTTGACCTTTTCCAGGTCGTAGTGGTCCTCGTCGAGCACGCGGCGTGCGTGCTCGAGGTCGAGGTTGTCGGTCGAAACCTTCTTCCAGGGCAGGCCGGTCAGCCAGTCGAGGTAGGTGCGTAGCACCGAGGTCTCGGCGCTCTCCGGGTGGCTGCGCTCGAGACGCCGAATCTGGCGTTCGAGCTCCTCCTTGGCGGGCTCGGGCATGCCCTTCTCTTCCGCCGAGGTGCGGTAGGCGGCGATCTCGACCCCCATCTCGTCGCCTTCGCCGAGCTCTTCCTGGATGGCCTTGAGCTGCTGGCGCAGGAAGTACTCGCGCTGGCTGCGGTCGATCTCGCCGCGGGCCTGCGACGAGATCTCCTGCTGCATGGTCAGCACGTGGACCTCACGGGCCAAGAGGTCGTTGACCCGCGCCAGCCGCTCGATCGGGTTCCTGGTCTCGAGGATCGACTGCGCCTCTTCCACCTTGAGCTCGAGGTTGCTGGCCGCGAGGTCGGCGAGCCGGCCCGGCTCGGTGAGGTTGGCGGCGAGCACCATGACCTCGGGTGAGATCGCCTTGCCGAGGCTCACCGCCTTGTCGAGGCTCTCCTTGGCGCTGCGCAGCAGGGCCTCCACCTCGAGCGGTGGGATCGAGGGATCGGGCTGCGGGTCGAGCAGCCGCTGCACCCGGCCGCGCAGGAACGGCTCGGTCTGCGACAGGTGCACGAGGCGGGCGCGCGCCAGCCCCTGGACCAGGATGCGGGTCCGCCCGTCCGGCAGCTTCAGCATGCGCATGATGGAGGCCGCGGTGCCGGTGGGGTAGAGGTCGTCCAGCCCCGGGTCGTCCTTGAGCGGCTCGCGCTGCGAGGCGAGCATCACCACCCGGTGCTCGGCCAGCGCACGGTCCACCGCCAGCAGGCTCTTGTCGCGGCTGACCGACAGCGGCAGGATGATGTAGGGGAACAGCACCACGTCCTTGAGCGGCAGGACGGGCAGCACGTCGGGGATCTCGATCGCCTCGCTCTCCAGCTCGCCGCCCGGCGTCCGGGTCATCGTCGCCACCGCCACCGCTTCAGCCCTCCCCTCGGTCGCCGACCAGAGACTGGACTTCCTGCATGAACTCGCCGACGTCCTCGAACTGCCGGTAGACCGAGGCGAAGCGGACGTAGGCCACGGGATCGATCTCGCGCAGGCGCTGGATCACCAGCTCGCCGATCTCTCGCGTCGTCACCTCGCGCTCCTCGCTGGCGTGCAGCAGGCCCTCGGCCGCATTGACGATCTCCTCGAGCTGCTTGGTGGACACCGGCCGCTTCTCGCACGCCTTGAGCAGGCCGGAGAGGAGCTTCTTGCGATTGAACTCCTGCCGCGTGCCGTCGCTCTTGATCACCATGTAGGGGATGTCTTCGATCTGCTCGTAGGAGGTGAAGCGGCGGCCGCAGGTCAGGCACTCGCGCCGGCGGCGAATGGTGTCGCCTTCGCGGCTCTCGCGCGAGTCCACCACCCGATCGTTGTTCTGGCCGCAGAAAGGACACTTCATGACGGGAGCTCCCTCGCCCCGGGGCGAGGGCTTCGGGGGATGGCGATCAGTCCTTCGAATGCAGCGCGATGTTGAGCTTGAGTAGCACCTTGTCCAGGTGCGAGGGATCCTGGATCTCCACTTCCAGGCCGCGCACAGTGTCGACCACCCGATGGTCGTCGTCCTCCACCTGCAGCGACAGGGTGAAGCGGCGGGCGCGCTCGAAGTCGGCACGCTTCATGGTGAGCTGGATCTCGCGGAAAAACTGGCCGTGGCCGTTGACGGGCGAGGCGGATACCGGCCGCGGAGCGCTCGCCGCCGGCGGGCCCTTCTTCCGCGTCGCCTCGCTACGCAGGCGCTCGAGCTCGGAGAGGGCGTCCACCGTCTTTCTGCCGCGCACTGCGGCAGCGGGGGCCGGGGCCTTGCGGGCCGCCGCGGTTTCGATGGCCGGCGCCGCGGGCGCCACCTTGGCGGGCGGAGCTTCGCGGGCCGCCGGCGCCGGAGGCGGAGCCGGCTTCGCGGCCGGGGGCCTCAACGGAGCGGGCGCGACGCTGGGCCGCGCCGGCTCCGCGGCCACCGGTGGCGGCGAGGGCCGCTCGGAAGCGCCGCTCGAGCGCGCCAGGCGCTGGCGCAGGGCGAGGAGAGTCAGCTTGGAGATGCCCTTCAAGGTTTCGAAGACCCCCTTGCCGTGCACCGCCGAGGCCTCGAACCAGGCCCAGCTCGAGCGGTTGAGGGCCTTGTTCAGGTCCTCGACCGCCAGCACGTCCGAGAGGTCGCGTTTGTTGTACTGCAGCACCAGCGGCAGCGTGTCGACCGACAGCCCCATGTCCGCGAGGTTCTCTTCCAGATTGCGGAACGAGTCGAGGTTGGCCTGCAGCATCGGCCGCTGCGAGTCGGCGACGAAGACCACGCCGTCGACGCCCTTCAGAACCAGCTTGCGCGTCGTGTTGTAGAAGACCTGCCCGGGAACGGTGTAGAGCTGCATCCGGGTCTCGAAGCCGGAGATGTTGCCGACGTCGATCGGCAGCAAGTCGAAGAACAGCGTGCGGTCGGTTTCGGTCTCCAGCGAGACCATCTCGCCCCGCGAGTCGGACGCAGTTTTGTTGTAGATCCAGTGGAGGTTGGTGGTCTTGCCGCACAGGCCGGGACCGTAATACACGATCTTGGCGGCCATCTGCATCCGGCTGTAGTTGAAAAACACCATCGATATGGACCTATTGCCAGAGCTCCACCCTTATAGAGGAGGGTCAATAAAATAGCACCGCGCGTCCCCGAGGGTCAAGCAAAATGGCGGGGGTCCGGCGCGGTCCGCGCCGTCCGGTGCGGCTGGAAACCCCTCTCCCGATCAGCGTTCGAGGGCTCCCTTGACCGCTTGGTACGCGGAATTCGAAGACGAGTTTCGTTGCACCTGACGCACGGTCTCGAGCCCGACGGCGAGCGCCGTGGGCAGCAGATCGGGGGCCGCCCGAGCGAGCTCGTCCAGGGCCAGGGTCACGGCTCGAGCGTCGCCGCGGGCCACCGGGCCGGTGATCGCGGCCTGCGGCGAGGCCGCCTCCACGTTGCGCAACGCGCCCCGTGCTAGATCGAGATAACCGTCGGCCACCGCCGCCGGCAGCCCCAGCCGGCCGGCCAGCTCGCAGGCCGCCGCGAGCAAGGTGACCACGCCGCCGGCCGCGAAGGTGGCGGCGAAGTGGTAGAGGAGGCGCCGTTCCGGAGGGATCACCACCACTTGGGATCCCCAAGCGCCAGCCAACGTGGTCGCCAGCGCCTGGGCCGCCGGATCGCCGTCGATGCCGAAGACCACCCCCGCGGCCTCGGCGACCTCGGGCAGTGGGTGGGGGAAGGCCTTGAGCGGATGGAGTGACCCGATCGCGGTGCTCCCGGCGAGCACCGCGAGCGCGGCGGCCGGCACGGCGCCGGCGGTGTGCAGGGCCACCGCCGCCTGCTCCCTGGCCGCCAGACCTCCTGCCACGGCCGGCAGCGCGCCGTCCGGGATCGCGATCAGAAGCAGCCCGTCGCCGGCCGTCGCCAGCTCGTCGAGCCGCACCGCTCGGCCGCCAAGCCTGGCGGCCAGCTCCACGGCGCCTGGAGCCGGGTCGCCGGAAGGCAAGCCTCGGCCGGCCACGGCCTGCAGGTGAGCGCCTCGCGCCGCGAGCCAGCTCGCCAGGCTGGTCCCCACCCGCCCGGGGCCTACCACCGAGAAGCGGAGCTCGGCGAGCGGTGACCGCTGCCGCGCGGCCTGCGGGGCTGCATCCTTCGGGGCTGCATCCTTCGGGGCTGCATCCGTCGGGTCTGGGGTCACTCGGTTACAATAGCGCGGCCGGCTGTGGGCGCGGGCTAGTCTAGGTGCGCCCGAAACTGATTGCTATTCTGCGATGAATGCGACGCGGTTCCACGTCCCCCCTTCCCGACCTGCCCTGCCGCGGGAGGGAAAAGGAGCGCAACCCCAGCCCCCGGCCAAGCTCGGCACCCGCGATCGCGAGGTGCTGAAGGACGTCATTCGCACCTACATTCTGTCGGCCGAGCCGGTCAGCTCGCGCACCCTGGCACGCAGCACACAGCATGGCCTGTCGGCCGCCACCCTGCGCAACGTCATGGCCGACCTCGAGGAGTGGGGCTACCTGATGCAGCCGCACACCTCGGCCGGGCGGGTGCCGACCCGCGAGGGTTACCACCTGTTCATCGACTCGTTGATGGATACCGAGCATCTTCCGGCCCGTGAGCGACGCTACATCGAGGACAGCTTGCGCCAGGCGCCGGCCGATACCGAGCATCTGATGGCGGCCACCCTCTACCTGCTGAAAGACCTCTCGCACCAGGTTTCGATCGTGCTCACGCCGGCCCTCGGCGACACGGTGCTCAAGGCGGTCGAGCTCGTGCCGCTGTCGGAGCGGCAGGTGCTGTGCGTGGTGGTGTCGGCCAACGGCTTCGTCGACAACAAGGTGCTGCAGCTCGAGGAGCTTCCCGGGCGTGCGGCGGCAGTCGGCCCGCCGCTGACCCGCGAGGACCTGGGCTGGATCTCCAACTACCTGACCGAGAACTTCGCCGGCCTCACGCTGCGCGAGATCCGCGAGCGGCTGCTGGTGATGATGGCCGAGGACCGGGCGCAGGTGGACCGCCTGCTGTCGCTGTCGATCGACCTCGCCCGGCAGGGCCTGGCGCCGAGCGACGAGCGCGAGCTGCTCTACGACGGCACCAGCGAGCTCCTGTCGCAGCCCGAGCTCGCCGACATCTCGCGCGTGCGGCAGCTCTTCGAGACCTTCTCGCGCAAGGCGCGGCTGGTTTCGATCTTGAATCAGTTCATCGGCGGCCAGGGCGTACGGGTGGTGATCGGCCAGGACAGCGACGTGACCTCCGAGCTCGACTTCAGCCTGGTGACCACCGGCTACGGCGTGGGGGCGCAGCAGCTCGGCACGGTTGGCATCTTCGGGCCTTCGCGCATGGAGTACCCGCGACTGATCCCGCTAGTGCATTACCTCGGGGAGTCGCTGTCCAGGATCATGGCGGGCACCTTCGCAGAACGGGGAGAGGGGAGTTAGGGTGATGAGCGAGGACCGCAAAGCGGCTTCCGAGGAGGAGGTGGTCGGCACCGCCGGCAACCCGCCCGCCAACGGAGTAGCCGAGGAAGACTCTGACGACCAGGTGTGGGTGATCGAGGACGGGGCGCCGACGCCGGTAGGCGAGGTGGCGGCCGAGACCGTCGAGACCGCCGAGACCGAAGAGGACCGGCTGCGCGCCGAGCTCGCCGAGGTTCGCGAGCAGTGGGTGCGCACCCTCGCCGACCTCGACAACTACCGCAAGCGCAGCGAGCGTGAGGCGCGCGAGGTGAAGCGCTACGCGCTGATGGAGCCGATGCGCGACCTGGTGGCGGTGGTCGACAACCTGGAGCGGGCGCTCTCGGCCGGCGGCTCGGTCGAGGACCTGAAGCGCGGCGTGGAGATGATCCTCGCCCAGCTTCGCGACCTGATGCGCTCCTACGGCGTCAAGGAGATCGCCGCCCACGGGGCGCCCTTCGACCCGGCGGTCCACGACGCGGTGTCGCGCTTCGAGGACCCGAAGGTGACCGCGCCGACGGTGGCCGAGGAAATGCAACGCGGCTACGCCATCTTCGATCGCCTGCTGCGCCCCGCCCTGGTCAAAGTGGCGATGCCGGCCGGCGATCCCGGTTCGGAATAGGTGAACAATCGCGCGCCCGGCCGCCCCGCCCGGCGGCGGAGTCAGGGGGACGACCTCCCGTGAGCAAGATCATCGGCATCGACCTCGGCACCACCAACAGTTGCGTGGCGCTGGTGGAGGCGCTCGCCCCCCGCGTGCTGCCTAATCGCGAGGGCAGCCGCACCATGCCGTCGATCGTCGCCTTCACCGAGGACGGGGACCGGCTGGTAGGCCAGATCGCCAAGCGGCAGGCGATCACCAACCCCCAGAACACCATCTTCGCCGTCAAGCGGCTGATCGGCCGGAAGTTCGACGACCCACAGGTGCAGCGCGCGCGGCACATCCTGCCTTACCCGCTGGTGCAGGCGCCCAACGGCGACGTGCGCGTGCAGGTGGGCGACCGCCAGTACAGCCCGCAGGAGGTCTCGGCCTTCATCCTCTCGGAGATCAAGAGCTTCGTCGAGGAAGTGCTGGGCGAGCGGGTGGAGAAAGCGGTGGTCACGGTGCCGGCCTACTTCGACGACGCCCAGCGCCAGGCGACCCGCGACGCGGTGAAGATCGCCGGCCTCGAGGCGTTGCGCATCATCAACGAGCCCACCGCCGCGGCCCTGGCCTACGGCCTCGAGAAGCAGGGCGGCAGCCGCGTCATCGCGGTCTACGATCTGGGCGGCGGCACCTTCGACATCTCGATCCTCCAGCTCTCGGACGGTATCTTCGAGGTGCTGTCGACGGCCGGCGACACCTTCCTGGGCGGCGAGGACTTCGACCAGCTCATCATGGACTGGCTGATCGGCGAGTTCGAGATGGAGACCGGCATCGACCTGCGCCAGGACCGCATGGCCCTGCAGCGCCTCAAGGAGGCCTCCGAGCGCGCCAAGTGCGAGCTCTCGACGGTCACCGAGGCGGCGATCAATCTGCCCTTCATCTCGGCCGACGAGCGCGGCCCCTGCCACCTCGCCAAGAAGCTCTCCCGCGACTTCTTCGAGTCGCTGGTGGTCGACCTGGTGGACCGCACCGAAGGCCCGTGCCGCGACGCGCTGGCGCAGGCCGGCCTGCGGCCCGACCAGATCGACGAGGTGCTGCTGGTGGGCGGCCAGACCCGCACCCCGCTGGTGATCCGCCGGGTGCAGAAGATCTTCGGCCAGCCCCCGAACCGCGAGATCAACCCCGACGAGGTGGTGGCGATCGGCGCCGCCATCCAGGGCAGCATCCTGCGCGGCGACATCAAGGACCTGGTGCTGCTCGACGTCACGCCCCTGTCGCTCGGCATCGAGACCCACGGCGGCCTGTGTACACGGCTGATCGAGCGCAACTCGACGATCCCCACCAAGAACACGCAGATCTTCACCACCGTGATCGACAACCAGGACACGGTCGAGATCCATGTGCTGCAGGGCGAGCGCGAGATCGCTGCCGAGAACCGCTCGCTCGGCTGCTTCGAGCTGGTCGGCATCCCGCCGGCGCCTCGCGGCGTGCCTCAGATCGAAGTCACCTTCGCCATCGACTCGAACGGCATCGTCAACGTCTCGGCCCGCGACCTCGCCACCGCGCTCTCGCAGTCGATCGAGATCAACCCGGCCGGCGGCCTGTCGCCCGAGGAGATCCACCGCCTGGTGCAGGAGAGCGAGGAACACCGCCAGGCCGACTTGCAGCGCAAGGAGCTGACCCGCCTCAAGAACCGCCTGGAAGGCCTGATCTACAACAACGAGCGCGTCTTCCTCCAGTTCCAGGACATCCTCCCCGAGGAGGACCGCCGGCGGGTCAACGACACCCTGCTGCGCTCGCGCCTGGCGCGGGCCGAGGGCGGCCGCGCCGAGCTCGAGGCGGCAATGTACGATTTGAATGCCGTGTCGCGGCTGCTCTCCGACGCGATGCTCCGCCAAAGCGAGGCCAGCCCGTGAACCTGCTGCGCCCGCTCGCGACGGCTCACTGACTGGTCTCAGCGCTCTCTACGGGTTCTCCAGCATGGCAGCCAAACGTGACTACTACGAAGTGCTCGGCGTCGCCCGCGACGCGGACGGCCAGCAGATCAAGTCGGCGTACCGCAAGCTGGCGGTGCAGTACCACCCGGACAAGAACGCCGGTGACAAGTCGGCGGAGGAGAAGTTCAAGGAGGCGGCCGAGGCCTACGCGGTATTGACCGACCCGGACAAGCGCGCCCGCTACGATCGCTTCGGGCACCAGGGGGTGGGGGGCGCCGGGGGCTTCGACCCCACGATCTTCGCCGGCTTCGAGGACATCTTCGGCAATTTGGGTGATCTTTTCGGCTTCGGCGGCAGCCGCGGCGGGGGACGCCGCCCGACCCGCGGCGCCGACCTGCGCTACGACCTCAAGCTCGAGTTCGAGGAGGCCGCCTTCGGCACCGCCAAGACGCTCACCATCCCGCGCCTCGAGCGCTGCGAGGAATGCCGGGGCTCGGGCAGCGCTGGCGGCACCGCGCCCAAGACCTGCTCGGCGTGCGGCGGCCGCGGCCAGGTGCGCTACAGCCAGGGCTTCTTCACCGTCGCCCGCACCTGCCCGCAGTGCAGCGGCGAGGGCGTGGTGATCACCGACCCCTGCCCGCAGTGCCGCGGCGAGGGTCAGGTCGAGCGGCGGCACGATATCGAGGTCAAGATCCCGGCCGGGGTCGAGACTGGCTCTCGCCTGCGCCTGGCGGGCGAGGGGGAGCACGGCCGCTTCGGCGGCCCGCCGGGCGACCTCTACGTGGTGCTCGCCGTCAAGCAGCACGCCAGGTTCCAGCGCGAGGGCGGCGACGTGTTCAGCGAGCTGGAGCTCACCTACGCGCAGGCCGTGCTCGGCGCCACGGTCGAGACCCAGACTCTGCACGGCGCCGAGCGCATCGAAGTGCCGCCCGGCACCCAGCCGGGCCACCAGTTTCGGCTCAAGGGCAAGGGCATCCAGCGGCTGGACCGCGCCGGCAAGGGCGACCACGTCGTCCGTGCGCGGCTCCTTGTGCCGCGGCCGCGCGACCTCTCGGCCGAGCAGGTCGACCTGCTGCGCCAGCTCGCCGAGAGCGAGGGCAGCGAGGTGCGAGAGGATCGCGGAGTGCTGGGCAAGGTCAAAGACCTGTTTGGTTGAGCCTCCTCCCGTCATCCTGAGCGAAGCGAAGGATCTGGGCGGGGCGCTGACCGTGTTGTCCCGTGATCCATCTCCGACGCACCTACGAGCTACCCGCCTCCCTCGAGGACGACTTCTCGGCAGCCCTGTGGCTGGCGGGGACGCTGGGCGTGCGCTCAACCGAGGTCGGGGACCGCGCCCGGCTCGAGGCGTGGTTCAACGCGGGGGCCGAGGAGGTAGAGGACGCGGCGCGGTGGCGCGAGCGCGGCGTCGTCTTTCTGGGTGAGGAGATTGCGCCGACCACCGACTGGCTCGCCGCCTACCGTGAGAGCGCGACGCCGTTTGCGGTCGGGGAGCGGTTCTGGGTCGACCCTCGGGAGCCGCGAGAGGGCGAGGTCGGCGGCGCGGAGGGACCGGCGGCGCTAGCGGCGGCAGAGGCGTCGGAGGCCGCAGCGCCAGCCCGCCGCTTCGCCCTTCGCCTGCCGGCGCGGACCGCCTTCGGCACCGGCAGCCACGAGTCGACAGCGCTCGCCATCGAGCTGCTGGAGGAGCTGGCACCTTTGCCGCGACTTTTCGCCGTGCTCGACGTGGGCACCGGCACCGGCATCCTCGCCTTCGCCGCGCTGCTCCTCGCCGGCGCTGCCCCGCCCGGTTTGGCCTCACCCGGCACCGCAGCTTCCTGCTCCACCGTGGCCTTCGACCTCGACCCTGCAGCGGTCTTCGCCGCTCGTGACAACGCGCGCCTGAACGCCGGCTTGCTCGACGGCGCCCGGCCGCTGCTCTTCGTCGGCACGGTCGAGGCGCTGGGGCCGGAGGCGCGCTTCGACCTCCTGCTGGTCAACGTCATCCCGGAGGAGATCGCCCCGGCTCTACCTTCGCTGCTCTCTCGTCTGAAGCCCGGTGGCGAGCTGATCTTCTCGGGAATCCTGGCGGAGAGAGGGAAGGATCTCGTCGCCGAGCTTTCGCGATTAGGCCTGATCGTGACCGCGGAGCGACAAAGCGGGGAGTGGACTTCGTACCGGTTTCGCCTCGCTTCCGGCTGATCAGCTCTCTAGGGACGGCGCGCTCCGGCGGCCTCGGGCTGCGTCTCGGCCTCGAAGTCGAGGTCGCGGAGGAAGTGGCACGTGTAGCCGTTGGGGTACTGCTGCAGGTAACCCTGGTGATACTCCTCGGCCCGCCAGAAGGCCCCCGCGGGCGCCACCTCGGTGGTCAGCGGCCGCTGCCACTTCCCCGAATCCTCGACCCGCGCCACCACCTCCCTGGCGATGCGCTGCTGCTCCTCCGAAGTGGTGAAGATCGCCGAGCGGTACTGGCTGCCGACGTCGTTGCCCTGCCGGTTCCTGGTGGTCGGGTCGTGCATGCGGAAAAACCAGGCGAGCAGCCGCTCGAAGGGGAGCTGTTCCGGGTCGAAGACCACCCGCACCGCCTCCGCGTGCCCCGTGGTGCCCCGCTTGACGTCGGCATAGGTGGCGTTGTCCAGGAACCCGCCCGAGTAGCCGACCTCGGTCTCGAGCACTCCCGGGACCTCGCGGAGCAACTCTTCCATGCCCCAAAAGCAGCCGCCGGCGAGGATCACGGTCTCGCGCCGGCCGGTTGTGGCGGGCCTGGCGTCGCCCACCGCCTCGACTCGTTCCGGGTATCTCGCTTCCTCGGGTGCCTGTGTGCCCATGGGTTCCATCTCCTTGGCGGTCGAGCGCCCTACGGCTTCATCTCGTCCAGCGCGGCCAGCACGTCAGCAGCTTGTTGGGCGGTGGACGCCTCCAGATCGCGCCACACGAGCTTGCCGTCCTTGAGCAAGAAGGCCTGGCGTGCCGCGTAATCCCCACGGCTCGGCACGCCGAAAGCCGTAGAAACCTGGTGCTCGGTGTCGGCGAGCAGGGTGAAGGGCAGCTTGTACTTCTCCGCGAACGCTTTCTGCTCCGCGACCGTGTCGTGCGAGACGCCGAACACCTTGACCCCACGGTCGGTGAGCTGGGCAAACGAGTCGCGCAGGCTGCAGGCCTGCTTGGTGCACCCGGGGGTGTCGGCTTTGGGATAGAAGTACACCAGGGTGTAGCCGGACTTGGAGGCGTCCGCGAGCTGGACGGGCTTCCCGTCCTGGTCGAGGGCCTGGACGGCCGGCACCGAGGCGCCGACTTCGAGCGCTGCCACCTGCGTCGGCTGGAAGCCGAAGACCATCGCGGCTCCAACTCGGAGTGTCTTCAAGATCTTTCCCAGCATCGAGCCACCTCCCGCGGCGACTCTATCCGATGCCCACCGTGCCCCCGGCCAGCGACGATGACTCCGGGGCCGACGACGCCGATCCAGTCCCGGCGTCCTCCACGTGCCATCCGGTGCGGCCAGGCGCTCGAGCCACCCGTGCATCTTGGACGGCATGCTAGCGTTTGCCCGATGAACCCACCGCTGCTCGTGGAAGTCGGCGAACGGTAGCTTGCCCACCCTGCTCGTCGATCCCGCGCGCTTCGACGCCCCCGAGCTCGCCGTCGAAGGCGACGCCTACCGTCACCTCTTTCGCTCGCTGCGGCTGGCGGTGGGTGACGAGGCACGGGTGGTGGACGGGCGGGGGCGGGCGCGCGCCGCGCGGGTGGCGCGGGTGGATCGCGAGCGAGCCCTGCTCCGCCTGGGGGCCGCCGAGCCCTCCCGCGAGCCCGCCGCCGAGCTCGAGTTGCTGGTGGCGCCTCCCCGCCCCCAGCGCGCGTCGTGGCTGGTGGAGAAGGCGACCGAGGTCGGCTGCACGGCGGTGCGCTTTCTCGCCACCGCCCGCTCGCCCCGCGCCTTCGGCGGCAGTGAGATCGAGCGCCTGTGCCGGGTGGCGGCGGCGGCCGTCGAGCAGTGCGGTCGCGCCCGGCTGCCGGAGGTCACCGGCACTCACGGCTGGAACGAGCTGCCGGAGCTGCTGGCCGGGACCACGGCCCGCTTCGTCGCCGATCCTGCGGCGCGGGAGGCTCCGTGGCCGCTCGCCGTAGGCCGTGCCGCGCTCCTCCTCGGCCCGGAGGGCGGCTGGACCGCCGCCGAGCGCACCGACCTCGAGAGCCTGGGCTGTGTCGGCCTGGCGCTGGGGGAGCGGGTGCTGCGGGTGGAGACGGCAGCGGTCGCCGGGGCCGCCCTGCTCCTGCTGGGGGCTTCGCCCGGCAGGCCAAACGAGGCATGATCGGCGGCGGACCGGATTCCAGAAAGGACATCGTGATGCGGAGGGTAGGCTCTCTCGTGCTGTTGATCTGCCTGGGCGTCGCCTCGTTCGGGCTAGCGGCGACGGTTGCCGCGCAGCCGGCGGGCTCGGCAGCCCCTGGTGACGCCGCTGCGGGCGCCCTCGCTCTGGGCGCCATCGCCCCAGGTGCATTCGCTTCGGGCCTCGCGGCCACGGACGCCTTCGAGCTCGAGCTGGCGAGCGATCCCCAGATCTCCCCTGACGGCAGGACCATCGTCTACGTGCGGCAGTTCGCCGACGTGCGCACCGACCGCCGCTTCTCGAACCTCTGGCGGGTGGACTTCGACGGCGGCAACCACCGCCCGCTGACCACCGGCGCCTATGGCGACTCTTCGCCGCGCTGGTCGCCGGACGGCACCCGCATCGCCTTTCTCTCGAACCGCGAGGGCTCCTCGCAGGCGCACATGCTGTGGCTCGAAAGCGGCACCAGCGCGCGGCTCACCAACCTGGAGAACCCGCCCGAGGGCCTCTCCTGGTCGCCGGACGGCCGCTGGCTGGCCTTCATCGCCGTGGTGCCCGGCGAGGCGCCGGTGCTCGCCACCATGCCGAAGCCCCCCGAGGGCGCGACTTGGGCGGACCCGGCGCGGGTGGTCGACCGGCTGGTCTACCGCTTCAACGGCGCCGGGTATCTCCGCGAGGGATACAGCCAGGTGTTCGTGGTGCCGGCCACCGGGGGCACGGCGCGGCAGGTGTCGCGCGGCGACTTCCATCACAGCTCGGCACAGGTCGGGCCCGGGGGAGCGCCGGTGTGGACCCCGGACGGCAAGGGCCTGCTGATCGCCGCCAATCGGCGCCCGGACTGGGACCTCTTTCCGCTGGACACGGAGATTTACGAGCTCGCGGTGGCCGACGGCACGATCCGTGCCCTCACCGACCGCCGCGGGCCGGACGACTCGCCGGCGCTGTCGCCGGACGGCCGCTGGGTCGCCTACGTGGGCTTCGACGACCGCTTCCAAGGCTACCAAGCGCAGCGCCTCTACCTGGTGGACCGCCGCGGCGGGCCGCCGCGCCTGCTGTCCGCCGACCTCGACCGCGACGTGGAGCGCCCGCAGTGGACGCCGGATGGTAAGGGCATCCTCTTCGTCTACGACGACCAGGGAAGGACGCGGCTGGGCCTCTATTCGTTAGCAGGCTTGGGGGTCGGCGAGGGCGAGGTCAGGTTTCGCGGCGTCGCCGAGGGTCTGGGCGCCGGCACCAGCGCCTACACCGGCGGCGCCAGCTTCTCGGTGGCCGCGGGCGGCCGCATCGCCTTTTCGCACAAGGCGTGGAACACGCCCGGCGAGGTGGCTGTCACCTCGCTCGCCGGCGCTGCCCCGCAGGTTCTGACCCGGCTCAACGAGGACCTCTTCGCCCAGCGCAGGCTGTCGCAGCCGGAGGAGATCTGGTACGAGTCCTCCTTCGACCGCCGCCGCATCCACGGCTGGCTGATGAAGCCGGTCGGCTTCGAGCCGGGCCAGAAGTACCCTCTGATCCTCGAGATCCACGGCGGGCCGTTCGCCGCCTACGGGCCGCACTTCGACCTCGAGAAGCAGGTCTGGGCGGCGATGGGCTACGCCGTGCTCTACACCAACCCCCGCGGTTCGACGAGCTACGGCGAGGAGTTCGGCAACCTCATCCACCACGCCTACCCGGGCGACGACTTCCACGACCTGGTCTCGGGCGTCGATGCCGCGATCGGCCGCGGCTTCGTCGACCCGCAGAACCTCTACGTGACCGGTGGCAGCGGCGGCGGGGTGCTGACCTGCTGGGTGATCGGCAGGAGCGATCGCTTCCGCGCCGCGGCCTCCGCCTACCCGGTGATCAACTGGGTGAGCTGGGTGCTGACCGCCGACATCCCCTCCTTCGGCCTCAAGTACTGGTTCCCCGGGCCGCCCTGGGAGCACGCCGAGCACTACGCGAAGCGGTCGCTGCTCTCGGTGGTCGGGAACGTCAAGACTCCCACCATGCTGATCACCGGCGAGGAGGACTGGCGGACCCCGATCTCCGAGTCCGAGCAGTACTACACGGCCTTGAAGCTGCTGGGCGTCGAGGCGGTCCTGGTGCGGGTGCCTGGCGAGGCCCACGGCATCCGCGGCCGCCCCAGCCACCACGTCGCCAAGATGCTCTCGATCGTGGGCTGGTTCGACAGGCACAGGGAGCAGGAGAAACCAGAGTAGACGCGTCTCCGAGACATAGGGCGGAGCGAGGAGACTCCCGTGATGAACAGTGCTCACCCGACGCGACCGAGATCGACCTCCCGCCTGGTGACGGCGAGCTTGATGTTCTGTTGCTCGTTCGCCGCCTTCCACTCGCAGACCTTCGGCCTGGAGCCGCCGGTCCCCACCGCGGCACTCCTGTCGGCGCTCGAGGGGAAAATCGCCGAGTACATGGCAGCTCGCGCGAGGGTGACCAGCTTCAGCGGCGTAGTGCTCGTCGCTCATGAAGCGCAGGTGGTGTTCCGGGGTGCCTACGGCGATGCGAATTTCGAGCTCGCCGTGACCAACTCGCCGGAGACGAAGTTTCGCATCGGCTCGGTGAGCAAGCAGTTCACGGCGGCAGCGGTGCTGCTGCTCGCGCAGCGCGGCGCGCTACAGCTCACCGACCCGATCCAGAAGCACCTGCCCGAATGGCCGCCGGCATGGAGCAAAGTCACGATCCACCACCTGCTTTCGCACACCGCCGGCTTTCCGCGTCTCACGACTCGGGCGATGGTCGACGTGAGCGCGCTCTCTGCAGCGCCGCCGATCCCGTTTCGTACGGTCGGTGATCTGTTTGCACCCGGCGAGGAGCTCCAGCCGCTGGATTTCGAGCCCGGCGAGCGCTGGGCCTATTCCAACGTCGGCTATATCGTGCTCGGGATGCTCGTCGCCAAGGTCTCCGGACAGAGCTTCTGCTCCTTCGTGTCGCAGGCGATCTTCCAGCCGCTCGCCATGGCCGACAGCGGCTGCGAGGATGCGAGCGTCATCGTCAAGAATCGGGCGAGCGGGTACACCCGCGTCGAGGGAGTGCTCGCCAACGCTCCCTACATCGACGTCGGCTTCACGGGGGGCGCCGGCGCGTTCTATTCCACGGTTGACGATCTCTTGCGCTGGGATCGCGCGCTCAGCTCGAACACCCTGCTCGACGCGGCGTCGACGGCCAAGCTGTTCACTGCCGTCCAAAACGAGTACGGCTATGGCTGGTGGGTCCAGACCAAGCTCGGTCGCCGTGTCGAATGGCACGGCGGCAACGCCCCCGGATTGGTGGCGCAGATCACGCGGTACCCGAAGGAGCGGCTGTTCATCGCGGCTCTCAGCAACGTGTGGAGCTCCGCCGACCGGTCTCAGGTTCGCGCGATGTCGAACGAGCTCGCGGCGCTGATGCTCGGCGAGCCCTACGAGCTGCCGCGCAAGCACGAGCAGCGCGCGCTGGCCCCGGCGGCCTACGACGCCTACGTGGGCGAATACCGCGGCAAGGACGCGTTCGCGATCGCGCGCGAAGGCGACCGCCTAGTCGTGCAAATCCCCCCCGGCAACACCGTGTTCGAGATCGTCTCGGAGTCGGAGACTCAGTTCTTCTGGAAGGACCGCGAGTTCTACCTGACCTTCGAACGCAACCCGAGCGGCGAGGTCACCGGGGTCTCGATCCGCAACGAGGGCGAGCTCGCGCGCTGGACGAGGGTGGCAAAGCCGCCGAAGCGTGACGCGACGAAGGGTCGCTGACCTCTGCCCGGTATCACAGCGGGACCCGCCTCGTGGACTATCCCGAGGACCGCTTCGCCACCCGCGGCAGCGACGGCGTGCTGACCTGCTGGGTGATCGGCAGGCGCGACCGCTTCCGTGCCGGGGCCTCCGCCTACCTGGTGATCAGCACGCCGAGCATTACGCCAAGCGCTCGCTGCTTTCGGTGGTGGCCAACGTCAAGACGCCCACCCTGCTGATCACCGGCGAGGAGGACTGGCGGACCCCGATTTCCGAGTCCGAGCAGGACTACACGGCCTTGAAGCTGCTGGGCGTCGAGGCGGTCCTGGTGCGGGTGCCGGGCGAGGCGCACGGCATCCGCGCCCGCCCCAGCCACCACGTCGCCAAGACGCTCTCGATCGTGGGCTGGTTCGACAAGCACAGGGAGTAGCGCGTCCGCAGAAGAGCCAGGTGCTCCGCGTCGAGGAGATGTCGCAGAAGATCTCCTCGTCCCGCCGCGACGGGTGTTGCCAAATCTCACAGCCGACGCGCCTTGCTCGCCCGTGGGTGGTCGCGCAGCCGAGTGCCGTCAGGACGAAACCGCGTCGCGGAAAATTCGACTGTCCGGCCGCAACCAGGTCCCGCGAGCACCGCAACGGGTCGGACCGGCCTGGTCTGGTCCGTCCAAGGACCTTCGAATCAGCGAGTTCCGCGAGTCCGTCGCCGCGGACTGGCCTCGTCGCGTCTGCTCTGCCGCATCGAGAAAGCGGAAAGCGGCAGGGCTGCTCCGAGGCGAGGGAGCCTTGTCGCATTGCTTCCTATAGGACTTGGCATAGAATGCCCGCAACTGGTGCTAGCTTAAGGAGTTAAAGGCAGCTCGAAGGGGAGCAAGCTCGCGACCACCGAGACAGCTTTCGTCCAGATAGTCCTTCCGGGCCCGCGTCGCGTGAACCAAGAGGCTACTGGTTAGCCGGATAAGCAATGGACCGAGACGAGAAGATTCAGCGGGTCGAAGCGTTCCGAACCTTGGTCCTTCAGTGGCACAAGACGGGCCTACCGGAGGATCGCGCGAGGATCAACCGGGAAAAGAAGTGGGTCCGGCAACAGGTCACTGAAGCGCGATGCTTTAAGACCCTCACGATCACTCCACCGCCCGCCTTCGGAGGGCTGGTCGCGCAAGGTGTCGACGCCTTTGCCACGTTGTTCAACCCGCCCTACGATATGGATCTCGTCCCTACCGTGATCGACATGTTGGATGAGACGATTGGCGCCTTGAGTTCTGCTCCCGATGAACCTCCTTCCAACGAGCCGGTCGTCGCAACCAGCACGGTGCCGAACTACGCCTTCGTAGCGATGCCGATGGACAAGTCGGACCCGGCCCTGGATGACGTGCTCGATGCCATCAAAGAGGCGGGCCATCGCTGTGGCGTACAGGCAGAGCGTATTGACGATCCACAGACGAACGATCGAATCACGGATCGCATCCTCGAGTCGATCGACAAGGCAGAGTTCGTCATTGCCGACCTTACCAACGCAAGGCCGAACGTCTACTACGAGGCCGGGTACGCGCATGCACGGGGCAAGACGTCGATCTACATCGCCCGAGAGTGTACAAAGCTCGAGTTCGACTTGAAGGACTACCCGATCATCTTCTTCCGAAGCCTCAAAGAGCTCAAAGACTCGTTGGAGAAGAGGCTTCGTGGTTTCGGCGATAAACGCCGTGCCGGCTAACCCAGCGCTACAACGGGCGGCTGACGGCGCCGGTTAGCTATGAACGTAGAGGGCGTCACTCGGTGCGTCCTTGGTCGTCGTTGTGTCCAGAGTTCTAGCGGCTCGTTGTCCGCGCCGCCGGCTCAGCCTAGGGAGGTCTCCACATGGCTCGCCTTGCACGCCTCGCCGCTTTCGCCACGCTCGGCATTCTCAGCGCGACCGGGTGCACTCTTACTCGCGGTTCTAGCGTGGTGATCGGCACGCCTCGTCCGGCGATCGATCCATCAGCGGTCAAGCTCTAGACTGAGCTTCCGGCGGAGTACGAGAAGATCGCGCTTGTCTCCGCCGACAGCCGCAATGACTTCGCTAGCCAGCAGAACCTCACGAACGCAGCGATTGATCGCCTCAAGCGCGAAGCGGCTGAAGTCGGCGCTAACGGGATTCTCTTGAACGGTATCGGCAACTATCAGATCGGCGCGTCCGGAGTGGTCATTCCCAACCCGGCCGGCGGCGTGGGAACCGTGGTGACCAACACACGAACCGGGAAGGAAGCGACCGGCATTGCGATTCTCGTCATCCGCGAGTAGCCAACGCCACGCCCGCAATGTGGGCGGGGTGAACCGTTACCCCGCGTTGCAGCCGACAACACCCGGACATTCGCCCGGGGTTGCGCCTGAACTCATACACCGCTGGGCGTCGGAGCAACGACGCGCTGTCTTCGAAGTTCTGCTCAAGAAGGGAGTACCCCATGACGCGTAGCGCGCTTGCCGCCCTTGTCGTCACTCTGGTGCCCGCAGCGGCGCTCGCTCATGGCGGCGGCCTCGACGCCAATGGATGCCACACGAACCGAAAGACCGGCGAATACCACTGTCATCGGGCTCCGGCGCCTTCGTCTTCCTCGGGCAGCGTCAGAACCCCGCTCCGCGCCCCCTCGGCCAGTCCGTCAACCTCTACGCCTTTGTACTCACAATCCCAGCCGGCCACACCGCTCGGCATCGCCGTACAGGGTCTCGCCACCGAACGTCAGTTAGTCCTCACGGCCCAACTGCTCCTGATGGCTCTGGGATACTCGCCAGGCAAGCCAGACGGCATGCTCACCGACGCCACGACTGGCGCCGTCAAGCAGTTTCAGGCAGATCGCTCGCTAGACCAGGACGGTCTGGTGAAGGGCTCCCTGCTCGTGCGCCTTGCCGAGCAAGCTGCTCTCCGGGCAAAGGCCTCCTAGCGATGGCGACCTGACGCCTAACCCGCTCGAGCGGACCTCCACCGGCCCGCTCAGATTGGAACTTGATCCACCACAGGAGGTCTCATGCATCCAGGACTGATCGGAGGCATCGTCGGTAGCGTTGTCGGCGTGCTGGGTGGGGTCGTCGGCGCGTACGCGAGCATCCGCAACGCGGGCTCGCCGCAGGAGCGCCGCTACTTGATCCGCTGTGCGATTGGCCTCTGGCTCGGCATCGCAGCCTTTCTCGCGGGTTTGTTCCTGCTGCCGCCACCTTATCGCTGGTTCCTGTGGATCCCGTACGTCATCGCGCTTCCGCTGAGCATCGTGGCTGCCAACCGAGGCTATGCCCGCATCCGTGCCGAGGCGGCCGGCGCTCGGGGATAACCAGCCGAACGAGCGGACGTCCGGCGCGCTCTGCCCGTGGCGTTTTAGGGAAGGGGGGAACCACCATGTCCAGCCTTGCCGACGAGCAGCTCCTGAAGGCGGCCTCCGAGGGAAACCTTTCCGGCGTCGAGCAGGCCCTAGCGAGCGGCGCCGACGTGGATGCCAAGGGGAACTGGAACGACACCGCGCTCAACGGGGCGTGCACGTGGGGCCACGTGGAAGTGGTCAAACGCCTTCTGGAGGCCGGCGCGGACGTCGAGAACAAAGGCGGCTCCGACATGACGCCCATCATGAACGCCGCCTCACGCGGGCACTTCGAGATCGTCGAGCTCCTGCTCCCGAAGGGCGCACGTGTCTCCGACGACCTGCTCTCGATCATTCAGACCAAGGTGAACATCCTGGAGGAGAACGCCGAGGCGGGAATGGTCCGATGGGAGGGCGTGGAGGCCTGGAAGGGCCGCCAGCAGTTTCTGCTCACGGAGAGGTACCGGCAGGAGGTGCCGGCCATGGCCTCCGCGTTAGGCGAGGCCGACCAGGACAAGCGGCGCTGGGCCACGCAGGCGCTGGCCGAGGCCAGCCGGCGCGGCATTGACGTCTCGGCCGCCGCCGAGGGACTGCGCGGCCAGCTCTCCAGCTCGGACGGCGACACGCGCGAGCAGGCCAGCGAGGCCCTCGCCCGCTGCCTGGCGTTCGGCGGCGACGGCAGCGGCCTCCGGGAGCTGTTGCAGGCCGCAGACGACCGCCACCAAAGCGGGGCCATCTCCGGCTTGGTGTACGCGGCGAAGGACGGTGCCGACATCGGTGCCCTGGTCGGGCCGGTCGGCCTGCTGCTCGGCCACCGGCTGCCGGACGTCCGCTTCTCGGCCGCGCTGGCGCTGGCCTTCGCCGCCAAGAACCGAGCCGACATCTCGGAAACCATGCCGGCTCTCACGCAGTTGCTCGCGGACGGCGAGGCGAAGGTGCGCCGGGGCGCCGCGACCGCTTTCTCGCTCATCGCCCGCTCGGGCGTAGACATCGCCTTGGCGCTGCCGGCGCTCCGGGCGCTGCTAGGCGATCCGGACGCCGGCGTGAGCGGACAGGCCGCCAAGGCGGTGGCCGCTGCAACTGGCCCGGTGGGCGCATGACGCGGATCGAGCGGACGGCAGCGCTGCTGCTCCCCACCAGCCTTTACGGCAGCGAGAGCTGCCAGGCGCCGCGCCCGTAGGTAGCCAGCGTCAGCAGGTGCGGCGAGCCGTCTACCTCGAGGTCGGTGGCCACCGCGCCGAGCGGCAGGCCGGCCATCTGCGGCACGAAGGTGTCGCCGCCGTCCTCGCTGACGTAGACCCCGACGTCGGTGGCCACGAAGACCCGCGACAGGTTGAGCGGGTCGATCGCCACGGAGTTGGCCGGCACGTCCGGCAGGCCGCTCCCAGCCGCCGCCCAGGTCGTGCCGCCGGTCGTCGAGCGGTAGAGCTTGCTGCCGCCGAAGGCGCTCCGGGTGGCGAAGACCCGGTTGACGTTGGTGGGGTCGACCGCGAGGTCCGAGACCCAGCCGCCGGGGTAGCTCCCCGTCACCTCGCTCCAGGCGACCGAGCCGGCCAGCACATCGCCGGTGCGGAAGATGCGCCCGTTCTGGAAACCGGCGTAGAGGGTGCCGCCGCCGGTGATGCCGAGCGCGGAGAGCACCCCGGTGCCGGCGAGGTTGGTCGAGACCGCCGCCCAGGACACGGTCCCGGCGCGCGCGTTGGCACGGTAGAGGTGGGTCGAGCCGGTCACCAGGTACGAGGTCGAGCCGCCGGGGACCAGCGCGAGCTCGGTCTTGAACGGGAAGGAGCTGGCGCCCGAGCCGATGCCGGTCTTGGGCAGGGTCGAGAAGGTCCCTACTCCACCTCCGGAAGTCGAGCGGTAGATGTTGGGGCCGGTCGATGTTGGGTAGGACTCGATGAAGGCGTAGCTGGGGTTGGCCTGGTCGAAGGCGTTGACGAAGCCGTCGCCGGTCACCGTGACCACGTCCCACACCGCGCTCGTCGCGCGGCCCTCGGAGGAGTTGTCCTGGGCGCCGCCCAGCAGGCGGCTGCCGTCGCTGGGGTGGACCGCGACGTCATAGAGCTGAGTGATGTTGAGGTTGGCGTTCAGGTTGGCGTAGGTGCTGCCGCTGTTGTCCGTGCGCCACAGGCCGCCGTCGCTGCCGATCCAGAAGCGGCTGCCGTTGGTGGCCGAGAAGCGCACCACGTGGGTGTCCTGGTGGACGCGCTGAGACGAGCCCCAGGTCGAGGTGAGGGCGGTCAAGGTGGTGCCGCTGTTGGTCGAGCGGAAGATGCGGATCGAGCCCACCACCAGGGTGCTGCTCGAGGTGGGAGAGACCGCCAGCGTCAGGTTGTAGGTGCACTGCCCCTCGCAGGCGTTGCCGTTGCGCAGGCTCCAGGTGGAGCCGCCGTCGAGCGTGCGGTAGAGGCCGGTGGTGGTGCCGGAGCGGTTCACCAGGGCGTAGAGCACCAGCCGGTTGGTGGGCGCCATCGCCAGGCGGATACGGCCCGCCGCGCTCCCCGAGGGGATGCCGCTTCCGAGCAGGGTCCAGGTGGCGCCGCCGTTGGTGGAGCGGAAGACGCCGGCGTTGGAGTCGCTGGTGCCGGTGCCGACCGCGGCGTAGACGGTGGCCGGCGAAACGGGGTCGAACACGATGTCGTTGGTCTGGCCGTTCAGCACTTTGGTCCAGGTGCCGCCGCCGTCGGTCGAGCGATAGAGGCCGCCGCCGACCGAGGTGCCGCCCACGCATTGCCCGGGCCCGCCGGCGAGGACGACGCTCGAGCTTCCGGGCTGCACCGCCACCGCGGTCACCCAGGAGAGGTCGAGGGTGCTCGATCCCGAGCCGTTGCGGGCGGTGAAGGTGGCGCCGGCATCGATCGAGCGGAAGAGCCCCATGCCGAAGTAGGAGAGGCAGCTCTGGCGCTGCTCGCCGGTGCCCACCCACAGGGTGTTGGAATTGTTGGGGTCCAGGGCCAGCGAGCCGATGGTCTGGGTGCCGATCGAGTCGAAGATCGAGGTCCAGGAGGCGCCGCCGTCGAGTGTCTTCCACAGGCCGCCGGAGGCGGTGCCGAGGTAGAGCGTCTGCTCCGTGGCCGGCGACACCGCCAGGGCCGACACCCGCCCCGCCACCCGCCCCATGGCCCAGGAGAGCATGTTCATCGGCGACGGACCCAGCGGCTGCCAGGCGCCGGGAACGGCCAGGGAGGCCTGCTCCTCCATCGCCTGGCGGAGCTCGGCGATCGCCGCCGCGCGCAGCATCTCGGGCCGGTAGACGAGGTCGAGGCCGCGCTGCTCGACGAACCACTCCTCGCGGGCCGTAATCTGCTCCTCCTCGCCGAATCTCCGGTCCCCGGGCCGGCGCTCGGCGCCGGAGTCGGCGGGCTGGGCAGGGGCGGGCGTGGCGCCGAGAGCGAGAGCGATCAGGCCGCCGATCGCCGCCTCCATCCAACGCGGGCAAAGGGCTCTGCGCATGGCGGGTCCTCCTCGGTAACGCGGGTGCGAGTGGGGGTCTATCAGGGGAGAGGTGCCCGGCGGGACGGCGAGGGGGACAGCGCGTTGACACCCCGGGGGGCACGGATTAGCATCGAACCGCTTCGATATCCGCGTTCCTCGAAGGGGGTGCCTTGGAGAGTAGCCCGTATGCCGCGATCCGCTGGGTGTGGAAGAACGGCGAGCTGGTGCCGTTCGAGAAGGCCACGCTGCACGTGCTGTCACACGTCGTGCACTACGGCTCCGGCTGGTTCGAGGGCATCCGCTGCTACGAGACGCCCCAGGGCCCCGCGGTATTCCGGCTGCGCGACCACCTGGAGCGCCTCGAGGCCTCCTGCAAGATCTTTCGCGTCGAGCCTCCCTACTCCCTGGAGGAGATCGCCGCCGCCTCCCTGGAGACCATCCGCGCCAACGAGCTGGGCGCCTGCTACATCCGGCCGATCGTCTACCGCGGCCTGGGCCCCTTGGGAGTCAACCCCCTGGGCTGCCCGATCGACACCGTGATCGCGGTCTGGCCCTGGGGCCAGTACCTGGGGGACGACGCCCTCGACAAGGGCGTCGACGTCTGCGTCTCCACCTGGCGGCGCTTCGAGGCCAGCACCTACCCGGCCCTCGCCAAGTCGGTGGGCGGCTACCTCAACGCACAGCTCGTCAAAATGGAGGCGGTGCTCGGCGGCTTCGCCGAGGGCATCGCGCTCGACACCACCGGCTGCCTCTCCGAGGGCTCGGCCGAGAACCTCTTCCTGGTTTCCAAGGGCGTGCTGTGGACGCCGCCGCTCTCCGCCTCGATCCTCCAGGGGGTGACCCGCAGCACGGTGCTGACCATCGCCGCCGAGATGGGCATCCCGGTGCGCGAGGAGCCGCTGCCGCGGAGCATGCTCTACGTCTGCGAGGAGCTCTTCATGTGCGGCACCGCGGTCGAGGTGACTCCGGTGCGCTCGGTCGACCGCCTGCCGGTGGGCGACGGCAAGCCGGGGCCGATCACCCGGCGCATCCAGCAGCGGTTCCTCTCCCTGGTCAGCGGCCGCAGCGAGGACCGCCACGGCTGGCTGACCCACGTTTCGATGGCCGACCGGCCGGTGGCGGCGGCCAGCGTCTGAGAGCCTGCCAGGAGGCTGCCATGAACATCAACGACCTGCTCAAGATCGCCGTCGAGCGCAAGGCCTCCGACCTGCATCTCAAGGTCGGCAGCCACCCCATCCTGCGCATCGACGGCGACCTGACCCAGCTTCCCGAGCTCAAGCGCCTGATGCAAGAGGACACCATTGCGATGGCGTTCTCGATCATGAACGCGCGCCAGAAGCAGCGCTTCAAGGACGAGTACGAGATCGACATCGCCTACTCGGTGCCGGGCCTCGGCCGCTTCCGCTGCAACATCTTCCAGCAGCGCGGCACGGTGGGCCTGGTGCTGCGCGTGATCCCGGCGCGCATCAAGACGGTGCGCGAGCTGATGCTGCCCATGGTGCTCGAGGAGATCTGCGAGGAGACTCGGGGCCTGGTGCTGTGCACCGGCACCACCGGCTCGGGCAAGTCGACGACGCTCGCCGCGATGATCGACTGCGTCAATGCCGCGCGCGGCGAGCACATCATGACCATCGAGGACCCCATCGAGTTCCTGCACCGCGACAAGAAGTCGATCGTCAACCAGCGCGAGATCGACGTCGACACCCGCTCCTTCTCGCACGCCCTGCGCTCCGCCCTGCGGCAGGACCCCGACGTGATCCTGGTCGGCGAGATGCGCGACTACGAGACCATCGAGACCGCGCTGCTGGCCGCCGAGACTGGCCACCTGGTGCTCTCGACCCTCCACACCCTGGACGCCACCGAAACCATCAACCGCATCATCTCGGTGTTCCCGCCCCACCACCAGAAGCAGATCCGCATCCAGCTCGGCCAGGTGCTGAAGGCGGTGGTGTCGCTGCGCCTGCTGCCGCGCGCCGACGGCACCGGCCGCGTGCCCGCCGCCGAGGTGATGCGGGTGACGCCTTACATCCGCGACTGCATCGAGAACAAAGAGAAGACCAAGTACATCCGCGACCAGATCGCCTTGGGCACCAGCCAGTACGGCATGCAGACCTTCGATCAGTCTCTGTTCCAGCTCTACAAGGGCGGCCTGATCACCCTCGACGAGGCCATGCGCCGGGCCACCAACCCCGACGAGTTCAAGCTCAAGGTGGAGGGCGTGCAGTTCACCTCCGACGCGGCCCGCGAGCAGATGGAGGAGTCGATCCGCATGCCGGTGGAGAGCGACCTGCTGACCGAGGAGTCGCCTTTCGAGTTGCGGTGAGAGGCTGCTACGAGAAGGCCGTCGAGCTGCTGGCCCGGCGCTCGCACTTCGAGGCCGAGCTCGCCAGGAAGCTCGTGCAGCGTGGCTACGATCGAGAGGAGATCGCGGCGGCGCTCTCCCGCCTGCGCGAGCAGGGCTACCTCGACGACGGGCGCACGGCGGGCGAGCTCGTGGAGCAGCGCCGCGCGCGGGGGCCGGAGGGCAGCCGCCGCCTCGAGGCCGAGCTGGCGCGCCGGGGCGTCGACGCCGGGACCATCGCCGCCGCTGTCCCTCAACCCTCCCGAGAAGACGAGCTGGCGGCCGCGCGCGAGGCGGCCGCCAGCTTCCGTCGCAAGGCCAAGTCCAACCCCGCCGCCCTCGCCCGCCACCTCGACCGCAAGGGCTTCTCGCGGCCGGCGATCTACGCGGTGCTCAGGGAGGGCGGCGAGGAGATCGCGGAGGACTAGCCGCGCTCAGCGCTCGGTCGGCAAGGCTTGCTGCAGCTCCCGGACCTCGGCCCGGAGCTGCTCGATGGTCTGGTGCTGATCCAGGGCGTAGAGGGTCAGCTCTTCCACTTTCTCCAGCAGGCGCATCTGGAACTGGCTGACGTTGAGGCCGCCCTGCTTGATCTCGTGCTGCGAGGGCACGTTGGGCAGGTGCTTGTGGGCCGCGACGAAAGCCCCGAGCTCGGCGATCGACATCAGCTCGTAATCCGGCTCGAACACGTAGTCGGGGACGGTCAGAGTGGTGCCGTCGTCGATGAAGCTGCCGCCGGTTACCCGGATGCTGCCGCCGGAAACCTCGAGCTTGGAGCCCGAGGTCGGGCTGTTGGTGCCGATGCCCACCGAGCCGTCGTTCTTGATCACCATGCGGATCGAAGGCGAGGTCGCGCCGGTGGCGGTGGTCTGGAACACCAGGCGGGTGCCGTTGGCCGTGGTGGTGAAACCCTCCTCGGCGCGGGCGTCGATGCCGGCCACGGTCGCCGAGTAGGCCTCGCCGTTGTAGCCGCGGAACTGCACCGCGCCGAGTAGGTTGTTGGTGGTGACGGCGGTGGGGGTGCCGGCCGTCCCCTGGGCGCGCTGGAAGACCACGCCCGAGTTGTCGCTGGCGCTGGCGGTAGTCAGCCGCGCGTTGATCGCCGAGCTGCCCTCGGCGTCCAGCCGGTCGTCGGGGGACTGGGTGCCGAAGCCAACATTGCCGCTGGCCGCGATGTCGAGCGAGCTGGTGGCGGCGCCGGGCCGGATGCGGAAGGGTAGCAGCGAGCCGGAGGTGACGTCACGGACGAAGAAGTTGGCCTCGTTAGCGCCGATGTCCCAGGTCTGGGCGGTAAAGCCGCCGGTGTTGTTCTGCTCCAGGCGGATGGCGGGGGTGTTGCCGGTCGCCACGTGGAGGTCGAGCACCGGGGTCGAGGTCTGGAAACCTACCTTGCCAGTGGAGTCCACGTAGACGTTGTTGGTCGGTGCCCCGGCCTCGATCTTGAAGGGCACCTTGGCGCCGGTGATGTCGTCGATCGAAAAGAAGCTCAAGCCCCCGGAGGCCGAGTCGTTGGCGGTGAGCTGCCAGTCGTTGGTGGGGAAGGCGCCCGCCGAGGTGTCCTCGAACTTGATCCGCAGGTTGTTCTCCTTCAGGCGGATGGTGTCGAAGCCGAAGCTCTCGTTGTTGACGCAGTCGAAGCCCACGCAGGCGCTGCCCTGGACGATGAGGTCGTCCGGGATCACCTGGTCGCGGGTCGCGAGCTGGGGCGCGCCGGCGCGGGTCGCGAGGCCGCGCGCGGCCTCGGCGGCACTCTCGGCCTCGGCGCCGCCCTCGGTGACCAGGACGCCGCCTTGCACTCGGACGCTGCCGAACTCGACCCAGCCCTCGGCGCCGCCCAGGATCGCGGTGGCGAGCGCGTCATCCCCCGCCGCACGAGCCTGCGCCAGACGCTCGCGGGCCGCGGCCGAGAGGCGGGGCGCCGCCGTCAGCTCCCAGTTGTAGTCGCCGTCCGGCAGCCGGTTGCCGGCGCGATCGAAGATCTCGAAAGAGATCGTGCTCCCGCCGTCCACCTCGCGCCGCAGCACCGCGCCTTCCGGCCCGGTGACGGTCAGGGTCAGCCGGCCGTGGTCGCCGTCGGTCTGCAAAGAAACCTGCGTCGAGCCGAGCGTGGCGCTCGCCGCGCCGCGCTCCTGGGCCGCGAGCGGCCACGCCAGGGCCCAGGCCAGCGCCACGGCCAGGGCGGCGGTCCTGCGAGCGAAGGTCCCGAGATCGATGCCATTTGCTTTCATTGTCCTGCCTCCCGTTCGTCGAGTCAGAGGGTTCTGCCCCTTCAAGCGCAAAGGCCCGCCGCGAACCCTCAGAGGTAGGTAAGATCCTCGCCAGATGTCCCCAGCTCCTCTCTCTGGGCCGGAGGCGCCCGGCGCCTCCGAGGTCACGGTGCTGCTCGCACGCTGGCGGGAAGGTGACGAGCAGGCCCTGGACGAGCTGGTGCCGGTGGTCTACGGCGAGCTTCGCGCCCTGGCGGCCCACTACCTCAAGGGTGAGCGCGCCGGGCATACGCTGCAGCCGACCTCGCTGGTCAACGAGGCCTTCGTCCGCCTGCTGGGCTCGGCGCGCGTCCGGCCCCAGGACCGTACCCACTTCTTCGCCCTGGCGGCGCGCACCATGCGCCGCGTGCTGGTGGACCACGCTCGTCGCCGGCAGGCCGAGAAGCGGCCCTCGCCCGAGGACCGGCTGACCCTCCAGACCGCGCTCGCCGGCGGCGGCGCGCCGGAGATCGACCTCCTGGACCTGCACGAGGCGTTGGAGCGCCTGGCAGGGATCCACCCTCGCCAGGCGCGGCTGGTGGAGCTTCGCTACTTCGGCGGCCTTTCGAGCCGCGAGGCCGCGCTGGCTCTCGAGGTCTCGCTGGCCACGGTGGAGCGCGACTGGCAGGTGGCGCGCCTGTGGCTCGCCGATCGGCTGGGAGGCGCGGCCGGTGGCTGAGCCGACGCGCGCCGAACGCGGTCGCGGGCATTGGACCGAGGGCTTCGAGCGCGACCGGCGCCTCCACGAGCTGCTGGCCCGGGCGCTCGATCAGCCCCTGGCCGCACGCCGTACCTTCCTGGCGGAGGCCTGCCCCGAGCCCGACCTAGTGGCCAAGGTGCTCGACCTCCTGGCACGGCAGGGAGAGCTGGGCGACTTCCTGGAGGGCCCGCCGCTGCTGGCCGTCGAGGTCGGCTCCGGCGACGCGCACCCCGAGACCATCGGCCCCTACCGGCTGCTCGAAGTGCTGGGCGAGGGCGGCATGGGCCGCGTGTTCCTAGCCGCGCAGACCGGGCCGGTCGAGCGCCGGGTGGCGCTGAAGCTGATCGCCGAGGCGCTGCGCACGGGCGAGGCCGTGGCGCGCTTCGCGGCCGAGCGCCAGGCCATGGCGCGCCTGTCGCACGCCGCGATCGCGCAAATCTTCGAGGCGGGCACCACCGAGGACGGCTTCCCTTACTTCGCCATGGAGTGGGTGGACGGCCCGCCGATCACCGCCTACTGCGACCGGCGCGGCCTGTCCCTCGCCGGCCGGCTGCGGCTGCTGGTCGAGGTCTGCCGGGCCGTGGAGCACGCCCACCAGCGGCAGGTGCTGCACCGCGACCTCAAGCCCGGCAACATTCTGGTGGCGGAGGTGGACGGCAAGCCGGTCCCCAAGGTCATCGACTTCGGCATCGCCAAGGGCCTCGACCAGCCGCTCTCCGGCGCCACCCTGGCCACCGGCGCCCGCCTCATCGGCACCCCCGACTACATGAGCCCCGAGGCGCTGGGGATCACGGCCGGCGGCGTCGATACCCGCTCGGACGTCTACTCGCTGGGCCTCGTGCTCTACGAGCTGCTGGCCGGCGTGCGCCCCTTCGAGGGCGGCGACAGCCTGGGCGAGGTGCTCGTCCGGCGCGCCACGGCCACGACGCCCCGGCCCAGCACGCGGCTCTCGGGCCTCGACGAACCCCAGCGCACCGAGCTCGCCCGCCGCCGCGGCGAGGATCCCGCTACCCACCGGCGGCGCCTGGTCGGGGACCTCGACTGGATGGTGATGAAGGCGATCGCCCACGATCGGGAGGAGCGCTACGGCTCGCCGGCCGCGCTCGCGGACGACCTGGAGCGCTTCCTCGCCGACCAGCCGATCTCCGCCCGCCCGCCGAGCACCGCTTACCTGGTGCGCAAGCTGGTGCGGCGCCATCGCACGGCGGCGCTGGCGGCGGCGGTCGCGCTAATGGCGCTGGTCGGCGGCGTGGTCGGCACCTCGCTCGCCCTGGTGCGGGCGACCCGGGCCGAGGCCCGGGCGCGCAAGGAGGCCGAGACCGCGAGCCGCGCCTCGAGCTTCCTCACCGACCTGTTCCGGGCGTCCGACCCGGAACGCTTCCGGGCCGGCGAGCTCTCGGCCCGCGAGCTGCTGGCGAGCGGCGCCGAGCAGCTCCGCACCCAGCTCAAGGACGAGCCGGTGGTCCGCGCCCGGCTGCTGGGCACCATCGGCACCGTGTACCGCAAGCTCGAGCTGCACGACGAGGCTCTGGCCATGCTGCGCGAGAGCGTCGAGCTGTCCGAGGCCAACCTGCCGCCCGGCCACCGCGAGATCGGCCTGGCGCTGGTGCGGCTAGGCGCTCTCCACATGGACATGGGGCACGACGCCGAGGGCGAGCCCGTGCTGCGGCGTGCGTTGGCCCTGTTCGAGAAAGCCCAGCCGCCCGACCCGCTCAACCACGCGCAGAGCCTCAACAGCCTGGCGATCGTCCACTGGAACCGCGGCGACCTCGAGCAGGCCGAGGTGCTGTTGCGCCGGGGCGCGGAGATCGCCGAGCGGGAGCTCGGCGCCACCCATCCCCAGGTGAGCGCCATGCTGGGCAACCTGGCCGGCCTGCGCACCGTGCGCGGCGATCTCGACGAGGCCGCGACCCTCATCCAGCGCGCCATCGACCTGCACCTCGAGTCCGGGCGCGGCGAGACCTCGGAGCTCGGCCACCGGCTGCTCAACCTCGGCTCGATCCAGGCGCGTCTCGGCCGCAAGGCCCAGGCCGAGGCCGCCACCCGCCGCGCCTACGCCATCCTCGAGAAGGCGCTCGGGCCTCACCACTCGACGACCCTGATGGCGCTCATGAACCTCGGGGTGCAGGCCCGCGACCAGGGCAAGCTGGAGGAGGCCGAGCGGTGCTTCCGCCAGGCGCTCGCCGGGCAGGAGAAACAGCTCGGCATGGAGCACGCCCGCACCCAGGACAGCCTCCTCAAGCTCAGCCACCTGCTCTGGCAGCGGGGCCGGCTGGCCGAGGCGGAGCCGTTGCTGGCCCGTCGCGTCGAGGTCTTCCGCCGGCTGGGGGCCGACAAGCTGGAGGATCTTCACGCCTCGCTCGGCTACCTGGGCTCGGCCCGCGAGCAGCTCGGCCGGGCGGACGAGGCCGAGCCCGTGCTGCGCGAGGCACTGGCGGCCGGTATCCGGTCACCCGGCTCGAGCGACGAAGAAGATCCGAGCTTGAGCTTCGCCTACTGGGGCCTCGCCAACCTGGAGCGCGATCGCGGCCGCGCGGCCGCGGCCGAAGCCCTCTACCGGCGCGCCTTCGACCTCTTTGCCCAGGCCGACAAGCGCCCGAGCTGGGACCCGCCCTACATGCCGGACCGCGAGCGCGTGCGCGCGGATTTCGAGGCGCTGAGCAACGCGGGCTAAGCGCGCGCTCTACGCCGGCTCGACCTTGTACGGCGGCCGCTCGGCCTCGACCAAGGCGCGCGCCTCGAGGTAGAGGGCGCGGGTGGCGGCGAGGTGCGTCAGGCGCAGCGCGATGCGCGCACCGAGGAACGCCTGCTGCAGGAGGAACAGCAGCCCGAGGGTGATCCAGCCCTGGGGCCGGAGCCAGCCGGTGGCGAGCCACCAGGCCGCTGCCAGCAGCGGCGCCGCGAGCCCGAGCAGCAGGTAGAGCGCCACGTACCGCCAGCCGCGCAGCCCGAGCTCCCGCAGGCCCAGCAGGAAGGCCCACGGCCAGTTCCAGGTGCCACGGTCGACCAGCACCACCTTGGAGAGGTCGAACAGCAGCTTGGCGAGGAGCAGGCAGAAGATCGTCAGGGCCAGCCGCGCCCAGACCGCCGCCAGCGACATCCACTCGCTGTCCACGGCCGTGCTCCAATCCTCGAGCCACTTGCCGGGGAGCACGAAGAGGAGCACGTAGATCAACGCGTAGACCAGGAGGGCGAAGAACGAGAACGCCGAGACCGGCAGCGCGAAGCGCGCCGTGGCGGCGCCGAAGCCGCCGCGGCGGTCGGGGTAGAGGGTGGCGAGGAAGCCGCAGTGGAGCACGGCGTTGAACCAGAAGAGGAGCAGGCCGCCGAGCGCGATCGCCGCCGGCGGGCCGGCCAGCGCCTTCGCCTCCTTCCAGCGCACGCCGTTCTCCCCGAGCAGCGCCTTCCAGGCTTCGAGGTTGCCGAGCGCGTCGGGCTGGGTGCGGGCCACAGTGTCGAACCAGCGCCACGAGGCCCCCTCGGCCATCGCGTCACCGTAGAGATTGGGGTCGAGAGTCGAGGCGAGCAGGCCCTTGAGCGGAGTTGCCAGGACCCACGCGGAGAGCAGGTTCACCGCCAGCAGCACCGCCACGATGTGCGGGCGCGAGAGGCTCTGCTTCCAGGCCGCTCGCGCGGCGCCGGTGATCGACGGCTGGCGCTTCATGCGAAGGTAGCGAAGGTCTCGAGCAGGTTCTGGATCCAGAACCGCGCCGCCTGGCCCCAGCGCCGGGAGGCGCGGCGGTCGGGATCGGTGCGCAGGCTGTTGTTGAGACGGTTGGCGTCGAGCACCAGGACCTCGTCGGGGTCCACTTCGGCACAGAGCAGGCGCGGCCCCTCGACGCGGAAGCGCACCCAGCGCTCTTCGCCGTCCCAGGCGACGCGCTCGGCGCGGCCGTCCGCGAAGCGCAGCTCCACGGCTACCGGCAGCCGCACCTCGCCCAGGCGGCGGACCACGACTTCGCTCTCGAAGCCCGGAAGGTCCTCGGCGTGCTCCACGAGACGCCGCCCGCCGCCCTCGCCGAAGACGCCGATCGGCTCCGCGCGCCGCACCGTCGACACGGAGTCCACGGCGTAGTCGAGCAGGCCCGCGCCGTTCAGGAGCTGGTCGAAGATGGGCGTCAGGTCCCGGCCGCTCTCGCGCGAGAGGGTGGTGATCAGGTCGCGCGTCCGGGGGTGGCGGAAGCGGAAGCCGGTGGTGTAGGCGCGCATCGCCCGTTCCATCACCGGCGGCGAGAGGGTGCGCTCGACCTGCTCCATCAGCATCGCCATCTTGCTGTAGGTCATGGCGCGATAGGTCGCGAGGTCGGCGTAGCCCCAGGCGGTGCGCGCGATGGGATCGTGCACGGCGCGACGGAAGAAGCGGGCCGAGGTGTCGAGAGGCGTCTCCTGGCGCACGCTCTCGAACACCAGTGGCACGCCCCACACCCGGAACGACCACGCCTTCGGCGGGTAGGCGGAGCGCATCACCCGCGCCGTGGCGTAGGTGTTGAGCCCTTCGTCGAGGAACGACTCGCGGAACTCGTCGGTGGCCACCAGGCCGTAGAAGAACTGGTGGCCGAACTCGTGCACGGTGACGTTCTCGGGATCGTGGGTGGCGAGCGGCGAGAGCACCCGGCCGCCGGTGGCGATGAAAGTCGGGTACTCCATGCCGGCCGCGCCGTCGGCCCCCCAGGGCGTGTCGACCATGGTGAGGGTGGGGTAAGGGTAGGGCCCGTACCAGCGTCCGAAGTGCGACAGCGAGTGCTCGAGGGCCCGGAAGTAGCGTTCGGCGAAGCCGGCGGTTTCGCGGGGCAGCAGCAGGATCATCTCCACTTCCGGCAGGCCGGGCTCGCGGAAAGGCCGGCGCCGCTCGACGAAGCCGGGCCAGGCCGTCCACGCGAAGTCGTGCACGCCCGGCTGGGTGAAGCGGTAGGAGACCGTGCCGTCGGACTGCTCTGTCGTCCCAGCGAGCTGGCCGGTCGCCCCCACCACGAAGCTGCGCGGCACGGTGAAGGTCACGTCGTAGTCGCCGAAGTCGGCGTAGAACTCCGTGGCGCGGAAGAACTGCGGGCAGCTCCAGGTGCCGTCCGGCTCCAGGACGCCGAGCTTGGGGAACCACTGGGCCACGAAGTGGAAGTCGTTCTTGAAGCCGGTGCGCGCCACGGCGAACGGGAGCTGCGCGGTCCAGGCGACGTCGAGGCGGAGGGTCTCGCCCGGCGCCACCGGCGTCGCCAACGGGACGCGGGCCACGCTCGCGTCGTCGGCGTTGCCGTCGTCCGGGGCGATGTGCTCGAGTCCGGGGAGGAGGTCGGCACCCCCGGCGACGCGCAGGCGCTCGAGCTCGATCGATCCCCAGGCTCCGTGCTCGGTCAGCTCCTCCAGCTCGTCGTCGGAGTCCCGGCGCAGCCAGGAGGAGGCGGAGTTGCGGAAGCCGTTCAGGTAGAGGTGGAAGCGCAGCTCGGAGGCCGGGGCCGCGCTGCGGTTGGTCCAGCGGATCTCGCCCTGGCCTTCGAGCCAGTGAGTCTCGGGATCGAGGCGCACCGTCAGGGTGTAGGAGGCCACCTCCACGGGCCGCGTCTCGTCCCCGGACGCCGGGGCCGCCAGCAGGGCGCAGAGGAGCGCGGCCGGCGGCAGGAAGGTTCTTTTCATTCCCGATATTGACACGTGGCAATTCCTCTGCTACGGTTCCGGGCGGGGAGGCAATTCCTCCTCTCATCCCTCCCGCAAGGAGCGCCCCGAGCGCTCCTCCTTTTTTTTAGGATCCCTCAACCTCCCAACAGGTGCTTCTTGAAGTCCTCGCCGGGGCCCGGCTTGGGGCCGATCCAGCAGGCGAGCAGGGCGTCGGCGAAGGGCTTGCCGGCGATGGTGCCCTTGGCCTGGCCCTTGAGCTCGACCGCGGTCCCCGTGCCCGGGACGTAGGTGAAGACGAAGCGGTCGCCCGTCACCGCATCCGCCATGTAGCTGCACAGGGTGTCGAAGTCCTTTTTCAGCTCGGCCGAGGCGCCAGAGGTGTTGGCGGCCAGGCCCTCGTTCCAGCCGTCGCAGACTGCGTCCTTGCCTGCGTCGTGGAGCCAGTGCATCACCATGCGGCGCGCCTCGTCGGCCGCCAGGACCTTGGCGGCGTCCGTCTGCTTGCCCGGCAGGTAGAGGCCGCCGACGTAAACCTTGACGAAGAACTTGCTGCGCAGCCCCATGCCGTTCAACACGAGGTCCTGGCTTCCGACGCTGATCTGGTTGTCCATGGTGACGCCGGCCAGCGTGCCGGCGAGGGCCGAGAGGGTGATGCATCCGGCAAGCAGGGCGAGGGCGAGCTTCTTCATGGTCGCTGCTCCTGGGTTGAGAGGGATGATCGGGTCGACGCCGGTAGTCTAGCCGAGAGGTGGGCCGCGGACCCGCCCAGCCCGGGAGCGCCAAGGCGTCCGGTTTGGGGCAGAATAGGTGTCTGATTTTTCAAAAAGGAGTGAACCGTGAGACTTTCCCGCGTGAAGCGTGCCCTGCTCGACCGCCGCCTGCTCGCCGTGATCGCCCTCGCCCTGCTCGCCGCGCCGTCGGCCTGGGCGGCGCGCAAGTCCGGCGCCAGCGGCAACACCCTCGACGACGGCCTGCTCGAGAAGAGCTGGTTCGGCCCCGAGGCCGCCGAGTTCCGCGAGGTGGAGGACGAGATCGACTACCTGTGGGTGAGCCAGGGCTTCGGCCTGGACGGCAAGACGGTGGTCTTCGCGACCTGGCCCGAGGTCCAGTTCCTCGGCCGCGAGGCCGACGAGCGCGACAGCCGGGACATGCGGCTGGCAGAGGACATCAACGAGGACATGCCGGAGATCCTGTCCGACGCCTTCCGCCGTGCTTTCAAGGACCGCATCACCCTGGGCGAGGACAAGGGCGACATCCGGGTCGAGGGCCGCATCGTCGACTGCTCCACCGGCAGCGTGGCCGCCAAGGCGTTCGTCGGCTTCGGCGCCGGCTCCGGCAGCACGACCCTCGACCTGCGCTTTGTCGATACCGCGAGCGGCGCGGTGGTGGCTGGCTTCCATCACCGGGTGGTCTCCGGCACCAACTGGTCGACCACCGACAGCAAGCTCCTCAACTGGCTCGACGACGTGACGCTGGAGATGGCCAGGAAAGGCATCGACAAGCTCTACGCCTCAGGCGACAAGGTCCGCAAGTAGGCAGCAACCGTCGCGAGCGGTCGAGCCGCACGCGGCAGGTCTCTAGCGGGCGACGAGGTGGAGGCTGGCGCTGGGCCCCACCTTGCGGCCCAGGACCAGGTCTTCGAGCTCGAGCTTCACGGTGTACTCGCCCGGGGAGAGGGAGGCGAGCTGGACCGGCAGACCGAAGCCCCACTGCCCGTCGAAGCCCTTGAGCGCCGTGGGCGCGGCATCCCGCACCGGGATCTCGCGCCGCCCGGCGGCACCGCCCGCGGGCTCGATCACCACGCGTACTGCGAGCTTGGGGGCGGCGAGCTTGGGGCCCTGCGCCGGGTCGAGGCCGGGGTTGCGGATCACCACGAACAGCCAGGCCTCTCCGGCGGTGGAGAAGGTGCGGTCGCCACGCGGCACCACCTTGATGCCGCCGAAGGCGAAGGGCTCGTCGGGCCGCTGGGCGGCCGGCAGGGCAAAGAGCCGGTCGGCGAGGAGCAGGCGCGACACGCCGAACTCGCCGCCGTCGATGGCCGCCGGCGCCAGGCTGAACGAGGTGATGGCCCGCGGCGTCTTGCCGTCCGCCAGGCCGGCCACGGCCGTGTACTCGCCCGGCTCGAGGGACATCGGCAGGTCGACGAACAGGCGATCTCCGGCGGCCTGCGCCCGCCGATCGAGCTCGAAGGAGAAGACGGCCTTGCCGGCGGCGTTGGTGACCTCGCCGAACAGCACCACCTTCTGGCCGTCCGCGAGCTCCGGGCCGGCGGCGGCCGACACCTGCAGGGCCACGAAGTAGGCGCGGTCGGCGGCCAGGAACTCGCCCCACACCGTTTCCAGGCCGCCGGGCAGGGTCGAGGTGCCGGCCCTGAGGTCCGCGACCGCCTTCTTGAGCGGCCGGGAGGTCAGGGGCGGCACGTCATAGCGCTCGACGGCGAGATCGCGGGTGCGCACGTTCTCGGCCTCGCGCTCGTACTCCATCCCGGTCTTTCGCGGGCGCTCGCGGTCGTAGCTCTGGCCGAGCGCCGGCCAGGCGAGGACAAAGGCGAGGGTGGCGGTCGAGGCGAGGCGGGGGCTGCGCATGGGTGCCGAGTCCTCGGGGGTAGGTCCGAGGTCACTATAGTCGCAGGCCCGGCGGGCGGAAACCCCGGCCGCCGGCCCCCGTACACGCCCCCAGACCTGCGGGCGGCGCTGTGACACGCTGGAGCGATCTCGACGATTCGCAGCTCGTGGACCGGGCGCTGGCCGGCGCCGAGGAGGCGTATCGCGAGATCGTCCGGCGCTTCGAGCGGCCGGTCTATGGCCTGATCATGCGCCTCGTCCGCGACGCCGGCGTCGCCGAGGACCTGGCCCAGGAGAGCTTCCTCAAGGCCTTCGGCGCGCTGCCCCGCTACGACCGCCAGCACAAGATGGCGAGCTGGCTGTTCAAGATCGCCCACAACACCTCGATCGACTGGATGCGCCGCCGCGGGGTGGCCACGGTGTCGCTCGCCGCCGCCGAGGAGGGGGAGCCGGACTATGCGGAGCGCCTGCCCGACCCCGGCGCCGAGACCCCCGAGCACGCGGCGCAGCGGGCGGACCTGGGGCGGGCGCTGGAGCGGGCGATGGCCACGCTGCGCCCGGACTACCGCGAGGTGATGGTGCTACGCTTTCGCGAAGGGTTGGCATACGAGGAGATCGCGGAGGTGATGAGCCTGCCGCTGGGGACGGTCAAGACCCACATCCATCGGGCGCGAAAGGAGCTGGCCACGGTGCTTCAGGCGGCCGGCTGGGCGCCGGGGTGAGGCCGGCCTCGGCCGCGAAACCAGAAACGGAGGACCCTCGTAGGGCACCTTGAGCGCGGCCGCTGGAGCCGCGACGGCACGAGACGAGACAGGCAGACGAGACGATGAACCGGCACCCCCACGAGGAGCTTCGCAGGTGGCTCGAAGCCGAGCACCGGGGCGACGACACGACGGCCGAAGCGGCGCTGGGCGCGCTCTTCACCGCGGCGCCGCGGCCCGCGCCGCGCGCCGGCTTCGCCGAGCGGGTGATGCTCGCCGCGCGGCTGCCTCAGGCGGCCCGCGGCGCGAGCCCCGCCGCCGCTGTGGGGCTCTCGAGCTTCACCCTGCTGGCGGCGGCCGCGACCGTGGCCGCGCTGGCCGCGTTGCTGGCCGCTCAGCCGCTGCTCACGGCATTCGGCATCGGCGAGCTCGGCCCCTCCACGCTGCTCCAGGGCTTCGGCGCCCTGGTAGCGCGGGCCAGCCACCTCTTGGTGTCCCTGCTGCTGGTGGCGCGCAAGGCCCTGGACCTGGCGCGAGGGATCTCGCTCGAAGCGGTCCGCAACCCCGGGGTGGCAATCGGCGTCCTGGTCGTCTACCTGATCTCCTGTCTCACCTTCCGTGCCCTGAGCCGCCTCGTCGCGCGAGAGAGGAACTTCCGTTATGCGAGCGCCTGAGCCCTGCCCGCCCCAACCGCGCCGGCGTGGGTGGCCGGGCACCGCGCTGCCGAGGCTCGCGGCCCTGGTTTCGCTGGCGGCGCTCGCCGCCCTCCCCGCCGCGACGCAGCAGGGCGACTTGCGGGCCCGCATCCAGGCTGACTATCGCGTCTCGCCGGCGCCGCAGGGCGTGGCGCTCGAGCCGCGCGAGCCGAGCCTCGGGATCTCCTCGATCCTGGTCGCGGGCGATGAGGTGCGGGTCAACGGCGCCAAGGTGAAAGAGGTCGCGCTGCGCGCCTGGCTGCAGGCCGATGCCGAGCCCATCCTGGCGCTCGCCGCCCTCACTCCCGCCGATCGCCGGCGGCTCTTCGATCTCGGCCTCGAGGGCTTGTCCGAGCCGGTGCTCGAAGCGCCGGCCGGCCCCCAGGTCGAGGCCCCCGAAGCGCCGGAGCCTCCTCAGCCGCCCGACGCCGGCGCCGACGAGGCTGAGGCAGCCGACGAGGAGGAGGCGAGCGACTCCCCGTCCCCGTCCCACCGCACCGGCAGCCAGTTCGCGCTGTTCAACAGTGTGACCGTAGACCGCGACGAGAGCGCGCGCGACGCGGTGGCGGTCTTCGGCTCGGTGACCGTGGACGGCGAGGTGCGGGGCGACGTGACCTCGGTCTTCGGCTCGACGTGGATCGACGGTCGGGTGGAGGGCGAGGTGGTGGCGGTCAACGGCTGGGTCCACCTCGGCCCCAATGCCGAGGTGCTGCGCGACGTGACCAGCGTCGGCGGCGGGGTGGAGAGAAACCCCGGCGCGCGGGTTCGCGGCGCGGTCACCGAGGTGCCGTTCGGCGGCTTTTCCTGGCGCGATGACGAGGAGGGCCGCGGCCACATGTGGCGCGGTCCCTTCAGCGGCCGCCGGTGGCTCGACCCGGTCTCCGGCCTGTGGTCGCTGTTCTGGCGGCTGACCCTCTTCGGCTTCATCGCCTTCCTCCTCTGCCTGACCCTGCTGGTGGCGCCGCGCGCCGTGGAGCGCTCGGCCGAGCGGGTGCGCCAGAGCTGGTGGAAAGCCGGCCTGGTGGGCTTTCTGGCGTTGCTGCTGTTCATCCCCTTCTGCCTGCTCGCGGCCCTGCTGCTGGTGATCACCATCATCGGCATCGCCCTGATCCCGATCCTGGTGCTGGTGCTGCCGTTCGCCATCCTCGCGGTTTGGCTGGTGGGCTACTCGGCCGCCTCGCTGGAGCTCGGGCGCTGGCTCGGGCGCAAGCTGGGCTGGGCCGTGAAGAGCCCCTACGCCCACCTGCTGATCGGCTTCTCGCTGCTCGAGCTGGTGCGCTTCGCGGGCGGGCTCGGGGTGGCCGCCGGCGGC
>JBIOXV010000112.1:0-2033 GCA_044869805.1 Thermoanaerobaculia bacterium | reverse complement strand
GGTGGGATCGAGTCAGGAGCGGACGCGCTCTCGTTTTTGGCCGCTGGGGCTACCGCCATCGCGGTCGGCACGGCGAACTTCCGAGACCCGCTGGCCGGGAACCGGGTGCGAGCGGAGCTCGAGGCGGAGCTCGTGGCGGGCGGGGTTGGTCCGATTTCGGACTTGAGGGGCCGGATGCTGGCGTCGACCTCAACCTAAGGTCGAACCGAATTTCGGAAGAAAGAGCCCCACCCCCCTTGTGTGGGTCGCGGCAGCGGGTATATGATCGCCGCCGCCGATGGCCCCGTCCTCCGTCGACACCGCCGCCGCTGTTCCCGAGAGGACCCACGAGCAGCGGATGCGGGCCCTTCGGAGGGCAAACGAGATCCGCTCCAGGCGGGCGAGGTTGAAGCGGGACCTGAAGGCGGGCAAGGTCAAGGTCGAGGTGCTGTTGCGCGACCCCCCCGACTACGTGCTCTCCGCCAAGGCGTTCGACATGATCCTGGCCGTCCCGAAGTACGGCCGGGTGAAGGCCAACAAGGTCCTCACGCAGTGCCGGATCTCGCCCTCGAAGACGATCGGCGGCCTCTCGGCTCGCCAGCGCGGCGAGCTGGTCGCGCAGCTTCGGCGCTAGGTAGGACGCGCCGCCAGGCACGGATCGGCACGGACGCAGCGTCGTGGAGGTCGCCACGCGTGCGCCGTCGCGCCCGCGGTGGTGATCACCCGAGCCCGTTGCGGAGGTTGGGCAATCGCGTCGGGGACCCGTTGCACCCGAGAGTGGATTAGGCGCCGGTGGGTAGGTAAGGATGGGCGCCGTGCCGAAGGTGTTCGTGATCACCGGCCCGTCCGGCGTCGGCAAGGGGACGCTGATCTCTGAGCTCTTGCGGCGGGTTCCCGGGCTGGAGCTGTCGGTCTCGGCGACGACCAGGGAGGCGCGAGAGGGCGAGGTGGATGGCCGCGACTACCACTTCCTCGGCAGTCAGGAGTTCGACCGGCGCGCTCGCGAACGAGAGTTCCTCGAGCACGCCACCTACAGCGGCAACCGGTACGGGACCCTGCGCTCGGAGGTCGAGCGGCTGCTCGCTGAGGGCCGGTCCGTGGTTCTGGAGATCGAGGTGCAGGGCGCTCGCCAGGTGCGAGCGGCGATGCCGGAATCCGCTCAGGTGTTCATCGCCCCTCCGAATCCGGACGCGCTCCGCCAGCGGCTCGAGGGCCGGGGCACGGACTCCCGCGAGGCGATCGACGAACGGCTGCGGACGGCGGAGCTAGAGCTCGCCGCGCAACCGGAGTTCGAGCACGTGATCGTGAACGATGAGATCGAACGTGCGGCCGGCGAATTGGAACGGATCGTGCGCGAGGAGTTGGCGCGCGATCCCTAGTGGGGCCTCTCGCAACGTTGCACCGGAAAGGCACCTGGTCATGAGATACCCCACTAGAATGGGCAAGAGATGATCAAGCCGCGCGTCGACAAGCTGCTGGAGCGGACCGACTCTCACTACGCTGCCGTGGTAGTGACGGCGAAGCGGGCCCGGCAACTGAACAGCTACTACCGCGCTCTCGGGGAGGGCAGCTACGAGGAGTACACGCCGCCGATGGTCGACACGCCATCGGGCAACTACCTCACGATCGCGCTCGAGGAGCTGGCGGCGAGCAAGATCAACTACCGCTACCGCGCCTAGACCGGCGCGGGGGTGAGGCCGCCGAGATGGCCCGCATCCTCCTCGGTGTGAGCGGCGGGATCGCCGCCTACAAGGCATTGGAGCTGGCGCGGCTGGCGACCCTGGCTGGGCACGGCGTTCGGGTGCTTATGACCCCGGCGGCAAAGCGGTTCGTGGGCTCCGCTTCCTTCGAGGGCATTGTCGGCGCGCCGGTGCTCGAAGACGAGTTCGCGCGGGATCCGCTCCGGGGTTCCTTCCCGGGCGATCCACTCCCCGACCACGACCCGATCGGCCACCTGGAGCTGGCCGCCAATGCCGACCTGTACCTGGTTGCGCCCGCGTCGGCGAACACGATCGCCAAGCTCGCCGCCGGGATCGCCGACTCGATGCTGACCA
>JBIOXV010000111.1:0-82237 GCA_044869805.1 Thermoanaerobaculia bacterium | reverse complement strand
CTGACCCTGGTCTACAACAGCAACTTGTGGAAGTACGAGGAGGACGAGAACTTCACTCCTCCTGACATCTTCACGCCGGCCACGGTGGCGCGGCCAGACCCTCAGTTCGACGGCGGCCTGGGGTGGGCGCTCCATCTCGGCAGGCTCTTCGCCCCGGGTGATCCGACCTTCAACGACTCGACTCGTTGGGTCTGGATTTCCGGGGACGGCAGCCGTCACTCGTTTTACCCAACGATTCACGAAGGCGAGACGGCGACGGCCAACATCTACTACAGCCGGGACAACACCTACCTGCGGCTCAACACGGCGGCGCGCACGATCGAGATGCCGGACGGCACTACGCATACTTTCTCGACCAACAGCCACGTCTCGATGATCGAGGACCGGCACGGCAACTACCTCACCTTGAACACCGCGAGCGCCACGCAGTGGATCTTGAGCGACAGCCTGGGTCGCACGCACAGGATTAACTTCGGCAACCACTTCATCGAGGGTACACGCCAGGTGTCGAGCGTGGTCCTGGCGGCCTTTGGCGGTCAGACCGCCACCTACACCTTCACCTACGAGAGCGCGACCTTCTACCGCACCTGCAAGGACACCTGGTGGAGCAACAACGCAGGCGGTCAATCGTCGGGCGTCGACCAGATCACGGTGCCGCTGCTCGAGCAGATCAACGGCCCCGAAGGGATCGTCTTCAAGGTGCAGGAGGCCTCGTTGCTCGCCGACTACCACCGTGGAGCCCCGCCCACCGATCCCCAGTGCCTCAACTCCGGGGTGATCGAGGGTCTGGAGCTTCCCACCAAGGGGAAGCTCGCCTGGAGCTGGCAGCTCTGGCGCTTCCCGGGCTACGACGGGACGCCGATCAACCCGAGCAACCACCACCAGCGCGGCCCCGGGGTGGCGACCCGCACGGTGACCGACCCGTGGAGCGGGGACGGCACCTGGAGCTACGCGAGCACGATCTTCCCCGACCCGGGCACCCTCTCCAATCCGTCGCGCGAGGTGCGCACCACGGTGACCGATCCGGAGGGCAATTCGGTCAAGCACTTCTTCACCGCGCCGCAGACGCTTCAAGGCGGCCCGGTCTGGCGCGGCTGGGAGTACGGGCTGCCCTTCACCTGGGACACGAGCGAGGCGGGCAAGTACCTGTCGAGCGAGATCCGCGACGCCACCAACACCCTCAAGCGCACGCAGTGGGTCTCCTACAGCCACGACCTCCTGGGGCCGACGCCGCTGCTCGAGCCCGCGCTGTGGTACGACACCAATCGCCGGGTCAACGCCGAGCGCACCAAGTTCGCCGACGACGGCAACAAGGTGCTCGATACAACCCAGGCAGATTTCGACGGGCTAGGCCACTATCGAGCGACTACGAAGGCAAGCGACTTCGATCCCAACGTCTCCGACTCGCGCACCACGCGGGTACAGTTCAACGGCTCGCGCTGCTACGAGGTCAACCTCTCGACCAACCAGCAGACCTGCACGGCCTCCAACCTGGTCTTCCAGCCGCCGGCGACGAGCGCGCCCTGGGTGCTCGAGACCTTCAGCTACCGCCAGGCCAACCAGGGTGCGATCGCGAGGACTTACGCGAGCTTCGAGGCGCAGACCGGGTTTCTCCTCTGCGAGCGGATCGTCAAGACCGGCACCACGATCGGCGCCAACGACGTCTTGATCCTCTACGAGAAAGAGGCGGGGACCGGCAACGTCAAGAGCGAGAGCTTCTACGGCGGGGACGTGCAGGCCCTCGGCACCGCCGCCAACTGCACGGCTCCTGCCTCCTTCGCGTACAGGGTCGAGCACACCTACTCGGGCGGAGTGCGTGCTTCTAGCCGCTACCGCAAGACCACGGCGGCCAATGACTACCTGCCGTTCTACAGCTTCCAGGCGGACATCGACGCCTCGACCGGCCTGGTCAAGTCCTCCTACGACACGGCCGGCTACCCCACGGCCTTGACCTACGACACCTTGGGCCGATTGAAGATGGTGGCGCCGCACTCCAGCGCGGGAGCCGCCGAGAAGGGGGCCAAGACCTGCTACAACTACCCCGCCATCGGCGGCGGGCCGGCGAGAGTCCAGATCCTGCGCGACGTGCCGGGTGGATCGACCTGTGCCAGCTCGCCGTTCGGGGAGAGCGAGCTCACGTTCGACGGGTTCGGCCGGGTGTGGAAAGAACGCGTCGAGATGGCGGATGGCTCGTGGTCCAAACGGGTGACCGGCTACAACGCGCTCGGCTGGAAGGGCTCGGTCTCCGAGCAGATCCCGGACGCCACCGGGGACTTCGCCCTGCTCGCCACCCGCTACCAGAGCTTCGACGCGTTCGGCCGGCCGGGCAAGATCGTGCCGCCGGACGCCGTGGACGGCAACTCCCCGCACGCCATCACGCTCGGCTACTCCGGCATCCGCCAGGTGAGCCGCACGGTCAACGTGGCGACCGGTGCCGGGGTGGAGACCGCCTCGACCACCACCGAGACGTATGACGGGCACGGCCGGCTGCTCAAGGTGCAGGAGCCCAACGGCGCGGGCACCGCGACCGTTTCGACCACCTACCAGTACGACGTGGGCAATCGGCTGACCCGGGTCTGCCAGGGAGCGAGCGGGGCGACGTGCGGCCAGGAGCGGCTGTTTGGCTACGACAACCGCGGCTTCCTCAACTCGGAGACCCATCCCGAGAAGGGCGGCCCGGTCACCTACGGCAGCTACGATGCGCGCGGGCATGCCGGCTTCAAGACCGACGGCTCGGCGACCAACAAGCTGCTCTACGTCTTCGACAAGGCCGAGCGCCTGAAGGAGGTGTGGGAGGACCTCTCTCCCACCGACCGCCTGCTCAAGCAGTGGAGCTACGACACGGCCTCGGGCCGGGGAGGCGGCAAGCTCCACCAGGCCCAGGGGTACAATTACTTCAGCTCTCCCATCTCGGCGACGATCGACGTGATCGAGGCCTACACCTACAGCGGAGTCGAGGGCCGGGTGTCCCAGAAGACCACGCTCCACCAGTTCAACGGCGCGGCCCAGGAGCTCTTTACGCAGACCTTCGGCTACGACGCGGGTGGCAACCTTCTCTCGCAGACCTACCCGAGCTGCACGGGCGGCGGCTGCGGCTCGCCCGGCATTTCCCCCCGCACCGTGACCTACGGCTACACCAATGGCCATCTGACCTCGGTGCCGGGCTGGGCGAGCGCGATCACCTACCACGCCAACGGCATGCTGGCCTCCGTGGCCCACAGCAACCTGGTCACCGACACGATCGACCTCGAGCCCGCCGACAACTGGATGCAGCGGCCCTGGAAGCTCGCCACCTCGGGGGTCAACTTCAGCCAGAACTTCGTCACCGGCGAGTACTCCTACGACGGAGCGGGCAACGTCTCGGCGATCGGAGCGGCGAGCTTCCTCTACGACAAGCTCAGCCGGCTGACCGGCTCGACGGTCTACCTGCCGAGCTGGGCAGGAGGCAGCGCGAGCCAGGGCTACACCTTCGACGACTACGGCAACATCACCTCCGTCACCGGCTCCAACGCGCGCTCGACACCCACCAGCGCCTCGACCAACCGGCTGACCGGAAGCGGCGTCGCCTACGACGCAGCGGGGAACCTCACCTGCTGGGGAGGGACCGCGATCTGCAACGGCACCTCCTACCAGTACGACAAGCTCAACCGGCTCCAGCGCATGATCACGGCCTCCGGGCCAGCGCAAGAGGACTGGGTCTACGTCTACACCGCGGACGACGAGCGGTTCTGGTCGCTCAAGATCAGCGGCTCCGATTCGCTGTGGACCCTGCGCGACCTCGGGGGCAATCCGGTGCGGCAGTTTCAGGCCCACCTCGGCTGGTCGAAGACCAAGGACTCGATCTATCGCGACGGCCAGCTCCTCGCCGCCGACCACCCCGACGAAGGAGTCCGCCACTACCACCTCGACCACCTGGGTACCCCGCGGCTCACCACCAACCCGGCCAAGAACATGGTCGCGCACCACACCTACTTCCCGTTCGGCGAGGAGCTGGCGGGGAGCACGACGGATGGAGAGCGGCTGAAGTTTACGGGGCACGAGCGGGACCTGAACAACCTGGGTGGGGCGGGCGACGACTTGGACTACATGCACGCCAGGTTTCATAGCCCGGTGACGGGAAGGTTTCTGAGCGTCGACAAGATCGCCGGCAAGCCCAGGCGTCCACAGTCGTGGAATCGATACAGCTATACGGTTGGCAATCCGATGGTCCTCGTCGACCCCAACGGCTTAGAGCCGCTGCACCCCGTGTTGCTCCAGTTTTTCAACGCCTTCTTCGGCGACGACTTCTCGAGCGTGCAGGTCTACTCTGGTGTGGCCGGAGCGATTGCTGGGATGTTCACCGGCGGAATGGCGATCACGCTGGGCGAGCGAATCTTTGTGCCCGGCTCGTTCAGCTCCTCAGACCGAGAGCCCATCGATGTGGCGTTTCTTGGCCACGAGCTCAACCACGTGTACCAGTACCGGGTCCAAGGCCCGCTATTCGGCCAGGCCTACCTGCAGAATTACTTCTACAACCGGGCGCACGGCGGGCCGGGCGGCACCGGGATGTCTGACAGGGCCGCCTACGAAAACATCATTCACGAGGAGATCTCCAACCGCGTGCAGGGCGTGATCAGCTCCTTCCTCGAAACGAACAAAGACATCGCTCAGAAGCTGGACGCCGGCGTGCCGCTCAACGAGGAGGAGCTAGAGCGTGTGGGCGGTGCTTTGAGTGAAGCCGTGGAGGCTGGCGCCTTCAAGGTGGGTTTCCAGTTTATCCAGGGCTTCCTCGTGCACGTCCCCGAGCCCAAGTAGTAGCGAGGCAAAGGCCATGAATCACCTATCGATCTCCAAGAGGTTCCTGCTGGTGGGCTGCGCCCTTGGGGCTGTGGCCTGCCCTAGCCTGCCGAAGAACTTTGAAAGGCTCTCCCTGCCAGAGAAGATCGCCGCATACGAGGCGCACTTCCGCAACCATGGCCTGGCACAGGGCCGTGCGGAGGCAGCGATCTCCTGGTACGGCTGGGAAGCCGCAGAGCTGATGGCCCCTTACGCCTCTGGAAAGCGAGCGACCCTTCCCAAGACCTCTGCGATTCAGGTTATTTGGCTCGTGCAGCAACGCGGCTGCTCACTCGCGGGAACCTCTGCCGAGCGTGCGTTGGAGGAGGTCCTCACTATCGAGAAGCCTGAGAGTCACGAGGCGTTTCTCGCTCGACTGGCTCTCGACTCAATTCGGAGCGACCGCTTTTTCCCGGACGGCCCCGATTCTCTGAAGGGAAGCCCTTGTGAGGGCCACCCGCCGCGGCCGCCGCAGTACGACCTCAGAGTGCCATAGCCGACCGCCAGCGGTCTGCTTCGGAGCCCGGCTTCGGCTGCGAGCCAGCGCCAGCAGCGTAGAAACCGGCACGCGCCGGCGGCCGACGTCGAGGTGACCCACCTGCTGTTGGGTGATGCCCAGAGCCGCGCGGCGCGTCCCTCACTCGGCGGGCCCGAAGCCCCGCCGGCCGCCCCACGCTGAGGTCGAACATCTGAAGCCCGCCCTCACCGAGCAGCTGGCTTGGGCTTCTTCTCAAGCAAGATCCACTCGACATCGTCCGCGCTCAGCGGGCCCTGTCTGCCTGCGCAGTCAGCTCGCATCGCCTGGCAGATCTCGACGAACAAACCGCTACGAGCTTCGTCGAGAACAGGTCCAGCTCTCTCGAAGCGCGCCAGCGCCTCACAGACTCGCGTCGATCCAAGAATCGTGATCCGGGCCTTCGCGTCGGCCACGGTCCAGAGTATCTCCTCGCGCTTTGGCACACCAAAACGCGCCGCCGCGCCCTGCTGAGCGACCCCGCGAAGGTAGTCGGCGTAGGCCTGGTCCCGCAACAGCTCCGTCTGCCTCTGCCGCTCGCTCGACCTGGTGATCCAGTACTGGAGAGCAGCTCCGACCACCACGCCAAGCATCGGCAGCACGGCCGTCAAGATTACACCGGACTCATCCATGCTGACCTCCTCGACCCGCGAGCGTAGCGCAGCCACCAGCGCCTGCGGCCTCCGGGCGTACAATCCCGACAGCGGCTGGGCCTGGAGGAGAGAAGGCGGAAGAAGCGCTTGGAAGCCTCTCCAGCGGAATCTGTCTCTCTACCGGAACCTGCATGCAGTGACCAACCGGCCGCCTGGAGGGTCGTCCGATGTCCAGTACTCGAAGAAGCTCAGCGTCCCCGTCAATCCAAGAGCGGCTATGTCCCGAGTGTGGGCGGCGCCCTGTTGGCGAGCCACACTCTTTAGTGGAGCTGGGTGGGGGCGCTCTCGCCTTTGACAAGAAGAACCGTACCAAGGCGGCAGTGACTGGCGATGTCGAAGCGTTTCTCACCCTTACCTGGCATGGGGCCCACGACCATGGCCTCGGTGACTTCCGGGAGACCAGCTCCATCACGCAGGTCTTGGTCGAGCCGCACGCTGGATTCTGCTCGATGCTGTTCTGTTCGACCGACTGCCTGCGTCTCTTCCTGGAAGGCAAGATTGGAGAGCTTGAAACCAGCCTCCGGCACCGCGGCCCCTCGTCCCCTCACTCCTCCCGCAGCACCCGGATCGGGTCGACTTTCGTAGCGCGCAGGGCCGGGAGGTAGGTGGCGGCGAGGCCGACGGCGAGGAGGAGGAGCGCCACGCCGAAGAAGGTCAGGGCGTCGAATGGCCCGACGCCGTAGAGGAAGAAGGCCAGGAGGCGGGTGGCGACGAAGGCCAGGACCAGGCCGAGGCCGACGCCGAGGCCGGTCAGGCGCGCGCCTTCGCCCATTACCAGCGACAGCACGCTGCGGCGCTCGGCGCCGATCGCCATGCGGATGCCGATCTCGCGCCGGCGCTGGGCCACGGAGTAGGCCATCACGCCGTAGACGCCGATCACCGCCAGTATCAGCGCGATGGCGGAGACCACGACCAGGATCTGCATCATCGCGCGCTGGCCGCCGAGCCAGCCGGCGAGCACATGGTCCATGGTCAGCACTTCGTGGATCGCCTGGGCGGAGTCGAGGCGCGCCACCTCCCGCCGCACCGGGTTGACCAGCGACGCGGGGTCGCCCGCGGCGCGCAGCACCAGCGTCAGGTTGCGCGGCGCGGCCTGGAAGACGGCCTTGAGGAGAGTCGGCTGGGCCGCGTTCTCGGGCCCGAAGTCGCGCACGTCGCGCGCCACGCCCACCACCTCGTGCAGCACGCCGTCGAGCTCCACGCGCTGGCCGACAGCGTTCTCGTGGGAACCGCCCTGGCCCGGCCAGTGCCGGGTGGCGAAGGACTCGTTGACCACCACCACGGGTGGGCTGTCCGCGGTGTCGTTCCAGCCGATCTCGCGGCCGGCCGCCATCCTCATGCGCAGCACGGTGAAGTAGCCGGGCGCCACGTGCTTGAGGGCGGCGGTCGGCGCCTGGTCGGGAGCGCCCAGGTCCTGCCCCGGGATGCCGTAGCCGGTGTTGTCACTGCCGCGGGTCGGCACGTGGGAGGTGGCTCCCACCGCCTCGACGCCGGGCATCGCCGCCAGCCGCTCGAGGAGCTGGCGCTCGAAGATCCGCACCTGGTTGTCGTCCCCGTAGCGCGCCTCGGGCAGGGTGATCTGGAAGGTGAGCACGCCCTTGGGATCGAAGCCGGTCTCGGTGCCGGCGAGGCGCAGGTAGGACCGCATGAGGAGCCCGGCACCGACCAGCAGCACCAGGGCGAGGCAGACCTCGGCGGTGGCCAAGGCCTTGCGCAGCCGGCCGCCCTTGCCCGCGGTGCCGGTGCGCCCGCCCTCGCGCAGCGCTTGGGCGAGGTTCGGCCGCGAGCTGCGCAGGGCCGGGACGAGACCGGCGGCGAGGGCGGCGACCGCCACTACCACCAGGGTGAAGAGGAGCGGTCTCAAGCCTATACGGAGCTGCTCGATATCGGGGTGGCCCGGGTCCAGGAGCGAGGCGAAGCCGCGCACCCCGGCCACCGCGAGCAGGACCCCGAAGAAACCGCCGGCCAGCGCCAGCAGCAGGCTCTCGCTGAGCTGGCGGCCGACAATCCGGCCGCGGCTGGCGCCCAGCGCTCCCTCGAGGGCGATCTCCCTCCCCCGCCCCAGGGCGCGGATCAGCAGCAGGTTGGCGACGTTGCCGCAGGCGATCAGCAGCACGAACAACGCGGCGGCGCCGCAGATCAGGCTCGCCTGCCGGAACTCCTCGTCGTGCCAGTACTCCTGCATCCTGATGATGCGGGAGCCGTTGCCGGCGTTCTCGGGATGGGCCGCCGAGAGCCGGCGGGCGATGCCCTCCATCTCGGCGCGGGCCTCGGCCAGGCTCCGCCCTTCTCGCACCCGGCCCAGGGGGTAGAAGACGCGCGCGCCGCGGGCCTCCTCGCCGCTCACCACGATGGGCAGGAAGGCGTCCACGAAGCCCTCGCCGAAGCGGAATCCGGGAGGCATGACGCCGACCACGGTGTAGGGCACGCCGTCGAGCGACAGGCCCTTGCCCACCGCCGCGGCCGGCTCGCCGCCATAGCGCCGCCGTGCGCCGCGGTCGGTGAGGATCACCACCGGCGCACCGCCGGGCCGGCCGTCCTCGGGCAGGAAGTCGCGGCCCTCCGCCGGGCGCACCCGCAGCAGCGAGAAGAAGTTGACGCCCACGGCGAAAGCGTCCATGCGCTCCGGCAGGTCGCCACCGGAGACGTTGAAGCCGGCGGACTGGTAGGGAGCGATGTCGAGCGTCTTGCTCTGGGCCTGCCAGTCGCGGATGTCGGGCATCGAGCTGCGGCTGGGCCGGCCGCCGCGCTGCGCGTTCAGGGTGAGGAGCAGCACCAGGTCGTCGCCGCGCTCGAACGACACCGGCCGGATCATGAATACGTCGATCGCCGAGAAGATGGTGGTCGCGGCGCCGATGCCGAGCGCGAACGACACCACCGCCACCACGGTCGGCCCGAGGTTGCTGCGCAGCGCGCGCAGCGCCACGGCGAGGTCCCGCCCCAGGGTGCTCATTCGAGGGTGCTCATCCACCCGCCCGCCACGGTCTCACGCGGCCGAGATCTCCACTCGATAGCGGTCCAGGTTGTCCATGTGGCAGTGGGGCCGCGCCGCGGCGTGGCGCACGATGGTATCGAAGACCCCCGGCGCGCTGGGGTACATCACGGGCTCCAGGAGATCGCTCTCCTCGCGGACGATGCCCTGGGCCTTGGCGATCTCGAACAGCGGGGCCTCGGGGTAGAGGCGCACCCGCGGCGTCACGTCCACGTCCTTGAAGGGGATGGTGTCCAGGGTGCGGAAGGTCTCGGCGACCGTCTCCGGGGTCTCGCACGGGTGGCCGAAGAGCAGGCTGCACGCCACCTCCATGCCGAGCTCGTGGCACACCGCGACGGCGCGCCGCACGTCGGCCACGGTGAAGCCCTTGCGCAGCTCGAGCAGCACCGGGTCGCACAGGCTGTCGACCCCGAAGTAGACCAGCTTGCGGCCGAAGAGCGGCAGCAGCTCGGCGAACTCGCGGGTGAAGGCCGCCTTGTGGGGGTTGATGAAGCCGTCCCAGTCGACGTCCGTCATCCCTGCCTCGAGCATGGCGCGCAGCAGCTTGTTCGCCGACTTGACCGGAATGTTGAACACCGCGTCGCAGAAGAAGATGCTCTTGATCCCCTGCTCGCGCAGGCTGGCGACCTCGGCCACCACCTCCTCGGTCGGCCGTTGCACCACGTGGTGGCCGTCCACCCCCGGGTAGTCGCAGTACTGGCAACTGAACGGGCAGCCGAATTTGGTGGCGACGCCGATCTTGTCGCCCTTGCCGAGGTAGAAGGCCTTGTCCATCACGTTGCGGCGGAAGCGGCCGTTGACGTACTGCGAGAAGTCGCGGATCACCGGCGGCGGCTCTTCGCCGGCGCTGAGCATGGCGAGCAGCTTGTCGACCGCGCCGAAGCCCTTCGAGGCGAGGGCGTGGTCCACGCCCAGGTAGGCGCGCGTCGCCTCCGGCACCAGGTTGACGCCGCTGCCGGCGACGGCGATGCGCCCGGAGTGGTACTTGCGGATCTCGCGGATCACCTCGCGGGTGCGCTGCAGCTCGAAGACCGAGTTGGCGACGCCGCTGTCGAGGTTGCGCACGGCGATCAGCAGCAGGTCGTGGCCGGGGACGCGGGAGAGGTCCCGGGACACGTTCATGTCGAGCACCGAGCAGTCCCAGCCCTCGTTGACCAGGTGCTCGGCGGTGTATTCGAGGCCGACCGGGAACACCGGAGGGTCGAGGACGTTGGGATTGAGCAGCAGGATCTTCATGGTTCTCCGTTTCTCGTCGGTGCACGTTTTTCAGCGTCTCTCCAGAGAGTGCTGTGACCGTGCGAGGTGTGACGAAACGGAAGAAGAGCCGCCCGGATCGGGGCCGGAGGGCGGGAAACCCGCAGCATCGGGCGCGGAGCATACAACGGATAGAGATCGGCAACCCCCTCCATTTGCGTAGTTTGCGTGTCACGGTCGGCGCTCTTCACTGCACTCTGGTCGGTCGGCGGACTCTCCCCCCTCGCGCATGTCGCTGCTCGCGACCCTCCTTCGCTACTCCCGCACCCTCCTGGTGCTGGCCGTCGTGGTCGGCATCCTGAGCGGTGCCGCCTCGACCGGCCTGCTGGCCCTGATCAGCGAAGCGGTGACCCGGGAGACGGAGCCCGGCAGGGCCTTCTTCCTCGCCTTCGTCGCCCTCTGCCTGCTCGCCCCCCTGACCCGCCTGCTCTCCGTCTTCCTGCTCCAGCGCCTCGCCCAGGGCGCGATTCTCGACCTGCGCCTCTCGCTGTCGCGCCAGATCCTCGCCTCGCCGCTGCGCCAGCTCGAGCTGGTGGGGCCGGCCAAGCTGCTGGCGGTCTTGACCACCGACGTCGCGATCCTCTCGGCGACCATCGTGCTGCTGCCGGTGGTGGTGATCAACGGCGCCATCGTGGCCGGCTGCCTCGGCTACCTCGCCTGGCTGTCGCCGGCGCTGTTCATCGTCCTGGTGGCGCTGCTGGTCTTCGGCATCGCCACTTACCGCCTGCCGCTCCTGGCCGGCGTCGAGCGCTTCCGCCGCGCGCGCCACCTCCAGGACAGGCTGCTCGACCACTTCCGCGGCCTCACCGAGGGCAACAAGGAGCTCAAGCTCCACGCCGGGCGGCGCGGCTCGTTCCTGGCCTCGCTCGAAGAGGCCGCCGACTCGCAGCGCGGCGCCCAGGTCCAGGCCGGGCTGATCTTCGCCTCGGCCGCGGCCTGGGGCCACGCCCTGCTCTTCCTGGTGGTGGGCGTGCTGCTCGCCGGGCGCACCCTGCTGCCGGGCCTCTCCCACGAGGTGACGGTGGCCTACGTGGTGGTCCTGGTCTACATGGTGACGCCACTGCAGGTGGTGCTGGACTCGACGCCGGACTTCGGCCGCGCCCGCATCTCGCTGGCGCGCATCGACGAGCTGGGCCTGTCGCTCAGGCCCGAGGCGCCGTCCGCCGCCGAGCTCGCGGCGCCGACCTGGCGCGACCTCACGCTCGAGGGGGTGATGCACGGCTACGCCGGCGAGAACCCGCAGGAGAGCTTCACCCTGGGGCCGATCGACCTCGAGCTCCGGCCGCGGGAGCTGCTGATCGTGGCCGGCGGCAACGGCAGCGGCAAGACGACGCTCGCCAAGCTGCTGGTCGGCCTCTACGAGCCGGAGGGCGGCCGCATCCTCGTCGACGGCGAGCCGGTGACCACGGCCAACCGCGAGGCCTACCGCAACCGCTTCTCGGCCGTGTTCTCCGACTTCTACCTCTTCCCCCAGCTCCTGGGCCTGCCGGCCGAGGGGCTGGACGAGGCCGCGGCCTCCTACCTGCGCGAGCTCAAGCTCGACCACAAAGTGCAGGTGACGGACGGCAGGCTGTCGACCACCGCGCTCTCCGCCGGCCAGCGCAAGCGGCTGGCGCTCCTAACCGCCTACCTCGAGGACCGGCCGATCTACCTCTTCGACGAGTGGGCGGCGGACCAGGACCCGCTGTTCAAGCGCCTCTTCTACCACCACCTGCTGCCCGAGCTGCGCGGGCGAGGCAAGACGGTGGTGGTGATCAGCCACGACGAGCAGTACTACGGCGTCGCCGACCGCCTGATCAAGCTCGAGTACGGCCGGCTGTGCTACGACGGCAGCCCTCGGGCGGTGGAGCCGGCCGGCCCCGTAGCGGCCATCGCGACGCCGGGCTGAGCCTCGCTCGTCCCCAATTCCCGAGTCGCCGGCACTCTAGTTCGGCCGCGGCGCAATTGCCGCGAGCTCCCAGGGGGAAGCATGGACGCACGACGCTTGGTGTTGACGCCACAGGAAGCCGCAGACATCCGGGAGCAGCTCGCCGAGCTGTCGGGCCGCTACGAATCGGTCGAAGACCCGCGCTTTCACCAGCTCGCCGCGGTCTACGCCCACGAGCTGCCACGCCGCGTGCGCGAGGAGATGATCGACTTCCGCGCCACCGAGCCGGCCTCGGCGCTGCTCATCGTTTCCGGCTTCCCCATCGACGGCGAGAAGATCGGCGCCACGCCGCACCACTGGGAGACCGAGGCCACCGGTGGCCGGGCCAAGGAGGAGGCGATGCTGCTCGTCCTCCTGGGGTCGCTCCTGGGCGACTGCATCGGCTGGTCCACGCAGCAGGACGGCCGGCTAGTGCACGACATCTTCCCCATCAAGGGCAACGAGAAGGAGCAGCTCGGCACCGGCAGCGAGCAGCTCCTGTGGTGGCACGTCGAGGACGCCTTCCACCCCTACCGCGGCGACTACCTGGGGATGGCCTGCCTGCGCAACCCGGACCGCGTGCCGACCACCTTCGCCGCCATGGCCGACCTCGAGCTGGACCCGGCGCACCTGGCGGCGCTCTTCGAGCCCCACTTCACCATCCGCCCCGACGAGTCGCACCTCCAGAAGAACAAGAAGAGCGACCGCGAGCTCAACTGCACGCTCTCCGCCGCCTACGAGCGGATCGAGAAGATGAATTCCCAGGCGGAGAAGATCGCCGTGCTGTTCGGCGACCCCGGCGCGCCCTACATCCGCCTCGACCCCTACTTCATGGACCGCGTGGAGGACGAGGCCGCGCAGCAGGCCTTCGACGCGCTAGTCAAGACGGTGGACGCGAAGCTCGAGGACCTGGTGCTCGAGACCGGCGACTTCTGCTTCATCGACAACTACCAGGGAGTACACGGCCGGCGGCCCTTCAAGGCTCGCTATGACGGGCAGGACCGCTGGATGAAGCGCATCAACGTCACCCGCGACCTGCGCAAGTCGCGCCCCAGCCGCACGGGCGCGCTGTCGCGCCTCATCACCTGAGAGCCGGTGAATGAATCTACTGCGCGGGCCGTCTGCGTTGTCGCGGGTCCTCCCGGCAATCCTCACGTACTGGCGTGTACGCTGCGGTTGCCGGGTCCTCCCGCTCCTAGCAGCCGGCCCTGCTCGCGACGATTCCTTCACCGGCTCTGAACTCTAGGAGGACGCCTTGTTCGGCCACCTCGAGCCCGCGCTCCTCGAGCGCTTCATGCGGCGCTACTACTTCGCCGTCGACGCCGACATCGGCTCGAGCGGCGTCGAGAACTACTCGCTCGCCGACCTCAAGGCCCTGCTCGGGATCGACCAGCGGGAGCTCGACTCCCTGGTCTTCCGCGACAGCCAGACACTGGGCGCCTCCGGCCTGCGCCAGGCCCTGGCCGATCGCTTCGCGGGCGGCGACGCCCGCCGCGTGATGGTTACCCATGGCTCGACCGAGGCGAACTTCCTGATCATGAGCTCGCTGCTCGCGCCGGGCGACGAGGTAGTAGTCCTCGATCCCCTGTATCAGCAGCTCTACGCCGTGGCGGAGGCGGCCGGCGCGGTGCTCAAGCGCCTGCCGCTACGCCCCGAGGCCGGCTTCCGCCCCGACCTCGACGAGCTCTCCGCCCTGCTCACTCCCGCCACCCGCATGGTGGTGGTCAACTTCCCCCACAATCCCACCGGCGTCACCCTGAGCCGCGAGGAGCAGGCCGAGCTGCTGCGTCGGGTCGAGCGGGTGGGGGCCTATCTGGTGTGGGACGGCGCGTTCGGCGAGCTGACCTACGGCGAGCCGCCGCTGCCGGAGCCCACCCTGGCCTACGAGCGGGCGCTGTCGATGGGCACCCTGTCCAAGGCCTATGGCCTGCCGGGGCTGCGCGTCGGCTGGATGATGGGCCCGCCCGAGCTCCTCGAGCACTGCGCCCACCTGCGCGACTACACCCTGCTCCACCTCTCGCCGCTGGTCGAGCTGCTGGCCCAGCGCGCCATCGAAGGTGCGGACGTGCTGGTCGCCCGCCGTCTCGGCCCGGCCCGCGAGCACCACCGCATGGTGAGCGAGTGGATCGCCGGCGAGGAGGGCGTCGCCGGCTGGGTGCCGCCGGCCGGCGGGGTGTGCGGCTTCCCGCGCTTCCACGAGGCGATCGACGTCGACCGCTTCTGCGAGCGCCTGGCCGAGGAGCACCGCGTGCTGCTGGTGCCGGGCTCCTGCTTCGGCCAGCCGCGCCACGCGCGCCTCGGCTTCGGCTGCTCGCGTGCCGAGCTGGTGCAGGGCCTCGACGCCACCTCGCGCCTGCTCGCCGAGGTGCTGGGCCGGCCGGCGCCGTCGCTTCAGGTCGAGAAGACCTGAGCGAGGAAGGCGAAGGAGGCGGGGAGCGCCCGCGCCACGTAGTCCATGTCGTGCCCGCCGGCGCGCTCCTCGTAGCGGTGCGGGATGCCGGCCGCCTCCAGGCCCTGGTGAAAGGCGCGGTTCATCGCCAGCATGCGGTCGTAGTCGTCGCCGCCGACGTCGAGATAGAGGGCGGCTTGCGGCGCGAGCTCCGGCGCCAGGTAACGGTAGGGGTCGTACTCGCGCCGCGTGGCCGAGCCCGGCGGGCCCCACACCGCGTCGTGCTCGGCCTCGTCGGGCATGAAGGGCGGGCGCGCGTCGCCCAGCGTGGCGTAAGGGTCGCCCTCGCGGCGCGGCGCGTCGAAGGCCCCGGCGTGGCTGGCCACGGCGGCGAAGCGGCCGGGGTGGCGCGAGGCGAGGAGGAAGGCCGTGGCGCCGCCCATCGAGAAGCCGGCGAGCGCCCGCCGCCGGCCGTCGATCGGCCTCCCCGTGCCCGCCTCGACGGCGGGCATCAGCTCCTCGACGAAATAGTCCTCGTAGCGCAGCCCCTGGTGGTCGTTGATGAACCAGCGGCGGAAGCTCTCCGGGAAGGCCGAGACCCAGGGGGCCGCCAGCAACTGGGGCGCGATCTGCGGGTGGGCGAGGAACGACTCGGCATTGCCGCCCCAGCCATGGAAGAAGTAGCAGATCGGCAGCGGTTCGGCCGCGCCGTCCTCCGGCACCACCACCAGGCAGCGCTTGGCCGGCCGTGCGAGGCAGCGCGAGGCGTGCCGCAAGGTGAGCACGCGCCCCCGTCCGGCCAACTGGCTCCCAGCGGGCGGACTCCCGGCGAGCGCGCTCATGACCGCGGCGCGGCGGCCGCGACCGGGGCACTCGCGGCCGGCGCGCGCTCAGCCACGGCTGCCGCGGTCGCGTCTTCCTCGGCGAGCGCCTGCGCCAGGGCCCGGCGGTCCACCTTGCCGCGGTCGGTGCGCGGCAGCGCGGCGACGAGGTGGATCTCGGCCGGCACCATGTAAGGCGGCAGCTTCTCGGCGAGCAGGCGGCGCAGGGCGTCGGCCGACGGAGCTGCAGGACCTCCGTTGGAAGCCACCCAGGCCACCAGCCGGTCGCCGACCACCGCGGCGGCGGTCTCGCCGACCGCCGGCAGGCGGGCGAGCTGCTCCTCGACGTCGCCCAGCTCGATGCGGTAGCCGCCGAGCTTGACCTGGAAGTCCTTGCGGCCATGGAAGAGGAAGCGGCCGGCGGCGTCGCGCGACACCAGGTCGCCGGTGGGGTAGAAGGCGCGCCCGCTCCCCGGCTCGCGCCATAGCACGGAGGAGTCCACGGCGCCGTCGCGGAAGTAGCCGGAGAGCAGCGACGCGCCGGCCACCAGCAGCTCTCCGAGGCCGGCCTCGGCGTCGCGCACCAGCACCTCGCTGTAGGGGCAGGGCAGGCCGATGGGCAGCGGCCCGGGGTCCTCGAGGTCGCCGGCTCCCACCGGGTGGTAGAGGCAGACGTTGGTCTCGGTGGGGCCGTAGAGGTTGGCGAGCCGGGCGCGTGGCACGAGGCCGGCGAGCTCGACGATCCCGGCCTTGGCGAAGGGCTCTCCGGCGAAGAACACCGTGCGCAGCGAAGCGAGCCGCGCCGGCCGCTCGCGCTGGGCTTCGACGATGCGGGCGAGCACGGTCGGCACCGAGTACCACACGCTGACCGCCTGCTGCTCGATGAAGCGCGCGAAAGGCCGGCCGCGGCCGAGCGCCCACTCCGGCACCGGCAGCAAGGTGGCGGCGGCGCGCACCGTCGAGAAGAGGTCGAAGACCGAGAGGTCGAAGGAGAGCGAGGCGTGGTTGGCGACGCGGTCGTCGCTCCTGAGCTCGGCGAGGTCGCCCGCCCACTCCACGAAGGCGCGCGCCGCGCGATGGGAGAGGGCCACGCCCTTGGGCACGCCGGTCGAGCCCGAGGTGCAGAGGATATAGGCCAGATCCTCGGCGTCCGCCGCGTGAGGCCGCCCGCCGCCTTCCGTGCCGAGCAGGTCTCGCCACGCCAGCACGGTGAGGCCCGGAGCGGCCGCCGGAGCGGGGTCGTCGAGCACCACGGCGAGGCGCAGGCACGGCGGGGCGAGCGGCAGCAGATCCTCGAGCTCCAGCCGCCGGCAGATCAGGGCCTCGCAGCCGGTCACGGCGAGCACCGCCGCGGCTCGCGCCGCCGGCGCCGCGATGTCGATCGGCACGTAGGGAGCTCCCAGGCGCAGGGCGGCGAACACCGCGACCGGCACCTCGGTGGACTTGGGCAGCCAGAGGCCGACCCGCGCGCCGGTGCCGACGCCGTGGCGCGCGAGCCCGGCGGCCACGGCTGTAGCCCGCTGCGCCAGCTCGGCGTAGGTCAGGCGATCCTGGCCGTGCTCCACCGCCGTGCGGCCGGGATGGTCGGCGGCGGCGGCGGCCAGGTACTCGTAGAGCGACGACATGGCGGCCGGCGTCTTCCGGGGCGGCGCGCCGTTAGAGCCCGAGGGCGCTCGCCAAGAGGTTGCGCTGGATGTCGGAGGTGCCGGAGGCGATGGTCCCCGCCACCGCATCGCGCACGTCGCGCTCGGCGCTCGCCCCGTCGCGGCCCGGCCGCCGCGCGTAGCCGGTGCCGCCCAGCACCCGGAGGCCGTCGAGGTGGGCGGCGAGCGCGCCCTCGGAGAGCAGCAGCTTGGCGAGCGGCGCGAGCGTGGCCTCGCCGCCGGCCAGGAGCTCGCGCGCCGCCATGCGCAGCACCAGGCGGACCTGCCAGTAGGTGGCGAGCATGCCGACGATGCGGTGCGAGACCGCCTGGTAGCTCGCGATCGGGTGGCCGAACTGGCGGCGTTCGCGGGCGTGCTCCACGGCGCGCTCGATCTGGCGCCGCACCGCGCCCACCTGCGGCGCCAGGATCAGCGCCCGCTCCCAGGCGAGCGAGGTCTGGAAGATGGCGCTGCCGCGGCGCTCGCGACCGAGCAGCGCGTCGCGCGGCACGAAGCAGCTCTGCAGAGTGAGCGCGGCGACCGGCGAGCCCTCGAGGCCCATCAGCGGCTCGGCCGGCCCCACGCCGAGGCCCGTACTCTCGCGCGGCACCAGGAAGGCCGAGATGCCGCGGAAGTGCAGGCGCGGGTCGCTGGTGGCGAAGACCACGAAGAGGTCGGCCGCCGGCGCGTTGGTCACCCACTGCTTGGCGCCGTCGAGCAGGTAGCCGCCCTCGACCTCGCGGTAGCGGGTGGCGAGGCTCATCACGTCCGAGCCGGCCTCGGCCTCGGTGGCGGCGTGGGCGCCGACCAGCGTGCCGTCGAGGAGCGGCGGCAGCCAGCGCGCCTTCTGCTCCTCGCTGCCGAAGTCGGCTACCGGCTTGGCCACCGCCCACAGGTGGGCGCCGGCGCCGAACAGCGGGCCGAAGGCGGGCAGCCCGGCGCCCAGGCCCTCGAGCGCGTCGCACAGCGCCTCGCTGTCGAGCCCCAGGCCGCCGATCTCGGGCGGGAAGGGCAGGCGGAAGAAGCCGAAGCGGGCGAGGCCCTGCCAGAGCTCGCGGGAGAAGCCCGCCGCGGTGCCGTCCGGCGCCACGGGCATCGCCGCCGCCAGCTCCCGGGCGGCGACGCGGCGCGCCGAGCTATAGCTCTCAGTCGGCGGCGGGAAGCACGGATCGAGCATCCGAGCGCGGGCCCCCGGCGGCCATCTCGAGGCTCGCCGCAACGTACTTCTTCTGCTCGTCCTCGAGCGCCGCGAGGCTCTCGTGCACCATCTCGTCGCTCGCCACGCAGTCCTCGATCAGGCCCTCCAGGTGCTCCTGGTAGCCGCTGAGGTCGAAACCGCCGGCGCCGCTGATGTTGATCAGCAGCACCGGCGAGCGGCCGGCCGGGGCGCGCCTGGCGTCCTCGATCGCGGCGCACAGCGCGTGCGCCGACTCCGGCGCCGGCAGCACGCCCTCGGAACGCGCGAAGAGCATCGCCGCGTCGAACACCGCCCGCTGCGGGCAGGCCACGGCCTCGAACACGCCGTCGGCGTAGAGCGCGGAGAGGAACGGCGAGGTGCCGTGGTAGCGCAGGCCGCCGGCGTGGATGCCCGGCGCCTCGAAGTGGCTGCCGAGGGTCATCATGCGGGCCACCGGCGTGGTGCCGGAGAAGTCGGTGCGCGTGTAGGCGTAGATGCCGCGCGTCAGCTTGGGGCAGGCCGCGGGCTCGACCGCCACGCAGCGCGGCCGGTGGGGCTGATCGAGGTCGCCCAGGAAGGGGAAGGTGATGCCGGCGAAGTTGCTGCCAGCGCCCATGCAGGCGTAGATCGCGTCCGGGTACTCGCCGAGCTCGCGCATCTGGGCCAGCGCCTCCTGGCCGATCACCGTCTGGTGGAGGAGCACGTGGTTCTCGCCGCTGCCCACCGCGAAGAGCGCCCGGTCCTCGCTCGCCGCGAGCTCCAGGGCCTCACCGGTGGCCAGCGCCAGGGTGCCGAGCTTGCCGTCGCCCTGCGCCTTGGCGCGGCGGCCGACGGCGGTGAGGTCGCTGGGGCTCTCGTAGAGGCGGGCGCCGAAGATCTCCATCATGGTGCGCCGCTGCGGCTTCTGGCGCAGCGATACGGCGGGCATGAACACCGTGCACTCGAGGCCGAAGTGCCGGCAGGCGAAGGCCAGGGCGGTGCCCCACTGGCCGGCGCCGGTGCCGGTCACCAGGTGGCGCACGCCGGCTTGGCGGTAGTAGTAGGCCTGGGCGAGAGCACTGTTGAGCTTGTGGCTGCCGGAGATGTTGGCGCCCTCGAACTTGTAATAGATGCGCGCCGTGGTGCCGATCTCGCGCTCGAAGCGGGTGGCGCGCTTGAGCGGCGTCGGCCGGTAGAGGGCGTAGCAGTCGCGCACCGGCTCGGGGATCGCGATCTCGCGATGGGTGGTGTCGAAGGACTGGCGGGCGATGGCCAGCGGCATCTTCGGCAGGTGGCGGTAGACGTCGTCCTCGTCCAGCGTCTCGGCGGCCCCCGGCAGCTTGGCACCCGACGCCTCGCCGTGCTGCGGGTAGTCGGCGAGCAGGTTCCTCCAGGCGGTCGGTATCCCGATCGCGGCCTCGACCCTGGGCTCGGTCAGCACACTCATCCGGCGTTCCCCCGCGCCGCCTTGGCGGCCAGAAAATCGATCAAGTCGCCGAGCGTCACCGGCGCGGCCTCGTAGAGGTCCTCGTCGTCGACCACCACGCCGAGCGCCTTCTCGGTGGCGAGCAGCAGGCGCAGGAAGCCCGAGGAGCTGACCACCTGGCTCAGCAGGCGCCCCTCCTCGACGGCGGCCGAGGGGCTCTCCGAGGTGAGGCGGCAGACCTCCCTCCACAGCAGCGTCGCCACCAGTTCGCGGCCGGCCTCCTTGGCTGTGCCGAGGCCCGGCGCGGCCGCGGTCCGCGGCTGCGGCGCGCTGACCTCCATGGTTCCGAGATCCAAGGCCGGCGGTGAAGATAGAGGGTCTCTCAAGCCCGGGTCGCTCCGTTCAGGATAGATGTGCAGGCGGCGGCGTTGTAGTGACAGCCGGGGACCGGGGACCGCGCTCACTTCCGCGCTGCGGCTCGTTGACACGGTGCTCGGGGGCGCGGCGTTCGTGAGCCTGGCCGCCGGGGGCCGCGGGCGGCTGCGCCGCCCGCAGGCGCTCGAGGAGCTGGCCGCCGCGGATCAACCAGGCCCAGGCGGCCACCGCCAGGTCGAACCCCAGCCAGCGGGCGATCCGCCGCTGCCGGTTGTAGCGCGCCAGCGCGTCGGCGTAGGGCAGGGTGGTGTGCGCGATCAGGGTGTAGATCGGTACCCAGCGCCGCGGGAAGAAGCGGGCGAGCAGGCCCTCGCCGCCCTTCCTGGCGATCACCAGCGGGTCGCGGATCTTGTCGCGCAGCTCGACGAAGTTGTGGATCGAGAGCGCCGCCAGGGCGTCCGTGTTGCGCTTGCGCGCGCTCTCGTAGGCGACGAAAGCGGCGCCGTGGTCGGGCTCCCGGGCGAGGGCGTCGGCGAGCGCCGCGCAGTCCTCGAAGCCGGCGATCATCCCCTGGCCGAAGAACGGCACCACGGTGTGGCAGGCGTCGCCGACGAGGACCACCCGGTGGCCGTCGTGCCAGGGCGAGGTCTGCACCGTGGCGAAGGTCGAGGTCGGGTGGCGCTCGAAGTCGCGCTCCAGGGTGGGCAGCAGCGGCAGCACGTCGGGGAAGCGGGCGGCGAACAGCGCTCGCACCGCCTCGTCGGTGGTGAGGGCGGCAAAGCTCGGCCGCGCGCCGTCCCGCCAGGGGCCGTGGGTGGAGGCCGGGCCCCCGTTCCCCGAGCCCCCGTGCGTCGAGCCCCCGTGCATCGAGCCAGTGGCCGGCCCGTGAGCGGGCATCGTGCAGATGCAGTTGAACGAGCCGTCGCGGTTGGGCAGCGCCATCAGCATGCAGTCGCCGCGCGGCCAGACGTGCAGCGCGTGCGGCTCCATGCGGTAGGAGCCGTCGGCGGCGGCCGGGATCTTGAGCTCCTTGTAGTCCCAGGACAGGAACTTCTGCTGGTAGTCGGCCCGCTTGCCGCGGTGCAGGGCCTGGCGCACGGCGGAGAACGAGCCGTCGGCGCCGATCACCAGGTCGCTCTTGGTGGAGAGCGAGCGCTGAGTGTCGAGATCGCGGAAGTAGACGGTGCCGGTCTCGGGGTCGAGGCGCAGGAACGACTTGCGGAAGTGCAGGCGGATGTCGCCGCGCGCCTCGGCAGCGGTCATCAGGGAGCTGTTCAAGTCGTTGCGCGCGATGGCGTGCAGGATCTGCTCGCCGCCGCGGCCGTAGGGGAAGAAGCGCAGGCTGCCGTCCAGACGGTGCACGATGCGGCCTTTGACCGGCACCGTGAGCGGCATCACGGCGCCCAGCAGGTCGGCCCGTTCGAGCACCGCGAGGCCGCGCCGCGACAAGGTCATGTTGAGCGAGCGGCTGGCGCCGACGAAGCCCTTGCGGATGTCGCCCCGCAGCTCGTAGACCTCGACCTCGAAGCCGTGCCGCGCCAGCTCGATCGCCATCAGGCTGCCGCTCATGCCGGCGCCCACGATGCATGCCCGGTTGCCGTTCTCGGAGCTCATTTCCGCTCGCGGTCTCCTCGTCCCATCTAGAGATGCGCTTCCCCGGCTGGCGGCCCGTCTAGGCGAAGCCGCGGTCGCCGTCGTCGATCTCCTCGAGCACCGCCGTGAAGCTCGACAGCCGCTCTTCGGAGAGGTTGGTCAGGTGGTCCCGGCGCTGCCGGGCGCGGTCGGCGCCGGTGAGATCGAGCAACGCCGGCGCGTCCCCGCGCCTCGCCGGCTTGGGGTGAAGAATCCCTGCCGGGATGCGCGCCGCCGTGGCCGGGAGGGGAGAGGCCCCGTCCGCGGCCCCGCCCTCGGGCTCCTCGATCCGCCGCACCACGGCCGCCAGCTCGGCCACCGTGGGGTGCTCGAAGAGCTGGCGCACCGAGAGGTCGAGCCCCATGGCGCGCGCCCGCGCCACCACCGAGAGGGCGAGCAGCGAGTCGCCCCCCAGCTCGAAGAAGCCGTCGTGAACGCCCACCTCCGCCCGGCCCAGCTCGCGGGCCCAGAGGGCGGCGAGCAGCGCCTCTCGGCCGTCGCGGGGCGCGGCGGGCGGCGGCTCTCCAGCGGCCGTGCCGGCCTCGGCTCGGGGGGGCGGCGGCAACGCCCGGCGGTCGACCTTGCCGGTCGCGAGCTGCGGCAGGGCCGCCAGCTCGACGAAGGCGGAGGGCAGCATGTAGTGCGGCAGCTTGCCGCGCAGCGCGGCGCGCAGCTCGCGCACCGCGAGCGGTGATTCGCCCGGCTCGGGGACTACGTAGGCCACCAGCCGGCGTTGGCCTGAAGGCTCCGGCCAAGCGACCACCGCCGCTTCCCGCACCGCGGGCTCGCCGAGGAGCGCCGCCTCGACCTCGGCCGGCTCGATGCGCACGCCCCTCACCTTGACCTGATCGTCGAGCCGCCCCAGGAACTCGAGGGTCCCATCCGGCCGGAAGCGCGCCAGGTCGCCGGTCCGATACAGGCGCTCGCCGGGCTGGGCGGCGAACGGGTTGGGCAGGAAGGCGGCGGCGGTCCAGCCCGGCCGGCGGTGGTAGCAGCGCGCGAGACCCGAGCCGGCGATCGCCAGCTCGCCCGCGGCGCCCACCGGCACCGGCTGCAGGGCGCCGTCCAGCAGGTGGACGCGGGCGTTGTCGAGCGGCCGGCCGATCGGCACCGAGGCGAGGCCGAGGCGCGCGGCGCGCGCGCGGCCGGCGGTGAAGGCGGTGGTGGTGACCGTGGCCTCGGTGGGGCCGTAGGAAGAGAGGAAGTCGACCTCGCGCTCGGCGCGCTCGGCCCAGGCCTCGAGCTTCTTGCCCGAGATGCTCTCGCCGCCCGTCAGGTAGAGGCGCACGCCGGGCTCGAGACGGCGGCCGGTGGCGACCAGGTCGTCCACCCACTGGCGCCAGCGCGCCGCCGGCAGATCCAGCACGGTCAGGGCGAGGCGCGTCGAGAGCTCCTGGATCCCGGCGCTGCCGAGCTCGCCGGGGCGCGGAAGCACCACCACCGAGCCGCCATGGGTGAGCGGCACCAGGAGCTGCAGCGCCGAGGCGTCGAAGTTGGCGGGGGCGAACCACAGGATGCGGTCGTCGGTCCGCCAATCGAGCAGCCGGCCCGCGGCGCACAGGAAGCTCGCCAGCGCGCGGTGAGGGGTGACCACTCCCTTCGGGCGCCCCAGGGAGCCCGAGGTGTAGATCAGGTAGGCGGCGCCCTCGGGGTCCACGGCCGGCGGCGAGGCCGCGACGGGCGCCTCGCCCGCGATCTCGACGGCGATCTCCAGGCGCGGGAGGCGGGTGCCGGCGAGGGCCGCCGCGCCATCGCCGTGGGTGAGCACCAGCGCCACCCCGGCGTCCTCGAGCAGGCCCGCCGCGTAGTCGGCGGGCGCGGCTGGGTCGATCGGCAGGTAGGCGACTCCGGCCTCGAGCGCGGCGAGCATGGCGGTCACCGCTTCGAACGAGCGCTCGGCCACCAGCGCCACGCGGCCCTCGAGGCCCAGGCCGTGGTGGCGGAGCCTCGCTGCCAGCCGGCGGGCGCGGCGGTCGAGCTCGCCGTAGGAGAGGCGCTCCCCGTCGCCGAGCAGCGCGATCGCCTCCGGCGCCCCGCGCGCCCGGGCGGCGAACAGCGGATAGACGGTGCCCGCCCCTTCCGGCCGCTCCTCCCGCGCCGTGCTCCACTCGCCGGTCACCTGCTGGCGCTCGCCGGCGGCGAGCAGCGGCAGCGTGTCGAGGGGAGCCGCCGGGTCGTCGGCCAGTGCCTGGAGCAGCGCCTCGAGGTTGGCGAGCATGCGCGCCGGGGTGGTGGCATCGAAGAGGTCGGCGTCGTACTCGAGCACCAGGTCGAGCGCCTCGGGCAGGTCGGTCACCCGGAGCACGAGGTCGTAGTCCGCGCTGCGCACGCCGGTGTCGAACCGCCGGAGCGAGAGCCCGGGCAGATCGAAGCGCGGCTCGGGCCCGCTGCGCATCACGAACGGCACCTGGAAGAGCGGCGCGTGGGAGAGCGTGCGCTCGGGCTGCAGCTCCTCGACCACCTTCTCGAACGGCAGGTCTTGATGCGCGAAGGCGCCGAGCGCCGCCTCGCGCACGCGGCCGGCCAGGTCGAGGAACGAGCGGCAGCCGGCGAGGTGCACGCGCAGGCTCACGTTGTTGACCAGCGGGCCGATCAGCCGCTCGGTCTCCCGCCGGCTGCGGGAGGCGATCGGCATGCCGAGCACCAGGTCGTGCTGGCCGCTGTAGCGGGCCAGGAGCGCCACGAAGGCCGCCAGCAGGGTCATGAACAGAGTGCCGCCGTGCGCCCCCGGCAGCTCGCGCAACCGCCGGGCGAGCGCCTCGGGAAGCCGGCGAGCGGCCTGTGCCGTCTGAAAGCTGCGCGCCGCGGGCCGCGGCCGGTCGGTGGGCAGCTCGAGCACCGGCGGCGCGCCGCGCAGGTGCTGGCGCCAGTAGGCGAGCGGCGCCTCCGTGGTGCGGCCCCCCAGGCAGCGCCGCTGCCAGGCCGCGAAGTCCGGGTACTGGAGCGGCAGCGGCGGTAGCGAAATCGGGATGCCGGTCGCGAGCTCGCGGTAGCAGGCGGCGAGCTCCTCGATGAAGAGGTCGAGCGACCAGCCATCGGCGGCGATCTGGTGGAGGGTCACCACCAGGAGGTGCTCGGCGGCCGCGAGTCGGACCAGGGTCAGGCGCACCAGCGGCCCGCGGGCGAGGTCGAAGCGGCGGCGGACCTCCCGTGCCTCGGCGCCGCGCGCCAGGGCGTTGCGGTCGCGTGCCTCGAGCCGGGTGGTATCGACCAGGGCCAAGGGTGCCGGCCCCGGAGATTCGATCCGCTGCGCGGCCCGGCCATCGAGAGCCGGGAAGCGGCTGCGCAGCACCTCGTGGCGCTCGATCACCAACGCCGCGCCGGCGGCGAGCCGCGCGAGCTCGAGGTCGCCTTCGACCTCGAAAGCCGCCGATACCACGTGCGCGGGATTCCCTGGTTCGAGCTGCTCCAGGAACCACGAGCGCTCCTGGGCGAAGGAGAGGGGCAGCCGGCCGCGGCGCGGCAGCGGCTCCAAGGGCGGCTCGCGCAGGCCGTAGCCGGCGCGGATCGCGGCCTCCACCTCGCGGCCGAGGGCGGCCACGGTCCGCGCCTCGAACACCTGGCTGACCGCCAGCTCCACCTGGAACACCTCCCCCAGGCGGGACACCATCCGCATCGCGGCGAGCGAATCGCCGCCCAGCGCGAAGAAGTCCTCGTGGACCCCCACCAGGTCGCGGCTCAGCACGGAGCCCCAGATCTCCACCAGGACTTCTTCGATCGGGGAGCTGGGTGTCATGAGCCGGGTGCGCTCGAACGGACGGCCCGGGTCACGGGCCTGGTCTGCGAGGTCGAGGTGGGTTTGGGGGCGGGGCTCTCCGGCACTCTCTTGACCACGCGCTAGGAGTGCGGTCGAAGCCGGGAAGCGAGACAGGGTGGAGAGGAGAGCGCAAGGCCCGGTGGAGGCCCGGGCCCGGGGCGCCGCTCAGGCGCCGTAGAAGGCGGTGAAGGCGCGGGCGATGTCCTGCGGTGTGGCGACCACCTCGGTGACCACGCAGCGCGTCAAGGTGCGCAGCTCGGCCTTGGCGGCGTAGCCGGTGGGGTCGGCCACCGCCACGGTCAGCAGGTCGTCTTCCAGGCTGACCGGCATCAGGCTCCACTTCTTCGCCAGCTCGACGGGCACCCGCTGCCGCAGCAGGGGGTCGATCTGCTGCACGTTCAGGCTTACGAAGGGCACGTTGTACTGGATCGAGAGCGCGATGCCGATCATCTTGTAGCTGGCGAGGCCCATGTCGATCATCACCTCGCCGAGCCGTTTCGAGCGCTGCTGCTGCTGGGCGGCGAGCGCGTCCTTGAGCTCCTCGGCGGAGATGAAGCCCTGCTCGAGCAGGATCTCGCCGATCCTCGCCTCGCGCCGGCTCTTCTGCAGGTCCAGGCCCTGGGCGAGCTGGCTTTCGGAGAGCGCTTTCTGGCGCAGCAGGATCTGGCCCAGGGTCTCGCGGCGCAGCTCCTCCTGGCGGTGGATCGCCTGCTCCACCATCTCGCGGCTCACCAGGCCCTGGGTGGTCAGGATGTCGCCCAGGCGCTCGACCGACACCACCTCGGCGACCGCCGTCACCGGTACGTAGAGCCGTTCGACGTCCTCGGTGTCGGTGGGCACCAGGAAGATCCCCCGGCGCGGGCCGCCGAAGTTCTCGGCCACGCCGCGCTGCACCGAGTCGTCCAGGAAGCGCACCGTCACCAGGCGGGCGTTGGCCGGGAACCCGGGCCGCTTGCCGCCGCCACGCCGTTGCGAGGGCAGGAAGGCGATGGTCTTGACGTGCGCCAGCTCGATGCGGCGGCCGGTGCCCACGCTGCCGCCCGGCGGGCGCAGGAAGAAGCCCGTCTGCTGGGGGTTCAAGGCCTCCACCACGCCGCGCAACTCGGTGCCCGAGAGCAGGGTCACCACGACCTCGCTGCCGGTGAAGGCCCCGGTCCCTGGGGTGCCGCTTGCGGTCTCGGCGGCCATAGTTACGAAAGTGTCGGTCTTAGTATCCAGGTTTTTCCGGTCCGATGCAATTCAATGGCCGGCATCCGCGGCAAGGAATGGTGCGCCCTAGAGGATTCGAACCTCTGACCTACAGCTCCGGAGGCTGTCGCTCTATCCAGCTGAGCTAAGGGCGCGTGGAGGACCCAGCGCGTGAGAAGGGATGCGTTCCAACCGCTTGCGCAGCGACGGGTTGGCCTGCCTGGAGGGATTCGAACCCCCGACCCGCGGCTTAGAAGGCCGCTGCTCTATCCAACTGAGCTACAGGCAGCGGCTGCGCGATTCCGTGCCACCGACTCGAACGTCGACGGTGGCGGTGGTCGGGGCGCCCAGATTTGAACTGGGGACCCCCTGCGCCCAAGGCAGGTGCGCTACCAGGCTGCGCCACGCCCCGTCGGAAGACGCGCGGCAAGTGTAGGGGAGCGACCCGAGGGTGTCAAACCCACCAACCTCGGCCCGCTCCCCTCCGGCCCCTCGCCCGGCCTGCCTACCAGCTGAACTCGACGTACCCCAGCGCCCGGCGGTCGAGGAGGTCGCCGCCGAAGGCCTCCCAATGCTCGTTGCCGGAGAGGTTGGAGACGTTGGCGCCCACCTTCCAGCTCGTGTTGATGCGGTAGCCGGCGCCCAGGTCCAGCACGTAGTAGGCCTCCACGTCGCCCTGGAAGGGGCCCACCACCCAGCGGAACTCGTCTACCCAGCGGAAGCTGGTCGAGAAGTCGAAGTTGTCGCCCACGTAGCCGACGCCCATGCTCGCCTTGTGCTCGGGCGAGTTGGGCAGCAGGATGGTCTCCAGGCTCCCGGACTGGCCCTGGATCTCGAAGTCGAACCAGGAGTAGGTGAAGTTGTAGCGCCAGCCGCCCTCGCCCATCACCTGCAGGCCGAGGTCGATGCCCTGGGTGTCCACCTGGCCGAAGTTGGTGTAGGAGCGCACGGCGAGGATCGGCGTGCCGTCGAGGTTGTTCGAGAGGAAGGCGAACTGCGGCCCGAGCCCCGCCTGCAACCTGCTGAGCAGCAGCGCCGCCACCGGCGCCGGCAGGCCCGCGGGCGGCGTGTAGGGGCCGAAGTTGGGGTTGATGCGGCCCAGCGAGGTGCCGACCGTCGGCAGCAGGTCGGTGATGAAGTTGTCGTTCTCGCTGTTGTAGTAGTCGAGGGTCAAAAAGGTGCGTCCGCCCAGCACGCCGGTGTAGCCCACCTCGAAGGTCTTGGTCTCCTCGACGTCGAGGTCCTCGTTGCCCAGGGCCAGCACGCGCGTCGGGCCGGGGCCGAAGCCGCAGGAGACGCCGGCCGAGGCGCAGATCGCCTCGAACGGGGAGAGGTTCACCGGCGCCGCGGCGTTGGCCTGCAGGAAGAGCTCGGAGTAGTTCGCCACCTGGAAGGCCTCGTTGTAGGACAGGCGCATGCTGTGGTTGGGGTGGAAGCCCCACACCAGCGAAGCCTTGGGGGAGACCTGGGAGTCGTGCAGCGAGCTCTCGTCGTAGCGGCCGGCGAGCACCAGCTTGAGGTCGTCGGTCAGGTCGTAGTCGACCTGGGCGTAGAGCGCCGTGAAGTCGGCGTCGATCGGCTCGAAGACCAGCGTCTGGCGGCCCTGGGGGTTGACGGAGTCGATCGACTCCTCGGAGTAGGAGACGCCGGCCACCAGGTGGCTGCGGCCGTCGAAGAGCTCCCAGTTGGTCTGCGCCTCGAAGGCGAAGTTCTCCTCGTCCAGGTAGAGCGGGGTGTTGGAGGCCAGGGCGCGCTGGTCGTTGGCGTCGCGGCCATTGTAGTAGCCGAGGAAGTTCCAGTGCAGGGTGTTGAAATTGGCGCGCGCGAACGGGCGGGTGGCGTCCGTCACCTGCACGCGACCGATGCCGGTCTGGAACAGCGGGCCCGAGATGTCGGCGTAGCCCCCCTCGAGGGTGAGCACGCTCGACTCGCCGAAGTACTTGTCGAAGCGCAGCCCGCCGAAGGTGACCTCGTCGTCGTTCTTGATCACCAGCGGCGAGATCTCCTGTGGCAGGCAGTCGGTGGCGGTTCCCTGGGGCGTGGGGCAACGCACGCTGTACTCGGCGGCGCCGACCCGCGACCGCGCGAAGTCGCCGCTCGCGTGGTAGCCGCCGGTCAGCTTCATGTACCAGTCGCCGCCGAGCTCCCTGGCGTAGCGCAGATCGGCGTTGGTGGTCGAGAGCTCACCGGCCGTGAAGCGCGCCGTCCCGCCCTGGCTGTCGCGCGGCGCGCGGGTGGTGAGGTTGAGCACGCCGGACGAGGCGTTGGCGCCGTAGAGCGCGGCCGACGGGCCGCGCACCAGCTCGAGGCGCTCGATGTCGTCCAGGGGGAAGGAGATCGCCGCCCACTCCTGCGAGCCCAAGAAGGGCACCGAGGGCTCGCGGCCGTCGATCAGCGTCGCCACCCGGCGGTTGAGCGAGCTGTTGAACCCGCGGGTGTTGAGGTTGTAGTCGTACATTCCGCTCGCCGTGATCTCGACGCCGGGCGTGAACTCGAGGAGCTTCGGCAACTGGCCGTGGGCCGCCTCGCGGGAGATCTCCTCGTTGCCGAGCACGGTCACCGCGGCCGGTGCCTCGGTGATCTTCTCGGCGCGCCGCGAGGCGGAGACCACGGTGATGGTCTCGAGGAAGGTCAGGTTCCAGTCGACGCTGCGATCGGCGGTGGCGCGGCTCCCTGCCTCGACGGCCACGCCCGCCTGCGCCTCGCGGAACTCGCCCAGCGAGAACACGACCTCGTAGCTACCGACCGGCAGGCCGGTGATCTCGTAGCGCCCCTCGGCATCGGTGGTGGTGGCCTTGCCAAGCGAGGGAATCTCGACCAGCACGTCGGCGAGGCCGCCGCCGTCTTTGCCCGTGACGCGGCCGGAGATGGTGCCGGTGTCCTGGGCGAGGACGGGAGCGGCGCCGGCGGCGAGCGCGGCGACGAGGACGATGAGCAGGGTGGTCGCTTTCATGGCGTCTCCTTGACTCGGTTTCTCCCGAGTTCGCGGCCTAAGGGGCTGTAACTTCTTTGTTACCGGGATTCTTGCCGCGGCCCGGGTTCGAGTCAAGAGCGGAGCGACCGGCGACCGCAGGCCCAGGGCCGCTGCGGTCCGGGGCCGGGGGCGTCCTCCCGAGAAGACGAAGAGCGGCCCCAGATGCAGCATTTTCGTGGCACCGACTTTGCTTCGAGGCGTGCTCGTCTACCGGACGCTTCCCGGAGGGGTGGATCGATGACTCGTCGCCGCGGTCTCTTCTTGTCGAGCTTGCTGGGGCTCGCCTGTCTGCTCCCGGCCCTGGCCCAGCAGGCGCCGTCGCGCGGCGGCTTCGGCGAGCAGGTCACGGTCACCGTGGTGCAGGTGCCGGTGCAGGTCTTCCGCGATGGCGAGCCCGTGTCGGGCCTCACCGAGGAGGACTTCGAGGTCTTCGACGAGGGCGAGCGGCGTGAGCTCTCCTCCTTCGAAGTGGTGGACCTCACGCAGACGGTGGATGGCGCCGCGCCCGCGGCAGAGGCGCCCCGCTCCGAGCAAGCCCACAGGAGCCTCCTGGTGCTGTTCGACCTCGCCTTCGGCGACGCGCGGAGCCTCGAGCGTGCCCGCCGGGGCATCGCGCAGATGATCGACAAGCAGCTCCATCCTTCGGACCGGGTCGCGATCGCCACCTACGAAGCGTCGGACGGAGCGCAGATCCTGCTCGGGTTCACCTCGGATCGCGAGCTGCTGCGTGCGGCGCTCGACCTCCTGGGCGCGGTGTTTCGGGGCGACCGCCGGGCGGTGGCCTCGGCGCGGGCGGCGTTCCAGCGCCGGGAAGCGGAGGCCGGCGGCCGTTCCGAGCGCGACGGCCTCGCCCGCCTCTCGGCCCGCCTGGGGCCGTCGGCGGCGCTAGCTCTCGAGGGCAGGCTCCGCCCCCGGGCCACGGCGACCGGCTCGATCGCCTCGGGCAACGAGCTCGCGGCGGCCGGCCTCCTGGGCGTGGCGGCCGACGGCAGCACCCGGCTCGACCCTACGGTCGGGAGTCTCGCCTTCTCCGAGGCCAGCGAGATCACCGAGAGCTTCAGCGCCGAGGCCAACCTGCGGGTGGAGATCGCCGCCACTCGCGCCTTCACCGAGGCGATCTCCGAGCTGGTCACGCTGCTGCGCGACCTGGACGGCCAGAAGCACCTGATCTACCTGTCGCGCGGCATGTCCGGCGCGGTGATCGAGAAGCAGGCGGTGGCGCCGTTCATGGAGGCGATGTTCGAGGCCTTCAGGCGCAGCGGCTGGCAGGTGCAGGCGGTCGACCTCAGGGGCCAGCCCGACGCCTTCGGCGGCGGCCTGCACGAGCTGGGCTCGCCCGAGCCCGGGCCCACCCCGACGATCGCCTTCAAGGGAGCCTCTCTGCTGTACATGGCCGAGGGCGCCGGCGGCGAGGTCTACGAGAACTTCAGCGACGTGTCGCTCGCCACCCGCCGCATCCTCACCACGACCCGCATCACCTACGTGCTCTCCTTCTCGGTGGCGGACCTGCCCCAGGACGGCCGCTACCGCAAGCTCGAGGTGCGGCTCGAGAACCGCGACGGCTATCGCCTCGAGCACCGCGAGGGTTACTACGCGCCCAAGCCGGCTGCCGAGCGGAGCGACCTCGAGCACCGGCTCGACGAGGCCGAGCGCCTGCTCGGGGACGGCGAAGGCGGGGAGCTCGAGGCCGTCGCCCAGGCCTTTCCGCTGCAACCCGACGACGGCAAGGCGCCGGTGCCCTTCTTCGTGGAGGTGGCCGGCCGCAGCCTCGGGAGCGTCGGCGAGGCCGCGCGACGCACCCTGCGCCTGCGCGCCTTCCTGATCGACGAGTCAGGGGCGATCGCCGGCGCTTTCGACCACGAGCTGGGCATCGACCTCGCGCAGGCCGGGCCGGCGGTGGCCGCGCACGGCGTCCGTTTCTACGGCGCCCTGGTGGCGCCGGAGGGCGAGCACCGACTGCGCCTGGTCGTCGACGACGTCGAAGGTGGTCGTTCGTGGCTGGGGGCCTTGCCGCTCACCGTGGCGAGCGAGGGCCAGGAAACCTTCCTCGCGCCGCCCTTCTTCGTCGATCTCGCAGGAGGCTGGTTCGTCACCCGCTACGACGCCGGCTCGACCAGCGCCCTCTACCCCTTCAAGGTGGGCGAGCGCGACGTGGTGCCGGCCGTCCAGCCGCGGCTGGCGCCCGGCGACACGCGCGCCGTGCTGCTGCTGCTCCAGGGCTCGGTGCCCAAAGACCTCGCAATCTCGGCGCGCGTCCTCGCCGCGGACGGCTCGGCCGCCGGCGGCGGCAGCTTCAAGCTCCTCTCACGCGAGCCCGCGGCCGGCGGCATCCAGCGCCTGCTCGCCTCTTTCAGCCCGGCGGGGCTCGCCGACGGCGAGTACCGTTTGGAGGTGACGGCGGCGGGAAGGGGCGGGAAGGTGAGCGCGGTCAGCGAAGCGTGGTTCGGGGTGGGGGAATGAGGCGGAGAAAACTGAGGAGAACGCACATGCGCCCTCGTAGATGCATTGCCGCCCTTGCGTGGATCGCCGTCGCCGCCTTGTCCACGGCAACGCTGCGAGCCGAGGTGCCGCTGGCGATCACCGGTCAGGTTCTCGACCCCACGCGCCAGCCGCTGCCGGAGGCCTTGGTCGACGCGTCCGCCGCGGGCTTTGCCCAGGGTGTCCAGACCGACGCCGAGGGGCGCTTTCGCATCGAGGTGCCGGCGGCCGGGCGTTACGAGGTTACGGTGCGCCTGGAAGGCTTCAACGGCGTGGCCTTCGTCGCCGAGATCCCGACGGAGACGCGGAAGGAGTTCGAGGTGACGATGGGCTACGCCACCACCTGCGGCTATCCGGTCCTCGACGAGCCCCGGATGTCCGGGCCGACCGCCATCAGCCGCGAGGACGCGGAGCGCCTGCCGCTGGCGCGCGATCCATGGTCGCTCCTCGCCGCCGCCCCGGGCGTCCTCCTCGATCGCGAGAACGTGGCCGGGGTCGAGGCCGGGCAGCAGCCGAGTTTCGTCGCCCCCGGCGCGAGCGCCGAGGCGTCCACCTGGATCTTCGAGGGCGTGACCATCACCGACGCCGCGGCGCTGGGCGGCTCGCCGACCTACTTCGACTTCGGCGCGCTGAGCGAGGCCGTGATCCGCGTCGGGGGAGCGGATGCGAGCCTCGCCACGGCCGGCGCCACCATCGATCTCACGACGCGCGGCACCGGGAACCTCTGGCGGGGCTCGGCCCGTCTCCTCGTCGCCGACGGCGGCTGGCAGTCGGGCACCGGCGTCTCGCGCGACGACCTGGCCCGCCCCGGGGGCTGGAACCTCGGCCACGCGCAGGGTTCCTTCGCGCCGGCCGGCCGCATCGAGACGGTGCGCGAGACCGGCATCGAGGTCGGCGGCCCGCTGATCCGCGATCACGTCTGGTTGTGGGGTGCCTACGATCGCGAGGACGCCGACACCCTTGGGCTCGAAGGCCAACCGCAGTCGATCGGCCTCGAGATCTGGGACGCCAAGCTGAGCGCCCAGATCGGGGAGTTCAACCACCTGTCCGGCTTCTTCCACCGCAGCGAGAAGGAGCACGACGGCCGCGGCCAGAGCCTCGCGCGGCCGGGGCCCGCGGCCTGGCGCCAGGACGGATCGACCGAGATCGCCAAGCTCGAGGACTCGCACATCTTCACCGCGAGCTTCTACTTGACCGGCCTGGTCGCGCAGGTGGAAAGCGGCTTCAGCCTGAGCCCGCGCGGCGGTGGCGTGGGGGACCCGGCAGCGCCCAACGCGGTGCGCGGCCCGGACGGCGTCTGGCGGGGGAGCTACCTCTTCTACTCGACCGACCGGCCGCAGGAGCAGGCGAAGCTCGATGGCGCCGCGTTCCTGGGCTCGGGCGAGCGCCAGCACGAGCTGCGCTTCGGGGCCGGTTTCCGCCAGGCCGAGGCGCGGTCGGTCTCGGTGTGGCCCGGCGCGCAGCTCGTCGGCCTGGCCGACGTCGAGTACTTGCCCGGCATCTACGCCGGCTACTTGCAGACCGAGGGCGACATCGCCAACCGGGTGCAGACCACCAGCGCCTATGCCTCGGACACCTTGACCGCCGGGAACTTCACGGCGACCGCCGGCCTGCGCTACGACCGCCAGCGTGGCCGCCAGCTCGCGACTACCATCGAGCCCGCGCGCCTCGGACCTTTCGTGCTCGGCGGCGGCTCGGCGCCGGAGCAGAGCGCCGGCTTCGAGTGGGAGTCGATCGTGCCCCGCCTGAGCGTTTCCTACGCCCTGGGCTCGAGCCGCAACACCGTCCTCGAAGCTGGCTATGGGCGCTTCGCCGATCCGCTCGGCACCGCGATCGCCGGCTTCACCAACCCTGCCGTGGCCGGGCGTTTCGAGCTCGTATGGTTCGATCAGAACGGCGATCTCGAGCTCACCGAAGACGAGGCCGACCTTTTCGTTTTCGCGGGCGATCCCTTGCCGCTCAGCTCGTCGAACCGCGTCGACCCCGGCCTCGATCCACCGCTGACCGACGAGCTGACACTGAAGGTCGAGCGGCTGTTCGGCAGCCGCTTCCTGCTCGGAGCACAGGCCGCGGCCCGCCGGGTGACGGGAGTGCTCGAGCGCGAGGCGCTGGTCTACGACGGCTTTACGGGGCAGGTTCGTCCGCACCGCCGCGACGACTACGAGGCGGTCCCCGCGCCGGCCGTGGTCGAGCTCCTGCCCGACGGCTCGGCCGCGAGCCTCGAGCTCTTCCGCCTGCGGCCGGGGATCGAGGGCACCGGGGGTTTCGCGCTCGAGAACGGCGACCGTGAGCAGGAGTACCGCGGGCTCACGATCTACGCCCAGGCGCGGGACCTCGCGGGCCTGCGCCTGCGCGGCCAGGCCACCGTGGGCGACTGGCGGTGGAAGGTGCCGGGCTCCGAGCGCGAGGACCCGACGCCGACGGTGCCGGCGGCCTTCGACGACGGCGGCCAGGTGCTGATCCCCGCCACCTCGGCCGAGCGCCGCGACGTCTTCCTCTCCTCACGCTGGTCCTACGATCTCTCGGCCGTCTACGCCGTGGCGCGCTACAGGAGCTGGAGCTTCGATCTCGGTGCGCGCCTGCATGGCCGCGAGGGCTACCCGCTGCCCTACCACCGCAGCGTGGACCTCGGGGACGGCCTCGGCCGGCGCCAGGTGCTGCTCACCAGCGAGGCCGACGCGCTGCGGCTCGACGATCTGCACCTGCTCGACCTGCGGGCGGAGAAGACCTTCGCCATCGACATGGTGAAGCTGACCCTGTCGCTCGACGCGTTCAACGCCACCAGCTCCACGACTGTGCTCCAGCGCTCGACACAGCTCTCGACCGCGAGCGGCGACTTCGTGCGCGAGGTGGTCCACCCGCGCACGCTGCGGCTGGGCTTGCGGCTGAGCTACTGAGCGCGCCCGGCCGCCGCACGGCGCCTTGAACAAAGCTTTCAGTTTTCTGAAGAGGCGCCGTCGCGGCGCCTCCGGTCGCCCGAAAAACCGAGTATTTCTAGGATTTTCTGGGCGGCTCCTGCGCTGGCATCGCCGTTGCTCTAGGGCCAGGTCGCGGCATGGAACGAGATCCGTGCTCGCGATGACTACGGAGGACGGAGATGAGAAACGCAAGCTTCTGGCGGAGGTGGGTGCCCCACCTCGCACTGCTCGCCGCCTGCGCTCTGCCGCTCGCCGCGCAGCAGGAGTCCGGCAACCTGTACGGCACCGTCGCCGACGGCAGCGGAGCGCCGCTCGCCGGTGTGACCGTCACCCTGAGCGGCCTCGGCGCCCCGCAAGCGGCGAGGACCGACGCGCGGGGGAACTTCCGATTCCTGGGATTGGCCCCGGGGGAGTATGAGCTCAAGGCGGAGCTCGAAGGATTCGTCTCGGTCGGCGTCCGCACCGTCAAAGTGAGCGTCGGCCGGGATGTGACCTTGCCCCTCCGCCTTGAGCCGCAACCCAAGGATAACAGGTCAGTCGACGTGGCAGACACCATCGTCATCACCGCCTCGGCGCTGATCAACGAGCGTCAGGTCACCTTCGGCCCCTCGATCACCCAGGCCGAGCTCGAGAAGCTCCCCACCTCGCGCGACCCCTGGGCCCTGCTGTCGCAGGCGCCCGGCGTGCTCAGCGACCGCATCAACGTCGGCGGCAGCGAGAGCGGCCAGCAGTCGAACTTCATCAGCCCGGGCACCAACAACTGCAACTCCACCTGGGCGATGGACGGCGTGGTGATCACCGACATGGCGGCGATCGGCTCCTCGCCCTCGTACTACAACTTCGACGCCTTTGCCGAGATGCAGATCGCGACCGGCGGCACCGACGTGTCGCTCGCCACCGGCGGCGTGGCCATCAACATGGTGACCAAGCGCGGCACCAACGAGTGGCGCTTCTCCGGCCGCTACCTGCTGACCGACGAGGAGTGGCAGTCCGACCTGGCGCCCGACGCCGGCGACTTCGGCACGGCCGGGCCCTGGAACCGCGGCAACGCTCAGGCCCGCTTCCGGCAGGGCAACCGCACGCAGAAGGTGGAGGACTACGGGCTCGAGGGCGGCGGCGCGGCGGTGCGGGACAAGGTCTGGATCTGGGGCTCTTACGGCGTGCAGGACATCTCGGCGCTCACCATCGACGAGGTGTCCGACACCACTGAGCTCGAGAGCTCGGCCGCCAAGGTCAACGTGCAGCTCGCCCCGGGCAACGAGCTGGTGGGCTTCTTCCACAACGGCGAGAAGGTGAAGATCGGCCGCGACGCCGGCCCGCTGCGGCCGCAGCCCACGACCTTCAACCAGGGCGGCCCGACCAAGATCTACAAGCTCGAGGACACCCACCTCGTCAACTCCAACTTCTACCTCTCTGGCATGGCCTCCTACGTCGACGGCGGCTTCGAGCTGGTGCCGCAGGGCGGCGGCATCGGCGACCCGACGTTCCCCAACGTGGTGCGGCTGCCCAACCGCGTGTGGCAGAACAGCTTCCTCTCCATCGCGACCGACCGGCCGCAGGAGCAGGCCAGGCTCGAGGGCAGCTACTTCTGGAACACCGACGCCACCAGCCACGAGCTGCGCTTCGGTGCCGGCTACCGCCAGGCGGAGGTCACTTCGTCGTCCAACTGGCCCGGCCAGCAGATCGTGGGCCGCGCCGACCTGGCGCTCGGGCCCGACGTCTACGTCGGCTTCTCCCGCACCGAGCGCAACGCCGCTTCCGAGAACGAGTACCGCAGCCTGTTCGCGCAGGACACCCTGACCTGGGGCAATCTGACCGCCAACCTCGGGCTGCGCTATGACTTGCAGACCGGCAACAACCTGCCCTCGACCATCGCCCCGGCGCCGTTCGACGCCGACGGCGTGCTCACCGGCGGCCGCTATGCCGGCGGCGAGCCGGCCTTCGAGTGGGAGACGATCACCCCGCGGCTGGGGCTGACCTACGCCCTGGGCGAGGACCGCCAGACGCTCGTCCGCCTCTCCTACTCGCGCTTCGCCGACCAGCTCTCGGCCGGCCAGGTGAGCAATATCAACCCCTCCAACTCGCAGTACGGCTTCTTCGTGTGGTACGACGGCAACCAGGACCTCGCTCTGACCTCCGACGAGGTGGGCCCCTTCTTCACCTACGCGGGCGTCGACCCCTCGAACCCCGGCCTGTTCACCGTCAACGCCGACGACCCGGACCTCGAGGCGCCGATCACCGACGAGCTGGTGGCGAGCTTCGAGCACGCCTTGAAGCCGGACCTGGTGGCGGGCCTGTCGCTCACCGCGCGGCGCTACTCGAACGTCGTCGACCTCGAGCGGCTGGTGCTGGACCCCGATGCCCCGGCCGGCTCCGTGGGCCGCCACGAACGGCGCGAGGACTACGTGCTCTCCCACCGCCTGCAGGGTACGCTCCCGGACGGCTCGCCCTTCGACGTGCCGGTCTACACGCTCGACCCGAGCCTGCGCTTCAACGGCGGCGTGCTGCAGGAGAACGGTGACTCCGAGCAGGAGTACCTGGCAGCCACCCTGTCGCTGCAGAAGCGTCTGTCCGACCGCTGGATGCTGCGCGGCCACGTCACCTGGAGCGACTGGACGTGGAGCGTCCCGGACCACGAGAACGAGGACCCGACCCGCTTCCTGCCCGGCGCCAGCATCGACGGCGGCGCGGTGCTGATCGGCGGCCTCACCAACTCCGGGCCCAAGGGCGACGTGTTCATCAACAGCAACTGGTCCTACGACCTGGCGGGCCTCTATCAGGTGGCGCCGGCCAAGCCCTGGGGCTTCAACCTCGCCGCCAACATCACCGGCCGCCAGGGCTACCCCGTGCCCTACAACGTGGCCCTCGACCCCGGGGACGCGATCGGCGCCCGCAACGTGCTGGTGGTCGGCGACGTCGAGCGTTTCCGGGTGGACGACATCATGATGGTCAACCTGCGCCTGGAAAAGGAGATCGACCTCGGCGACTTCGGCCTCACCCTGTCGGTCGACGGCTTCAACGTGACCAACGAGTCCTACGTCCTGCAGCGCGACAGCGCGCTCGCCGGCCAGCTCGTGAACCTTGAGACCGGCGCCGTCTCCGCGGTCGGCAGCTCCAGCGGCGACTTCGTGCGCGAGGTGGTCAACCCCCGCATCTTCCGGGTCGGCGCTCGTCTCAACTTCCGCTAGACACCACGCCAGAACCTCCCATCCCACGGCCGCCGGGGAAGTCCTCCCCGGCGGTCCCTTCCGCTGCGAGTGAGCGAGGCTCCGGCTTCCTACAGGCCCTCGTAGATCTCGGGGCGGGCGCCGGTGCAGGCGCAGGCCTGGAGGGTGACCTGGTCGGTCGCCTTGCCGCAGGCCTCGACGTGGATGTTGCTGATCGCGTTGCCGATGTCGAAGCCCCCGAGCACGATGGTGACCCGCTTGGTGTCGGTCTGCTCCTTGGCGCGGTCCAGGCGCTCCGGCGCGATCAGCCCGGTGACGAAGAACGAGGCGTCCACCCGCAGCCGGTCGGACTTCTCGGTCTTGAAGTTTCCCCAGGAGTTCTTCTTGAAGAAGGCGGCCTGGGCGTAGGGGGCGAAGATCAGGACGCCGTCCATACGGAAAGCCGACTGGCGGAGCCGGAACGAGCCGCTGGTCTGGTACACCACCGGGCTGATGCAGTCGCTCGGCACGTTCGCGCTCGCCGGCACGCCGAGGTAGGGGTCGCGCTCCTCGATCCCGTCCGGGAACTGGAGCTCGACGTAGCTTGCCGCGAGCTTGGGCAGCAGCGCTTCCACCTCGGCGGCGATGACCTTGGGATCGGCGCCGCGACGGCCCTGCATCCAGATCTGCTCCAGCACCTGGTAGGCGTACTCGCGGCCGATCTCGAAGCACAGCTCCTCGTGATACCGGCAGTCGAAGGGAGCGCTCATCCGCTCCAGGGCCTCGCCGCGGTCGTAGCGGCCTTCGCCCACGTACTCGTCCATCAGCCGCAGGATCTCCTCGTCCGACAGATCGAACAGATACTCCGACGAGGCGGCTTGCGCGGGCAGCGCCGGCGCGGCGAGCACGGCGAAAAGAGCGAGCGCGCGAAGGCCGCGGCCCAGCGCGGTGGCGCCCAGAGAAGAAACAAAGTTGCAGCGGCTCGGTGCAGACAATGCGTGGAGCATGATTCCTCCTCCAGATCCGGCACGGCCTTGCCGTGCCGGCGATGGTTGATCTCTGTCTAGGCGTGTGAGCTCGAGACAGCGAGCGGCCCAGACAAGGAATGGCGGAGTGCCGCTCCTCGAGGGCATTGTCGCCACCACGGCCGCCGGGCAGGAACCGACCTGCGGCCGGTTTCTGCCCTGTCTCTCGGCGGGATCAGAACCGTGCCGCGAGGCCGGTCAGCCAGTTGGCGCTCGACACCAGTTGCTCCCGGTTGACGTGCTGGTACACGGGGACCTGCACGTAGGCGTAGCCAGCCCAACGCTCGCCGACGGAGACGTGGAGGCCGGGGCTCACGAACACCGACTCGCCGCCGGTGAAGTCGGTGTCCTCGTCCGTCTCGCCGGGCTCGTCCTGGCCCCGGTACCGGCCGTTGACCTGCAGCAGGAGCTGCAAGTGGTGGCTCAGCGGGTAGGCCCCGCCGGCATTGATCTGCACTTCCTCGCCCAGCTCGTAGTCGTCCGTGCCCTTGCCGTTGCGGCGGTAGGAGGCGGAGACGAAGTAGGGGATGTGCGCCGCCCCGCCCATCGACCCGGCGAGGGAGGTCTCGCGCACCAACCCGCCGCGCCAGGCGAGGCCGACGACGAAGTCGATCGAGCCGCTGCCGGGCTAGATGGGCACCTCTCCCACCTCGCCGTCTTCGTTCGCCTCGTCGGTTGCGCCGGTGGGAAGCTCCACGCCGAGGCTCGCCCACAGGGAGCCGCCGGCCGGGCTCCCGCCGGCCCACAGGCGGCGCCGGCCCTGCACCAGCAGGTCGCCCACGCCGTCGATGCGCCACTGCTCGACGACCCTCTCCTCGCCGTGCGCTTCGCCTTCGTGCTTGCCGGAGGTGCTCGCCTCGGGCTCCTCCCCGTCGGCCTCGTGGTGGTGCTCCCCTGCGGCGAGGTGACGGTGGAAGCGGGAGATCTGGGGCAGAGCGAAGCCGAGCTCCCAGGCGCCGCCCGGGCGCCAGTCGAGGCTCACGGTGCCGATGCGGTTGATGGTCCGCACCTCGTCGTGGTGGGAGGGAATCTCGCCCACCTCGGCGTCGCGCGAGCCGATGGTGGGCTGGTCTTGATCGATGTACTGGAACGAAAGGTCGGCGCTGAAGCGGCCGGGATCGAACAGGGAGAGGGCAGAGAGCTCGATCGGGCAGGAGGTCGTGCCGCAGCCGGCCTCGACCTTCGCCGTCGCCACGACCGACAGCAGGAGCCACAGCAGGAGAATCGGAATGCTCGTGCGCATGAGGTCGCTCCTCGCAGGCAGAGCCCAGAGGCGGCACGGCCGGGACGCCGGCCACACCGCCTCACGGGCGAGTTGAACGACAGGGCTGTGGGCGAGGGCTCAGGCGCGCGGCGGGCGCCGCGGAGGCTCGGCGGGTGTGGAGCGCGAGGCGAAGCGGCGTGCCTCGACCGCCTCGGCGGCAGGCGCCGAGTGGGCGAGGTCCGCACCGGTAGCGAGCACGGCGGGGATGTAGAAGAGGGAGGGCAGGAGCGCGGAGCCGCCGGCGTCCCCCGGGCAACCGCGCAGGGCGGTCTCGAGGTCGGGGACCGGCGCGCGGGCCTGCAACGGGCAGTGGCCCTCGAGGCAGCAGGGCATCTTCACCGGGCAGGCGCAGCCGGCGGCTGCGGCGCCGGGGTGGAGCTCGGCGGCGGCGAGCGGCAGCGCGGTCTGCAAGGCGAGGAGCGCGAACAGCAGCGCGGCGGCGACGCGCCTTTCGGATCGAGGGCTGAGGTCGGGTCTGCCGTGCATCGGCTTCGCGGCCCTGGAGGCTGCAGCCTACCGCAGGCACCGGCGGATCGCTCTGGCGGTAACATGCCGGGTTCTGCGTTAGCAGGAAAAGGAACCCCTGTCGGCATCGGCGGAGACGGGCTTGAAGGATCGCAAGCGTCTGAATGCGCTGTTCGAGGCGGCGCTCGAGCTGCCGCTGGCGGAGCGGCAGTCGTTCCTCGACCGCGAGTGCGAGACGGCGGGGCTTCGCGAAGCCGTGGAGCGCCTGCTGGCGGCGAGCGAGCAGGAGACGGCCGTGGTCCGGATCGGTGCCGCGCTCTGGCAGGAGCTCGCGGACGGCTTCGGAGCGACAGCCCTCGAGCCCGGGAGCTCGATCGGCGCCTGGCGCATCCTCGGCGAGCTGGGCCGCGGGGGCATGGCCGCGGTCTACCTGGCGGAGCGGGCGGACGGCCAGTACCAGCAACGGGCGGCGCTCAAAGTGATGGAGCAGGCGGCCTCCGACCAGGCCGCCAAGGCCCGATTCCATCGCGAGCGCCAGATCCTCGCCCGGCTCGAGCACCCCAGCATCGCTCGCCTCCTGGACGGCGGCATCGCACCGGATGGCCGTCCCTACTTCGTGATGGAGTACGTCGAAGGCGCGCGCATCGACGACTTCTGCGACCTGCACCGGCTCGACGTTCGCCAGCGGCTGGAGCTCTTCCTGCAAGTGGGGCGGGCGGTGGCCGCGGCCCACCGGCAACTGGTGGTGCATCGGGACATCAAGCCGGCAAACATCCTGGTGGCGAAAGACGGCAGCCCACGGCTCCTCGACTTCGGCATCGCCAGGCTGATCGAGGAGGAAGGCGGAGCGCTCGCCGCCCCCGAGCTGACGCGGGCCGCGGCGCCGATGACGCCGCGCTACGCCAGCCCGGAGCAGGCGGCGGGAGAGCCGGTGACGACGGCGTCGGACGTCTACCAGCTCGGGTTGCTGCTCTACGAGCTGCTGGCGGGGCAGCGGGCCTTCGAGTTCGCGGGCGCGACGCCCTCCGAGATCAAGGCGCGAGCCGCGACGCGCGAGCCGCCGAGGCCGAGCTCCGTGGTGACGCCGGGACCGGGCGAGGAGAGCGCCCGGCGCCGCGGCTGCGCCTCGGCTCGCCAGTTGCGCAGGCTCCTCGCCGGGGACCTCGACACCGTCGTGCTCACGGCGCTGCGCCCGGAGGCCGAACGGCGCTACGAATCGGCGTCGCGGATGGTGGAGGACGTAGAGCGGTACCTGGCCGGCCGGCCGATCCTGGCGCGGCCGGACGCGCTCGCCTACCGGGCGCGGAAGTTCGTGGGGCGCAACCGCTGGGCGGTCGGCGCGAGCGCGGCGGGCCTCGCCGCGATGATCGGCCTCTCGACGTTCTACGCGGCTCGCCTGCGGGCCGAGCGGGACACCGCCGAGCAGGAGGCCGAGAAGGCGCGGCAGGTGTCGCGCTTCCTGGTGGACCTCTTCCAGGCGCCGGACCCCTTCTCGCCGCGGAGCACCGCGAGCCTGACGGCGCTCGAGCTGCTCGACGAAGGCGCCAAGCGCGTGGAGGACGGCAGCGATCTCACGCTCGCGGGCCAGCCGGCGGTCAAGGCCACCATGCTCCACACCATCGCCATGGTGTACCGCAAGCTGGTCCGGTTCGAGCCCGCCGAGCGCCTGGTCCGGCAGGCGGTCGAGCTGCGCACCCGGACGCTGGGCGCGGAGCACCCGGAGACGCTCGATAGCCAGCACGAGCTGGCGATGGTCCTCTCGGTCCAGGACCGCAGCGAGGAGGCCCTGGCAATGCATCAGAAGACTCTCGCGGCGCGGCGTCGCGTCCTGGGCGAGAGCCACATGCAGGTCGGCTGGAGCTGGAGCGAGATCGCCAACCTCTCGCACCGCCTGGGCCGCTTCGAGGAGTCGCTGCAGGCCGCTCGACGGGCCGTCGACATCTACGAGCGCCTGCCCCAGCCGGAGCCCCTGCGGCTGGCGTGGGCGCACCTCTATCTCGGGCGGACCTTGAGCTCTCTCGAGCGCTCGGAGGAGGCGCTCGCCGCTTACCGGCGCGCGATCGACCTGCTGCGCGCCAACGTCGACCCTCACCATCCGAGCATCGGGCCGTTCCTCTCGGAGCTGGCCACGGTGTACTACAACCTGGGCCGCCTCGACGAAGGTCTCGAGGCCTACCGCGAGGCCCTGGCGGCCGCCGAGGCGAGCCCCCGCGTGCACGAGGGCCAGACGGCCGTCATCCGCGTCAATGCCGCCCACGGGGCCGTCGTCGCCGAGCAGTACGGCGAAGCGCTGGAGATGGCCGACCAGAGCCTTCCGGTGCTCGCCAGGGTGCTGGGGCCGGACAGCTTCTGGATCGGCATCGGTCACTACCGCCGCGCCCGCGCGCTCCACGGGCTGGGCCGCTTCGAGGAGGGGCTGCGAGAGATCGCCGAGGCGAGGCGGCGCCTGGTCGCCGCCTTCGGCGAGACCTCGGGTGACGTCATCCTCTGCGACAAGGTCGAGGGTACGCTGCTCGCCGCGGCCGGCAGGCAGCGAGAGGCCGTCGACCGGCTGCACGGGGTCCTTGCCCTCGACGCGAGCGTGCTCGCCGCCGACTCCTGGATCCGCCAAGAAGTCCTGGACGAGCTGGGCAGGGTCGAGCTCGCGCACGGGGACCTCGCCGCAGCCGAGGCCGCCTTCCGTCGTGCCCTCGAGCTCGGCCACCGGCTCTGGCCGAAGGGCACGGCCGAGCTGGCCGGCACCGAAGCGAGGCTGGGACGGGTCCTGCTCTCCCGCGGCGACGCGCACGGCGCCCGCCAGGCCCTCGACCGCGCCCGGGTCATGCGCGCCCACGTGCAGGGGATGACGCCGACTCTCGAGATGGCCGTGCGGGAGCTCGAGGAGGCGCTGCGGTAGCGAAGCGGCGCCGGGCCTGACCCTACCTTACCCGCACTACCACCAGGGTCACGTCGTCGCCGCGCCGCACGTCGCCCTTGAAGTTCGAGAGGTCGGCAAGCAGGGCGTTGCGCACCTCGCGCGCCGGCCGCCGGCGGCCGGCGGTGTCGGCGAGGATCCGGGTCAGCCGCTCGAGGCCGTAGGCGTCGCCGTCGCCGTTGCTGGTCTCGGTCAGGCCGTCGGTGAAGAAGCACACCAGGTCGCCGGCCTCGAGCGGGGTCTCGACCTCGGAGTAGTGGCTCTTGAGCCGCGTGCCGAGCGGCAGGGCGGGGCAGGCGATCTCCTCGACCGTGCCGGTCTTCGCGGCGTAGCGCAGGGGCGGCGGATGGCCGGCCGAAGAGAGCCTGAGCCGCCCTGCCACCGGGTCGAGGAAGCTCGCCAGGAGGGTGACCAGCATGCGGCGGTCGGTGGTGTGGCGCACCATGCCGTCGAGCTGCTCCAGGACCACGGCGGGCGAGGAGAGCTCGCGGCGCAGCAGGTAGAGGCAGCTCCGCAAGCCGGAGAGCAGCAGGCCGCTCGCCAGGCCGTGGCCGGCCACGTCGCCGACCACGATCGACAGGCCCTTCTCTCCGGCCGGCGCCCCGGCCTCGGCGCCGGGGGGCTCGAGCTCGAAGAACGCGTAGTAATCGCCGCCCACCTCGCTCGCCGGCAGCGAGACGCTGGCCACGTCGAGCCAGGAGAGCTGCGGCGTCGACCGCGGCAGCATGCTGAGCTGGATCTGCCGCGCGTCCTCGATCTCCGACTGGATGCGGCTGCGCTCGCGGTCGAGCGACATCTCGCGCCGCCACCCGCCGAGGAAGGCGCGCCGGCGGCTCCGCGACAGGCTGCTGGCCGTGGCCAGGAAGCCGGCGGTGGCGAGAGTCGGCCACAGCACTCCGCCGAGCCCCCGCGGCGCGCCCCACAGGCCGCTGAGCTCCATGGTCCACAGCCACACCGTGATGCCCCACATCAGGGTGAGGAGCACTGCGTGCTCGACGGTGCGCAGTCGGAAGGCCAGCGCCAGCAGCGGGAAGACCAGGGAGGAGAGCACCACTCGCACCTCGGGAGGGAGGCCCCAGAGGGGGGCCGCTACCAGGCCGAGCTCGACCAGCAGGAAGGCCAGGCAGACGGTGCGGAAGTGGCGCGACACCAGGTTGGAGTCGCTCTTCAAGTACAGGAGCACCAGCGCCGCGGCGTTGCCCAGGGCCACGGCCATCGGCCAGGGCTCGGCGAGGGCGAACTTGAGCAGCCCCACGCCGAGCGAAACCGCGCCCGCCACCACCGCCAGCCGCCAGAGCACGGCGGCGTTGACCTGCTCCGCGTGCCGGCGGAGGGCACCCGCCTCCTCTGACAGGTGTTCCTGTAGCTCGTCCGTGCCGCCCATGGAGGGGCACTACTGTACCCGAGGGAGGCGGCGGGAGCGTCAGCGGAACACGATCGTCCATCCCTCCCGCCGCGCCTGGTCGCGGGTGTAGGCGACGCCGTCCACCTTGAGGCCGGCGGCGTCGAGCAGGGTGATGATCCCCCCTTGGTTGCCGAGCTGGACGGTGGGCGGCAGGACCACCGTGGCGGTGGCCCCGCCGGCGAGCATCAGGGCGAGGGAGTGGCGGTGCTTGTTGCGGTCGGCGATCGCCCAGCCCGTGAGGTCGAGCTCCCGCGGCGAGGTGTTGAGCAGGGTCACCGTCTCGCGCTCCGGCGCCGGCCCCTCGGGGTTGACCAAGGCGGCGACGATCGCCACCTGGCCCTCGGCCGAGGCCGGCTCTTCGCCGCCGGGGCCACCGCCCTCGCCGAGCGCGTGCCCGCTGGCGTCGTCGGTGTGCCAGGCCTGGGACTGGAAGGCCAGGAAGACGCCTATCCAGCGCCCCGCCGGGCCGCCCTCCTCGGGCAGGTGCACCAGCAGCCCGCCGTCCTGCCAGACGCCGTCCTGGTCCTCGAAGCGGGGGTGGTTGCCCTGGTTCATGTGGATGTCGTGCACGCCGTTTCCGGGCAGGAAGCCGAAGATCTTGTCCTTGGTCGCCGGCTCGGGTCCCCAGCGCTCGCCGAAGGCGTAGACCAGCGCCCCCTCGTCGGAGATGGCGCGCTCGAGCACCGCGTCCACCTTCTCGTTGAGGTCGTTGTCGGCGCCGGGCACGGAGTGCGGCAGCAGCCTCATCTGCTCGCGGTCGAAGAGGTTGCCGCGGATGAAGTCGAGGGCGGCGCCGCCGGGGCGGCCGGCGAGGAGGTTGAACCCCCAGGGCAGCTCGGCGAGGCCGGCGGTCGCCGGGTGGCGAAAGTCGTCGTCCACCAGGTACAGCAGCTCCGAGGGGCTGAGCTGAGACTTGACGTTGACCGCGATCCGGTAATCGGTGGTGTCGTCCACCACGTGCACCTGGTAGTGGGGGCTGGTGCCCGAGCCGAAGCGTTTGGCGATCGGTCTTCCCTTGAGCACTCCGTAGCGGCGTAGCGGCATGGTGGTCCTCGCGACAGTTGGCTTCGCTGGTCAGGCGGCGCCCGGCGGCGAGCCGTTACACCTCGGCGCGCTACAATGGGTGGACTTCGGAAGCCAACATTCGGCGCCTGGCGAAACCGGCCGAGGAAAGGACTGCCCGTGAAGCGAGGCACTGCTCTCTTCGTCTCCGCTACTGTCCTCGCCTGCAGCTTCGCGCTCGCCGCGGCGGCCCAGGCTCCATCCACGCCGCCGAGCCCGGCGGCAACCGCGCCGGCCGGAGCAACGCCGGCCGCCGGCCCAACGGTCACCGAGGTCTTCACCCTGCCGCCGACCGAGGGGGGAGGCGCCGGGCTCGGCGACCAGATCGTGGTGGTGGTCGACGGCTTCGCGGATCTCCTCGCCCAGGCCGGCGGCAACTGCGAGTCGGTCGTGCTCTTCCTCGACGGCCTGCCGTTTCCCGGCATCGACCCGCACTCCTGCGACCCCCAGGAAGGGCGCCTGCGCTACGAGCTGCACCGCACCGACGAGAACGACGAGCGCTGGCACTCCCTGCTCGGGCGGCCGAAGTCCTTCACCCGCAAGATCGCCGTCTCCGTCGGCCCTACCGACCGCATCTCGATCGCCACCCGGGTGCGCGAGTTCCCGCTGGTGGTCATCCCGGAGAACGAGTTCTGGGTGGTCCTGGTGGTGATCCTCGTGCTCTGGGGTGCCGGCTTCTGGCTCGCCCGGCGCACCGACATCATCCGCGACGCCCAGGCCGAGCCCGGCCCCGGCGAGCGCCGCCCCTACAGCCTGGCCCGCTTCCAGATGGCTTTCTGGTTCCTGCTGGTGATCTCGGCCTACTACTTCCTGTGGGTGATCATCGAGGAGCTGGACACCATCACCCCGTCGATCCTGTCGCTGATCGGCATCGGCTCGGGCACGGCGCTCGGTGCGTCGCTGATCGATGCCGACAAGGAACAGGTGGCGGATGCCGCCACCAGCCGGCTCAGCGCCGAAAAGCAGGCCCTGAGCACCTCGCTGAACGCGCTGAGCGCGCAGGCGGCCGCCGCCCCCGACGCGGTGGCGCGCTCGACCGCCGACACCCAGGTGGCGGCCAAACAGGCACGGATGGCCGAGGTCGACACCTTGATCGGCCAGAAGCAGGGGGTCGTCAAGGGCGGCTCGACCGGGAGCTTTCTGCGCGACCTGCTCGAGACCGACGCCGGCATGAGCCTGCACCGCTTCCAGATGCTGGTCTGGACCTTGGTGCTGGGCCTAATCTTCGTCGCGACCGTGTACCGCACCCTCTACATGCCGGAGTTCTCGGCCACCCTGCTCGGGCTGATGGGCATCAGCTCGGGCACCTACCTGGGTTTCAAGTTCCCCGAGCGCCACGACGGGGACGGCGCGGGGGCGAGCTGAGGGCTACGGCGCGGCGGGTGGCTCCGTGATCTGAATCGTCGCGCTGCCCTCGACCACGGTGCCGCTCGGCACGTCGGTGACGCGGGCGAAGATCGTCGCGGTGCCGCGGAAGGTGGTGTCGCCGGCCGTGAAGAGGGCGGTGGACGTGCCGCTCGAGGAGGACGTGGTCACGCTGCGGAACTCGCCGAAGCGTGCGCCCCCCGAGGTCAGGGCGCGGTACTCGACCACCGTACCCTCGCTGGCGATGCCCTGACCGCGGCGCAGGGTGGCGGTCACGGTGGTGGAGTTGGCGAGGCCCGCCTCGAGCGAGAAGGCGCCGGCGTCGACCAGGATGAGGTCCGGCAGCGCGCCGGTGAAGGCGATGGTGAGGGTTTGGAGGAAGGTCGAGACCTGGGCCGTGACCTGGGCCGAGCCCGGCCGGGTGGGGCTCTGGAGCTGGGCCACGGCGCGGCCGTCGACGTCCGCCGAAATGGCGAGCGAGGTCGAGCCGCCGCTGCCTGGCGTGCCGCCGACCAGGGTGCCGCCGGTCGAGGTGAAGGTCACGGTGCGGTTTCCCGACGAGGCGTTGGCGGGAATCTGGGCGGTGAGGGTGGCGCGAGACACGCCGTCGGCCGGAAGCGCCTGCACCGAGGCGGTCAAGGCGATGAGGTCCCCGGGCGCCACGCTGCCCGTCGGGTTGGACTCGGAGCAGCCGAAGGCGGCCGCCAGCACGGCCGGCAGGGCGAAGGCGGTGACGCGGGACCGGCGCATGGGCAACATCCTACGGCGCGGCTACTGGATGCGCACCGTGCAGGCCGTGCGCTCGATGGGCGAGGTGTCGTCGTCGGTGTCCGGCGCCACGATCGAGGCCCAGATGGTCACCAGCTTGGGCTTGTCGCCCTTGCCGGCGGGGATCAGGCGCATGGGCTCGGCCACGTCCTGGGGAAGGGCGGTGAAGGTCACCTTCTCGCGGCGCAGGGTTTTGAACGGGCCCTTCGCCGTCTCGAACGCCACGTCGAGCGGCTCGCCCGCCACCTCCACGATGCGGTACACCACATCGGTCAGCACGTCGTCGTCGGTGGCGGCGGCGCGGAAGGTGAGCGTGGGCTCGAAAGGCAGCGCCCCGGACGTCGGCGCGGCTGCGAGCTCACGGCTGATGGCAATCGACATCGCTTCCCCTTTCCTCGCCGGCTAGGGGCCGGTGATGGCCGTCCCCAGCTTGCCGAGCAAGCTCTTGATGTTCCAGTCGAACGAGATGGAGACAAAGAGCTCTTCGCTCAGGCGCAGGTCGTCGATCAGGGGGTTGGGGCTGTTCTCCTGGAAGACGAGCACGCCGCCGTTGATGCGCGCGGTGTCGGTCAGGCGTAGCCCGGCGCCGGCTACCAGCGCCTGGCTGCCGAAGAGGTCGTCGCGCAGCACGCGTGTGCCGTCCATCTCCTTGATCGAGCTGTAGGTCACCCCGAGCAGGAAGGAGAAGCGGCGGCGGAAGCCGCCGAGCACGGAGAGCGGCACGTCGCGATTGACGGCGCGGGTGTAGAAGTTGGCGCCGAAGTACGGCAGCACCTCGCCGATCTCGCCGGCGTAGAGGATGCCGATGTCGGCGCTGATATGGAAGGCGGCACGGGTGGTGAAGCTGCCGGTCGAGGAGGCGACGATCGGCACCTTGACCGCCGCCTCGCGCCGCAGGTAGTTGGCGAGGTCGTCGAGCGCCTTCTCCCGGCTGTCGAGGATCGAGGACATGCGGAGGAGGCTCGAGCTCACGGAGGCGGCCGCCGCGGCCGCGATGCCGAGCTTGGCGCGCAGGCCGGCCATCTGGTCGACGTTCGGGCCCAGGGCCGTGGACAAGGCGGTGACCTGCTCGGCGGTCTTGGTGAGCTCCCCCAACGCACGCAGCGCCGACGTGGTGGTCGCCACGTTGGCGGCGACCGGCGTTACCTGCGTCGGTGTCCAGAGATCGCTGGCGAGGGTGTCGGCGGGCACCGCGGCGCTGGTGCCCCCCGGCGCCTCGACACCGCTGGCGATCGCCGCCAGGCGCTGGTTGTCGGCGCTCGCCAAGATCTGGAGGCCTTGGAGCGCGGCATCCGGCAGCAGGTGAGAGAGGTCCGAGCGGTCGGCGGCCGAGAGGCCGTCCACGGCCGCCTGCAGGGCCGCGATCGCCGGGTCCTGGCGCACGGCGCGCAGCGCCGTGAACAGGGCGGTGACGCGCGAGCTCGGGTCCGAGCCCAGGGGCTGAACCACCACGCGGCGCTGCTGCTGCGTCTCGTAGACCCGGCGCAGAGGCTCCTGCCAGGGGGGGGCGAAGTCGCCGGCATCGGCGGAGGCGGCCGCGGGATCGAAGACCGAGCCGGCTTCGGGCTGCGGCACTTGGCCCGCGGCCAGCGGCTGGGCGGCGAGCACGCGGCGGATGGTGGCGAGGAGCTGGTCGTACTGGGCGGCACCGAGGCTCGCGGGCTGGGTGGCGTCGATGGTTCGCAGCTCGCGATCCAGCTCGGAGCGGACCTGGGTCTTGAGCGCGGCGAGCTCGCTGTCCGAGAGGGCGCGGGCGATGGTGAACTGGAAGAGGAAGTTGCGGTTGACCGGCAGGCGATCGGGCACCAGGAGCTGGAAGCTCGTGGTCTGGCCGGTCCAGGGCAGGAGCCGGTTGGCCTTGGCCGGGCCGCCCACGCAGAGGCTCAGACTGCCGCTCGAGGCAGGGGCGTTGGCGAGCAGGCTCCCCAGCTCGCGGGCCGAGCGCTCCGCGATCTCGCAGTAGGTGGCCTCGATCCGGATCGTCTGCGGCGGCGGGGTCCCCACCAGCAGGAAGGGCTCGTCGAACGGCAGCACGGCGTTGATGGTCCCCGAGCCGAGGTCCACCGTGACCTGCTTCATCTCGGGTGTGACCGGCGTGGAGGGGTCCTGCGCCGAGAGCGGAGCCGGCGCGAGCCACGCGGCCGCGGCGGCGAGCGCCACCGCGGCGAGCCACTCCACACCACGCTCGCCGCCAGTGCTAAGACAGAGTCCCTTCATGAGGCCCCCGGCGCGGAAGTCCGAACTTGCGAACGATCTCGACTGTGCCGGCAAGGTATCAGAGCGGCCGAGGGCCGGCAAGGTTGCCGGAGGTGCCCGCGACGCAGCAGGTGGGCGGCTGGCGACGGTTTCTCTACGAGCCGTGGGCGCGGCTCTGCTGCCCGAGCTGCATCAGGATCGAGCGCAGCACCGTGCGCACCCGCTCCTCGAGCTGCGCCTCGTCCGCCGGGTCCAGGGTCGCCTGGAGCGCCTGCGACGGGCCCGGCTCGGGCGCAGCCGCGGCCGGCTGAGGGGCCCGCGCCGGCTCCTGGGCCAGCCGCTCGGCCAGCAGGTGCAGCACGCCGGCGCTCGCCGGTGCGGCGGCCCGGGGCACCGACTCGAAGAACCGGCTCGGTGAGATGCCGAGCACCTGCAGCGTACGCAGCAGGTCGACCACTTTCAGGTCCACGCGTCGCTGGAAGACGTGGGAGAGGTAGCCGCGACGGCGGCCGATGTGGCCGTCGACCTCGGTCTGCGTCATGCCCGAGGCGCGGATTGCGCCCTGCAACAACTTCAAGCAGCGGGGGAGGAGTTCTTCTGAGTTCACGGTACGCATCTTACCGCAAAAGAGAAGGTTCGAGGCGCAGCTCCTCGGCGAGCGCCCGCGCCACCAGCCGTTCGAGGGAGCCTTCGGCCGGCGCCGCCTCGGATGCCGGGGCCGAGCCGGCGCCGTTGACCTTGGGCAGCAGCCGCAGCAGGTCGCCGCTCGAGGGCTCGAGCTGGCGATCGACGGGGAAAGCAAGCTGGAAGAAGCTGACCGGATCGACTCCGATCACCTCCAGGGCCTTGAGCAGGTGCTTGAGCTTGAGGTCGAGCCGGCCGATCATCACCTGCGACAGATAGCCGGGCTGCACGCCGATGCGGCGGTCCACTTCTTTCTGGCTGAGGCCGGAGCTGCGGATCGCGCGCTTCAGAAGTGACAGGATTCCGGCAATCTCTTCCTCGTTCGGCATGATCAGGAGTTTACACCTCGGGGAAAGAAGATCGGGGCTCCTGAGGAAAACCCCCCAAGCGCCTGAGAACACTGGAAGAAAAGTGCCGCCTGAGATCCGGGCGCTTCAGTTGACTCCGGCCTCGTGGGCCTCCGGCGGAGGCGCCGCCTGATCCAGCCGCCGGGCCACGGTCCACAGCACGGCGAGGATGGCGTTGCGCACCTGGCTGACACGCTGGGTGAAGCGGTCGCGGGTCAGAGCGTCCTCGTAGATCCGCTGGCCGAGCACCACGCGCTGGAAGGGCTCCTGCACGCCGTGGAAGTCGACCCCCAAGGCGAGGAGGGTGAAGCGCAGGTCCCAAAGCACTTCCTGGCGGGTGACGTGGGGCAGGGCCAGGAAGCGCTGCTGGTGCTGGTCGGAGAGGGCCACCGCCCCTTCGAGCAGCACCTGCTCGACCTTGCCCCGGCGCTGCCCGACCACCAGGTGCCGGCCCTGGTTGTCGGTGGCTTCGAGCAGCCAGACGGCGTCCTCGTGGTTCTTCTCGGAGAGCTGCCAGCCTTCGCCCAGGAGCCAGGCCGCGACGCGGGCGCGCAGCAGCTCCCAGTCGCGGGCGGGACCGGGGGGCTCGGGGGCGGGCAGGGTCATCGCCGGGAGCTTAGCACCGGGGTTCAGACCTGTAGGGGCGGCCCGCGTGGCCGCCCTGAGGACGGGCAGGCACGAGGCCTGCCGCTACAGGATCCCTGCTGTCAGCCGTTGCGGTCTCGCCACTGCCGGTCAGGCGAAGATCCGCGGCGGCGCGGGCTCGTCCTGCGCCTCGGCCGAGGTGAAGACGGTGCCGGCCGGGGTGCGGAAGCGGCCACGGCCGACGTCCAGCAGGCAGAGGTTCCGGCCCCGGTGCTTGGCCTGGTAGAGGGCGTTGTCGGCGAGCTGCGCGAGCTCGGCCGGCGAGCTGACGTAGAGCTCGGGGAAGGCGGCGACGCCGGCCGAGAGGGTCAACGGCACCCGCTTGCCGTCCACCGCGAGCGGCAGCTTCTCGACCTCCTTGCGCAGCCGCTCGGCCACCACCAGGCCGGTGGCGCCATCGGCGTCCGCCAGCAGCAGCACGAACTCCTCGCCGCCATAGCGGCAGCACAGGTCGCGCTGCTTGATGCGGCCGGCGAGCACGCGGGCCACGGCGACCAGCGCCTGGTCGCCGACCGCGTGGCCGTAGGTGTCGTTGATGCGCTTGAAGTGGTCGAGGTCGCAAAGCAGGAGGGCCATCGAGCCGCCGTCCTCGACGCAGGCGCGGTAGGTCTCCTCCAGCTTCTGTTCCAGCACCCGGCGCATGGCCACCCCGGTCAGCGGGTCGAGCTTGGCGTCGCGGTCGAGCAGCGCGCGGTCGACCGAGGCGGTGAGCTGCGGCAGCAGGGCCTCGACCAGGGCCACCTCCGAGGCGTCGACCGCCCGCGGGTCGCACCACAGCCGCAGGGTGGCGAGCGCCCGCCCGTCGGCCACCAGGGGGTAGTCGAGCAGCCTCCAGCTCGAGCGGCGGTGGAAGCCGGGCAGCGCCGGGGGCGTGCGCTCCGGGTTGGGTGCGCCCTCGTAGAGCACGCCGTCGGGGCCCGCCGCCCAGCTCCGGCGCACGCCGCCGCTCTCCAGCGCCAGTTGGAACCAGCGGAAGCGCAGCAGCTTGGCGCACTCGGCGCGGATCTGGTCGGCGAGCGCCACGAGCTGCGGGCTGCCGCTGATCACCCGTTGACCGGCGCGGTGCACTTCCTCGAGCTCCGAGGCCCGCTGCTCGGCGGCGACCAGCCGGCGGCCGTTGCGGAAGGCCTCGAGCGAGAGCAGGGCGAGGGCGGCGGCGAGGGCGAAGGCGAGGCCCACGCCCCGCGTCCCGGTGAGCGGGGCCCCGAGGGCTGGCGCCGCGGAGGCCGAGGCCACGGTGGCGAGCGCGGCGCCGGCCCAGAACCCCGCCAGGTCGAGCCCCAGGGGGATGAGCACGCCCAGCGCCTCGGCCCGCTCGGCCGGCCGGTGCAGGCGATGGTCGACGAAGCGCAGGCCGATGCCGAGCAGCAGGTAGGCGGCGGCGCCGGCCACGGTGGCGTCGTAGAGCACCCAGCCCGCGGCGCCGGGCTCGCCTGCCGCGAGGTTCCAGCAGGCGCCGGCGGCGAGCGTGGCGAGGGCCGCCTGGGCGGCCGCCACCAGGCTGCGGCCGAGGCGCCGCCGCTCGGGGGGAAGCGACGGGTTGCCACGCACCAGGCCACGGTGTACGAGCTCGATCGCGGCCACCGCGCCGCCCGCGGCGAGCGCCGATGGCAGCGCGCCGAGGAGCACGAAGGCCGGCGGCAGCACCAGGGTACCGAGGCCGAGGCTCGAGCCCGCGAACGGCCGGTGCAGGCCGGCGGCGGCGGCCACCACCAGGGTGGCGAGGAAGTGGCCGAGGTCGCCGACCGCGCCGCGCGGCGCCAACGCCGGCACCTGGCCCGCGGTCACCAGGGCGATCGCCGTCACGGCGAGCAGCGCGAGCGGGCCCCAGGCACGGCGGGCGGCGATCTTCAAGCGCTCTCCTCCTTCCATCGCCGGTGCATCCACATCCACTCCGCGGGACGGCCGCGGATCTCGCGCTCGGTGGCCTCGAGGTAGAGGCGGGTCATGGCGGCGACCGCGGCCTCGTCCTTGGGGTCGCCGACAGGCTCGATCGCCGGCCGCGCCACGAAGCGGTAGCGGCCGCGCGGCTCGCCGAAGGCGAAGATCGGCACTACCGGCGCCCCGGTGCGCAGCGACAACCTGGCGAGCACCGGGCTGGCGAGCGACGGCCGGCCGAAGAACGGCGCCCGGATGCCCTCGCTCTCCCGCACCCGCTGGTCGATCAGGATGCCCACGATGCCGCCCTCGTCGAGCGCGCGCAGCATGCCGCGCACCGCGCCGCGCTTGGTCAAGGTCAGATTGCCGAAGCGGCCGCGAAAGGCCAGGAGCTCGCGGTCGAGGTGGGGATTGTCGAGCGGCCGCCCGACCACCGACAAGGGCCCGAAGTAGGCGCCGGCCACGTGCGCCGCGATCTCCCAGTGGCCGAGGTGCGCGGAGAGCACGAAGCAGCCCCGGCCGCGCGCCTTGGCCTCGGCCAGGTGATCCCAGCCCTCGTACGCCAGGCGGCGGCACAGCGCCACGAGATCGAAGCGCATCGCCGAGAGGGTGTCGCAGAGCGCGGCCCCGAGGTGCCGGAAGCTCTCCCGGGCCAGCCGTTCGCGCTCGGCGGAGGCGAGCTCCGGGAAGACGAGCGCGAGGTTGGCGCGCGTCACCTCGCGCCGCGAGCCAGCGGCGAGCCAGGCGAGGTCGCCCAGCCGGCGGCCGAGGCCGCGAGCCGCCAGATGGGGAAGGAGCCGCAGCAGGCCCTTGACCGCGAGGTAGCCGCCCTGCTCGAGGCGGTGGCGGACGGGAGCGTCCTTCACCGGCCCACCTCCGTGGCGCCCCACGGCGCGAGGATCGCGGCGAGCCGGGCCTCGAGCCAGGCCCAGAACGCGGGCTCGGGATCGAGGGCCATGGGCAGCTCGGCCAGGGGCACGGAGAGCGCGCGCTCGCCGGGCTGCGCGGCGCGCGCTACGGGCGCCGGCGCGAGCTTCACGGCATCCTTCTCGGTGACCAGCACGGCGTCCGCCCCGCTCGCCGCGAACGCCGCCTCGATCCGCTCGCGGCTGGCCTCGGGGAAGGCGTGGTGATCGGGAAACGCCAGCTCGCCGGCCACCACCAGGCTCATCCCCTCGGCCGCGGCGCGAAAGGCTGCCGGCCGGGCGATGCCGCTCGCCAGGAGAACTCTTGCGCCAGCCCGGAGGGGCGCGCCGGCCGGCAGTGCCCCGGCTGGGCCGCCCTGGACCAGACGCGGCGGGCCGAAGCGCGCCGGCGCGGCGAAGGCGGGGCCGGCAAAGCCGAAACGGGCGAGCACGCGGCCCAGCTCGGCCGCCTCCCCGGGGCCCACGCCGGCCCCGGTGAGCAGGGCGGCGCCGGCGCGCGCCGACGCCGACAGCGGCTCGCGCAACCGACCGGAGGGCGGCAGGCGCCCGCCGGCGAAGGGGTCGGCGGCCGGGAAGGCGAGGAGGTCGAGGTTGCGCTCCAGCCGGAGGTGCGAGAACCCGTCGTCCAGAAGAAAGAGGTCGGGCGGCGGCGCCAGCTCGGTGAGGGCGGCGAGCCCGGCCCGGTGCCGGTCCGCGCCCACCACCACCGCCACCCCGGGCAGCGAGCGCGCCAGCAGCACGGGCTCGTCGCCGGCCTCGCCCGGCGAGAGCAGCGGGCCCCGTTCCCAGGTCGAGACCAGCCGCGTACCCTTGCCGCGACCGGCGTAGCCGCGCGACAGGATCGCCACCCGCAGGCCCCCGCGGCCCAGCGCCCCGGGACCGAGCCCCCCAAGACCGAGCTGTGAATCACGCACGCGAGCGGCGATGGCGGCGACCAGCGGCGTCTTGCCGCTGCCGCCCCAGTGCAGGTTGCCCACCGACAGCACCGGCCGCGGCAGGGCACGTGCGTGCGAGGCGTACCAGCGGCGACGTGCGCCGTGGGCCGCCGCATAGAGCCGCTGCCAGGGCGAACGGGGCTCGGGCGGCGCGGCGAGAGAGGTGGGCTCGCTCATCCGGCGGCGCGGGGCTCGGCAGCCTGGAGGTAGGGCGCCACCAGCTCGAGCGTCCGCTGCAGCGCCCCGCGGTTGGTCTCGAGCAGCGCCAGCGCTCGTTCTCCGAGCCGGCGCGCGGCGGTCGAGTCGTCCAGCCACTCGCGCCAGGCGGCGGCCAGGCCCGCGGCGTCCGCGACCCGTCGCCACGCGCGGGCTTCGTCGAAGCGCTCGGCCATGTCGCGGAAGTTCTCCATCGAGGGGCCCACCGCCACCGGCACGCCGAAGCGCGCCGCCTCCAGAGGGTTGTGGCCGCCGGTTTGGACCAGTGTACCGCCGATGAAAGCGCCGGCCGCCAGGCGATAGAGGGCCGCCAGCTCGCCCACCGTGTCGAGCAGCACGGCATCGGGGCGCAGCGGAGCCGGGGAGGCGCCAGCCGGAACCGGGCTCGCGTCGACGTCCAGTGCGCTGCGCCGCACCGCCGCCAGCCCCCGGCGCAGCAGCAGGCGCTCGATCTCGGCGAAACGTTCGGGGTGGCGCGGCGCCAGGAGGAGGAGCGCCCGCCGACCGCCGCCGGCGCCCAGAAACGCGTCGATCACCGCCTCCTCCTCGCCGCCCATGGTCGAGCCGGCGACCAGGAGCGGCCGGCCGGCGGCGAGGTCGGCGAGTCGCGCCTCGAGCGCCGGCTTGGCCGCTGGCTCCGCGGTCTCGAACTTGAGGTTGCCGGTGACCGTCACCCGGTCGGCCGGCACGCCCAGCGCCAGCAGGCGGTCGTGGTCGGCGGCGGTCTGCATCCCGAAGCGCGCGACGGGTGCGAGCAGGGGCGAGAGCAGCCGCGGCGCGTGTCGCGCCAGCCAAGCCAGGCGCGGGAAGCTGCGATCGGAGAGCCGGCCGTTGATCACCGCCACCGGCAAGCGGCGGTCGCGGCAGCGGCGGAGCAGGAGCGGCCAGTAGTCGCCCTCCACCAGCACCAGGGCGCGCGGCTGATGGCGGCGGAAGAAACGCCCGAGGGAGAGGTCGAGATCGAAGGGCAGGAAGGCGACCTCGGCGCGCTCGCGCAACAGAGCCCTGGCGCGCTCCTGCCCGGTGGGGGTGACGGTGGTGACGAGGAGGGGAAGGTCCGGCGGCAGGGCGCGGGCGAGGGTGGCTGCGACCCCGACCTCCCCCACCGACACGGCGTGGAGCCACAGTGGCCGCGCCGCGGGAGGGTGCGCCGGAGAAGTGGTCCCGGGCCGGCGCTCCCCGAGCAGCCGCCTCGCAATGGTGGTCCGGTAGTGGCGCCCGCGGCGCAGCAGCAGCAGGGGTCCGGCCAGAGCCATGGCGAGGGCCATCGCGGCCTGGTAGAGGGCCCACAGGGCATGCCGCATCGGGAGGCTCCGCCGAGCCCGCGAGTATAATCGCTGCCTCGCGCCGGCCCCCTGCAGGCTCACCACGGGCGGTCGGAGCTCCCAGCATGAGCACCGAGAGCGACGATCGCGAGCCCGGCGAACCTAAACGGGCCGCGGAAGAGGACCGTAAGAAGGACCGAGGACATCTCTTGCCCGAACTAGCCTACTCCGCCCATCGCCACCGCGCCGCCTGGTCCCAGGCGAGCGACCTCGAGCTCCTCCTGGGATTGAAGCGGGAGGACGAGTCGGCGCTCGACGAGCTCATCCAGCGTAAGACGGCACCCCTGATCCAGCTCGTATACCGCATCGTGGGAGACACCGAGGAAGCCCGCGACGTGGTGCAGGTTACCTTCTTCAAGCTGTGGGAGAACCGCGCCAAGTTCGACGAGCGCTGGAGCCCCAACACCTGGATCTACCGCATCGCCTCCAACCTGGCCATCGACCACTTCCGCTCCCGCCGCAGCCGCGAGCGCGCCGCCGAGCCGGTGCGCCACCACCTGCGGGCGGTGGCCGACGAGCGCTCGGGCAACGAGCTCGCCCGCCTCGGCGACGCCGAGGTGGCGGGCATCTTCCGCGAGCTCTCGGCCGGCCTGTCGGAGAAGCAGCGCCTGGTGTTCCTGCTGCGCGAGGTCGAGGGGCTGCCTTCGCATCAGGTCGCCGAGATCGCAGGCTGCCAGGAGTCGACGGTCCGCAACCATCTGTTCAACGCCCGCAAGCACCTCAAGGCGGCCCTGCTGCGCCGCTATCCCGAGTACGCCGCCCGTCCCAAGCTCGTGGATCCAGAGCGGGAGGAAGCGTGAGCTGCCCCGACTGGCGCCACCTGGTGGACCGGCGCGACGCCGGCACAGGCGAGGGCCCGGCGTGGGTCGAGGCCCGCGCCCACCTCGCCGCCTGCCCGCGCTGCCGCGAGGAGGCGCTCGCCGCCGACCCGACCCTCATTTTCCACCGCCTGCAAGCGCCGGCCGTTTCGCCGGCCGACGTCGCCGCCATGAAGCAGGGGGTCGCGGCCCTGATCCGGGCCAGCCGCGTCTCGGCGCCGCCGGCCTCCGTGGGCACGTTTGGGGGCACGTTTCACTCCCGGCCCGCGGCGCGCGGCCTGTGGCGCAGCGCACCGCGCTGGGCACGCCTGGGCGCGGCCGCGGCCCTGCTCGTCGCCGGCGGCCTCCAGGCGCCGGTGGCGAGGGAGCTCGCCCACCGCTCGTCGCTCGCGGGCGGCGCCGCCTCGGCGGCTGGCGCGGGGGACGGCGGCCTGCTGGAAACCGCGCTGCCGGGCTGGGGCGCGGCGCGCCCCTTCCCGGCCGCCCTGGCCGCGACCGGCTCCACCCTCGAGGACCTCGACCTGCCCGACGCGCGGATCTACGAGGTCGCCTCCGAGGGCATGCAGGTCGTGATGATCGTCGACCCGAGCCTGGATCTGTGAGCCGTATCCGCCGCCGAGCCGCCACCCTTCCGGGGCGGCCGAGCCTGCCATGAGCGACCGCCGCCGAACCCCAACCCGCAGCACCACCCGCCGCGCTTCTCTCGCGCTCGCGCTGGCGCTCGCACTGCAGGCCGCCGCGGTGTGGGGGGCGCCCAAGCCGCCGGCCGCCGCGAAGATCGAGCTCTACGCCTACGAGCTCCAGCACCAGCGCGCCGACGAGGCCTTCGTGGTCATCCAGCCCCTGCTCTCGCCCCAGGGCACGATCGAGCTGCGGCCGCGAGACAACACCCTGGTCATCCGCGACACCCGCGCCGCGCTCGACAAGCTGGTGACGGCGCTCAAGGCCTTCGACCACCCGGCGCGCCGGCTCGAGATCGAGGTCACCATGGTGCAGGCGACGCGGGCGACGTTCTCGCCCCTGCTCGCCGACCAGGCCCTGTCGCCGTCGCTCGCCGCGCGCCTCAAGCTGATGCTGCCCTTCTCCAACTACCGGGTGCTGGCCTCGACCGTCCTCCATACTCGCGAGGGCGAGGAGGTCACCTACGAGATCGGCGAGGGGTTCGCGGTCCGCTTCCGCAGCGGTGTGGTACGCCCGATGACCGGCGCCGCGGCCTTCGGCGGCGGCGAGGGCACCGAGGGCCAGTCGCTCAAGCTCACCGGGTTCCGCCTCTCGCGCCGGAACGGCGACGCCTCGAAGTCGTTGCTGTCGACCAGCATGACCCTGCTGCTCGACAAGCCCCTGGCACTGACCCTCGCCGGGAGCGAGGCCAGCAGCACGGCCCTGGTGGTGGTGCTGCAGCCCCGCCTCGACGGAAACGGATCACGGTAGGCATCGGCGCCGCCGCCTCGATCCACACTCAAGCCCCGCTCGAGCACGCCATGCAGTACGTCTGCCGCTTAGGGTTGCCCGATGGGCGCGTGGTCGAGGAGGTGCATCAGGGCCGCGACCAGGGCTCGCTCGTCGCCGAGCTCGAGCGCAAGGGCCTGCACGTCTTCGAGGCCCGGCCACGGGGCCTCTCTTTGGGCCGCCTGCTGCCCTCCTCGCGGCGCGCCAGGAAGGTCATCTCGCCGCAGGACTTCCTGGTTTTCAACCAGGAGCTGGCGGCGCTGCTCAAGGCCGGCCTGCCCCTCCTCCAAGCCCTCGAGCTGATGCTCGAGCGCATGCGGCCCGGCCGCTTCCGCGAGATCCTGACCGACGTGCGCGAGCGCATCAAGGGCGGCCAGGAGCTGTCCGAGGCCTTCGAGATCTACGGCGAGTTCTTCCCCCGTCTGTACCCGGCCTCGCTCAAGGCGGGTGAGAAGAGCGGCGAGCTGGAGAAGGTGCTGCGCCGCTTCGTGCGCTACCTGAAGCTGATCACCGATGCCCGGAAGCGCATGGTCTCGGCGCTCGTCTACCCGGCGGTGCTGGTGAGCCTGGCGACCGCCATGATCCTGGTGCTGTCGATCGTGGTGGTGCCGAAGTTCCAGGACTTCTTCACCGAGATGGCCGTCGACCTGCCGCTGATCAGCAAGATCACGCTTGGCATGTCGCTCTTCCTGGTCGGCAACCTGCCGCTGATCGTGATCGGCCTGGCGGCCGCCATCTTCCTCTTCGTGCGCTGGAAGGCGACGCCGGCCGGCGCCTTCGCCCTCGACCGAGCCAAGCTCCGGGTGCCGCTCCTGGGCCCCGTGCTGCACCGCTTCGCGCTGTCCGAGTTCAGCCGTTCGCTGTCGACGCTCTTGGCCGGCGGCATCCCGCTGGTCACGGCCTTCGAGATCTCCGCCCGCGCGGTCGGCAACCACTACGTGCGGCGCAAGCTCGAGCCCACGATCGACCGGGTGCGCGAAGGCCGCGCCTTCCACGCCGCGCTCGAGGACAGCGGCGTCTTTCTGCCGCTCGGCATCGAGCTGGTCAAGGTCGGCGAGTCGACCGGCGCTCTCGACGAGATGCTCTCCACGGTATCGGACTTCTTCGACGAGGAGGTGGAGACCCGGCTGGCGCGGCTGCTGTCGCTGGTCGAGCCGCTGATGCTGGTCTTCCTGGGGCTGGTGATCGCCATCATCCTGATCTCCATCTACCTGCCCCTCTTCGCCTCGCTGTCGCAGTCGCAGTTCTAGGAGCCGTCACCAAACGTCCCGTGGGCGCGCTTCGTTAGTAAGATGCACTGTCCGCCCCGTCCCTTGAGGCAGCCATGGCCGTCAACCTGACCCTTCCCGAGCCCGAGACCATAGAGCAGGCCCAGGCGCGCCTGGCGCGCGAGCGCCGGGAGGCCGAGGAGCTCGCCCGGCGCTACGGCCTCGAGCTGGTGGACATGGGGCGCTTCCGCATCGACAACGACCTCTTCCGCTCCATCCCCTTCGACCTCATGCTGCGCTACTCCTTCCTGCCCGAGGCGCAGCTCGCCGGGCGGCTGGCCATAGTCATGGCCGATCCCACGGACGTGGTCAAGCTCGACGAGCTGGAGCTGCTCCTCGGCCAGCCGGTCGAGGTCAAGGTCGGCGTCCGCTCGGCGATCGACGAGATCCTGCAGAAGTCGGAGAGCACGCAGCGGGTGCTCGACGAGGCCACCGAGGACTTTCGCATCCAGCTCGTGCAGGAGGACGACGAGGGCGAAGAGGTCCTGTCGATCGACCGCATCACCGCCGACACCAGCCCGATCATCAAGCTCATCGACTCGACGGTGTTCAATGCCATCCAGCGGCGGGCGAGCGACATCCACATCGAGACCCGCGACGCCGAGGTGATCATCAAGTACCGCATCGACGGCGTGCTGTACCAGGCCATGGAGCCGATCGACAAGCGGCACCACCAGACCATCATCAGCCGCATCAAGGTGATGTCCGAGCTCGACATCGCCGAGAAACGAATTCCCCAGGACGGCCGCTTCAAGCTGCGCCTCAAGGGCCGCACCATCGACTTCCGCGTCTCCGTCATGCCCTCGGTGCACGGCGAGGACTGCGTGATCCGCATCCTGGACAAGGAGTCGATGAACAAGGAGTTCAAGAACCTGCGCCTCGACATCCTGGGCTTCGACGAGGAGACGATGCGCAAGCTGCGCAAGTTCATCCGCGAGCCCTACGGCATGGTGCTGGTCACCGGGCCGACCGGCTCGGGCAAGACCACCACGCTCTATGCCGCGCTCTCCGAGATCCAGAGCTCCGAGGACAAGATCATCACCATCGAGGACCCGGTCGAGTACCAGCTCAAGGGCATCACCCAGATCCCGGTCAACGAGAAGAAGGGGCTGACCTTCGCCCGCGGCCTGCGCTCGATCCTGCGCCACGACCCGGACAAGATCATGGTCGGCGAGATCCGCGACGAGGACACGGCGCAGATCGCCATCCAGTCAGCGCTCACCGGCCACCTGGTGTTCACCACCGTGCACGCCAACAACGTGGTCGACGTGCTGGGCCGCTTCCTCAACATGAAGGTAGACCTCTACAACTTCGTCTCCGCTCTGAACTGCATCCTGGCGCAGCGGCTGGTGCGCAAGATCTGCCCGCACTGCAAGAAGGCGGTGCGCGCCAGCCGGCAGCTCCTCGAGGAGAGCGGCCTGGAGGCCGACCGCCACCTGGAGCAGACTTTCTGGGAGGGCAGCGGCTGCATCGAGTGCAACGGCACCGGCTTCCTGGGCCGGCTCGCCATCTCCGAGCTCCTCGACCTCTCCGACCACATCCGCGAACTGATCCTCGAGCGCCGGCCGGCCTCGGAGATCAAGCGTGCCGCCAAGGAGGAGGGGATGATCTTCCTCCGCGAGTCGGCGCTGGAAAAGGTCTTTACCGGGATCACCACACTGCGTGAGATCAATAAGTTTACCTTCGTGGAGTGAGCGCCTGCTGGGCATCTCGCCGGTGCCGGTGCCGCCGCACGCCTTCGGCGTCGACGGCGCTCGCCTGTCCTACGTCCGTCTCGAGCGTTCGGGCGGCGGCTCGACGCTGGCCGCGTACCGCTCCGTGGAGCTGCCGCCGGAGAGCTTCCACGAGGGGCTGCTGGGCGGCACCCTGAAGGAGGCCCGCGGCTTCCACGAGGCGCTGGCGGCCCTCCTGCGCCAGCTTCCGGGAGCGGTCAAGACCGCCTCGCTGGTGCTGCCCGACGCCTGGCTGCGGATGGCCTTCACCGAGAGCGGCGAGCTGCCAGCCAACGGCCGGGCGCGCGAGGACGTGCTGCGCTTCAAGCTCAAGCGGCTGGTGCCGTTCCGGGTCGACGAGCTGCGGGTCTCCGGCCTGGAGATCGAGCCGCTGCCCCGCCAGGCCGAGCCGCGGCGCCTGCTGCTGGGCTTCGGCCTCGAGCAGCTCCTCTCCCAGCTCGAGGACGCTTTCGAGGCGGCCGGGGTCGAGCTCGGGCAGATCACCAGCGAGAGCCTCGCGCTGCTGGGTGCGATCAGTGGGAGCGCGGCCGGCGGCGCCGGCAACGGCGGCGCCTTGCAGTGCCTCGCGCTGGTTTCCCCGGGGGGCTACTCGACGGTCTTCGCCCGCCACGGCGAGCCGGTGCTGGCGCGTTACAAGGCGACGGTCGAGGACCTGGCGCTCGAGGCCCGCGCCTCCATGGTGCGGCGCGACATGCGACTGACCCGCTCCTTCGTCGAGGAGCAGTTGCCGGAGCTGCCCCTCGGGGCCCTGCTGCTCGCCGCTCCCGCCGGCCTCGCCGGTCCCTGGGGGCAGTGGCTGGCGGAGGGGTTGAACGTGCCGGTCGAGCTGCTCTCGCCGCGCCACCTGCCCGAGGTCTCCGGCCTTACCGAGGGCGACCTCTGGCGCCTGGCGCCGCTGGTCGGCGCCGCCACGCGGGAGGTGGCGTGAGCAGGCCGCCAAGAGACTCGATGCGAACGGATGTGATGCGCATGAATCTGGCGCGCCGTGGCTTCGTAAACAGCCGGCCGGTGAAGCGCCTCGCCGTGGGCCTGTGGCTGCTCTCCGCCCTGGCGCTCACCGCCAACGTGTGGCTGTACCAGAGCTACTACCAGGGCAGCGGGGCCCGCGCCCGCCGGCTGGCCGAGATCGAGCAGGCGCTGGTCGCGGAGCGCAACGCCATCGCGGCGCGCCAGGCCGAGCTCGCACCGCTCGGCCTGGCGCGGCAGAACGCCACCGTGGACTTCTTCAACCGCAAGATCGCCGAGCGCACCTTCTCCTGGAGCCGCCTCTTCGACCACCTCGCCGAGGTGATGCCCGGCCGCCTGCGCCTGACCTCGCTGGCCCAGGACCTGAAGGCCGAGAAGCGGGCCTCCCAGGCGTCCCAGACGGCGGGCGATGCCAAGCCGCAGGAGAGAGTGGTGCCGCTCCAGATCTCCGGCCAGGCGGAGAGCGACGAAGACCTGCTCGCCCTGGTCGACGCGGTGTTCGCGCACCCGAGCTTCCGCGACCCGAACCCGCTGCGCGAGTCGCAGCGCGACGGCGGCTACATCACCTTCGATCTCGCCGTGTACTACCTGCCGGAGAGCGCTTCCGGGGAAGGTGCGCCATGAAGACCTGGGTACAGGTCTTCCGCCTGCGGCCCGGCCTGTGGGTGCCGCCCCTCGCCCTGCTGGCGCTGAGCCTCGCGGCGCTGGCCGTCTACCGCTTCAACTTCGCCAGCGAGTCAGTCGGGGTCGCCGAGCGCCTGGCGGCGCGCGAAAAGCAGCTCCAGGATGTAACGGCCGAACGCCGGAAGCTCGACGCCTTCGTCGAGCGCGCCGAGGTCAACCGCCGACTGGTCGACGAGTTCTACCGCGAGCGGCTCTCCACCCGCCGCCAGCGCCTGACCCAGGTCATCGAGGAGGTCAAGACGCTGGCCCGCCGGGCCGGCCTCGACCCGCAGTCGATCACCTATCCCGAGGAGCCGATCGAGGAGTTCGCAGTCGTCGAGCGCTCCTTCGCCTTCTCGGTCGCCGGCACCTACCCGGAGCTGCGCAACTTCATCAACTTCCTCGAGCTCTCGCCGTCGTTCCTGACGCTCAAGAAGGTAGCGCTCTCGGGTGACAAGGACGGCAGCGGTGAGCTGGCGATCAGCCTGGAGCTCGCGACGCTGTTCGCCGTCGAGCCTCAGGGCGCCGCGAGCCCCGGTGAAGAGGGGCAGCCCTCGACATGAAGCCGCGCGTGAAACTGTTGCTCGGCGGCCTCGGGGTGGCGCTCCTGGTCCTGGTGTGGAGCGAGCTCAAGCCCACCGCCGAGCGGGCGGCTGGCGCTTCCGCGCTCGACCAGCGCACCGACTCTCCCTCGCCTCGCCGCACCGGGGTGTCGCGCCCTGCTACGTCTCGCACGGGGCCGCGCCGCAACGAGCCCGAGGAGGTGACCAGCGTCTCCGAGCTCCACCTGGGAGAGCTCGAGCCGGCGACCGGCGAGTTCCACGCCGGGCGCAACCCCTTCGCCTTCGTGGCGCCTCCTCCGCCGCCCCCGCCGCCACCCCCGCCGCCGCCGAGCGAGGCGGAGCTGGCGGCGCGCCGCGCGGCCGAGGAAGCGGCGCGGCAGGCGGCGATCGCCGCCGCCGCCGAGGCCGCCATACCCAAGCCGCCGCCGATCACCTTCACCTATCTCGGCAGCTTCGGGCCGCCGGAGCACCGCATCGCCGTGCTGTCCTCCGGCGAGACCACCTACAACGCCATGGTCGGCGACATCCTCGAGGGCAAGTTCCGCCTGGTGGCGATCGGCTACGAGTCGGTGGACATCGGTTTCGTCGATTTTCCAAACCTGCCCCCGGAGCAGTTGCCGGTCGGCGCGGAGGGGAGCTGAAGATGCGTGAGAGAAAAGCCCTGCTGGGCGCAGTGCTGGCGTTGCTCGTCTTCAGCTCCTGCACCAGCTACCGCAACTACCGGCGGGCGCAGATGGCCGCCACCGCGGAAGACTGGGACCAGGCCGTGGTCTTCTACATGAAAGCGGTAGAGGAGAACCCCGGCAACATCACCTACAAAGCGGCGCTGCTGCGCGCCAAGATGCGCGCCTCGCAGGAGCACTTCAACAAGGCGCGCCGCTACCAGCAGACCGAGGTGCTCGACCGCGCCCTGGTCGAGTACCAGCAGGCGGTGGCGCTCGACCCCTCGAACCAGTCGGCCGCCGTCGAGCTCGAGAAGGTGCGCCGGGCGATCGCCGCCGAGCGCGAGAACGGCGAGGCGGACGACACCCTGGAGGACCTGAAGCGACGGGTCAGTGCCGAGAGCCAGCCGCCGCAGCTCAACCCGCGCTCCAACGAGCCCATCGATCTCGAGTTCCCGGAGCCGGTGTCGATCATGGACATCTACCGGGCGCTGGGCCGCGCCTTCGGCATCAACATCCTCTTCGACCCCAATCTGAAGGACCAGGACCTGGCGGTCGAGCTCAAGCAGGTGCGGGCCCAGGACGCGCTCGAGTTCCTGATGCGCGCCGCCAATCACTTCTACAAGGTGCTCGACGAGCAGTCGATCATCATCATCGCCGACACGCCGCAGAACCGCCGCAACTACGAGGACCTGGTGATCAAGACCTTCTTCCTGTCCAACGCCCAGGTGAAGGACGTGGTCACCATGCTGCGCAGCCTGATCGACGCCAAGAAGATCGCCACCAACGACCAGTTGAACGCCATCATCCTGCGCGACACCGCCGACAAGGTGAAGGTGGCGGAGCGCATCATCACCGCCAACGACAAGGCGCGCGCCGAGGTGGTGGTGGACGTCGAGCTGCTGCAGATCAACACCAACAAGCTCAAGGATCTGGGGGTCACCTGGCCGAGCCAGATCACCACCGGCATCGACCTCGGCGAGGACGTGCCGATCCGCATCTCCGACCTCGAGTTCCTGAACCAGAGCAACTGGACGATCACCATCCCAAACTTCATCTACGACTTCGTGAAAACTTCTACCGACGCCCAGCTCCTCGCCAAGCCGCAGCTGCGCATCAGCGAGGGCGAGAAGGCGAGCCTGGTGATCGGCGACCGGGTGCCGATCCCGGTGACCAGCTTCAACACCGCCAACACCGTGGGCAGCAACATCGTGCCCATCACCTCGTTCCAGTACCAGGACGTGGGCATCAAGATCAACCTCGAGCCGCGCGTACACCACAACAAGGAAGTGACGCTCAAGGTGATGGTCGAGGTGTCGAACCTCTCGGGCCAGGTGCAGAGCGGAGGCACCTCGCAGCCGATCATCGGCACTCGCACCATCGAGTCGACGATCCGCCTGAAAGACGGCGAGACCAACTTCCTGGCCGGTCTGATGCGCACCGACGAGACGGTGTCCGACAGCGGCGTGCCGGGCCTCTCGGACATCCCGGTGCTGGGGCGGCTGTTCTCCAAGAACCGCAACCAGAACCAGCGCACCGACGTGATCCTGACCTTGACGCCGCACATCATCCGCTCGGCCGACATCACCGAGGAGGACCTGCTGCCGATCTGGGTCGGCACCGAGGCCAACGTCACCTTCCGTGGCGGCAGCCCGCGCATCGAGTCCGAGGTCGAAGGGCCGTTCGAGGAAGAGGTCGAGCCCACCAGCGGCGAGGACATCCGCGAGCTGATCCAGCGCCGCATCCAGCAGCTCCCGGGCGGCGTGCCCGAGGACGAGAAGGTGCCGCAGCCGCCCACCGGCATCGACCTGGTGCCGGGCGGCCCGGGAAGCGTGCTGCAGCCGCAGCCGCCGGAGCCGCCCTCCGCCGAGCCGCCGCCCTTCGGCGTGCCGCCGAGCGAAGAGGAGATCCCGCCGCCCAACGAGCCGGGCTTCGCCGGCGGCAGCTCCTCGATCACGCTGCAGCTCGCCCATCCCTACCCGCAGGTGGTCTACGCCGCGACCGGCACCGCGGCCGTGGCGCTTCACTTCTCGCCGCGGCAGATGACCGTGGTGTCCGGCGACACCTTCGAGCTCACGCTCGCCGCCGACGCCCGCCGCGCGGTATCGCACTTACCCGTCACCCTCGCCTACGACAGCCGGCGGCTGGAGGTGGTGACGGTGCGGCAAGGCGATTTCCTGGGTGGGCCTGACAAGGGCACGGTGCTGGCCGACTTCTCGCGCCCGGGCGAGGTGGTGCTCGGCGCCAGCCGGCTGGGCGAGGTGCCGCCGGTCTCCGGCCGCGGCACGGTGGCGATCATCACTTTCCGCGCCCTGCTGCCGGGAGTGACCGACCTCCGCTTCCGGCAGGCGCAGGCCCTGGCCGCGAACCTGGCGCCGCTGGCCCCGGTCTCGGCCGAGCCGGCGCGGATCGAGATCAAGGCCGGCCGGCCCGCCGGCGAGCGCCCGCCGCGCCCGCCGCAGGAGAGCTAGAGAGTGACGAGGGAGCCGGCCCCGACGTCGCGCGCAAGCCTCGTGGCGGGAGGCCGCGGCCGCCGTGAGGCCGGATTCACCCTCGCGGAGCTCGTCATGGTCGCCCTCATCCTCACCGTGCTCGCCAGCGCCACTTTCCCGGTGGTCAAGTTCGCCAGCCGGCGGATGAAGGAATCCGAGCTGCGGCACGACCTGCGCTCCATGCGCCTGGCGATCGACGAGTTCAAGCGCTACAGCGACGCCGGCCTGATCCCCATCGACCTCGGCACCGAGGGCTACCCCAAAGACCTGGAAACCCTGGTCGAGGGCGTCGAGCTCGTCGGCCAGGTGGACAAGAAAGCGCGCTTCCTGCGCCGCATTCCGATCGACCCGATGACCGGCGAGGCGGAGTGGGGCCTGCGGAGCTTCCAGGACGAGCCGGAGAGCGACTCCTGGGGCGGCGAGAACATCTTCGATGTCTACTCCCTCTCCGAGGGCGTGGGCCTGAACGGCGTCCCCTACCGAGAGTGGTGAGCAGGATGGAATCGATCCACGCATGGAAGAGGCGGCTCGCGGAGCGCCGAGCGCTCGGCACCCAGGGCGGCTTCACGCTGCTCGAGATGATCATCGTGGTCGCCATCATCGGCATCCTGGCCGGCATCGTGGTGCCCAACCTGATCGACCGCCCCAAGCGCGCCAAGGAAGCGGTGCTGCGCCAGAACCTCTTTACCCTGCGCGACGTGCTCGACCAGTACTACGGCGACAAGGGCCACTACCCCACGGCGCTCGAGGACATCGTCGAGGCCGGCTACCTGCGCTCGCTGCCGATCGACCCGATCACCGGCAGCAACGAGACCTGGGTGGTGGTCTACGAGGAAGAGGACCCCGAAAGCCCCGGCCCCGAAAGCGACGAAGGCGAGGACGGCGAAGGCGGGCCCGGCATCATCGACGTCCACTCCGGCTCCGAGGCCCTGAGCCTCGACGGCACCCCCTACAGCGAATGGTGACCAGGCCCCAGCCCCATGCGGACCGCGACGGCCAGGCCGGCTACACCCTGGCCGCCCTCGCCGTGGCGGTCACCGTGATGTCCATCCTGACCGCCATGGCGCTGCCGGTGTGGAGCAAGGCGATCCAGCGCGAGAAGGAAGAGGAGCTGATCGCCCGCGGCCTGCAGTACGCCGAGGCGATCCGGGTCTTCCGAACCAAGTTCGGCCGCGCGCCGGTGCGCCTGCAGGAGCTCGTCGAGGTCAAGCCGCGCTCGCTCCGCCGCCTGTGGCGAGACCCGATGATGGAGGACGGCGAGTGGGGCCTGCTGCTCGAAGGCGGGCCGGTACGGCCGGGCAGCAATCTGGTCCCGGGCACCCAGCCTCAGCAGCCACCCGGCTCTCGCCGGCCGCCGCCGCCCGGCGACACCGAGGACGGCGACGGCAAGGACGACGGTAGGGGGGACCAGGAGGGCCGGCTCGACGCCCCCGCCCCGCCCCTGCCGGTGTCGAACCTCTTCGGCGACCAGAGCGAAGCGGGCAATCAGGTCACCGTGGGCCCGATCGTCGGCGTGGTCAGCCGTAGCAGGAAGGAGTCGATCAAGCTGTTCTTCGACAAGAGCAGCTACGACCAGTGGCAGTTCCGTTGGGAGATCCTGGTGGCGTCCGGCGGCTTCAACACGCCGGGCGGCAGCGGCCTGCCGGTGGGCACCCGGCCGCAGTGGATCGGCCGTCCCTGGCGGCCGGGCATCGTGCCTCCCGGGATGGGCCAAGTGCCCGGCCAGGCGCCGATCCCGGGTCAGCCCGGCTCCGGCGGCTTCGGCACCCCGGGCGGTGCTCCCGTCCAGCCGCCCCCGGCAGCCGGAAAGCCTCCCGCCGGCGGCGGAACGGAGGACGGCTAGGCGCTCTCGATCGGCCTGCCTACACCGCGTCATGAGCTCGCAACTTCCGCTCCGCATTCGCCTACGGCGCCTGCCCCACGCCACGGACCTCCCCCTGCCCAGCCCCGCCTCGCCCGGCAGCGCCGGCTACGACCTGCGGGCGGCGATCGAGGGCGATCTGACCCTCGCCCCCGGGGAACGAGCGTTGATCCCCACCGGCCTCGCGCTCGAGATCCCGATCGGCTACGAAGGCCAGGTGCGCCCGCGCAGCGGCCTCGCCATCCGCTCCGGGATCACGGTGGTGAACGGGCCCGGCACCATCGACAGCGACTACCGCGGCGAGGTCGCGGTGCCGCTCATCAACCTCGGCCAGGAGCCCTTCATCCTCTGCCGCGGCGACCGCATCGCCCAGCTCCTCGTGGCGCCCGTGGTGAAGGTGGCCTTCGAGGAGGTGGAAGAGCTATCGGACAGCGAGCGGGGGGATGGGGGGTTTGGATCGTCAGGGGTGGGGTAAGGACTGACGCCCCGTGGGTTGACCGAGCGCGCAGCATTGTCCGTTTTTGTCCCTTTTTCGGCCACCGCCCGCCTTTTCCGGGCTCCTGCGAGCGTCTAGCATGGTCGCATCAGACGCCCGGCATGCCGCCGGACGAAACGGGGAGACCCCGCGATGCGCGCCCTTGAAACCGCCCTGCTGGTCGTCGACGCACAAGAGTCCTTCCGCCATCGCCCCTACTGGAGCGATCGCGACCTGCCGGCCTTCGCCGAACGCCTGCAGGCCCTCGTCGACGGCGCCCGCGCCACCGGCATCCCGGTGGTGCAGATCTTCCACGTCGAGGAGGAGGGCCCGTTCTCGCTCGCCTCCGGCCACGTGGTCACCCTGGCACCGCTCCAGGTCACGCCCGACGCCGTGTTCCGCAAGCGCAGCCACAGCGCGCTCGTCGGCAGCGGGCTCGACGTCTGGCTGGTCCAGCGCGGCATCCGCCGGCTGATCGTCTCCGGCATCCGCAGCGAGCAGTGCTGCGAGACCACGACCCGCCACGCTTCGGACATCGGCTTCGAGGTCGCCTACGTGACCGAGGCGACGCTCACCTTCGCCATGACCGACCGCCACGGAACGGTCTGGAGCCCGGCGGAGATCAAGGCGCGGACGGAGTTGGTGCTCGACGGACGCTTCGCGCGCCTCGCGACCGTGGAGGAGGCGCTCGCCGGCTCCGAGCAGAGGCTCTGCGCTTGACCGCGGGCAGCCTCCCTCGCCGGGTCACGGTCTTCGTGGTGCTGCCGCCGCGGACCCTGCTGCTCGACGTGGCGGGGCCGCTCGAGGTGCTGCGTCGGGCGAATCTGGAGCAGGAGAGGGTGCGCTTCGAGGCACGCTACGTCGGGCCGCGGGCGTCCATGACGACCTCGATCGGCCTCACGGTGGCCGGTATCGAGCCGCTCCCGGAGGCACTTCCCGAAGGCGCGATGGTGGTGCTGGCAGGCGACGTGGACCGCCTGATGGAGGAGGGCGGCGTCGGCGATGCGCAAGCCGACGCCGCGGACGAGGCGGCGATCGTCGCCTGGCTGCGGGCCACGATCCGGCCCGGTCACGCGCTGATCTCGATCTGCTCCGGCGCGCTGCTTGCGGCGCGCGCCGGCCTGCTCGACGGCCACGACTGCACCACCCATCACCTGAGCTCGGCCGAGCTCGCCGCGCTCGCCCCGCGGGCGAGGGTGCTCCAGAGCCGGCTCTTCGTCGAGGACGGCGAGCGCTTGACCAGCGCCGGGGTCACTGCCGGCATCGACCTCATGCTGCACGTGGTCGGCCGCCTTACCGATCCCGCCTGCGCGCTGCTGGTCGCGCGCTACCTCGTGGTCTACCTGCGCCGCGGCGGCGCCGACCCCCAGCTCTCGCCGTGGCTCGCGGGCCGCAGTCACCTCCACCCGGCGGTGCATCGGGCGCAGGACGCGGTCGCCGCCGACCCGGCGCGGCCGTGGACGGTGGAGGCTTTAGCCGCGATCGCCGGCGCCAGCCCACGCCATCTCTCGCGCCTGTTCCACGAGCACGTGGGCCTGAGCATCCCGGACTACCGGGCCCGCCTGCGGGTGGCCCTCGCTCGCGAGCTCCTCTCCTCCACCCGCCTGGACATGGATCGCGTCGCCGAGCGCGCCGGCTTTGCCTCCGCGCGGCAGCTCCGCCGCGCCTGGCGGCGGCTCTACGCCACACCGCCCAAGGAAGCGCGCCCCCGGCGAGAAGCTCGGGCCCTCGATGGGGTCGCATGCATCTCTCCCAACCGCATCGGTTCGACGACAGGTTAGAGACCGGCCCCGAGCGACATTCATCCGCCTTCCTCCACTTTCCCCGTCCTCGCCACCCGCTCCACCCATCCCGGCCACTCCTGCCAGGGCAACGCGATGTTGCCGCCGGGAAGCGGGCGCACGTTGGGCACGCGGCAGATCAGCAGGCCCTGCTCAACGACGCGGCCGGGGGCGAGGCGTTTGAAACGCTCGAGCGGCTCGACGTGGCGGGCCAGGGGGGTGGCGGGGAGCTTGATCTCGATCGGCACCAATCTGTGGCCGATGGCCAGCAGAAGATCGACCTCGAGCCCGTCAAGCCTTTCTGCGGCAGTCGTTCGCGGAGTTTGGCGCGCGCTGGAGACTCCGCGCCGGCCGAGAACGGCACGGAGCCGGGTCGGCCGGAAGGGGCCACAAACCCGCTACGCCCCGTCAGCCCCGTTGTAGGATCACGCATCGCCTGAGATCAACCATCGTGCCAGACGCCGTCGTGCTCCGCTCGGTGACCAAGACCTTCGGGGAGAAGGTCGCGGTGCGCGATCTGGACCTCGCCGTCCCCGTGGGCGGCCTCTACGGCTTCATCGGCCCCAACGGTGCCGGCAAGACGACCACGCTGCGGATGATCATGTCCATCCTCTTCCCGGACCGCGGAGAGGTGTCGGTGCTCGGGCACGCCTCGGCGCTGGACGCCAAGGACCGCATCGGCTACCTGCCGGAGGAGCGCGGCGTCTACAAGAAGATGAAGGTCGGAGGGTTCCTGGCCTACATGGCGAAGCTCAAGGGCCGCGAGGGGCCCGGGCTGCCCGCGCTGGTGCGGGGTTGGCTCGAACGGTTGGAGCTGGCCGAGGTCGAGGGCAAGCGCCTGGAGGAGCTCTCCAAGGGCATGCAGCAGAAGGTGCAGTTCATCGCCGCGGTGATCCAGGAGCCGGACCTGCTGATCCTCGACGAGCCGTTCTCCGGCCTCGACCCGGTGAACATGCGCCACCTGCGCGAGCTGGTGCTGGAGCAGCACCGGCGTGGCGCCACCATCCTCTTCTCGACCCACGTCATGGTGCAGGCCGAGCAGATCTGCGACCACGTGCTGATGATCCACGGTGGCGAGAAGGTGCTCGACGCGAGCCTGCCCGAGATCCGTAGCCGCTTCGATCCTCGGGCGCTGCTCTTCGAGCCGCTCGATCCGGCCGCCCCGAGCGGGCCGCTCGGGGCGCTCCCTGGCGTCGAGAGCGTCGAGCGCGATGGCTCCGGGCTCCTCCTGCGGCTCGCCGAGGGAGCGGACGTGGCCGCCGTGATGCGCGCCGCCGTCGCCGCGCTCCCTGCGGCGCGCGTCGAGATCCGCCGGCCGACCCTCGAGGACGTGTTCGTGGACCTGGTGACCGGCGGCCGTGGCGCCGGCCGGCAGGCGGGGCCGCTCGCCGCCGCGCTGCGCGAGGAGGGCGCCACCGCGGGCGGCGCGGCGCGGGCATGAGGAAGATGTTCCACATCGCGGTGCGGGAGTTCGTGGCCACGGTGGCCACCAAGGGGTTCATCTTCGGCGTGCTGGTGACGCCGCTCCTGATCGGCCTGGTGATCCTCTTGCTGCCACGGCTCCTGACCGACAAGGCGCCGCGCGTCGAGGGTGAGGTCGCGTTGCTCGATCCCACCGGCGAGATCGCCCCCATGGTCGTCACTCTGCTCTCCCCGGAGGCGATGGCGAAGCGGCGGGCCGAGCTGGCCGAGCGCGTCACCGAGGAGATTCCCGAGGAGCTCCGAGGGCTGGCGGGCTCGGCGCTTCCCGAGGGCGGCACGGGCGGGGCGCTCACCCAGGCGTTGGGCGAAGTCCCCCGGCTCTCGGTGACCGTGCTCCCCGCGGCCGCCGACCTGGAGCGCGAGAAGCAACCCTTGAAGGGCTCGACGGCAGACACCGGCGGCCGGCTGGCCCTGGTGGCGATCCACCCGGACGCGGTGGTCAAGGCGCCGGGCAAGGAGCGGTACGGCCGCTACGACCTCTTCGTCCGCGCCCGGCTCGACGACCGCATCGAGGGTGAGATCCGCGCCGCCCTCAAGGAGGCGATCGTCGAGGCCCGCACGCGCGCCGCGGGCCTCGATCGCCAGGCGCTCCAGGCGATCGTCGAAGTCGGCCGAGTGCGATCGGCCACCGTGACGGCCGAAGGAGAGAGCGAGACGAGCGAGATCTTCGCCATCATGCTGCCCGCGGGCTTCATGGTCCTCTTGCTGATCTCGGTGCTGATCAGCGGCCAGAACCTGCTGACCACCACCGTCGAGGAGAAGTCGAGCCGGGTGGTGGAGGTCCTGCTGTCGGCGGTGACGCCGATGCAACTCCTCGCCGGCAAGGTGCTGGGGCAGATGGCCGCGGGGTTCCTGATCCTCTTCCTCTACACCGGCCTGGGGGTGGCGCTGCTGGCCTCGTTCGCGATGATCGGCCTGCTCGAATGGTCGCTCCTCCTCTACCTGCTCTTGTTCTACGTCATCAGCTACGCCACGATGGCGTCGATGATGGCGGCGATCGGCGCGGCGGTCAGCGAGATGCGCGAGGCGCAGACCCTGATGACGCCGGTGATGCTGGTCGTCATGCTGCCGTGGATCCTGTGGATGCCGATCAGCCGCAACCCCAACTCCACCTTCAGCACCCTCATCAGCTTCGTGCCGCCGGTCAACATCTTCGCCATGCTGCTACGCATGACCTCGAGCACGCCGCCCCCGGCGTGGCAGGTGTGGCTATCGATCGCGATCGGCGCGGCGGGGGTCTACGTCGCGCTGTGGGCGGCGGCCAAGATCTTCCGCATCGGCCTGCTGATGTTCGGCAAGCCGCCGGACTTCGCGACCCTGTTCCGCTGGATCAGGATGGCCTGAGGGTACGCACCTCGTAGCGAAGCTCGACTATGCCATTCTTGTACGCGTTGACCTCGGTCAGATGTAGGGCGACGTCTCGATCGAGGTTACCGAAGAAGGGGATTCCATCACCGATCAAGATCGGAAGCACGGACCAGCGAACCTCGTCGGCTAGCCCGAGGCGTAGGCATTCGGCGGAGACAGCGCTGCCTCCAACAACCCAGATGGCGCCGAACGCCGGCCGAAGACGCCCATTCACGAGCAGTGTGAGATCGCCTGAGTAGAGCTCGACTGTATCCCGGGTTCGCGGCAGCTCGCGCCTAGTGAGAACGAAGACAGGTTTGTCGCCGTACGACCAACCGAGCCCTTGAGCTTCAAAACGAAGCGCGGTCTCATAGGTTCTCGATCCCATGACGTAGCAGTCGATCGACTTGAGGAAGGCCTCGACGACTCCCGGGTCCAGGGTGTCCCCGCCTGCGAATTCATCTGCTGTCTCGAGCCAGTCGACGCGTCCGTCCTTTCGAGCGATGAAGCCGTCGAGGCTCGCCGCCATGTGGATCGTTACCCGCGAATCGGCGTTTGTCATCTTGTCGCGCTCACGTTATGAATCCATGCCATCCAACGCTCCGGTTCAGCGGCGGCGGGGAGCGCCGTCCGCCGCATGCTGTCGTTGGGCGGTCCAGGCACGACGCTGGCAGGCCGCCACGTTGCCTCAGCTACGCCCGCCGTCACGTCGTCGGCTTCCGGCGTGGCCGCTGCTTCGCAGCATCCGACTTAATGACGAGTTTGCCCCGACCACTGGATGGCAACGGAACACTAGCCAGGTCAATCGCAGCGGCGATCAGCGCCTCAACATCCGGATGCGCCAACCGCCTAGCAGCTTCCACCGGGACGAAGCGGGTCTGCTTTCCCGATCCCAGAAGAAGCCCTTTCGGGTCTGGCAATTGCGGTCCCTGATTTAAGTACAGGCGCACACCGTCGGCACGTGCGGCGATTGACACGACGCCATCGATCCCCTGCTCCGTCGGCGAATAGGAGATGACGAAGAAGCTGCCGTAGTCGTACGCCAGCTCGTTGGCGGTCGGGAATCGCTTGCGCACAGCAGACCGGACTGAGCGGATGAGCCTCTGGTCCTTGGGATCGAACCTCTCGATGTAAGATCGAAGCTGGGCCTCCGGTGTGCCCTTCGCGTCAACGGAGCTGCCTGCCATCTCATCCTCCAGGTCCTCGTAAGGTGTGCTGCAAAGGATCCGTCCAACGGCTCAACGCTCAACCGCATGCGGCGCGGCGATCACCTCCAACCTTCGAGCGCCAACGCCACCGAGTCCTTCATGACGGTCACCCGGAGTCGCCGTCCGCTGCATCGGCCAGTTAGCCTGCGATGCTCCGCAGTCGCCCCTACTGCTTGCGGAGCTGAAAGAAAGCAAGAACATAGCCGTCGGCATCCGTGACCTCGAAGCCCCACAGGTCCTGGTCTATGAACGACAGCTCTTTGACGAACGACACACCGCGCTGCTTGAACTCGTTGAAGAGCGTGTCAGGGTCCAAGGTGTAGATGTACGCGTCCCACCGAGCCCATTCGTGTCGGGTGTGGTTTGGACGCGGAAGTACCTCGGGAACGATCGCCTTGAGCATGATGCCGATTCCATCTCGGCTCACTCGGCCGTAGTACACGTCATCGTCTGGACCGTGGAAGTCGAGCTGGAAGCCCATGCGCTCAATGTAATAAGCGATCGAGGTCTGTAGGTCCTTCACGATGAAGAATGGACTGATCGAAACGAGATTCCTACTCACCGCTTCGCGGGTCGCGGGTATTGAAGCCGCCTTGATAGAGTTCATGTGGGACTCCCATCGCTCGAGACTGTTGGTTGAAGTCTAGCAGCGAAGTCCACTGTCTGGGCCGCCGATCGGGCCGGGCCTTCGGCGGGCGAGCCAGATGGCCTGACCGAGGGCGTGGCCGGGGAGACTGGGGCAGAGCAGGCGAGCTGCACTCAATGGCGGTGTCAAGGGCTGGCTGGCGACGCCCCCCTCACATGTCTCCCGACTGCATACCTGCCAATCACCAAGAGACGGAATACCTGTCAATCACCCATAGCCACGTTCCATCCTTCTGGCGCCGGGCAACTTCCGAGGTCACGGTACCATCACGGCTGCGCGTCGAGGTGAGGGCCAGATCACCGCAAATGAGCGCTGGTCGCTGTTCTCCGAGCTCGAACTTTCGTTTTTCCGGTCCAAACCCCGTAACCTGGAGGTTAGTAAAAAACTCGCGAATGGCCTCTTTGCCACGCAGGAACGTTCCGCCGCCAATGTCGACTACCGCGTCCGGCTCGAACAACGCCGTCATGCCAGTAACATCTCCCGCGTTCTCTCTCTCTACCAACAATCGCTCCAAATCCTGGGGATCGTTGGCCGGCCCTCTTGTCGTTGAATCATTCACGGTGACGCTCCGCCAACTGTTGTGAGTCGCTCGACTTTCACTGAAGTCTATCGTCGTCACGCGCCGGACGGTGGTGGGTAGGCGGGAGGCAAAACCTCCCGCCTACCCGACTAGCCCGCCCGTAGCTCCCCTTCTCGCATGAACCGGTCAAGTGCCGCCAAGTCCAGTGACCGTGCTGGAGTGTCCCAGAGATCATCCAGGGCATCGAGTAGCATATTCCACGCGATCCGCGCCTCGGGGTAGCGACCCAACAGCCCAGGCACCTCGGCTTCGTACCCTTGAAGGGCAGACGGGACATCGTCGATCGGAATCGCGGCGAAATCCAAGGACGGATCACCCCAGCCTGCGTCGCCCCAATCGATGATGGCGAGCAACTCACCGCGGGGTGAGCACATGACGTTCATCGGGTGAACGTCGTCATGGATGAAGCGGGCTTCGGATACCTCTGCGATGCGCGGACACAGTTCCCCGGCCATCTGCTCGACTCGCCCAGCCGTGTCGATGTCGACCCTTCCCGCGTCAACGAGCCGCTTCACAACTCCACCAATATCCTGGTTGCGCGCAGGTTGATCGAGATAGCCTGCCGGATCGGCACACTCGCGCACCCGTAGATGGAGTTTTGCCAATTCGCTACCGACGCCGCGCCACACCTCAGACACCTGACGCCGGGTCAGAGTCGCGAGCCCCAGGGTTTCTCCGTGAACGCGTTCCCACAGCGAAAACGGTCGATCCACCAGCGTGCGCGTATCATCGAACACGATCAGCCGCGGTGTCAGAATGCCTGCCGCTCGGGCCGCAGGCGCTGCAACCGATTCCGTGCGCGCGTCCGCGACGCCGTCGGGATGGTCGGTCGCCACGCGGAGGACCACATCACGCGTCGCAAAGATGCGATTCGCCAGACCGAGCGACGGCAGCGGCTCCCACGGCCCCGGGACGCCGTGTCTTGCGAGAATCGCATCCACCGCACCTGAATCAAGATTCATCTCGGTTGCCTGTCGGGCTAACGGCTGGCGTCGCGCTTCAGCCGCGGCGCGCCCGCTCCTCAGAGGTTTCACAGCATGACATGCGTGCCGTCGGCTGCAAGCGCTGGTCAGGTTGTCGCTCGCCACAGGGTTAACTTAGTGCAGGCGTCCGCTGCGGAGCTCCGCCTCGGCAGCGTCGATGTAGGCATGGTACCCCTTAGGGTCGATGAACGGCTCCACTGCGTCCTTCGCAGCAGCGCTGGCGAGGAATTTGCGATATCTGCCCCACCGTCGGGCATGGCACGTCACCCAGATGTCAACGGGGAGGCTTCGGAGCACCCTGAAGCTGCGCTCGAGGTCGGCCTCTTGCTCTGGATACTGCGAGGTCGCCAACCGCCCCAAGTCGCACGCGCTCACGACGTTCAGCACGCGCTCACCGTCACGAACGTGGAACGACCATGAGGTGCATCCGCGCGTGTGGCCGCCGGTGATATGCGCGGTGAGTGCGAGCGGCCCGAGGCGGATTGTGTCGCCGTCCTTGAACCGGTGGTCGACCCGCATAGCCGGGTACCCGACGACCCCGATCCGGACAAGGGCTCTGAGCGGCAGGATCGCGTCGGGGTCGTCGCCGCCGGAGGCGAGGGTATAGGCGCTCGCTTCGCTCGCCCACAGCTCGGCACCAGACGCCTGCTGGAGCACGCCTAGTCCGCCGGCATGGTCAGGATGAGGCTCCGAGTTCAGGAGCACTCTGACATCCTTGATGCTGAAGCCGAGCTTCGCAATGCTCGCGATGATCATCGGTGCGGTTGTGGGATAGCCGCCATCTAGCACGATGTGGCCCGCGGGCCCGGTGATGAGGAAGGCCGCGGCATCCGTCGCGCCAACGTAGTACAGGTTGCCGGCGATGCGGAAGGGTTCGGCGGGCCCCTGCCCGCCTCGCTTTGTCGCATTCAGCCACCTGCCGGCGAGTACCAGCGCAAAAATACTCGCCAGTCCCAGGAGGACTACCAACCGGTATCGCTTGCCGAATCGGGGCAACCGTCACTCTCCCAGTGCTAGCTCGCTCGACCCGGACTCTCCTGGCAACCTAACGCTCAGCATCAGCGGCGGCGCGAAGCGCCTTCCGCTGCATGCTGCTGTTGGGCGGTCCTGGCACGACGCTGGCAAGCCGCCATGTTGCTTCAGCAACGCCGGCCATCACTTAGCTAAGCCGCCCCGGAGGCCGAAGGCCGGAGGGCCTGCCCGAGCTCTTGCGCGAGCCCGATGAGAATTCCTTCGGGGCCCCGGATGTAGCAGAGCCGATACGTGTCTTCGTACTGGACCACTTCGCCGACGAGCTCCGCGCCGCGCTTTCCGAGACGGGCGAGCGTATCGGCGATGTCGTCCACGGTGAACATGACGCGTAGGTAACCGAGAGCGTTCACCGGGGCCTTGCGGTGATCGGCGACCACAGGCGGCGCGAGGAATCGGGAGATCTCGAGCCGGCTGTGACCGTCCGGCGTACGCATCATGGCAATCTCTACGCGCATGTCGCGCAATCCGGTGACGCCATCTGCCCAGTCCCCTTCGATTGGAGCGCGCCCCTCGAGCTCGAGACCAAGTTCGGTGAAGAACTCAATGGCGGCATCGAGGTCTTCTACCACGATGCCGACGTTGTCCATACGCTTGACGGTCATGATGTCTCCCTGGCATCTAACGTGGCGTGCTTCACCAGCGGACGGCGTAGCCGGCTGTGGGGTGCAAGCCCCGGGTTGAACGATCCTACTCTCGTAATTTCGCCTGCACCAATGCATCCCCCAGTGCACGTAGCAGGTGCTCCAACGACCTGCCGTTCGGCAGCGAACGCCACGATAGCGTTCGAGCGTACCACGGGCGCGAGAGCCGCAGGCGCGGCCGGCGGCGTCGCGGCACGAGCCCACGTGCGACCGGGCGCGTGGGGCGTTCGGCTGCTGCCACGGCCGGTTGGACTGCCTACACGTAGAGGGACGGCCGATCGTCGATATGAACGGAGAACGACTCGAACTGTGGACTGTCGTCGAACACGGTCAGTCGCTGGCCGTTTTGAAACGCGAGGGTGAACGACCGAGGAGGGTCGATTTCGGCGCCGACGATCGGTAACGAACACCCTGACGGGCAGCTCAGAAGGAACTCCATCCATCGCTCGCCCGTCCAACGTGTGAATTCAGCGGCGCGCTTTAGCGCGTCCGCTGGAGTGAAATATAAGATGGCCGTTCTCCCACTGCTCTCTGGCAACTTGCCACTCGATCTGGCTCCAGCCCTTGGCGGACATCCATTCTGGAGTTGGCCGTATCACCGCTGTTGCGCCACAGGATTTCACGAGACGCGCTATTCGATAATTGGCGCTAACGGTGCCACCATAGATTTCTTGTAAGCCCAGCTTTCCAAAGCCGAACTCGACCATGGCGCGCATCACCTCGATGGCATACTTATACCGACCCCAGTACTCCGGCGCCAACTCAATACCCAATTCTGCCCTACCTGTCTCGGAACCGGCGCTCCGCAGGCCACAGCAGCCGATAAGCGTTTGTGTTCCATCGCGTCGAACTATAGCGAGTTGATAGTTGAGCCTTGGTCGCTCTGTGGCCCATGTTCTGAATAAATCAAGTAGTTCTTTAGGATGACCGGGCTCCGATTGCTCCGGCCCATATAACTCAATTGATCGCGGGTCCGCGTGATATGCCTCAAAGGCCAGTGCATCTTGCGGCGCGAAATCACGGAGCAGGAATCTTTGGGTTAGCAGCTCCACGTAATCGCTGTCCTCGGCCGTCCAACGTGGCCGAACTGTGCGGGCGGCGAAACCGGCCCGCACGGGTGAGGGGTTCTGTGGCGGACCTCGGCGCCGGGAGGCTCTCGCTTCGCGAGCCTCCCGGTTCGATGCCGGCTTTGGTAAGAAGGAGGCATCGCCCAGAGCGGGAAGAAGGTCTCACTCATCGCTGCTGTTCACTTCCGGGCTCTTCGCGATGCTCGGACCCCGGAACGAGGTCTCCAGCCCAGTCTCGAGGTCGAACAGAATGATTGTAGGATAGCCCGCCGGCGGGGGTGCGTCGAAGTCGTTGATCGTTCCGGCAACCATGAAGCGCTCAGAGTCCAGCCACGTGACGACATGGAATGAGCACGGTGTTCCACACTGGAGAACTCGCAAGACCTCCCCTCCTATTGACGGAGGAGTCCAGATACGTTGTTAGGCGACATTACCCATCTCCGAGTCAGCGCGCGCGCCGGTAGTGCATGGCGACCGCGCTGCTGCGGAGCGGCTTCGCCGAGATCAACTCGAGCCGTCGCGTGCTGGGCAGCCCGCTCTCGTACAGGGTCGGGCCGTGGCCGGCGATCCTGGGGTGGACGAGCAATTTGTACTCGTCGATCATATCCAGCCGGTCCAGCTCGGTCGCGAGCTTGCCGCTACCGAGGAGTACGCCGTCTGGGGTCGCGTCCTTGAGCTTCTGTACGCCCGTGCGCAGGTCATCGGCGATGTGGTGGCTGTTGGTCCACGGGAAGTCCTTTCGCGTCGAGGACACCACGTACTTCGGCTTGGCCTCCAGCTTGACCGCCCACTCGCGCATCGCCGGCGGTGCCTCCGCGTCGCCGCGGGCGACCGCTGGCCAGTAGCTCTCCATCATCTCGTAGGTGACGCGGCCCCACAGCATCGCCCCGCTCTCGTCCATGAGGCGGGTGAAGAAGGAGTGTGTCTCGTCGTCGGCGATTCCTTCCTGGTGGTCGACGCAGCCGTCCAGGGTGACGTTGATACTGAAGGTCAAGAGTCCCATGGTGTCCTCCGTTCGAGATACGCGACGAGCCGCTCGCCGTCTGGCTCCAAGGGCACGAGC
>JBIOXV010000110.1:0-4233 GCA_044869805.1 Thermoanaerobaculia bacterium | reverse complement strand
TCTTCCGCTTCATCGCTCTTCCCCCTCCCACCAGTGTGATTGAGTCGAGTTGGTTATGGCCTTATAGCATCGCTCGGGCCCGAAGCGCTAGGTGCCGGGCGCGCCGCGGACCGCCTGCTAGACTTCTTGCCTCTTGCCCTTGACCGGCCGATGAAACCGCCGCCGTTCGACTACCTGGCGCCCGACACGCTCGACGGCGCCCTGGCCGCGCTCGCCGAGCACGGGACGGAGGCGAAGCTCCTGGCCGGCGGGCAGAGCCTGATCCCGCTGCTCAACTTCCGGCTCGCCCATCCCGGCCTGCTGATCGACCTGAACCGCGTGCGCGAGCTGGACTTCCTGCGCCAGACCGAGGGCGGCGGCCTCGCGCTCGGCGCCATGACGCGCCACCGGGTGCTCGAGCGCGACCCGCGGGTCGCGTCGCGGGCGCCGCTCCTCGCCGAGGCCATGCCGCACGTCGCGCATCCCCAGATCCGCAACCGCGGCACGCTGGGTGGGAGCCTCGCCCACGCCGACCCGTCGGCCGAGCTGCCTGCCCTGGCGGTGGCGTTGCGCATGCGCTTCCGGCTGCTCTCCGCGGGCGGCGAGCGCTGGATCGAGGCGCGCGACTTCTTCACCGGGCTGCTGTCGACCGCTCTCGAGACCGACGAGCTCGTGGCCGAGGTCGAGGTGCCGCCGCTTCCCGCCGGCGCCGGATGGGCCTTCCTCGAGGTGGCGCGCCGTCACGGCGACTACGCGCAGGTGGGGGTGGCGGCGGTGGTGGAGCTCGACGAACAGGGGGCTTGCCGCGCCGCGCGTTGGGTGTACCTCTCGGTGGGCGACGGCCCGGTCGAGGCCACGGAAGCGGCGGGCATGCTGGCCGGCGAACGGCTGACCGCCGAGCGTATCGAAGCGGCGGCGGCGCACGCCGCCGAGCACGAGATCGACCCGCACGGCGACATCCACGCCAGCGCCGCGTTCAAGCGGCACCTCGCCCGCGTGCTGACGCGGCGCGCGCTGCTCGCCGCGCACCAGCGCGCCGGCGGCCCGGGCGCGACCGCGGAGAGGGTGGAATGAAGCGCACCGTTCGTCTCGAGGTCAACGGCGAGCCCTACCAGGGCCAGGCCGAGCCGCGGCTCCTGCTCTGCGACTTCCTGCGCCACGAGCTGGGCCTGACCGGCACGCACGTGGGCTGCGAGCACGGGGTGTGCGGCGCCTGCACCGTGCTGCTCGATGACGAGCCGGTGCGCTCCTGCCTGCTGCTGGCGGTGCAGGCGGACGGCGGCCGCGTGACCACCGTCGAAGGGCTGGCGCCCGACCCGGACCACCTCCACCCCTTGCAGCAGGCTTTCCGCGACGCGCACGGCTTGCAGTGCGGCTTTTGCACCGGCGGCATCCTGATGACGATGGTGCCCTTCTTGGCTGAGAATCCCGACCCGAGCGAGCACGAGATCCGCCTCGCGCTCTCGGGAAACCTCTGCCGCTGCACCGGCTACCAGCACATCGTGGACGCCGTGAAGCTGGCGGCGGAGCGGGCCCGAGGCTCAGCCGCCCCCTTACTCCAGCCCTCTCCCCCGCGGCCGGGGGAGAGGGGGCCGGCATGACCTCGCCGGCGAGCGTTCCCTCGTCGCTGCCGGCCCTCGCCGCCGCGCTCGCTTCCGGCGAGCATGGCCTGCTCGACTATCTCGATCACCTGGAAGCGCGCTTCGCCGAGCGCGAGCCCGAGGTGCTGGCCTTCGTCGAGGAGGAAGGGCGCTTCGAGCGCCTGCGGCGAGAGGCGCGCGAGCTCCTGGCGCGCTTCCCCGAACCTGCCTCTCGCCCGGCGCTCTTCGGAGTGCCGGTCGGCGTCAAGGACGTCTTCCGGGTGGACGGCTTTCCGACCCGCGCCGGAAGCCGGCTGCCTCCCGCAGAGATGGCGGGCGAGGAGGCGGAGAGCGTGGCGCGGCTGCGGCAAGCCGGCGCCCTGATCCTCGGCAAGGCGGTCACCACCGAGTTCGCCACCTTCGCTCCCGGCCCGACCCGCAATCCCTGGGACCTCGGCCGCACCCCGGGCGGCTCGAGCAGCGGCTCGGCGGCGGCGGTGGCCGCGGCGCTCGCACCGCTCACCCTCGGCACCCAGACCATCGGCTCGATCGGCCGGCCCGCCTCGTTCTGCGGCGTGGTGGGCTTCAAGCCCAGCTACGAGCGCATCTCGCGCGCCGGCGTGATCCCGGTTTCGCCGTCGCTCGATCACGTGGGCTGCTTCACTGCCGATGCCGCGGGTGCCGGGCTCGCCGCGAGCCAGCTCTGCGCCGGGTGGAGCCCGACGGTGCCGTCCTTCCCGCCCGTCCTCGGCGTCCCCGAGGGGCCCTACCTCGAACGCGCCTCGGAGGAGGGGCTGGCGCGGTTCCGCGCCGCCTGCGAGCGTCTCGAGTCGCGGGGCCTCGCCCTCCGTCGGGTGGCGGCGTTCGCCGACTTCGCCGCCATCGAGGCGCGCCATCGCCACCTCTTCGACGGCGAGATGGCGCGCGGCCACCAGGCCTGGTTCGAGCGCCACGAGGCCCTCTACCGGCCGAAGACGGTCGAGATCATCCGCCGCGGCTGGGCGGTGACCGAGGCCGAGCTCGAGGCGGCGCGGGCCGGCCGCGCCGAGCTGCGCCGCGAGCTCACCGCGCTGATGGGCGCGGAAGGCATCGACCTGTGGGTCTCGCCCTCTTCCACCGGGCCGGCGCCGCTGGGTCTGGAGTCGACGGGCGACCCGACCATGAACCTGCCCTGGACCCACGCTGGCCTGCCGGCGATCACGCTGCCCATGCCCATGGGCCACGGCGAGCTGCCCATGGGCCTGCAGCTCGCCGCCCGCTTCGGCGAGGACGAGGCTCTGCTCGCCTGGGCCGCCGGGATCGAGAGGGCCCTGGCGTGAGCGCCCCCGTCATGAGTGTCCTGGCATGACCGCGATGGGGCCCTCCGTGCTCCGACACGAGCTGCGGGCCGGCGCCTACTGCGACTCGATCGTGCTGCTCAAGCTCCAGAAGGCGCTGGCCGCGCTGCCCGGCGTGCTCGACGCCAGCGCGGTGATGGCCACCGATACCAACCTCGCTCTGCTGGCGGCCAACGGCCTCAAACCTGACGAGCTGGGCGATCCGGCGCCGGACGACTTGCTGGTGGTAGTGCGAGCCGAGGCGGACGACGCCGCGGCTGCGGCCCTGCGCCAGGTGGACGCGCTCCTCGCCCATCGAACCGGCGACGGCGGCGACGAGGAGGACTTCCGGCCGCGGAGCCTGGCGACAGCTCTCCGCGTCCTGCCACAGGCGCGGTGGGTTCTGATCTCGGTGCCGGGCCGCTTTGCCGCGCGCGCGGCGCGCGAGGCCCTGGGTCGCGACCGCCACGTGTTCTTGTTCAGCGACAACGTGCCCTTGGCCGAGGAGGTAGCGCTGAAGCAGGAGGCGGCGAGCCGCGGGCTGCTCGTGCTGGGGCCGGACTGCGGCACGGCGATCGTCGCCGGCGTGGGCCTCGGCTTCGCCAACCGCGCGCGGCGCGGCGGCGTGGGGATGGTCGCCGCCTCGGGCACCGGCCTGCAGGCCGTGGCAAGCCGCCTACACGCGCTCGGTGCCGGTGTGTCCCAGGCGCTCGGCACCGGCGGCCGCGACCTCTCCCAGGAGGTCGGCGGCACCACCGCCCGCCAGGCCCTCGACCTCCTCGCCCGCGACCCCGAAACTCACGTCATCGTCCTCATCGCCAAGCCGCCGTCGCCCTCCGTCATCCCTCTCGTGCTCGCCGCCGCTCGCGCCACCGGGAAGCCCGTCGTCGTGTGCTTCCTCGGCTACTCTCCGCCGGTCCACCGGTTCGACAACCTCTTCTTCTCCCTCACCCTCACCGAGGCCGCGGAGCTAGCGGCACAGCTCGATACTGGCTCCACAGAGCTCCCGGCCGTGGGTGGCGCCGGGCAAGGGCTTCCGCACGGCGCGGAGCCGCCGCAGCGAGCACCGGGCGGGAAGGACCGGCGACAGGACCCGCGGCCCTCCGGCGAACGTTCGCCGCGGGTTGAAACCCCCGGCTACCCTGTTGCGCCCCTGCCGGGGCGCTCGGAAGGCGGATCGCCGGCTCCCTATCTCCGCGGCCTCTTCAGTGGCGGCACCCTCGCCTACGAAGCCGTCCTCGGTCTGGCGCCGGCGCTCGGCCCCCTCCATTCCAACCTCCACGGCGACTTCACTCTGCCGCTGGCCGAGCTCCATCGCAGCCAGGGCCACACCGTGCTCGATCTGGGCGACGACGCGT
>JBIOXV010000109.1:0-31341 GCA_044869805.1 Thermoanaerobaculia bacterium | reverse complement strand
CCTGGGCGGTGGAGGTGAAGTTCTGCTCGGCACGCACCTCGAGGCGGGCGACGTTGTTGGTGGAGAAGTTCGTGCCGTCGTGGCCGCGGAACGAGAAGGAGCCCAGGATGCTGTTGGTGGTCACCGCCGCCGGCGCCCCGGAGGTCCCGAGGGCCCGGCGCAGGAGCATGTTCGAGAACAGGGCACCGTCGTTGCTGAAGGTGGTGGCCTGCACTTCCGCGGCGGCGGCGCTCCGCTCGATGTCTACCGAGGTGTCCGGGCCCGCGGTGCCGATGCCGATGTCGCCATCGGCGCTGATGTCGAGGCTCGAGGTCGGGGCGCCAGGCCGGATGCGGAGCGAGAGCTTCGAGCCGCCGGTGACGTCACGGACGAAGAAGTTGGCCTCGTTGGCGCCGATGTCCCAGGTCTGGGCGGTGAAGCCGCCCGTGTTGTTCTGCTCCAGACGGATGGCCGGGGTGTTGGAGGTGTTGATGTGCAGGTCGAGCACCGGCGTCGAGGTACGCAGGCCGATGCGGCCGATCGAGTCGGCGAAGATCGAGTTGGTGGTGGCGCCGGCGGTGATGGTGAACGGCGTCTTGGCGCTGGTCGAGTCCTCGATCGAGAACTTGCTCGATCCGCCGGCGGCCGAGTCGTTGGCGATCAGCCGCCAGTCGTTGGCCGGGAAGCCGGCCTGGGTCGAGGTGTCGTCGAAGTGGATGCGGAGGTTGTTCTCTTTGAGGCGGATGGTATCGAAGCCGAAGTTCTCGTTGTTGACGCAGTCCAGGCCCACGCACTCGCTGCCCTGGACGATGAGGTCGTCCGGGATCACCTGGTCCTTGAGGCCCAGGCTCGGGCCGCCTGCCGGCCGGGCGGCCTCGGAGAGCGCCGGGCGCGGCTCGCTCTGGCCCGGATGCACGATGGCGCCGCCGGCGACCACGAACCCGCCGGACTGCACCATGGGGCCGTTCGGCAGCTCGCCGCGGCGCTTGAGGTCGGCGATGACGTTGTCCTCGGCCGCGGTGCCGCGGGCGGCGGCGAGCTGGGCCTTGGCGTCGTTCGACAGCCGCGGAGCGAGGGTCAGCTCCCAGCCGTAGGCGCCGTCGCCACCGCGGCCGAGATCGAACTGGATAGCCTGGCCGGAGGCGAACTCGCGGCGGATCACCTGGCCGTCCGGCCGCGAGACGGTGAGCACGGCGCGGTCGTAGGCCGCCGACACCTGCCAGTCGATACTGTTGGAACCGTGGCTGGCGGTCGCCAGCTCCTCTTGCGCCAGGGCCACGGGCGAAACCGCGAGGCCCAGGGCGGCCAGCAGCCCGAAGCCGGCGATCAGTGCATAGATTCTTCGCATCAGCATGCTCCTTTCATAGTTCTGTCGTCGTTCAGTTCGACGGATCGCGAAAAGTCTCCTTCATCCAGCGCTCAAAGAGCGCGGATCGGAGCGGAATCGGATTTCGAGGGTGGGGCCGCCGGGAAAAACCAGCGTGAAAGCCAGCGACGTCAATTCTTGCCGTCCGAGGGAGGGACGACCCAAAAACGGGAGGCACGCGGAGAAAGGGCACTATAGCACGGACGAGCATGCACTGACATGCTCGGTAAATACAAGGAAAAGGTGTCAGCCCGGTCCCCCGGCTGAGCCGGCTCCGCTTCCAGCGAGCCGGCAAGGCTTCTGAGTTTCATACAGCAACAGGGTCCGGCGGCGGCGCTCGAGCGTTACAGGGTCGGCCGCGGAAGCACCGGCCGCGGGGTCGCCCAGCGCCCTGCGCTGCCAGTCCGCGGCTTCGGTGCAGCGATCGGCCTCGGCGAGAGCCATCGCCACCAGCTCGGCGCTTTCGGCCGTGGCCCAGGCGGCGTAGACGAGCTCGGCGAGCTCCACCGCCCGCGCTCCGTCGCGCAGCGCGAGGTCCGGGCAGGCGGCCAGGAAGCGGGCCATGGCCATGGCCAGCCGGCCGCTCGACGGCAGCGCTTGGAGGGCGGCCTCGAGCACGCTCTTCGCTTCGCCGAAGCGGCCGAGCCGGGCCAGTGCTTCGGCGCCGCCCAACCAGGCGCGCTCGTCGTCGGGCCGCAGCTCGGCGGCCTGCCGGTAGTGCGGCAGGGCGTCCAAAGGCTCACCCCCTCGGAGCTCGATCTCGGCGAGCTCGAGGTGGGCCTCGGCGTCGCGCGGGTCGGCGGCGACCACGGCCTCGAAGTGCTCCGCGGCCTTCTCGACCTCCCCTCGCGCCAGGAGCAGCAGGCCGAGGTTGAAGTGGGCCGAGGCGGTCGCCGGCGCGAGCTCGAGGGCGCGCTGGTACTCCGCCACCGCGCCCTCGGTGTCGCCCAGCTTCTCCAGGCTCGATCCCAGGTTGACGTGCGCGGCGACGCTGGCCGGCTCGGCGGCCAGCGCCTGCCGGAACTCCTCGGCGGCGGCCTTGTAGTCGCCGGCCATGAACGCCTTCCGGCCGCGCAGCAGGTGGACGCGCTCGCCGGCCTTGAGGCCGGTCAGCTCCTCGACCTGGGGGTCCGGCACCTTGACCCCGATCGAGCCGCGCTGGTCGAGGTGGGCGCGGGCGCGCTCGAGGTCGCCGGCGCCGCGGTAGGCGAGAGCGAGCGAGTAGTGCAGGGCGTTGGCTTCCGGCGCGCCGGCGAGCGCCGCCTCGAAGGCCGACGCGGCCTCGCCCCACTGGTTGCGGGAGAGCGCGATCTGGCCGATCGCGGCCCAGGCCGCCGGCGAGCGCGGGTCGAGCTCCAGGGCCATGCGCAGCCAGGCCCGCGCCTCGTCGAGCTGGCCTTCGGCGAGGTAGATCTCGCCCAGGTGGACCCGGGCCGCCAGGTTGCCCGGCGCCAGCGCCAGTGAGCGTGCGAAGGCCTGCGCCGCTTCGCGCGGCCGGCTCTCGGCCTGGTGTAGGGCGCCGGCGAGGTGCGGCCAGCGCGGATCGCCGGGGGCCAGGGCCTCGGCATTGGCGTAGCACACCGCCGCCGGCTCGGTGAGCAGGTAGGCGTGGTAGATGCGGCCGATCTCGCCGAACACCTCGGCGCGCGCGACGGCGGGCGTGGCGGCGTCGCCCGCGGCCGAGCGCAGCAGCGCCTCGGCCTCCGCGAGCTGCCGCGCCACGGCCGGCTCCAGGCCCTCGAGGCGGGGATAGGGTACGGGGGCGAGGCCGGTGGGAGCGGGCTGGGCGAGGGTGGCCAAGGCGGAGAAGGAGAATGCGATGAGGGCTGCGGCGAGAGCGCGACGGAGTCTTGGCATGCCACTAGTGTACCGACCTGGACGCTGGTATCCGTGTCGTCCTGAGCGAAGCGAAGGATCTGGGGGGTGGAAGTACCGGGTGCGAGCGCCCCGCCCCCCAGATCCCTCGCTGCGCTCGGGATGACAGAAAGGCAGGCCGTGGTCTGTTGTCTAAGGAACCACCACGTAGACCCCCGGCGGCACGCCCCGCCACTGGCGGGCGGCGCGGCCGGCGCCCTCGACCCGCACCGTCACGCCCTCGCGGCGCTCGCCCAGGCCGAAGATCACCCGCGGGTCGTTCGCCGAGGCGTAGCTGCCGTCGGTGCGTGGCCGGCGCAGCAGCGGCGCCCCCTCGCCGGCCCGGACGGTGACCGCGGTGGGGAAAGGGCCGCCGGCGCTCGTCACCACCCCGAGCCAGGAACGGCCCTGGCCGGCGCTGTCGAGCAGCAGGCGCGCGGGGCCGTGGTTGTTGGCCACCACCAGGTCCGGGTCGCCGTCGTTGTCGGCATCGCCGAGGGCCACGCCGCGGCCGACCTCGGCGCGGGCGAAGGGCTCGCCGGCGCGCGCGCTTACCTCCTCGAGCCGGCCGCCGCCCAGGTTCCTGAAGAGCTGGTGGCGCTGGCGCAGGGGCAGCGGGTCGCCGGCGCGCGCCTGCTCCTCCAGGGTGCGCACCGCGCCGTTGGCGAGGAACAGGTCGAGCCGGCCGTCGTTGTCGAAGTCGAGGAAGCCGGTGCCGAAGCCGGTCGAGGGCAGGGTCGGCGCCGCCAGCCCGGCCTCGATCCTGCGGTCGTCGAACAGGCCGCCGCCGAGGTTCGAGTACAGGGCGTGGGTCTCGCTGGTGATGTTGGTGACGAACAGCTCTTCGTCGCCGTCCCCATCGAGGTCGCCGGCGGTGATGCCCATGCTGCCCTCGGGACGGCCCTCGCGGTTGACTGCCACCCCGGCGAGCAGCGCTTCGTCGCGGAAGGTGCCGTCGCCGCGAGCGAGCCAGAGCTGGTTGGGGCGGCCGTCGTTGGCGACGTAGAAGTCGGTGCGGCCGTCGCCGTCGAAGTCGCCGGCCAGCACCCCCAGGCCGGGCTCGCGCGCGGCGGCGATGCCGGCGCGGGTCGAGACGTCCTCGAAGCGGCCGCCGCCGCGGTTCCTGAGCAACCGGTCGGCGGCCCCCTGGAAGGTCGAGGGCCCGCACCAGTCACGGCGCGTCGACTCGGCGAAGCAGACGGGGTTGGTGGCGAACGAGAAATCCACGTAGTTGACGACGTAGAGGTCGAGGAGGCCGTCGCCGTCGTAGTCGGCAAAGGAACCGGCCACCGACCAGCGGTCGTCGGAGGCGCCGCTCTCCGCCGTGCGGTCGGCGAAGCTGCCGTCTCCCCGGTTGACGAACAGCCGGTCGGCGCCGAGGTTGGCGACGAAGAGGTCGACCCAGCCGTCGCCGTCGAGGTCACCGGTCGCCACCCCCATGCCGTAGCCGGTCTCGTCGATGCCGCTCGCCGCCGTCACGTCGACGAAGCGGACGGCGGGCTCGCCGCCGGCGGCGGGCGAGAGGTCGTTGCGGAACAGCCGGTCGCGCGGCGTGCCGTCGGCCCCGGCAGGATCGGGGGCCCCGGCAGGATTGGGGGCCCCGGCCGGTGGCAGCGGCCCGCCCTGCACCAGGTAGAGGTCGAGGTCCCCGTCGCCGTCGTAGTCGAGCAGCGCGGCCCCCGCCCCCATGATCTCCGGGAAGTAGAGCGCTCCCGACATGCCGTTCGCGTGCACGAAATCGAGGCCCCAGGCGGCGGTCGCGTCGACGAAGATCGGCGCCGTCTCCGCCGCCCGGGCCGGCGGCAGTGGCGCGAGCAGGAGCAGGAGGGTCGAGACTCGAAGCGCGTGGGGCGATCGTCGCGAGCGGGCCATATGCAAGGGGCGGGACGGCCCGGGAGCCGCAGCCTACATGGAAGTAGGCGAGGCTTCCCGGGCCGTTCTGCGACGCGGCGGATGGGCCGCGCAGCAGATCGCCTAGGGGCAGGTCGCGAAAGCGTCCGTATCCTGAACCGGCGCGAAAGCCCTGCCCCGGGGGTTGAAGTAGATGCGAGTCCTGCCGTTGTGCGAGTCGACCACGGTGAGCGTCACCTCGACGTTGGTCAGGCCGGAGGCGAACACCCAGTAGCGATCGAACCCGCCGCAGGCGTTCAACACCTTGACCGTCAGCTCGGCGTTGTCCGCGCCGAAGAAGCTGAACGAGCCGGAGTCGTCGCCCAGCGACTGCGCCTGGGCGGGGCCGCCGCCGTCGCCGGTACGCCAGTCGGCGCTGACCTCGAAGCGCCCGTCGTTGAGGCACAGAGTCGTGGCCCCGGGCTGGCAGGTGAAGGCCGGAGGATCGTTCGGCCGCAGGAAGTTGAAGAACACGTGGTCGGCGAGGTCGCGGCCGCTCGCCAGGCCGCCGGTGTTGTCGTACTGCCAGTGGATGCCGCCGTAGATGCGGCTCTGGCCCGCCTCCTCCGCGGCCTGCGAGAAGCTGGTGAAGGAGCGCGTCACCCCCGGCAGGCCGTCCGAGGCCGTGCTGAAGGAAATGTCGTCGGTGCCGTAGAAGTGGGCGAGGATCCGCGCCGCGCTGCTGCTGAAAGTGCTGTGCCCCGAGGTGTAGGCGGGGAAGGGCGGAGTGGTGATCAGGCTCGACCAGGCGGCATCGGGGATGGTGTCGTCGTTACCGTCCTGGCCGGCGTTCTGGATGCCGGTCACCGGCCGCCAGTGGTCGAACTGGTACTTGTTGTCCCAGGAGACGATGGCAGCGTCGGCGGAGGTGATGGCGAGCAGCGCGAACAGCCGGGCGTTCTCCGCCAGGCTGTTGCCCTGCTCCGCGGCCACGCCCTGCGCGATGGCGTGCCAGTGACCGGGCGGGGTGTTGCTGCCGGAGCCGTCGTTCCAGAACAGCGCGATCTGCGTCTGGTCCGCGCTGCGCACCGCCGAGTCGACGCGGCCGAACCGCTTGACCTCGCGGAAGGCGACCGTGTACTCCTCGCTGTTCGGCGGCGGCGGGGCGCCGGTGCGGAACTGGCCGCCGTTCTTCATCGCCCAGGGGGTCACGGTAGGCCAGTTGGGCAGCAGCGTGGGCAGGAGGCCGGGCGGCGTCGGCAGCCACCAGCAAGCGCCCACCGGGTAGTTGTGGACCACCGTGTCGCCCGAGTGGTCGGCGGAGCGCAGCGCCAGGATCTCGGCCGCCACCTCCTCGCCCCAGGCCACGCCGTCGTCTTCCGCCGCACCATCCGGCACGGTGGCCAGCGAATCCGCGAGCGCCGCGTCGTACTCCGCCTGCCGTGCCGGGAAGGCCGCCACCAGCACGGCGTGCGCGGCCGCCGCGGCCGCGGCCACGGCGGAGGCGCCAGGCTCCGCCGCCGGTGTCACGTGATAAGGCTGGAAGCCGCCCACGATGCCGTTGACGGCGTCGTACACCGCGGTGTGCACCAGCGCCAGCAAGCGGCTCGCGCGCGGCGGTGGGATGCGCTCGGCGCGGATGGTGTCGAGCGTCACCTCGTTCCAGTCGGTGACTACGTCCGCCCGCGCGCCGGAAGCGCCGAAGGCGAGAAGCGCGAGCGCGGCGATCGCCGGCAGCGCAAGCCTCTGCTTGGTCATTGAAACCCTCCTTGGTCGGTAGGTCTGGCCGGCCCATTCTAGAGCCAAGCCACCTCAGAACCGGAACACCCCGCCCAGCGAGAAGCCGCTGGCGTCGCCCGAGTTGCGGCCGTCCAGGGTGGTGAAGTAGCTCGCGGAGAGGCCGAAGGCATCCGCCAGGCGCGCGTAGACCTTGGCGCCGATGCGCGTCGTCTCGTCCTTGTTGCTGGGAAAGGTGAAGCCGGGATCGCCGATGTCCGTGCCGCCGTCGGCCTGGTAGTCGTAGTAGAACGCACTGACCGTCGCCCGCGAAAAGGAGTAGCCGACCTCGGTGAGCAGCGGGAAGCCGTCGGGGGCCTCGTCGCCGCGCAGGTCGAAGCCGACTTGCTGCGAGAAGTAGAAGCCTCCCGCCTCGAGCTGGTAGACAAAGCGCGCCAGGAAGTCCGTGGTGCCGTCGCCAAGGTCCACGGGCAGGTTGGCTTCGTAGTCGGAGATCGGGGTACGGCCGCCGGCCGCGGCGATGAAGGAATGGCGCGCGTTGCCGTTGTCGATCTGGGCGAAGCGGAACTTGGCGAGCGCCGCCACGTCCTGGAGGCCGGAGTCCTCGAAGCCGCCGAGGCCGTCCGAATCGGCGTCGACGTAGGGCAGATTGGCCACCACGGCGAAGCGGTCGGTGATGCCGTACTGCGCCCACACGCTGATGCTGGTGATCTCGACCTCGCCTACGCCGGGGTCCGAAACCTTGACGTCGCCGACCCAGAACTCGTCGTAGCCCTCGGTGGTGAAGGACAGCGCCACGTCGCCGTGGCCCGCTTCAGGCATGAAGCCGTTCAGGTCGAGAGCGCCGGCCGGCGAGATGGCGGCCAGCAGCAGGCCGGCGAGCAGGCCGGCGCCGAGTGCGAGATGACGGATCTTCCCCATGACGAGCTCCCCCATGCTTGGTTGAAAGACGGACGGACTTCTGGCAGCGCTGCAAGGCAAGCCGAGTGCCAGCGGTTCCGTGGGCCGGCCGGGTTCGTAGATCCTTGTATTTCCGACAGGAAACCGCGTCGTGGGTCGTGCAAGCGAGCGGGCGGATCTTGATCTCTATGCTCGGAGCCGCCTTGCGGCTGCCGATTCCGTGAGTCCTATGAGCCCGGCGGGCCGGAGTAAGAACCTGCGTCCAGGTCGCCAACAGAAAAAAACTTCAAGCGCCTGACGGTTTGCGACCGGCCTACGGCGCATTTCCTCTTGAACGCGGGTAGAGCACAAGGAGCACTCCTCTTGGTGTCGACCAAGCCTGGGGGCTTCGGGCTTGCGTCCGTGGCCATGGCGAGCGGAGGCTCTTGAATCTTTGAGCAGTATTTTATGTGTCTGTCAGGGATAAAAGTATTGCCTGCTATTGCCTTAGCGGTTAGTCGCCGCGGATCCATGGGCCCCGTGAGCCGGGAGGCTCGGAGAGCCCTCCACACCCTTCCAAGGAGAGGGAGACAAATGGACAGAGACAGAAGTAGCCGCGGATTCTCTCGTCGGAAGCACTTCTTGATCGCGCCCGTCCTGCTCGCGCTCTTGCTGCCGAACGGCCCGCTCTTCGCCGAGGAATGCGGGCGCGAGCCCTTGGTCCTTCGCGATCAGCGGATTCCGTTCTACGAGGTCTTCGAGACCTTCCTCCTACACACCGCCATCGTCCACGACACACAAGGCCAGGAAGCTTCTCGCGCCTTCCTCCAGGAGTATGGCCTAGACCCCGATCTCGAGGCCTCCCAGGAGCTGCGCCGGGCGTTCGACGACCTGCAGAGAGCGCTCTACCTGGACGCGGGCGAAGCGGAGCAAGACACTGCCAGGCGTGCCGGTGAGATCTTCGCAAGAGCGCTCGCCGCCATCGTGGAGAACGACCCTCGAGGGGTAGAAGCCGCGAGAGAGTTCCGACTGAAGCTGGGGACGCAGCTTCGACCTGCAATCAGTTGGATCTTCGTCGACTCGAGTCCCGACTTCTCCGTGGTCGACGAAGCGGAGAAGCTCTTCTACGAATCCTTGGGACCTGCCGGCGAGAGCGTCCAATTCCGCGACGAATGGAGTGATGCTGGATGGAATCCTGATGCGATGGAGCTGAAGAGTCCCAAGCACGGATTGGCCACGAGCTCGCCCTCGGCAGCGCGAGTCAAGCTGTCGTCCCTGGAACGCGGGGACGGCGGCCTCTTCGGCTCAGGTGGGGAGACCCTGCCGGTGGGCCTCGCAGAGGTCGAGTGGCGCAGGTATGCGAGGGCGGACGGAAGCGTCCGTGTCGTCGGCTTGGTCGACAGCGGGACGGGGCCGTTGGGCGTGGTCGATATGACCCTCCCAACGGGCGACCACCTGCGCCCTGAGTTCAACCAGCAGGGGACCGACGGAGTGCTCCGCTTCGTCGAGACCTTCCCGGTGGACTTTCAGGGGAAGAGTCACACCACCCTGGGATGCCTCTCTGCTGCCGCTGCCGCTGGGCTCGCCTGCGGATCGTGCACTGTAGCGCCTACTCCCCTGAACTGCGGCGCGTGTGCGGCTGCCCTCGCTGCAATGGCTGCCGCTTGCAACGGGCCCCATTGCGACCAGATTCAGTGCAACGCAAACTGCGTCCAGGCGTGCCATCTCTATGGAATCTGCTCGAGCACCAGCGGCTCTAGCTCGCCTGCAGACTGCCAGTGTGTCGGCATCAGGGACGACATCCCTGGGTGCGGAGGGGGAGGGGGAGGGGGAATTGGTTGTGACTCCCTGGTCAACGAGGTTGCGGTGCTCCACCTCGATGGCGGCGATCTTGTCCGCCTCTCGACCGGGCCCGTCAAGCTCAGTCGCCTCGAGAAGGGTGAGGACATGCATCACGGCGAGGCGGTCAGCTACCTGATGGGCGAATGGGCGGTTCTGGCCCAGGGAACGCCGGCAGCCTTAACCGATTCGGCGCCATCCGTTCGCACGCTCCGTAGCTCCTCGCCGGAGTTCGCAGCGTCGCAGGCTTATCAGCTCCGTGCCAACCCCGTTGCCGCCGCCGGCGGGTCCTCGGCGGCCGCCGAGCGGATCACTATCGTCGTGGCGACACCGCCCCACGAGGCCAACAGCCGCGAGATCCCGATGCCGGCCCTGAGGATCGCCTCCGTGGGCCTTCCCCCGGGTGCCGCCAGCGGCAAGATCGCGATCCGGGCCGACTTTTCCGAGGCCGGCGAGCTCGTGGACCTCGAGGTACTGCACGACACCCTGGGCGGCATCTCAGCGCAGCTCGAGGCCTACATCAAGCAGGCACTCTCGCTCCAGCACGTCTCGGAAAAGCGGCACCGCGTCGTGGCGTTCGTCGTCCTCTCGGTCGGGGAGTCCCTGGAGATCGACTCCAAACTGATGTACCTTCCGAAGTGCTGCTGCGGTAATCATTTCTGTGTCTGAGCGGAAGCTGAGCATGCAGCTCAGGGCATAATCCGAAGTCGCACGAGGGCGCCCGGCGGGCCGGGCGCCCTGCCTTCTCTTTCCGTACCGCTGCTCTTTCGTGGGACGAAGCCTGAGGAGACGAGAAGACGACGAAGTCCCGCCAGAGAGGCAGAGCGATGACCACGAAACCGACGAGCGAGCCCGACGAGACCCTTCCTGGGGCTGGAAGCCCCGAGAGAAGCCCCTCGATCTTCAGGAAAACATGCCCAGTCTGCGCATGGTCCTTCTCCTGGCTGGAGCTTTGGCGGTTCTCGGATTGGTTCGGGAGACGCAAGGAGGCGCCGTGCCCACGATGTGGGACCCCTCTCGGCTGGTCCAAGGTTCCTCACTTGACCCGAAGCATTGCCGCGTGCCTGTTGATTCTCGTCAGCCTGGCACTCGTCTATGCGATCTCCTCGGAGTGGTCGTTCGGCCGGCGCTTCGACATCCGGCTGGCGCTTCACGCTGGAGCCCTGATCCTTGCCGTGATCATGCTGGCCGCCACTTGGCGCCTGCGTCTCGTCCAGAGGCCGGGGCAGCAGTGAGACCCGGAACCACCTCGCGCCGACGAGACATCCGCCGCTGTTAGCCTCTCGCGCACCTCGGCGATTGCAGGCGGCGGATTCAGGTGAAAAGGCCACGCTTGCCAAGGACGCCCGATCTGTGGCAGATTACGCGCCGCAGCGAAGGCTGAGACGGCTCAGTGCAACTTCGCGCTCACCTGAGAAGCGGGTCCCCTAGGACCCCGGACGGTGGCCTCGCCGGCAAGGTCGCTGCTCCTCCTGACGTAAGCGCCGGGTCTTGAACTTGCGGTTCAGCCGCTCGTATTTCGAGTGCGCCCCTTGTTGTAGGCCGCCGGGGCGGTAGGCCGCGAAAGGAATGCGGACAGACGATGAGCTTTAGCTCCCTGGGCCTCCACGACCTCTTGCTGCGTGGAATCGACGACTTGGGCTTCACCGAGCCCACCCCCATCCAAACCGATACCATCCCCGAGATCCTGGCCGGGCGCGACGTGCTGGCCGCCGCCAAGACCGGCAGCGGCAAGACGGCGGCGTTCGTGCTGCCGATCCTGCACCAGCTCCTCGAGCGGCCGCGCGGCACTACCCGCGTGCTGGTGCTGACGCCGACCCGCGAGCTGGCGGCGCAGATCGCCGAGCACCTCGAGGCCCTCGCCCGCCACACCGACCTCTCCGGCGCCGCGGTCTTCGGCGGCGTCGCCATGGGGCCCCAGGAAGAGGCGTTCCGCAGCGGCGTCGACGTGCTGGTGGCTACCCCGGGCCGGCTGCTCGACCACTTCCAGCACGAGTACGCGCGCCTCGCGGGGCTCGAGATCCTGGTGCTGGACGAAGCCGACCGCATGCTCGACATGGGCTTCCTGCCCGACGTCAAGCGGGTGCTCGCCGCCCTGCCGCCGCGCCGCCAGACGCTGCTGCTCTCGGCCACCCTGCCGCCGCCGATCGTCGAGCTGTCGGGCGAGCTGCTCCACGACCCGGCGCAGATCAACATCCAGCGCAAGGCGCTGCCCGCCGACGGCATCGAGCAGGCGGTGTACCCGGTGCGCGAGGAGCTCAAGCGGGCTCTGCTGCTGGCCCTCCTCGGCCAGGGAGAGATCCGGAACGTGCTGGTCTTCACCCGCACCAAGCACCGCGCCAATCGCCTCGCCGAGTGGCTCAAGAAGCAGGGCATCTCCTGCGAACGCATCCACGGAAACCGCAGCCAGCGCCAGCGCATGGAGGCGCTCGCCGGCTTCAAGGCCGGCACCTACCAGGTGCTGGTGGCGACCGACATCGCCGCCCGCGGCATCGACGTCGAGGAGCTCTCCCACGTCATCAACTTCGACGTCTCCAACGTGCCCGACGACTACATCCACCGCGTCGGCCGTACCGCCCGCGCCGAGGCCACGGGCGACGCCCTGACCTTCGTCTCGCCACAGGACGAGGGCAACCTGCGCGCCATCGAGAAGGCGATCGGCCATCCGTTGGCGCGGCGCACCCTCGAGGGCTTCGACTACGATGCGGTGCCCGCCGAGCGCTTCGAGATCCCGGTCGGCGAGCGCCTGGCCGAGATCCGGGCGCGGCGCGGCGACGAGCGCGCCCGTGCCACGGCGAAGAAGGACCGGCAGCCCTTCCAGCCGCCGCGGCCCCCCCAACCGCAGGTCTGGGACCCGCGCTCGCGGCCGGCCAACGACTCCCCGCGCCTCCAGGGCGACGACCTCGACGCGGCCGAGGAGGCGCGCATCCGCGCCAAGGCCGAGCAGCAGCAGGCCGCCGCGGTCGAGGCGCGCACCAGGCCGTCGCGCATGGGCATCATGGAGCTGCGCAACGCGCGGCCCGCGGCCGCCAACCGACCCACCGCCCGCCGCCGCTCACGCCGCGGCCGCTTCGGGCGGTAGTGACCTACTTCACTCCCGAGATGTCCGTGTAGATGCTGTCGGACACCACCTTGCCGATCTGATCGATGCGCAAGAAGGTGGCGCGGAAGGCGGCCTCGCCGCCGGCCCGCTCGCGGTCCGCGGCGAGTGCGGCCAGGCTGGGGTACTCGGCCGACACGACGATCGATCCCGCCTGGTCGCCTGCGAACAGGGCCCGCCAGACTCGGACCTTGATCGGGCTGCCCTTCTTCTGCAGGTCCGCTTCGGCTGCCTTGATCGCCTTGACGTAACCGGCGACGTCCGAGGTCTCTACCACGGCGATGCGAAGTACCGCCGCCTCTGCCACCTGAGCCCCGAGCACCAACAGAGCGATCAGCGAAAGGACGACCTTCCTACGCATTGGGCTCCCCCTTCCTCTTTTAGTGAGGCGATAGTTAAAAGGTGATTTCTAGACTATGACCCTGTCTTGACAATGTCAATCCGAATGTTCCGAGGGATCTTTGCTCAAAAGCCAGGGAGCGAGCGCAGCACCTCTCGTACCGCGGGCACCGACAGGCTGTTGCCGGCCAGGCGCCAGCCGTTGGCGAGCGGCAGGTCGGCGGGGAGCCGGTACGCCGGCGGGAAGCCGAGGAGGCTCAGGATCTCGCGCGGCGAGAAGCACCGCAGGCCACCCGAGGCGGTGGCGAGGCCGGTGGTGAGGAGATAGGAGCCGCTGCGCACCGGGGAGCGGCCGTAGGCCGAAGTGAAGCAAGAGGTGAGAGCGGCAGGGTCGGCGGCGTCCACCACGTCGATCGCGTATCGGTAGCGCTGGGCCAGCGCGGGGTCGAGCGCCAGCTCCGCCGGGGCGTCGGCCTCCGGCGGCCACTCGAGGCAGCCGCGGAGCGTGAGCGGAGCCCGAGGAAGCGGCCGCGGCTCGGCGATCCCCTCACGCGAGGCCACGAGGTAGAAGCGCAGCCGCCGGTTCGGGGCTCCCAGCTCGGACGGGCAGAGCAGACGCTCGGCCACCTCGTAGCCGCCGGCCGCCAGCGCCGCAAGGAGCCTGGCGTGGCAGCGCGAGCCCGCGAAGCCGGGCACGTTTTCCAGCGCGACGAACCGCGGCCGCACCGCGGGGATGTGCCGGGCCAGGGCGAGGAGCCCCTGCGAGCGCGGATCCTCGTCGTCACGGCCCAGGCCACGGCGGGTGAAGGGCTGGCAGGGCGGCGACATCCACCACAGGTCGGCGCCGGCGCGCCCCAGCTCGGCCGCCGAGAGCGACTCGAGGGTCCGCGCCGCGACCGGATGGGGGAAGTTGGCGGCGTAGACGCCGAGCGCCAGCCGGTTGATGTCGATCGCCAGGGCGATGCGCGCCCGGCCCGCGAGCGCCACCGCGGCGCCGCCGATGCCGCAGAAGAGCTCGAGGACCCGGACCTCCTGGGCCACGACGCGCTAGGGCGTGAAACCGTAGCGAGCGGTCGAGATGCAAGGAGCGCCCCGTCCATGAGCCCGCGGACCCGGCAACCGCAGCGTACACGACAGTACGTGAGGATTGCCGGGAGGACCCGCGACGCAGCAGATCGACCGCGCAGCAGGTTTCAGCGTACGAACAGCCGCTTGTACCATGGCACGCCGGCCGCCTTCAGGCGCTCGCGCTCTTCCTTGAGGCGCCGGCTCTCCTGCTCCTGCGCCAGCTTCTGGAGGAAGGCGTCTCCCTCGGGCTCGTGGCAATCCTTGAACTTCTTGCCGCTGCCGCAGGGGCAGCGCTCGTTGCGGCCCACCCGCGCCACCTGGCGCGGTGCGACCTTGGTCTGGATTCGTTTGGGCAACTGGCCCGGCGGTTTGAGGCTGGGTTTGGCCACGAAGTCGATCCCTTTCTGAAGCGAAAGCGCTGTCGGTTGATGTCGATGCGAGGCCCTGCTGCGAGGCGCGGCGGCCGAGCTTATCCTTCTACCACGGCCTGGTCGCGAATCTGCGCCGCCGCCGCCGAGCCGGGAGCGTGGGTCAAGATCTGGTGGATGCGGTCGAGCGCCTTCACGCTGTCGCCCACCCCTTGGTAGAGCACCACCTCGGTATAGAGCTCCTCGGCCAGCGAGTTGAGGCGCGCGGTGACCACCTCGGCCTTGGCGCCCTGCGGGTAGCGGCGCAGGTACTCGGCGCCGTTGGCGAGGTCGGTGAAGGTGCCGGCCACCTGCGCGATGCGGGTGCGGGCGAGCCCGGCGAGCTCGGCGTCGCCGCCGCCGGCGAGCTGCTCGAGGGCGGAGAGGCTGTCGAGCACCGGCGCCAGGTTGGTGAGACCGGCGCGGGCGCGCGCCGCCTCCGGGGCCTCGCCACCGGCGCCGGCAGCCCGCGAGTACATGGCAACGGCATCAGCCTGTTTGCCCAGGCGGCTGTAGGCATCGCCGAGGGCGAGCGCCGCCTTGGGCACCTCGGGCGCCTGCGGGTAGTTCGACAGGAAGCGCTCCAGGAAGCCGGTTTCATACACCGTCCCGGCGAGGATCGCCACCGCCCGCGGGTAGAGCTCGCGCACCTGGACCTCGAAGCCGGAGATCTCCTCGCGCAGCTTGGGGAGCAGCGGGCTCTGCGGGTCCAGGCGCTCGAGCTCGGCGGTCTCTTCCTGGTAGGCGGAGATCAGGGCGCCGAGGTCGCGGCTCTCCAGAATCAGCGCCAGTTCCTGGTCGCGCTTCTCGTGCAGGCGGCCGAGCCGGATCTCGTCGGCCCGCGCTCCGCGCGGCCAGGCGGACAGCGCTTCCGTCTTCAGCAGGGCCGCCACCTCGGCCTTCGGCTTGGCGGTCTCGAGATAGCCGAGGAGCGTTTCCTGGGTGCGGCGGCGGTAGTCGTCGTCGGCCTTGGCCGGCTGCTGGGTGAGGATGCCGGCACGCACCTCGGCACCCCGCACCCGCTCGTCGAAAAAGGGATGGGTCTGCCAGTAGCCGTACTCCTTGGACTGCGGCAGCCGGGCGAGCATCAGGGTCATCAGCTCCTTCAAGCCCCCGGGCGCGAACCCGGCCGCGGCGGCGTAGCGCTGGCCCTCGTCGTCGGCCTCGCGCTCGAAGTCGCGGCTGTAGCTGCGCATCAAGAGCTCGCTGACGATCACGCTGGTGGCCGCGGCGCCCTCGACCATGGTGCCCTCGGGGTTCTCGCGGCGGCGGTAGGGGTCGTAGGGTGGCGTGTAGTCCCGGCGGTCGCGGCGCTCCTCGTTCGCCTTGACTAGCACGCCGATCACCAGCGCCTGGCCCAGCACCTGGAGCAACGCCTGGCGCCGCTGCATGCGCGTGCCGTGGTGCGCGACCACGTGCGCCACCTCGTGCCCCAAGAGGCCCGCCAGCATGTCGTCCGAGAGGCCGAGGCCGAGCATGCTGCGGGTGACGAAGACGTGGCCGCCCGGCAGCGCGAAGGCGTTGGGCTCGGGCATGTCCACGACGTGGAAGGTGAAGGGGAACTCGTGGAAGTTGGCGGCCTGCGCCACGCGGTAGCCGATCGCCGCCACCCGCTCCTGCTCGGCGCGGTCTTTCGACTCCCCGAACAGCTCGACCGCCTTCTGCGCCACCTCGAGGCTCTTGGTGAAGAGGTCCTTGTTGGTGATCCCCTGCGCCCGCGCGGCGGGAGTCGGCGAAACGCCGAGAACGGCGAGCAGAAGAGTCGCGATGGCGCGCCGGCTTCGCATTCCGAAGCGAGCCTAGCAGGAAGCGTACCAGCGGCCGGCGTGGCCGCGGAGGCCACCCGCCATCGCTCGGCCTCGGGTGCCGCTTCGCTCCACTCGGTCACGTCGCGCTTCGCGGCGCGCCTCGGCTTTCGCCGCCCCCGCCGGACCGAGCCGGGAGGCTGCCAGGAGCCGCATGGTAGCTTCGCGGCCGTGCGCCCGGCGATCGACCCCGACGATCCCTGGCTCTTCGAGCGGCAGGGGCTCGACTGGCGCTGGCTCTCGTGGCGCGAGGCAGCGGCGCGGATCGACGAGCTGGCGGCCGCCCTGGCCGGCCGCGCGCCGGCGAGCGAGGTGCGCTTCGACGGCCGCCCGTCCGTGGCTTCCGTGCTCACCGACTGTGCCGTGCTCGCCGCGGGCCTGACGGCGGTGCCCTCGAAGGCGGGCGACGCGACGGACCTCACGCGCGAGCCGCCCTTGGACGCCGCGTCCCTCGCGGCGCCGCGCCTCCACCCAACGGCGAGCCTCGAAGGAGCCCGAGCGCTGCCGGCCGTGGTGGATCTCGGCGCCCTCCCTCCCACCGCGGGCGTGGTGGTCGATGGCCCTGGCGGGCCGTCGCGTCTCGCCGCCGCCGATCTGGCGCGCGCAGCTCAGCGCCTCGCGCAGCAGATGGGCCAGGCCACGGAGCGCGACATCACCGTCCTCGGCGCGTGCCTCGACCGTCCGCTCGCTCGCTGGGCCCTGGCCTGGGCGCTGGCGAGCGGGGCCGCGCTGGTCGTCGAGCCCGAGGTCCCGGCCTTCGAGAACACTGCCGCCTGGGCGCGGCCCACCGTGCTCGCCGCTACCGCGGCAGAGCTGGCCCGCTGGGCCGAGCTCGCCGGCCAGGACCGCGGCGGCCCGCGCTTACCGCTCGGCCGCCTCCGCGCCTTCCTGGTGCCGGCCGCGGAACCGCTGCCGCCGCCGGCGATCGCTTACTGGCAGGGCCGCGGCGTGGCCCTGGTGCCGGTCGAGCTGGCGATTCACGCGCGCTGAGACCATTGGGCAAACCGGCGCGAGCGATCGATTTGCAAGGCGCGGGAGGACCCGCAACGCAGCAGATCGATGGCTCGCGACGGTTTTGCGGTATAACCCTGGCCCAACAGGAGGCATCCATGTCCGAGGCCCCGAGCCAGCTCAGCTTGAACGCGAACGGCAACCTGCCGCCGGTGCCGCTGCCCCCCGCCAACGACGCCTCGGCGCTGGAAGAGATCCACGAGCGCGCCGACACGGTGTGGACGCGGGGGAGCCAGGGCCCGGGCATCCCCAAGCTCGGCAAGCGCCTGCTCAAGGGCAAGGGTGGCCGGGTGGCGATCGTCGACGGCGTGCGCACGCCGTTCGTCAAGGCGGGGACCGTGTTCAAGGACATGGACGTGACGGACCTGGCGGGCGTGGCCGCGGGCGAGCTGGTCACCCGGAGCGCGGTCGACCCCAAGGAGATTCAGCTCTCGATCTTCGGCGTCGTGGTGCCGGCCTTGAACGCGCCCAACCTGGGGCGGGAAGTGGTGTTCCGCACTTCGCTGCCGGTGGGCATCCCGGGCACCACCGTCAACCTGGCCTGCGCCTCCTCGAACCGCGCCATCGCCTACGGCGCGCAGGCGATCCTCGCCGGCGAGTGCGACGTGGTGCTGGCGGGCGGCGCCGAGTCGTTGTCCAACGTGCCGATCACCTTTGGGAAGCGCGCCGCCGACAAGCTGATGCGCTTCGCCAAGGCGAGATCGCTGCCGGCCAAGCTCGGCGTCGCCTCCGAGCTGCGCTTGAAGGACCTGGCGCCGGTGGCGCCGGCCATCGCCGAGTACACCACCGGCCTCACCATGGGCGAGTCGGCCGAGAAGATGGCGAAGGAGAACGACATCTCGCGCCGCTCGCAGGACGAGATCGCGCTGATGTCGCACCAAAGGGCCGCCGCGGCCCACGCCGAGGGCCGCCTCGCCGGCCAGATCGTCGCCACCTTTCCGCCCCCGTCCTACGACCAGCCGGTGACCCACGACTCCGGGGTGAGGAGCGACAGCTCGCTCGCCGCGCTGGCCGCGCTCCCGCCGGTGTTCGACCGGCGCTACGGCACGCTCACCGCCGGCAACTCGAGCCCGATCACCGACGGCGGCTCGGCCGTGCTGCTGATGAGCGAGGAGAAGGCCAAGGCCCTGGGCTTCGAGCCGTTGGGGTATCTGCGCTCTTTCGCCTTCGCCGCCGTCGATCCTGGCGCCCAGCTCCTGCAGGGCCCGGCCTACGCCGCGCCCATGGCCCTGGACCTGGCCGGCCTCAAGCTCAAGGACATGGAGCTGGTCGAGATGCACGAGGCGTTCGCGGCGCAGATCCTCTCCAACCTCAAGGCCTTCTCGTCGAAGAAGTTCGCCGCCGACGAGCTGGGCCGGAGCGAGCCGCTCGGTGCCGTCGACCTCGCGCGCTTCAACGTCAACGGCGGCTCGATCGCCATCGGCCATCCTTTCGGCGCCACCGGCGCCCGCGTCTCCTTCCAGCTCTTGGGCGAGCTCAAGCGCCGCGGCGCCAACCTCGGCCTCGCCACCGTCTGCGCGGCGGGCGGCGTGGGGTTCGCGATGGTGGTCGAGCGGGAGTGAGGCGCCGGCAGGCGGGCGGCTCCCCTCACAGCCCCCGCTTCCAGGAGTGGGAGACCTTGAGGAACCAGGCGCGCTCGAGGCCGAGCCAGTCGCGGGATCGCGGCCGGCCGGGCAGGTCCGGGGCGTCGACCTGCCGCAGGTCGTCGTAGCCCAGGAAGACCGCGGTGCCGGCGAACGGCTGGTAGCCCACCACTCCCCGCGCCGTTACTTGCGAGGCGATGGAGTCGAAGTCGGCGCGCAAGCGCACGAAGAGCGAGCGCGTCAGGTGGTGCTCGACGCGCAGCGTGGCGAGCGTCGCCGCATAGGCCGTCCTTCCCGTGTCTTGGCGCACCAGGCGATCGCGGGAGAGCCGCAGGCTGGTCTGCCAGCGCTCCCCGGGCTGCCATTGCAACGCCAGGGCCGCGGAGGTCGAGTCGCCGGGGCCGGGGTCGAGCGGCGCCTCGGGGTCGGCGAGCGCGGCCGGGCTCACGCGCGGGTATTTGGGGCCCGCTCCGAAGTCGTAGTCGAACACGCTCCAATCGGCGCCCAGCGAGAGCTCGAAGCTCAGCGCCTTGCTCAGGTCGCCGCTGAACGTCCCGTAGCAGCCCTGGTAGTGGGTCGATCGTTCGGGATCGCCGCTGAAGGCGCCCGGCCGCGTGGCGCTGCGCCGCGGCCCGTAGTCCTCTTCGAAGATCCGGATGTAGTCCGCGTAGGCCGCGACGTCGAGCGAGATCTGGTGACGGAAGTCGAGCTCGAGCTGGGGATAGAGGTAGGCGTACTGCGACCGGCCCTGATTGTCGAACTGGAAGAGCGAAGTCTGGACGAAGGCCCAGGAAACCAGTCGGCCCTCCGCGCGGGCCGGCGGGCTCAGCCGCAGCTCACCCAGCCAGCGGTTGGTGTCGGTGCGCTGGACGTAGCCCAGGTCGGCGCGGAAGTCGCGCGTGAACCCCTGGCCGGTCAGGCGCCACGAGCGCTGCGGGCGCTTGCGCTCGAGCTCGGCGAGGTAGGCGAGGCCCTGGCCCTGGCGCGACACCTCGGCGTCCTGGTCGGGGTCGTAGAACCGGCCCTCGGTGCTGGTGCCGGCGAGCACGAAGGCGAGGGTCGTCTCGTCGTCGAGCCGCAGCCTGCCGTCGGCCGCCAGCAGCAGGTTGTCGCGCTCGCCCTCGCTGCGGCCGGTGGCGAGCAGCCCCACGAACGACTCCTTCGCCAACTGGCGCCGGCCGCGCAGGATCGCGGCGTCGGCCTCGGCGGAGCCCACGGCGCTGGGCCGGTCGCGCGCGGCGAGCGCCGCGAAGGCGTTGCGCTCGCTCTGCCACACCGCCTTGAGCGCGCCCTCCGGCGCCTCGATGCGGCGGGTGTCGACCAGGCTGAGCCGCGTGCGCAGCAGGTCGATCCCCTCGACGAAGAAGGGCCGGCGCTCGGGCAGGAAGATGGGGAACGGCTGGTTGACGGTCAAGAGCGGCGGGTCCGGCTCCACCTCCGCGAACTGGGGCTCGATGGCGAGCTCGAGGCTGAGGTTGTGTCGGAGTCGGGCCCGCACGGTGGCGCCGAGGTTGGTCTCCCGCTCTGCCTCCTCTGCCCGTGGCTCGCGCTGGTCGAAGGTGGCGGCCGGGATCACCTCGAGCTCGATGCCGCTCGCCGGCCGCTCGGCGAGCTCCAGGAAGCCGCGATCGCGCAGCAGGACCGTGCGCTCCTGCGGGAAGCGCACCGCGTTCTCGACGCGCAGGCTCTGCCACGAGGACTCCTCCTGCCGGTGCCGGGCCTGGCGCAGCAGGTGGAGGCCGAGGCGCGGGTGCTCGCCCTCGGGCAACCGTAGCGAGCGCCAGGGGATCGCCGCCTCGATGACGTAGCCGAGCTCGGTGATGCGACCGACCGCGGTCACCTCGAGGTCCGGGGAGAGGTCGGTGCCGGTGCCTTCGAGAAAGACCCCGTCGGCGACCACCCCGAGCGGGTTGAGCCGCACCAGGTGGGCCCGGGCGCCACTGCCCAGGGCGTCGAGGTACAAGGCCACCAGGTCGTCGTCGCCGAGCTCGTCGCGCCGGTGCAGCCCGGCCCTCACCTGCGTGGGCTCCTCCTCGGCGCGCACCGCCACGTACAGGGCGCGGTCGTCGAAGGCGAGCCGCACCTCGGTGCCGAAGCGGGCGGGGACGCCTGCCGCGGGGTAGGTCTGCTCGAAATCCCGGGCCACGGCGGCTCCGGCCCAGGCCTCCTCGTCGAGCCGGCCGTCGAGGGTGGGCGGCTCGGCGAGACGCACGATACGCAGCACTCCAGTCTCGGGCCGCAGCGGCTCGGGCAGCACTTGCGCGCTCACCGGCGCCGCCAGGCTCAACCCGAGGACGAGCACCAAGGTATCCCACCAGGATCGCCTGTAACCGCATATTGTTTTCATAGGGGTTACAGGCTAACTTCTGGTCAAGTAACTTGTCAAGGCTCCGAAACAAGTTACAATACCGGGGTATGAGCCTGCGGCCGCAGAAGTCCCGGAAACGCATCGCCGGAGCCCTCTGCCTGGACTTCGTCAACACCGTCGGGGAGTGGGAGCTGGAGGCCGGGAAGGCTGCCGGCTACCGGCCGCTGCGGGACTGGTTCGAGAGCCTCGGGGACGTGCTCGCGTGGTGCCGTGAGGCCGAGGCCGTGCCGGGCGCGGAGCTCGACCGCCTGGCTCGTTGGGCCGCCCGCCACCCAGCCGAGGCGCAGGCCGAGCTCGACCGCCTGCGGCGCCTGCGCGAGGCCCTCTACCGGACCTTCCGCGCAATCGCCGGCGGCCGGCCCGCGAAGCGCGATGACCTCGCCAGTCTGACCACGGAGCTCGCCGCCTTCCGTGCCGGCCAGGGCCTGGTGCCGGCGGCGGGAGGCTTCGAGCTGGGGACCCTCGATCCGGGCCCCGGGGCGACCTCGCTGTTGGGTCCCCTGGTCGAGTCGGCGGTGGCGCTCTCGAGCGCCGGCGACCTCGCGCGGGTGAAGGTGTGCGGCGGCGAGGGCTGCGGCTGGCTGTTCCTCGACTTGAGCCGCACGGGCCGGCGCCGTTGGTGCGACATGAAGGACTGCGGCAACCTCGCCAAGGTGCGCCGCTTCCGCGCCCGCCAGCGCCCGAGCGCCGCCTAGCCTGCCGCCTGCCTACGGCACCACCGTCTGGCTCCAGGCCGCGGTGTCGCCGGACTCGAAGCCGTCGGCGAAGACCCACGCCGGGTCGAAGAGGTGAGTGACGTAGACCAGGCCGGCGTCCTCGTTCGCGCCGACGTCCTTGTCCGGGACTCCGATCGCGACCTCGAAGACGCCGTCGCCGTTGACGTCGCCCACGGCGAGCACCGAGCCGAAGCAGTCGCCGACCTCGGTCGCCCCGCCGAGGAGGCCTTGCGAGACGACTTGATTGCCGGCCGTGGTCAGGCCCGTCGCCGAGCCCTTCTTGAGGAACAGGAAGCCGCCGTCGGCGCCCTCGTTGGGGGCGCCGAAGAGGAGGTCGTCGAAGTCGTCGCCGTCGACTTCCCCGGCGGCCAGGGCGGCGCCGAAGTGCTCACCGGCCACGGGCGCCTCCCCGACCCACTCGTCCTCGCCGATGATGTCGGGCAACACCGAGGGGTCCGGGGCGCCGGCGTCGGAGTAGGCCACGTACACGCGGCCGGAAAGGCTCGGCGATCAGAAGCCGTAGAGGCAGTCGCGGTCGCCGGGGTGGGGCGGGAAGGAGACGAAATCCAGGTAGCCGTGATTCGAGCAGGAGCAGTAGCGGCGCTCCAGGAGCCGGTGCCGGTTGATGGCCGCCGCCAGATCGCATCCCTTCTTCGCCGACCTGAGGTCGTGCTTGAAGGTCTTCACCTGGTTCTCGAGGTGCGACACCAGGAAAACCGAATCCTCCGGCCGCGCCTGGATGTCGGTGAACGAGACCACGCACACCGAGTGCATGAAGGCGCGGACGAGGTGGGTCACGTAGTTGATGTAGCTGCCGTAGATCCTCTCGAAGCCGCAGGAGTCGACCGGTGGCGGTGTGGTCGTGAAGCCGAAGTAGTCGCCGTCGCTCACCAGGGTGTTGCCCGCCTCGCAGTAGCTCTCGCCGGCGAAGTGCGCCACGGTGCCGTTGTCGAGCGCGACGGTCCCCGCGCCGGTGAAGAACAGGTCCCAGAGCGCCACGGCGTCGGCCGGCGTCGCGTAACGGTCGCAGACCGAGAGCGTGCGCACCGTGCCGAGCGACAGCGCGTTGTTCGCGAAGGAGGTCTCATCGAAGGAATGAGCCGGATTGGCGATGACGCCGAGGTGCCAGGTCCCCGGGGTGAGCAGGTTGGGGGTCGGCCACAGCAGGGTGAGGTGGATCGTCCGCTTCGCGCCGGCGGCCAGGGCCGGCACCGCGGCGACGAGGTTGACGCGGTCGTCGAAGATCAGCTCGAGAGCGCGGTCCGCGGTGGTGATGTTGGCGTCCGCCGAGGCGTAGACCCGGACGTCGAAGCTCGAGCCCGGAGTGACGGCCGCTCCCAGGTTCTCGATCTCGATGCTCATCAGCGCGTAATCGCCTACGTGCAACGGGTCCTGCTCCAGCTCGAGCTTGCCGCCGGACCAAGCGAGGTCGGGGGTGCCGGTCGGCGAGGCTTGGCGCACCTGGAGCGGGCCGACGAAGGCCGTGTTGTTGGTTTCGATGCGTTCGGTGACCGAGTGCTCGAAGTCGACGTCGGACTCGATCTGGTAGCTGCCCTCGGGAAGCGAGGCGGTCACCGAGAGGGTGGGTACGAAGACCGACTCGTTGCCGATCGACTGCCCGGAGGTGAGGTTCAGGTGCTGGATGCCGAGGGTCATGCCGAGCTCGTCGCCACCTTCGGGCACGGCGCGATAGCGCACCGCGATCGACACCGGGCCCTGGATCTGCGTGTCGCCCACGTTCTTCACCTTGGAGCGGAGGTGAATCGTTGCCCCCGGCTCGACGCTTCCCAACGGGTCGAGGCTGCTGGCGACGGGCTGAAGGTCGGGATCGCCGCCCACCGAAATCGCGTCGCCGCCGGCGACCTTGTTGTTGAGCTCGTTGAGCTCGTCCAGCACCTCACCGGCGTCGATGTCGACTGCCAGCCGGTACTGGCCCGGGGCGACCGAGGCCGGCAGCAGGCCCTCGATCGGGATCACCACGTAGGTCGGATGGGGGAATTGCGAAGTGACGCGCGGGAAGATGATGTCGACCAGCGCGAGCTGGTTGGCCGACAGCAGGGAGTCGTCGCCCAGCGGCGAGAGGTAGAGGCCGATCGAGATGCCGGTGGTGTTGAATCCGAGCCCTCCCAGGTTGGAGATCACGACGTTGGCCTGGAAGGGATCGCCCGCCTCGAGCGACAGCGGATGGAAGAGGAAGCCGCCGAGCGAGGTCAGGTCGGGGAGCTCGGTGAAGACGCCGCCGCCACCCGGTCCGGGATCGGGAAATAACAGGCCGGAGTCGCCGCAAGCGTCGAAGAAGACACCGTCGACGATGCACGGCGCACCATCGGCGGCGAAGCTGGGAGCCGCTCCGGCGGCGAGGAGGAGCAGGGCCAGAGCGAGGTCGAGGACGAGCCTCGGGCGGAAGGCTCGAGCGCAGAGCATCACAATCTCCTTGTCGGGGAAGCGTGGAAGTCGACTATGGCGTCCCCACCAGGCTCAAGGCGGGATCGAAGATGCGGGTGACGTAGACCATGCCGGCGTCGACGATGGGGCCGACGTCCTCGTCGGGGACGCCGATGGCGACTTCGAGGACGCCGTCGCCGTTGACGTCGCCCACGGCGAGCACCGAGCCGAAGCGGTCTCCGGGCTCATTGACGCCGCCGATGAAGCCTTGCGAAATGACCCGGTTGCCGATGGTGGTAAGGCCCGCGGCCGAGCCCGGTTTCATGAAGACGAAGCCGGCGTCGAGCCCTTCGCCAGGCGCGCCGATGAGCAGGTCGGCGAAGGCGTCGCGGGTGACCTCGCCGGCGGCCAGCGCCGCGCCGAAGTTCTCGCCCGCGGTCGGGGTCTGGCCCGCCCACTCGTTCTCGCCGATGAGGTCCGGGCTCACCGCGGCGTTCGGCCCGGTGCCGTCGGTATAGGCGACGTACACGCGGCCGGAGTCGTTGGGGTTGCCCGTGCCGTGGTCCTTGTTCGGGGCCGAGGCTGCCAGGTCGTCGCGGCCGTCATTGTTGAAGTCGCCCACCGCCAGGGCCGCGCCAAAGTGGTCGCCCGTGAAGTTGCCGGCGGTCGAGTAGTCCGACTGCACGAGCTCGACATTGGCGTGGACGACGGTGGGCACGCGGTAGGTGACCGAGCCGGCCTTCGCGGCGGCGCCGACCGTGCACCCAGGCGCGCCTACGACCACCTCGAGCGCCGAGTCGGAGTCGAGCTGCCCGGCAGCGAGGGCCGAGCCGAACCGCTCCCCGCCGGCGGCGCCACAGGCATTGCCGAGGACCAGGGCGTTCCTACTACCTGTGCCCAGCCCGGCAGGAGCGCCGAAGGCGACGTAGACGCCGCCCTCCGCACCGGCGCCCCTGCGTGGTGCTCCGACCAGCAGGTCGTCGTGCCCGTCGGCCACGCGGCTGACGTCTCCGGCCGCCAGGCTGGCGCCCGTCCGGTCTCCCTCGCGGATCAGGCCGGGGGACGATGGATCGAGGTCTCCGCCATCGAGGAACCTGGCACCGAGCACGTCCAAACCGCCGGGTCCGCCGTCGATGACGTGCACTCCCCCAGCGTCTGCGCAAATGATGTTCGAGCAGTCCCCGGGAGCGGCTTGGGGGATTAGGTCCCCTGGCGAGCCGATGGCGAGGTCGTCGAAGCCGTCGCCGTTGAAGTCACCGGCGGCCATGGCGGCGCCGAACTCGTCGCCGGTCTCGGCGTTTCCATCGGAGCCGCCGGCTTGGTGTTGGCTGAAGAACTGCTGCCCGGCGAGAGAGAGCGCGCTACCGTTGCTGTAGAAGACGTGGACGATGCCCGAGTCAGCCGGAACCAGCAGATCATTCCCGGGCTGCCCGACGGCGAGGTCGTCGAAGCCGTCGCCGTTGAAGTCGCCGAAGGCGAGGGCGCTGCCGAATCCGTCGTTCGCCGCGGCTACACCGAGGACGCCGGGAGCATCCTCGTCGACACACCAGTTCGTCGGGTTGGTGACGCTGCAGGGCGCCTCCGCGGCTGCGGGTGAGGCGGCGGAGAGCAGCAGGGCCAGGAGGCCGATTCCGGCATGGGCTTTGGCGAGGGATCTCGAAGCGGTCGTCATGTTTTCCTCCAGCAGTAGTGGGAGCGGATTTGATAGATGGTCGGTAATGGCCGGCGCTCGTGGCAGGCGGTCACTGCACCACCTGGCTCCACGCCGTGGTGTCGCCGGACTCGAAGCCGTCGCTGAAGATCCATTGCGGATCGAAGACGTGGGAGACGTAGACCATGCCGGCGTCGGTGTGGGTGCCGACGTTCTTGTCCGGCACGCCGATCGCGACCTCGTCGATGCCGTCGCCGTTGACGTCGCCCACGGCGAGCACCGAGCCGAAGCGGTCGCCGGCGTCGGTGACGCCGCCGATGAACCCTTGCGAGATGACCTGGTTGCCGGCGGTGGTCAGGCCCGTCGCAGAGCCCTTCTTCAAGAACAGGAAGCCGCCGTCGGCGCCTTCGCCGGGCGCGCCCATCAAGAGGTCGTCGAAGACGTCGCTGTCGAGGTCGCCCGCCGCGAGGGCGGTGCCGAAGCGCTCGCCGGCTGCCGGCGTCTGCCCGCTCCACTCGTCCTCGCCGATGATGTCGATGAGAAAGCCGGCAGCCGAGGGATCGAGGCCGGTCGCCGACCCGTAGCCGACATAGACGCGGCCGGAGTCGTCGGGGTCGCCGGCGCCGTGGTTGTTGCCGGGTGCGCCGATCGCCAGGTCGTCGAAGCCGTCGTCGTCGAAGTCGGCCGCGGTGACGGCGGAGCCGAAGGCGTCGCTGGCACCCTCGCCGGAGGGAGGGAAGTCGCCCTCGGCGAGCGTTGTCGCCGGGAAATTGCTAGTGGCCTGCTGGAAGGTGAACTCCGCGAAGACCCGCCCTCCGGCGCCGCGTTCGGCCGCCCCGACGGCGACGTTGTCGCGGCCTTGCGCAGCGAAGTCGCCCACCGCGAGCGCGAAGCCGAAACCCTGATCCTCGGGCGGGCCGCTCTCGGACCGAAGGCTGGCGCCGGTGGTCGTCAGCCCTCCCGCCGACCCGAAAAAGGCGATGACGACCTCGGCCGGGGAACCCGACCCGTCCCCTGCGTCGATGGCGATCAGCAGGTCGTCGAAGATGCCGCTGAAGAACCGGCCCCGGGCCAGGTGATGGCCAAACCGCAGGTTGTCACCCAGGCCACTCTCGAAGACGAAGGAGCCAGCGAGGGAGAGCCCGTTGGCACTTCCGGGGATGATGTGCACGAGCCCTGCATCCTGGCAGGTCGCGAAAGTGCAGTTGTTGCTAGGACCGTCGGGCAGGTCCTCGCCGGGCGAGCTGACCGCGAGATCGTCGATGCCGTCCGTGTTGAAACGGCCGGCGGCGAGCGCGAACCCGAACTCGTCGCCGGTCTCCGCGCCTTGGTCTGCGCCGCCGACGTTGTTCTGGCTGAAGAACTGCTGGCCGGCGAGCGAGAGCGCCCCGCCGTTGCTGTAGAAGACGTGTACGGCGCCCACCTCCTCCTCGTTCGGCACTCCGACCGCGAGGTCGTCGAAGCCGTCGCCGTTGAAATCGCCGAAGGCGAGCGCGGCGCCGAAGCGCTCCAGGGGCTCGGCGGCGTCGGTGACGCCGGGTGCGTCCTGGTCGGCGCACCAGTTCGTAGGGTTGCTGGGGCTGCACTGCGCCCGGGCGCCGCCAGGAGACACCAGGGCGAGCAGCGCAAGCGCCAGTGAGCTGAGCGCGGCGCCGGAGATGATCGGGAGTCGTAAGGTGTTCGACATCATGGCCTCCGTTCGTGGGGGCAAGCGTCAGAACGCGTAGACGCAGTCGAGATCGCCGGGGTGCGGCCCGGTCGTCGCGAAGTCGAGGTAGTCGTGATTCGGGCACGAGCAGTAGCGGCGCTGGCTGAATCGGAACGGAAAGATCCTCGCGGCTCGGTCGCACTTCTTCTTCGCCGCGAGCAGCTCCTTCTTGAAGCCCTTCACCTGGTCCTCGACACTCAAGACCAGAGAGGCGCTGGCGTCGGGGCGGGCCTCGATGTCGGCGAAGGTGATGACGCAGCTTCGATGCATGAGCGGACGAAGGATCTCGGTGGCGAAGGCCACGGCCTCGCTGTAGATGTCGCCGAAGTGGCACAGGTCGACCGGCGGCGGCGCGCTCGAAATGCCGAAGTACTCGCCGTCGCCGACCAAGGTGTTGAGGGGCTGGCAGTACTCCTCGCCGGCGAAGTGAGCGACGGTGCCGTTGTCGAGGTGGACATTGCCGAAGCCGGTGAAGAAGAGATCCCACAGGGCGACGGCGTCCGCCGCCGTCGCGTATCGGTGGCACGCCGAGATCGACCTCACCTTACCTACCGACTTGGCGTTGTTGCCGAAGGTGATCTCGTCAAAGGCGGGGGTGGGATTGGCGATGACGCCCAGGTACCAGGTCCCCGGCGTCAAGACGTCCGGCGTCGGCCAACTCACGCCGACGGTGATCGACCGCTCGGTGCCGGCGGCCAGGGCCGGGACCTCCTCGCTGCCGCTGATGTGCGGCTGCTGGCCGGCGTCGACCAGCACCTGGAGCAAGGTGTCGGCGGTGGTGATGTTGGCGTCCGCCGAGGCGTAGAACCTGACGTCGAAACTCGCACCGGGGGTGGCGACAGTGCCCAGGTTGGCGACGTCAGCCTGGATGACCACGACGTCGCCTACCTGCAACGGGTCCTGCCCGAGGTAGTAGCTGCTGGCGGTGACCGCGAGGTCGGGGGTGCCGGTGGGCGAGGCGCTGCGCACCTGGAGCGGCCCCACGAAGGCGGAATTGTTGGTCTCGTTGCGCTCGGTGACCGCGGTTTCGAAGTCGACGTCGGTCTCGATTCGGTAGCTGCCCTCGGGGAGCGAGGCGGGCACCGAGAGGGTGGGTACGAAGACCGACTCGTTGCCGATCGACTGCCCGGAGGTGAGGTTCAGGTGCTGGATGCCGAGGGTCATGCCGAGCTCGTCGCCATTTTCGGGCACGGCGCGATACCGCACCGCGATCGACGCCGGGCCCTCGATGGGCGCCTCGCCGACGTTCTTCATCTTGGAGCGCAGGTGAATCGTTGCCCCCGGCTCGACGCTTCCCAACGGGTCGAGGCTGTTGGCGACGGGCTGGAGGTCGGGATCGCCGCCCACCGAGATCGCGTCGCCGCCGGCGACCTGGTTGTTGAACTCGTTCAGCTCGTCCAGCACCTCGCCGGCGTCGATGTCGACCGCCAGCCGGTACTGCCCTGGTGCGACCGACGCCGGCAGCAGGCCCTCGATCGGGAGCACCACGTAGGTCGGATGGGGGAATTGCGAAGTGACGCGCGGGAACACGATGTCGACCAGCGCGAGCTGGTTGGCCGACAGCAGGGAGTCGTCCCCCAGCGGCGAGAGGTAGATGCCGACCGAGATGTCGGTGGTGTTGAAGCCGAGCCCGCCCAGGTTGTAGATCACGACATTGGCCTGGAAGGGGTCGCCCGCCTCGAGCGACAGGGGTTGGAAGAAGAAGCCGCCGAGCGAGGTGAGGTCGGGGAGCTCGGTGAAGACGCCGCCACCTCCGGGTCCGGGGTCGGGAAAGAGCAGGCCGGAGTCGGAGCAGTCGTCGAAGAAGACGCCGTCGACGATGCACGCCGCTTCGTCGGCGGCGAAGGAGGGCGCGGTGCCGGCGGCGAGGCCGAGCAGCGCGAGGCTGATGGAGAGGACGAACGTCAGGCGGAGGCGTAGTGCGCGGTACATGGCGATCTCCTTGTCGGGGAATCGAGAGCAGAAGAAGGGGGTCAAGGCGTCACCACCTGGCTCCAGGCCGAGGTGTCGCCGGACTCGAAGCCGTCGGCGAAGATCCAGGCGGGATCGAAGAAGTGCGTGACGTAGACCATTCCGGCGTCGGCGATGCTGCCCACGTCCTCGTCGGGGACGCCGATGGCGACCTCGAGGATTCCGTCGCCGTTGACGTCGCCCACGGCGAGCACCGAGCCGAAGCGGTCCCCGGCTTCGGTGACGCCGCCGATGAAGCCCTGCGAGATGACCTGGTTGCCGGTCGTGGTGAGGCCCGCGGCCGAGCCCGGCTTCAGGAACAGGAAGCCGCCGTCGACCCCCTCGCCGGGCGCGCCGATCAGCAGGTCGGCGAAGGCGTCACCGGTGACCTCGCCGGCGGCCAGCGCCGCGCCGAAGTTCTCGCCTTCGGTCGGGGTCTGCCCCGCCCACTCGTCCTCGCCGATGAGGTCCGGGTTCACGGAGGGATCGATACCCGGAGCGGTGCCGCGGGCCACGTACACGCGGCCAGAGTCGTTCGGGCTGCCGCTGCCGTGGTTCTTGAACGGAGCCCCGGCCGCCAGGTCATCGTGGCCGTCGTCGTCGAAGTCGCCGATGGCGAGGGCGGCGCCGAAGCTGTCGCCGGCGTTGTTCGTGGCCGTCGCGTAGTCGGTCTGCGCGATCTGCTCGCCTGCCTCGAGCGAGGTTGTGTGCGAGTGGAAGAGCGAGCCAGTCCCCGCGGCGCCACCGAGGGTACAGGTGGGCGCGCCTACAGCTAGCTCGTCTCCGAGGTCGGCGTCGAGATCGCCGGCGACGAGGGCCGCGCCGAACTGCTCGCCGCCGCCACCGTCGCAGTCCGAGATGCTGGGGATGTCGAAGAACTGTCCTCCTCCGCTGCCGAGCCCGCCCAGCGCGCCGAAGGCGTAGAAGACGGCTCCGCCGGCCCCGAGTAGAGGATGGGAGAACTGCGGGGCGCCGACGAGCAGGTCCTCGATGCCGTCGCCAGAGGTGGCGTTGACGTCCCCGACCGCGAGACTGGCGCCCATCCGGGCGCCTTCACCGATGAAGCCCGGAAGGTCCGTGTTCAGTGCCCCTGGGTCGATGAACTCCGCTCCGGCCAGGTCTAGCCCCCCGGGCCCGCCGTTGAGAACGTGCACTCCCCCCGCGTCTTCGCACTGGGTGTCTGAGCAGTCCGCGGCAGCGACTTCGGGCAGATCTTCCCCGGGCGAGCCGACGGCGAGGTCGTCGAAGCCGTCGTCGTTGAAGTCGCCGGCGGCCAGAGCGAAGCCGAACTCGTCGCCGGCCTCGGCATCTTCGTCGGCGCCGCCGATCGTGCTCTGACCGAAGAACTGACTTCCGGCAGAGCCCAGGCCCAGGCCGGTGCTGTAGAAGACGTGGACCAGGCCTGCGTCAGGCGCCCCTAGCAAGTCCTCGCTGGGCGAGCCGACGGCGAGGTCGTCGAAGCCGTCGCCGTTGAAGTCGCCGAAGGCGAGGGCGGTGCCGAATCGGTCGTCCGCCTCGGAGATTCCAGGGACGCCGAAAGTATCCTCGTCGGCGCACCAGTGGTTCGCGTTGGCGGCGCTACAAGGGGCGGTCTGGCTTCCGGCCGGCACGGCCGCCCAGAGCAGCGCAACCGCCGAAAGGCAGCCTCGAGCACTAACTTTCGATAGGTTTTTCGCGCGCTTCGTCATGCCTGCCTCCGCTCGAGAGTTGCGAGCCGTTCGCGGCTCCTACTCCTCTCTCGCAGAAGTTGGCAGGGAGGCATCACG
>JBIOXV010000108.1:0-67024 GCA_044869805.1 Thermoanaerobaculia bacterium | reverse complement strand
GAGCTTCAGCGACGCGCCCGGGAGCTGGTCCACAACCTGATCCCGGCGCGGCCTCTCGGCGCCTCGATCGAGGAGGCGATGGCCCTGGCGGGAACCCTCGACGACGAGTCTGCCCAGCAGATGCTGGCGGCGATCGAGGAGGAATTCGAGCAGGTCGAGTTCGATGCCGGCTGACTACCTGCTGGACAGCAACATCGCGGTCGCCCCCACCTCGCCCTGATCGAAGGCCTCTCCGTCGAAGCCTGATGAGGCCCGCCTACGCCGCCCGGTCCACCCGCAGCACTTTGTAGACCGAGACCAGCGCGCCGATCAGGAAGAGCAACGCCCACACGACGCCGATGCAGCCGTTGACGATCGCCGCCACGGCGTCGGTGATCGAGGCCAGGACCCGCGGCACGAAGGCGTGCAGGAAGCCGGTCAGCCAGGTGGCGAGCAGCGAGAAGAGGAGGATCAGCACCAGCCCCTTGTTCTGCAGGAAGCGCTGGTGGGCGAGGATCAGCAGCACCACCAGCACGATCTTGATCAGCATCAAGAACCCGAGCACCGCCGCCGCCCCGCCCTTGTTGAAGAAGCCGTAGATCGCCATGTAGGCGATGGTGCCGAACGGCACCGCGAGCAGCAGGGAGAGCATGATCATCAGCTTGCCGAAGGCCAAGAAGATGATGCGGATGCCCGCCAGGAGCAGCAGGAACGAGACGATCAGCGTGCCGCAACCTTGAAGGCGGCCGTGGATCCGGTCGGGCACCAGCAGGGCGGCCCCGATCAGCCCCATGATGAACAGCACCAGCACATCGAGCACCCAGAGGGCGGGGATGCCGAGCCCCGGCGGCGGGGGCTTTCTCTGGCGGAGCTGGCGCAGCTCTCCGACGCTCGGCTTGTCCTCCTCGGGCACGTCGGCGTCGCGGACGATCGACTCGAGGTCGGCCTTGCTCGTCTTCACCACCGCGCACGAGCCCACCTCGCTCGCCACGGCGATCGCGGCGAGCACCAGGGCGATGACGAAGAGGGGAGTGCGCAGCTTGTCCATCGAGCTCCAGCGCGAGGGCCCCACGTCGGGGGAAGCCCCGCCTCAGGTCGGTTCTTTGGCGTTAGGCGGTGGCAGGCGAAGTTTGTAACAGGCGGAAAGCCGCGGCGCCTAACCCAGGCGAACGAGCCTTTGCAGCCCGAATACGCGAGAGGAGCCATTCGCCATGCGCAGAGCCATCGCCGCCGTCCTGTCCTGGATCCCCAACTGGCTGGGCTTCGTGCTGATCATCGCCGCCGGCATCGCCTCGATCATCGCCGGCGCCGTGACCAGGAAGTTCGCCTTCATCCCCTTCGGCATCTCGGCCATCGTGGCCTCGATCCTGGCCTGGGCCAACGGCGCCACCAGCCAGCCCAAGATCGAGTTCGTGCCGCCGGCCAAGAAATTCACCTTCGGGGGCACGGTCGCCAATGTCGACGACTGGGTCACCGTGGTGGTCATCGTGCTGTTCGCGGCGTCGGGCGTGATCAGCATCTTCGTGAAGTGAGCGCGCGGCGCGCTCCCGGTGCCGCGATCCGGTAAGCTCGCGGCTCGATGCTGGGCCGCAAGCGAACGGGGTCCGTGGTCTGCCGCTCCTGCGGCAGGCTGGTCGGGGTGGGCGAGGCGCGCTGCCCGCACTGCGGCGCGAGAAGCCCTTCGCTCTTCGGCCTCGCGCCGGCGCTCAAGAAGCTCGAGCTCGACCTCGGCTTCACGGACGTGGTGGTCGCCGCCTGCGTCGGGATCTACCTGCTGACCCTGGTCTCCGACCCCTCCGGCATCGTCAACCGCGGCTTCTCCTTCCTCGCACCCTCGGCCCATAGTCTGCTCCGCTTCGGGGCCAGCGGCCTGGGGCCGGTTATCGAATTCGATCGCTGGTGGACGGTGCTCTCGGCCGGTTGGCTGCACGGCGACGTGCTCCACATCTTCTTCAACGTGATGTGGATCCGCTCGATCGGGCCGCTGGTGGTCGAGGCCTACGGCGGGGCCCGCACCGTGATCCTCTACACCGTGGCTACGGCCGCCGGCTTCCTGCTGACCACCGTGGCGCCGCTCTACCTCTCGGCCCTGAGCTTCCTGATGGGCGGCGGCGGCTACTCGGTCGGCGCCTCGGCGGCGATCTTCGGCCTGCTCGCCGCCGCGGTGCGCTTCGGCCACCGGCACGGCCAGGCCCACATCGCCCGCGAGCTGTGGGGTTGGGCCGTGTTCCTCTTCGTCTGGGGCATCGTCGGCGGCATGGGCATCGACAACTGGGCCCACCTGGGCGGTTTCGCCGGTGGCTGGCTGGCGGCCCGGCTCCTCGACCCGGTGCGGCCCGAGAAGCTCGGCCACGTGGTCACCGCCTTGGTCTGCATCGTGGCGACCCTGGCCGCGATCGTGGCCTCAGTGCTGGTGCCGCTGCCGGGGTAGGAGCGGGGGCGCCGGAAGCCCCGCTCCTGCGCTTCACGGATCGTGACCGCCCTGACGAGGGGCCACCTCACGCTTGCCTGCTCGCCCGAGCACCTCCTTGACGCAGCACCTCGAATCGCAGAAACTACGTTCGATCAACAAGATACATGCAAAGAGGTCCCAAAGAATGAGATCATTCTACATCCTGACCGTGGGCCTTCTGATTGCCACGAGCTTCGTCGCTCCTCGTCTGGCAGCGCAGTGCGAGGACTGCTACGAGTGCAACACCAGCGTGGGTGGGCTGGGCAGCTTGGCGGAGTGCTGCTCCGGGGCTCGATGCGAAGCGCTGGCGAACGACGATCTCTGCACCCAGGCGAAAAACGACATCCAGGATTGCAGCACCTCGTCGTCCTGGTTGCAGCCGCAGTTCGAGTACTGCGTGGGAAGCGCTCCGTGCTCGGCCGGTGGTGGAGGCGGCGGGACGGGCGGTGGCTCGGGCGGCGGCTCCTGCGCCTATCAGCCCGGAGGCTTCTGTCCAGCCTCGTGCAGCAGTTGTTCGGGCAGCCCGGGCGGCCCGTACTGGTACTGAGCGGAGGGGGCCGGCTGCGATGAGCCTTCGGCGACAGTTCGGTGGGGCCTGGCTGGCAGCTCTGTGCGTCTGGAGCGGCAGCCACGCACTCGGCAACGATCCGCCGGGATGCCCGCTGGAGATTCGAATCGAGGCGGAGGGGGCACGCTCGCCGGCTCTCGAAATCTACGTTGCCGTGGTCGCCGACGATCAGCCATGGCAACAGCCGGCCGCCGAAGCTTTGCAGGCGCTGGGCGCGCCGCTGCCACGCTGGCGCTTGCCCCCGGGCCGCTACCGCGTCGTGTGCAGCCTCGCGGGCTTCGCGCCGCTGTTCACCACGCCCTTCGAGGCTCCTGCCGAGGCGGCGGAGCCGCGGAGGCTCATCGAGATCCGCTGCCCGCTCCAGCCTCTCGCCTATCGCAGCGGCCAGGTGGTCGCAGCACGCGGCGAGCCCATCACCGGTGCCAGGCTCGTCCCGCTGCACCTCGCGATGGCAGAGAGCCCGGTCGCCCTGTCGCAGCTCGGCACTGCGCATCTGCGCAGGAACCTCGAAGCGGTGACCGATGGCGCAGGCGGCTTTCGGATCGGCGGTCCGTCCGGCAGCCGCGTCAGCCTGTGGGTGGAGGCGCCCGGCTTCGCTCCTCGCCTGCTGGCCGATGTCGCCATCGACGCCCAAGCCGTGGCGCTGCCCCCCCTACACCTCGAGCGCGGCGGTGGGCTGTCGGTTGAAGCCGCGCTTGCCGGCGGCCTCGATCGAGGCCGTTACCTGATCGGCCTGCGGCAGATCGGCATTGTGACGAGCTCCGATCGGGCCACCGTGGAGGCGGCTCTGCATGCCTGGCTGAGACCGCTTCCGGAAACGGGGGACTTTCACGGTGCCTGGGGCTCTCTTCCGGCAGGTGCCTACGAGGTCTGGCTCAAGGAACGTGCTCCCGGCGCCTCGGGCCGCCCGCCGATCACCCTGGGCCGTGCCGAGGTCGCGGTGGGCGCTCCGACGACCACCCTCCGCATCGACCTTGCCGGCTCGCAGCTCGCGTCGGACGAAGGCGCCGCGAGGCCGCTACGGCTGCTCGTCCGTGCGGGGGACGTGCCTACTACGGGCGAAGCGAGGGCCGAGCGGTGGATGGGAATGGAGCCCAAGGCAGTGCCGATCGTTCCCGAACCGGCGAGCGGCGGTCTGGCGCTCTCGATCCCGTCCGGCTGTCACGAAGACTGGCTCTACACCGTGCGCCTAGGAGATCAGGTCTCCGCGGCGGTGCCGGCCGAGGGGTGCGCAGAACCGGCGCGGCCGGTCGCATTGTTTCCCGCCGCCGAGCTCAGGGGCCGCATCCGCCAGCCCGTGGGCACGCCCCGCCCGGCGCAGATGGAATTTGCGGCGCGGCGCTGCGCCGAGCTGCCGGGTGGGCCCGAGCTGGGTGTGGGCCGCTTCCCGATCGCGCTGGAGCGAGACGGCCGTTGGCGGTCCGCGGTGCCGGCCGGCTGCGTGCATCTCCGTTTCGAAGCCTCGGGGTTCGCTCCGGTCGCCTTCGCGAGCCTAGGGCTCGGGAGGGGCGGGAGCCGCGACCTCGGGACCGTCGAGCTGGCGCCCGGCGGCAGCCTCCTCGCCCGCATCGTGGACAGTGAGACAGGCAGGGCGGCAAGTGCTATCGCGGCCGTCCTGCTCTCCGCGTCGGGATTGCCCGAAGGGGTGGAAGCAATGCTCGCCGGCCGGTCGCCGGTGGCGGAAGCCGAGGCTAGCGTCGACGAGCAGGGCTGGCTCCAGCTCCGGGGAGTGAAGCCGGGGAGCTACTCGCTCGTCGCCTCCGGCGCCGGCGGACGCCTCCTAGTCTCGCCACTCTTCGCGGTCGCCGCAGGGGAGGAGCTGCTGCTCCCGGACCTCGAGCTGCCGGCCCCGGCGACGGCCCTGCTCAGCGTGGCCGCGGGGAGCGAGGCGTTGCCGGAGGGAGCCACGCTGGAGCTTGCTGCCTCCTATCTCCCCGCCGGCTGCCGCTGGGCGCCGGTCCCCCGTTTCAGGCAGGCACTGAAGGTCGGCGAGCCTCTCGACCTTTCCGGCCTACCGCCCGGGCACTGGCGCTTCGAGGCGGTGCTGCTGCCGTCAGGCGGAGGGCGCTATACCGCCGGCAAGGTCGAGACCGACCTCGCACCCGCCTCGTTCACCGCTCTCGAGCTGCCGCTCGGCGGCCGGCTCTACCGCGGCGTGGTGCGCTTCCGCGGCAGCCCGCTCGCGGCCTCCGTGAAACTGCGCCCGTGGGCAGCGGGCGCGGCCCAGGCCCAGGCACAGAGCGATCGCGAAGGGCGGTTCACGGTGCTCCTCTCGCAGCCCGGCGTGTATCAGGCGAGCGTGTGGGCCGGAGAGAGCGCCCTCGGCGTGACGGTCCCCCGCGTCCTCTTCGACGACCCGGACGAAGAGGTCGAGCTGCGCCTGCCCGAGGGAGCGGTGAGCGGCGTGGTAGTGGATCACGAGGACCGCTCGATGGCGGAAGTTTGGGTCTTCGCGGATGGCATCGAGAGCCTGCTGAGCGGCGAGGAGGCACGGCCCTCGCTTTCCTCGCTGGGCGCCTCCGCCAGAACCGATGCCGCCGGCCACTTCGAGCTTGTCGGCCTGGCCGCCGGGGATTGGGAGCTGCGGGCGACGCTGGGCCGTAACCGCCCGGCGAGCCGGAAGCTCGACGTGAAGCTCGGCGAGGACGAGGTGGTCCCGGGTCTGCGCCTGGTGATCGAAGAGGGCCGCACGCTCACGCTCGAGGCGCGCCTCGGCGGCCGGCCGGCGGCCGGAGTTTTGGGCAGCGCGCTCTTCGTCGCCGCCGACGGCAGCGTGCTCGGCCAGGTCGCCGGCTTCTCCACCGATCTCGAAGGGAAGTACCGCTTCGAAGCCCCGCCCGGGGAAATCGTCTACGTCCTGCTCCACTTCCAGCCGGCGAGCGCTCCGGTGACCGCCTTCCGCCTGCCGTTCGCAGCCGAGCTGGTGGTGGAGCTGCCACCACTCGGGGGAAACGTAGAGCTGACGCTGCCCCCGCGCGAGCTCCTGGGCGTCGACCCGTCGCTCCTCGTCCTCCTCCACGAGAATGGGGCCAGCATCCCGCTTGGCCGCCTGCGAACTGCGAGCGAGAAGCCGGCCGCCGATGGCTCCGGGATCGTCGGACTGCCGGCGCTCGCCCCCGGGCGCTGGCGGCTGGTCGCCCTCGACGCTGCGACGGACTGGCAGTACCTCGCGGCCGGCCACGCCGCAGGCAGGGTGATCGAGAGCTTCGACCTCGTTCCCGGCGGCCAAGTGCACCTCGCCCTGCCGGCGCGGGCGGCAGGGCCCGGCCACGGCGAGTAGCGCCGGCCCGCCGTTCCCAGCCGCCGCTCGTTCTACTTCTTCTCCCCCGGCACGATGCCCAGCTCGCGGGCGCGCTTCCTGGCGTCGGCGGCCTTGGTGATCTCCTGGAAGCTGAAGCGCTGCTCGCGCCAGGGGTCGCCGTAGGTGTGGTAGCCGTTCTCCTCCCAGAAGCCGCGCTGGTCCGCGGCCAGGAGCTCCAGGCCCTGCACCCACTTGGCGCTCTTCCAGGCGTAGAGGTGCGGCACCACCAGGCGCAGCGGCCCGCCGTGCTCGACGGCCAGGGGCTGGCCGTCGTGGCGATCGGCGAGCAGGGCGCGCTCGGAGAGGAAGTCCTCGAGTGGCAGGTTGGTGGTGTAGCCGCCGTAGCAGTGCACCAGCACCTGGCTCGCCTCGGGGTCCACCAGCACGTGGCGCAGGATCTCGCGGGTGGCGAAGCCGCTCCAAGGGTTGTCGAGGGTCGAGAACCGGGTCACGCAGTGGAAGTCGGCCGTGACCTCGAAGCGCGGCAGGGCCTGGAGCTCCCGCCAGCTCCAGGCGCGCTCGGCTTCCACCAGGCCGAAGATCCGGAGCTCGAAGGTCTCGAGGTCCACCTCGGGGGTGGCGCCGAAGGTCAGCACCGGCCACTTTTTCGAGACGTACTGGCCGGGTGGGATGCGGCCTTCGCCGTTGCGGATGCTGTCGTCCATCGAGGCCTCGTCTCCGCTCTACGGCGGCCACCTTACAGCAACCCCGGCGCCTGCCCAAGGGCCCGGGAGACAAAGATGACTAGATCGGTCACCTTTGCTAGTCTGCGCGACCGACACGCCTCGTGCCGCCGATGACCCAATCCCTCGCCTCCCCGACCCTCGACCCGCCTGCCCCCCGTCGGGAGCGGCCGCTCGGCCAGCTCGCGCGGATCGGCGACACCCCGCTCCTCGACCTCTCGGCACTCGCCGGCAAGCCGCCTACGAGCCGACCCGGCGTCAAGCTCTACGCCAAGGCGGAGCTCGCCAACCCCGGGGGCTCGGTCAAGGACCGGCCGGCGCTCGCCATGGTGGAGGAGGCACTCGCCAGAGGCCTGCTGGCCGGCGGCCGGCGGCTGCTCGACGCCACCTCGGGCAACACCGGAATCGCGCTCGCCATGGTCGGCGCTGCCCGCGGCCTGGGCGTCACCGTGTGCATGCCCGCCAACGCCAGCCAGGAGCGCCGGCGGATGCTCGCCGCCTACGGCGCCGAGGTGGTGGCGACGGACCCGCTCGAGGGCAGCGACGGCGCCATCCGCGAGGCGCGCCGCCTGGCGGCCGCCCACCCGGGCCGCTACGTGTACCTCGACCAGTACGCCAACCCCGAGAACTGGCGCGCCCACTTCCGCACCACGGGGCCCGAGATCTGGCGCCAGACCGCGGGCGAGATCACCCACTTCGTCACCGGATTGGGCACCGGCGGCACTTTTGTGGGGATCGGCCGCTACCTGCGGGGCGTATCGCCCGCCGTGGCGCTGATCTCGGTGGAGCCCGACTCGCCGATCCACGGCCTGGAGGGCATGAAGCACATGGCCACGGCGCTGGTGCCGGCGATCTACGACCCCGGCCTCGCCGACGAAGCCTGGACGATTGCCACCGAAGACGCGTACTCCATGGTGCGCCGCCTGGCCCGCGAGCACGGCCTGCTGGTCGGGGTTTCCTCGGGCGCCAACGTCGCCTCGGCGCTGGCGCTCGCCGGGCGGCTCACGGAGGGAGTCGTCGTCACCATCCTCTGCGACGGCGCCGAGAAATACCTGTCTGATCGTTTCTGGGATGGAGCCCAACCATGAGCCGCAACCTCTCCAAGAGCCGTTTGGTGATCACGCCGCGACACCTGACGGCCATCGAACGCCACGCCGAGACGATCTATCCCGAGGAGTGCTGCGGGGTGCTGATCGGCCGGCCGCTCGCCGACGGCGAGGAGGGCGCGCTCGTCGAGCAGGTGCTGCCGGCCCGCAACGAGCGCGCCGAGAGCCGCCACAACCGCTTCGTGATCTCGCCCGAGGTGGTGCTCGCCGCCCACAAGCAGGCGCGCGCCAAGGGACTCGACGTGCTGGGCTACTACCACTCGCACCCCGACCACCCGGCCGAGCCCAGCGATTTCGACCGCGAGCACGCCTGGCCGGGCATCTCCTACCTGATCGTGGCGGTGGAGAAGGGCAGCGCGGCGGCGGCCCGGAGCTGGCGCCTCGCGGAGGACCGCCAGCGCTTCGAGGAGGAGGCGGTCTCCGATCCGGCCGCGGCCCTCGCGCGATAGCATGGTCGCGCCGAGGAGCCCGCGACCATGAGCGTGACGATCCACATCCCCACCCCCTTGCGCAGCTTCGCCAGCGGGCTGGGGGAGATCGAGGTCGAGGCGGCGACGGTCGGCGAGGCGTTGCAGGCGATGGTGGGCCGTTACCCGGCCCTGACCCGCCACCTCTTCACCGACGCCGGCGCGCTGCGCAGCTTCGTCAACGTGTTCGTCAACGAGGAGGACAGCCGCCACCTCCAGGGCGACTCGACCCCGGTCCGGGCCGGCGACACCCTGCTCATCATCCCGTCGATCGCCGGAGGCCGCGGATGACCACCCTCGCCGCCGAGAAGCCTGCCACCGCCGAGAATCCCGCCGCCGCGCCCGAGCTCACCGCCGAAGAGGTGCGCCGCTACAGCCGCCACCTGATCATGCCGGAGGTGGGCGTCGAGGGGCAGAAGAAGCTCAAGCAGGCGCGCGTGCTGATGATCGGCGCCGGCGGCCTGGGCTCGCCGCTGGGCCTCTACCTCGCCGCCGCCGGCGTCGGCACGCTGGGGCTGGTGGAATTCGACGTGGTCGACGAGTCGAACCTCCAGCGCCAGCTCCTCTACGGCCAGTCGGATCTCGGCCGGCCCAAGATCGAGGCAGCGGTCGACCGCCTGGGCGAGATCAACCCGCTGATCCGCTTCGAGCCGCACCCGGCCCGCCTCACCTCGGAGAACGCCCTGGCGCTGTTCCGTGAGTACGACCTGGTGGCCGACGGTACCGACAACTTTCCCACCCGCTACCTGGTCAACGACGCCTGCGTGATGACCGGCAAGCCGAACGTCTACGGCTCGATCTTCCGCTTCGAAGGCCAGGTGTCGGTGTTCTGGGGCGCGCGCGGCCCCTGCTACCGCTGCCTCTTCCCCGAGCCGCCGCCGCCCGGCCTGGTGCCTTCTTGCGCCGAGGGCGGCGTGCTGGGCGTGCTGCCGGGCATCATCGGCGCGCTGCAAGCCAACGAGGCGATCAAGCTGATCGTGGGCGTGGGCGAGCCGTTGATCGGCCGGCTGGTGCTCTTCGACGCGCTCAAGCTGCGCTTCCGCGAGCTCAAGCTGCGCAAGAGCCCGGACTGCCCGGTGTGCTCGGAGCACCCGACGCTCACCGAGCTCATCGACTACGAGCAGTTCTGCGGCCTGGGCCGAGGGGTGGCCGAGGCGGCGCCCGGCGCAACCGAGGGCCCGACGGAGGGAGCGATGACCGACAGCGACCTGCCGCTCGAGATCTCGCCGCGCGAGCTCAAGTCCTGGCTCGACGCCGGCCGGAAGCTCACCGTGCTCGACGTGCGGAACCCTCCCGAGCGCCAGATCAACCGCATCGAGGGCTCGACCTTCATCCCCCTGCCCGAGCTGCCGCAGCGCCTCGGCGAGCTCGACCCCGGCGAGCTCTACGTCGCCCACTGCCACCACGGCGCGCGCTCCCTACAGGCCACCCAGCTCCTGCGCTCGCGCGGCTTCCAGGCCGTCAACCTCGCCGGCGGCATCCACGACTGGAGCCTCGAGGTCGATCCCAAGGTGCCGCGGTACTGAGGACGAGGGAGCTGGCCTAGGGTTGTCGGAGTCTGGACCGCTTCTGAATCTAGGTGTGTTCCTGATCGGTCGATGCCAACAATGAGTAGCGACCCTGCCTCCGCGGCAGCCCAGAGGGCCTTCGTTAGCGCCGTTGTCGACGGGTTCCAAGAATACCGTGAGGCCGCTCGAAACGGCATCCAACGTGCTGGGATGGAACCAATGCTGGTCAACGAGGATTTCCCCTCGCTGCCAGATTCCTCTAGGACCGCCTGTCTGGATGCGGTCGAAAGCTGTGACATTTTCCTCCTCATCGTCGACCGTCGAGGTGGCTATCGGACGCCGTCCGGAAAACTGGTGGTGGAAGAGGAACTGGAGCACGCCCAGCGTTGCAAGCTTCCAGTTCTGGTCTTCGTCCGTGAAGGCACGCTCGATGAAGCAGCTCAGGCTCTCGCGAATCGCGTATCAGATTATGTCGACGGACACCTTCGGAAGACCTTCGAATCGCCCGAGCAGCTCGAAGAGCTGGTCGCGAAAGCGCTTGGCCCCCTGAAGGTAAGTCGCCAGGTATTCGGCCTGCAGCAGCAGATTGATCTTGTTCAGGCGACCTCCAAACAAACCGGCGCCTTTCAAAGCAGGACCACACTGCGAGTCGTTTTCTGCCCGGAACGTAGGGAGGAGGTATTCGATCCCGTTCGCCTCGACTCCGACGAGTTGGCAAGCGCTCTCCTTGAGATCGGGAATGGCGACGAGAGCCGCCTGTTGAGTTCCGATCTGCAGGAGCGCCGAGAGCGGACCACCGAAAGCCTGGTAGTCCATCAGCTTCCCCCAGGCATAGACGCTGGCTACTACGACTTGGTCCGGATCGAGGTATTCGAGTCCGGGCTCATCGTTGTCGATGCGAATGTGACGAGGCGTGTAGACCGTTCGCAAGGTGACGGCTTGATGGACCTGTTCGTTCTGGCACAGGAGGATGTAGAGGAAGTGCTTCGCCGTGCCTTCACCTTCGTCGGCACGCTCTACGAGCGCTTTGATCCGTACAAGCGGCACCAGCGCTTCTTAGTGAACGCCAGTCTTGCTGGCGTTGGTCGCAGAACGCTGGTTCGCGATCCCCAGCCTCAACCCGGATATGGCAGCAACTCGCTATACGGCATCCAGGATCCGGTGTCTGCATACGGGACCCCCCGGCTCATCGCACGCGCAGATCTCTGCGCTCCGCAGGCGGAGATCGGCCGTCTAATCTCGAAGTTTCGCCACGCGATCCAAGCGGCTCAGCCAGCGTTCTAGGCGTCCGACCGCTCGAAGGTGACTTCGACAGCGAAGCCAGAAGCGCCATGGTGATTGGTTGAACGGCACCCCCAGGCTACTACCGGCGGCGCTGCCAGTGCTCGGGGCTCCGAGCCCGGTGAAGGATCGCGATCACGCGCACGGTGTCGCGGTCGACGACGTAGAAGATCCCGTAGGGAAAGCGCCGCAACGACGCTCTGCGGACCCGATCGTCGACTCGCGGATGGATCTCGGGGTGATTCTCGAGGCTCTGGAGCACAGTATCCACTTCATCGAGGAGCGCGGCGCCGAGCCCTTCGCCGAGCGCCTCGTACCAGCGCCGTGCCTCGATGAGGTCGAGCTTCGCCCGCCGCCGGACGACGACCATCATGCGTCGGGCCACAGCTCGGCTTTGACCTTCTCCCAGGGTTCCTCGTCGTTCGGGCGGAGCTCGAGATCCTCGAGTCGCTCTCTGAGCACCTCTCGCTGCCACTCGGGGATCGAGAGGAAGCGGGCTTCCTCTTCCGGCTCGACGCTCTCCCACAGGAGCTGCGCGATCTCGAGGCGCTCCTCGGGCCGGAGTTTCAGAAGCTCCGCTACGGCTGCCTTGGTCATAGGCATTCCAGTGTAGATCGTTTCGCCGGCATTGCAAGCCTGCGCCCGGTTGGCGGCCCGGCCGTTTGACCTCCTACGTCCGTAGTGGATAGGGTCGGCGCGGCTCGCCGTGTCCGTCTCAACGCGGGCACGGACGACGGAGGTGAGCATGCGATCGACGGAAAGGATGTGTTCGTTTTTGGCTGGGGTCATGGCCATGGTCTGGCTCCTCGGCGCGGCGGGTGGGCCGGTCCTCGCGCAGGGCCGGCCGGGCAATGCCAGGCCGGCGGGGAGAGAGGACCGAAGCGAGACGCGAGACGAGAAGGAGAAGAAGGACCTTCCCGTCCCCAAGGAGGTGCTGTCCTCGACCTCGCACGAGGTCAGGATCGGCGGCAAGCTGGTGCGCTACACAGCCACCGCCGGCAACTACCTGCTCAAGCAGGAGGACGGCACGCCCAAGGCCAATCTCTTTTTCGTGGCCTACACGAAAGACGGCGAGAGCGACCCCGGAAAGCGCCCGGTGCTGTTCTCCTTCAACGGTGGGCCGGGCTCGTCGTCCATCTGGCTGCACTTGGGCCTCTTCGGCCCGCGCCGGGTGCCGATGACCGACGAGGGCTGGGCGCTACCGCCGCCCTACCGTCTGGTCGACAACGAGCACTCGCTCCTCGACCGGACCGACCTGGTGTTCATCGACCCGGTAACCACCGGCTTCAGCCGCGCCGTGCCGGGCGAGGATGACAAGCAGTTCCACGGCGTGCAGGAGGACATGGAGGCGGTGGGTGAGCTCATCCGCCTGTGGGTGACCCGCAACCAGCGCTGGGCCTCGCCCAAGCTGCTGGCCGGTGAGAGCTACGGCACCACGCGCGCCGCGGCGCTGGTACAGCACCTGCAGGAGCGGCACGGGATGTACTTCAACGGGGTGATCCTGATCTCTTCGATCCTCAACTTCCAGACCGCGCGTTTCGACGTGGGCAACGACCTGCCCTACGTCCTCTTCCTGCCCACCTACGCGGCCACCGCCTGGTACCACCAGCAGCTCGCGCCGGAGCTGCAACGCGACCTCCCGGCGACGCTCGAGGAGGTGCGAAAGTTCGCGGCCGGCGACTACACACTGGCGCTGATGCAGGGCAAGGACCTGCCGGCCGCCGAGCGGCGGGAGATTGCCTCTCGGCTGGCGCGCTACACGGGCCTCTCCGAGGAGTACGTGGAGCAGACCAACCTGCGCATCGGGATCTTCCGCTTCACCAAGGAGCTGCTGCGCGACGAGCGGCGCACCGCCGGCCGGCTCGACAGCCGCTTCACCGGCATCGACCTCGACGCGGCCGGCGAGCGCTACGAGTTCGATCCCAGCATGGAAGCGATCCGCGGGCCCTACGGCGGCACGCTCAACGACTACGTGCGCCGCGAGCTCGGGTACGAGAGCGACCTGCCCTACGAGATCCTCACCGACCGGGTGCGGCCCTGGAGCTACGGCGACTACGAGAACCGCTACCTCAACGTGGCCGAGACTCTGCGCCTGGCGATGACCCAGAACCCCGACCTCGAGGTGTTCGTGGCCAACGGCTACTACGACCTCGCGACGCCCTTCTTCGCCACCGAGTACACCTTCTCGCACCTCGGCCTCGATCCCTCGCTCGAAGACCACGTCACCCTGCGCTACTACGAGGCCGGCCACATGATGTACATCCACAAGTCGTCGCTCGAGAAGCTGCGCGGTGACCTGGTGGAGTTCCTGGGCGGGGCGATCCCGCCCGCCGCGGCGGAGGCGAGGTAGGCGTGGAGCGCACGGCCGCGGTGATCGTCGGCCTGCTTGCCGCAGCTTCCGCCGGCGCCCAGCCGTCGACGGTGCCCGCCACACCCGCGCCGCTCGCCGTCGAGCAGCTCCAGCTCGCCAACGGCATGCGCTTCCTTCTCGTCCCGCGGCCGGGGCTGCCGAGCGTCACCGCCGGCTGGGTGGCGCACGTGGGCTCGGTCAACGAGCGGCCCGGCGTCACCGGCCTCACCCACTTCCTCGAGCACATGCTGTTCAAGGGCACGCCGACGATCGGCGCCCGCGACTACGCCAAGGAGCGGCTGTCACTCGACGAGCAAGAGCGCTTGCAGGAGGCGATCCGTGGCGAGTACTCGAAGCTGCGGGAGAAGGCGCGCCGCGGCGAGCTCGCCGACCCCTACGGCCGCGACGCCTCGACCGAGGCGCTCTCCGGCCTCGAGCAGAGCTACGCCCGCGAGCTCGAGCGCTACCGCTCGCTGGTGTCGCCGGGCGAGCTGTGGCGCATCTACTCCGAGGCCGGGGGCAAGGGCTTGAACGCGCTCACCCTCCAGGACATGACGCTCTACTTCCTCACCCTGCCGGCCGAGAAGCTCGAGCTCTGGTTCTGGATGGAGTCCGACCGCCTGGCGAACCCGGTGTACCGCGACTTCTACACCGAGCGCGCGGTGGTCGTCGAGGAACGGCGCCAGCGCACCGACTCGACCCCCACCGGCCGCTTCGACGAGCAGCTCAAGAGCCTCTTCTGGCGCGGCCATCCCTACGGCTGGCCGGTGCTCGGCTGGCCCGCGGACCTGAAGGTACTCTCCCGCGCCGACGCCGAGCAGTACTTCGCCACCCACTACGGCCCCGGCAACCTGACGGCGGCGCTGGTGGGGAGCTTCGACCCGGCAGCGGTGAAGGCCCTCGCCGAGCGCTACTTCGGCCGACTGCCGGCCAAGCCGGCGCCGCCCGAGGTGGTGTCGCTGCCTCCCGAGCCGCACGCCGAGCAGCGACTCGAAGCCGCCTGCGATTGCCGGCCGCAGGTGCAGGCCCTCTATCCCACGGTGCCGTTCGTGCACCGTGACACGGCGGCGCTCGAGGTGCTGGCCGGTCTGCTCAACGGCCGCACCGGCCGCCTGTTCCGCTCGCTGGTGCTGGAGCAGGGGGTCGCCTCCTCGGCCTTCGCCATGCAGTCGGCGCAGCGCTGGGCCGGGATGTTCAGCTTTTCGGCCGAGGCCAAGGGAGGCGCCAAGCCCGCCGACCTGCTGGCCGCCTGGGACCGCGAGCTCGACCGCCTGCGCCGCGAGCCGGTCGCCGAGGCCGAGCTCGCCAAGGTCAAGAACCAGATCGCCGCCGACGCCTACCGCAAGCTCAAGGAGCCCTCGGCGCTTCTCATGCAGCTCCTGATGAGCGACGGCTTCGGCGACTGGACGACGCTGCAACGCTCGCACGAGCGCGCCCTCGCCGTCTCCGCGGCGGACTTGCACCGGGCCGTCGAGCGCTACTTCGTCCCCAGCAGGCGCACGGTGGGCCTCTACGACCGCAGGCCGGCGGAGGCCCGGGCGGCGGCCGGAGGCTCGCGGTGAGGCGGCGCGCCCGGCTCGGCGCCGGCGTTGCCGCGGTGCTGGCGCTGGTTACTCTCGGCATCGCACAGCCCCTGGCGGCCCAGCCGCTGCCGGCCCATCCGCGCGAGCTGCGCTTCGTGCCCCAGCGTTTCGAAGTGCCGGACGCGGCGCCGTACCGCCACGTGCTCGGCAACGGGGTGGTGGTCTACGTGGTGGAGGATCACGCTCTGCCGCTGGTGGACGTGGCCGTCGCCCTGCGCGCCGGCGACTATCTGGATTCGGTCTCGGGAGAGAAGCCGAAGCGGATCGGCGTCGCCGGCCTGACCGCGGCGATGCTGCTGCGCGGCGGCACCGAGAAGCTGGCGCCCGACGCCTTCGACGAGCGCGTGGACTTTCTCGGCGCCCAGCTCTCGGCCACCGCCGGGTCGCTCCGCGCCGGCGCCTCGCTGAGCGCGCCGGCGTGGGTGCTGGAGGAGGCCCTGGACCTCTTCTTCGACATGCTGCGCACGCCGCGCTTCGACGCCGCACGGCTGGAGGTGGCGAGGGGCAACCTGCTCGAGAGCTTCCGCCAGCGCAACGACGATCCACTGGCCGTCCTCAACCGCGAGTGGCGCTACCTGCTCTACGGCGAGGACCACTTCCTCTCCCGCCAGCTCACGGCGCAGGCGCTCGGCGCCCTCCGCCGCGAAGACCTGATCGAGTTCCACCGCCGCACCTGGCATCCCGGCGGCATGGTGGTCGCGGTCTCCGGCGACGTCGACGCGGCGGCCCTCCTCGCCGGGCTCGAGCGTCGCTTCGCCGGCTGGAAGGTGGGCGCAACCGCGCCGTGGCCACCGCCCGCCCCCACCCACGCGCCGGTCCCCGGGCTCTACCACGTCGAGAAGGCGCTGCCGCAGGGTAAGGTGGCGATCGGCCACTTGAGCTTCCAGCGCCGCGGTTGGAACGACCCGGACTCCTTCGCCGCCACGGTGATGAGCGATCTCTTGGGCGGCTCCGGGCCCTCGTCGCGCATCACCGGCCGGGTGCGCACGGTCGAGGGCCTGGCCTACCGAGCGAGCGCCAGCCTGGGCGTGGGCGACCACTTCCCGGGGGAGTTCCGCATCCACCTCGAGTCCAAGAACGAGTCGGTGGCGCTCGCCGCCAAGCTGGCGCTGGAGGAGGTCGAGCGCCTGCGCCGGGCGCCGCCCGTCGCCGAGGAGCTGCGCCAGATCCAGCGCTCGATAGTCGACTCATTCCCCTACCTCTTCGACTCGGCCGAGGAGATCGCCGGCTACTTCGCGGAGGACGAGCTCCTGGGCCGCCCGCACACCTTCTGGCGCGACTACCGCGCGCGGATCGAAGCGGTGACCCCCGAGGACGTGCGGCGGGTGGCGGAGAGCGTGCTGCACCCCGACCGGACGGTGATTCTCGTCGTCGGCCCCTGGCGCGAGATCGAGCCCGGCGACCCGGGTCGCCGGGCCTCCATGCGCGACTTCTACGGCGGCGCGGTCAGGCACCTGCCGGAGCGGGACCCGATGACGCTGGAGGCGAGGCCGTAGCGCAGAGGGCGGCCACGAGGGCCGCCCCTACAGAGTGAGGCGACACGCAACGCAGTAGGGGCGACCCTGGTGGTCGCCCGGCCTTTGCTGCCGAGGCCCTCACTGCCTAGGCTCGGGCCTCCAGCATCTCGACCTCCCGCCGGGCACTGCCGAGTGCGCCCAGGCGACATGCCCTATCGCGTTGCTTCCTATAGAGCCCGATGTAGAGCGCCACCGACTGCTGCCAAGCCAGGAGTTGAGCACGGCCCGATGCCGACCCACACCGCAGGCAACATGGCGCTGCTCGTCCGGTTGACACCGGTCCACTCCGTGTCGCGTAAACCGGGAGGCACTGGTTGGGAGGTTCGGAACCCCGAGCGAGCGCAATCGACCGCCCACGACGGCCTTGTCCAGCGGCTCTCAGTGCCGGCTGAGGTACTTCATCCCGGTGTCGCACATCACCGTGACGACGGTCGAGCCGGAGCCCAGCCGCTCGGCCAGGCGCAGGGCGGCGAGGACGTTGCCTCCCGTGGAAGTTCCGGCGAAGAGGCCTTCTTCTCTCGCCAGGCGCGCGGCCATGGCCGTGGCTTCTTCGGTCGAGACGAGCTCGATTTGATCGGCGACGCCTTCCTGCCAGAGCGGCACGACGAATCCCGCGCCGATGCCGTCGATCTTGTGCGCGCCGGTCTTGCCGCCCGACAGGACCGGGGACTCGGCGGGCTCCACGGCGACGATGCGGACGTTGCCGTTGCGGCGGCGTAGCGCCTCCCCGGTCCCCCGGAGCGACGCCGCGGTGCCCACGCTCTGGACGAAGCCGTCGACCCGGCCGCCGCTCTGCTCCCAGATCTCCTCCGCCATCCGGTGGTAGGCGGGGAGCTGGTCCGTGTTCTTCAGTTGATCCGTCCAGTAGCTCCCGGGCTGCTCCGCGATGACGCGGGCGGCCTCGATCATGTCGCGGGTCAGCTTCTCGGTCATGCGCCCGTCGTCGCTGCGCAGGATCTGAAGCTGCGCGCCCAGGACGCGCATGTGCTCGATCTTCTCGCGGGCGAAGGCGTCCGAGGTGACGATGTGCAGCGGATAGCCCTTCACCGCGCAGATCAGCGACAGCGACACGCCGGTCGAGCCGCCGGTGTACTCGACGACGAAGCCGCCCGCCGCGAGGCGCCCGTCGGCCTCGGCGGCTTCGATCATGGCGAGCGCCATGCGGTCCTTCATGCTGCCGGTGGGATTCTCGGCCTCGAGCTTCAGCAGTATGCGGGAGCGGTTCTCGGGCACGACGTGGCGCAGCGCCAGGAGCGAGGTGTTGCCGATGCAGTGCAGGATGTCGGGCTGCGGTTGATTCACGAGGTCCGTCCCGCCAGGCTCTCCTCTTCGCGCCACGCGACCCCGCCGTCGGCGTAGTGCTCGCGCTTCCAGATCGGCACCTCGGCCTTGAGCCGCTCGAGCGCCGTGCGGCTGGCCTCGTAGGCCGCGGCGCGGTGCGGTGCAGCCACGGCGATGGCGACGCTCGCCTCGCCGGGTACCAGGTCGCCGAGCCGGTGGGTGATCGCGGCCTCGAGCCCCGGATGCTCGCGCTCGAGGTCGGCCACGATCGCCGCCAGGCGCGCCGCGGCCATCGAGCGGTAGGCGCTGTAGGTGAGGCCGGTGACCGCCCGCCCGCGGGTGCTCCCGCGCACCGTGCCGAGGAAGAGCACCACCGCGCCGCGCTCCGGGCCCGAGACCGTGGCGAGCACGGCCGCGGCATCGATCGGCGCCTCCACCAGCGCGACGCGGCCGGCCGGCGCAGCCGGGCTCGCGGCGGCGAGCTCCGCCGTGGCTGCGGCGCCGCTCTCGCTCGTGGCGCCGCCCGAGACCGGCGGTAGCAGCGCCACCTCGGCACCGTCGGTGAGCACTTCGCCGCGCTCCACCACCTCGCCGTCCACGGCCACGGCGATGCGGCCCCACAGCGCGGCGAGCGCCGGATGCCGCGCCTCGAGAAGCGCCTGCAAATCACCGACGGAGCTTCCAGCCGGCAGCTCGAGAGACAGCGAATCGGTGCCCAGGGCGTCGGCGGCGCTGGCGAAGGCGAGGATGCGGAGCTTCACGCCGGAGATGCTAGCACCCGGGGTCAGGGCAAGACGGCCGGCACAGGTCCGGTCGCTACCTCCTGCGCCGCCTGCTCTGGTCCCGGTTCCGGTGTCTCCTGCGCCGGCGCCAGCGTGGCTCCAATTACGAGCATGCCGAGCGGCATCAGGGCGGCGAGGATGCGCGAGAAGGCTGCGTCCACGTGGGCGCGCGGCGGGAGGTAGACGATGAAGGTGCTGGCGGTGTAGATCAGGACCTGGGCGGCGACCACCGCGGCGAGCGCCAGCGCGAGGCGGCTCCGGCGCCAGAGCGCGGCGGCTACCGCGGCGGCAAAGGCGAACCAGAAGCCGAGCGCGTCCGGGAGCAGAAAGGAGCGCCCCATGTAGGCGAGCAGGCTCGCCGCTTCCGGCAGGCGCTCGGAGAGCCTTGCCAGCGGGTCGCCGGCGGTGAAGCCCACCCCCGGCGGGAGCTGGGTGAAGTAGACCCAGAGGCTCGCGCCGGTCAGGGCGAAGGCCGGAGGGAGCAGCCAATGCAGCTCGCGGAGGCGGAGTCTCCACCAGGTCGAGCGGCCCTCGCGCGGTGAGGCGACGACGAGTGCCAGCGCGAGCAGCGCCGCCAGTGTCAAGCCCTCCTGCTTGATCCACGGCAGGAAGCCGAGCGCCACCCCGCCGGCCGTCCAGGCGGCGCGTCGGGCGCCCGGGTAGGCGTGCGCCGGCAGCAGGAGCACGGTCGTCGCCACTGCCCAGAGCGCGAGCGGCATCTCGGCCTGGCCCACGGCCTCGGTGTCCCAGAACAGCGGCAGCGCCGCGGCCCAGGCGGTGAGCGCCTCGGCGGCCGAGGTGCCGAGCCGCAAGCGCAGCAGGCCCTCGCGCAGCAAGGCGAGGAGCGCCAGCCCGCAGCCGAGATGGAGCAGCTTGAAGGCCCGTTCGCCAGGCAGGCCGCCCAGCGTGAGCAGCAGCGGCGCCGCCGAGTAGCCGAGCGGGCGGTCCGGCCGCGCGTCGCGCATCTCCTCGGTGGCGAGGAAGGCGAGGTCGAGCCTTCCCTCCACCACCATGCGCCGCGCCTTGACTCCCCACATGGCGTGGTGGTCCCAACCCCACACCGGCCACACCGCCATCTTCCACACGAAGAGCGCCAGGGCCGCCAGCAGCACGGCGCGGGCCGCGATCGCGAGCCACCGCGGTTCTGCGGCGGCGGCCGCTCGCGGCTCGGCCGCGGTGGGCTCCGGCTCCGCCGGTGCAGCGCGCGCGAGCCAGCGCACCAGAAGCCAGGAGCCGAGAACGAGCACGAGAAGGAGGCCGGCGACGCTCCACGGCCGGATCGGCAGGCCGGCGAGCCCGCTCAGGAGGAGCAGCGGAACGGCGAGCGAGAACCCGAGCACCCAGGCGAGCGCCGCGAAGGCCGGCCCCCACGGCATGAATCCAAGCCGGCGGCCCAGGCCGAGCGCGCCGGCAACGCTGGCGCCGGCGGCGAACACCAGCGCCGTGCCGGCCAGGAGCCTAAGGAGAGTCGGCTCGCCGGCCATGCCGCAGAACCTGGACAGTACGCCGGGATGAGTCGGGCCGAGCGGGAGAGCCGGGGCCGACCGCGGGATCGGGCTTTGCGGGGGTGATGAGAACCACCGCGGCATCCGGCGGGGCCGAAGTGCGGGCGGCGCGCCGCGCCTTGACCCCCAGGACCGGGTTGCGGGTCAGGTAGTAGCTCGCCATGAAGCTCCACCACCTGGAGTCGCCCGCTTCGCGGGCGGCGAGGGCGAGCATCACCGGCTCGCCCGGGGCGAGCACGGCCTCGACCTCCGCGAACACCACACCCACCCGTGGCTCCCGCCACGCCCAGTTGAAGAAGCGGTGCTCGCGTTGCGCGGAAGGGCGGAGGGGGTCGCGCGCCAGTCCGGCCCCGCGCAGCGCGAGCACGGCCGCGAGGCCGACGAGGAGCGCGGCTTGGGCCAACTCGGGAAAACTGGGTCGCCGCATGCGGCGCGCAGCCTATCAACGGCGGTCAGAGCCACCGGCTTCACCCCGCCGGCCTGGCTCCAGGGGCAGAGCGCGGGCTTCGCCGTCGCGGCGAGGTTTCCCATGCAGGCGACAGAAGTCGCACGATCCTGGAACACAGTTTCCAAAAGCGGGTTTCAATCTTCTTTCGAGACGCTTTCGTTCCAGCGCAACGTTCTGATTCAAAAGAACTTATCGTTGATCACCGGATGCCGCTGCGCTAGGGTCGGGCAATGGAAATCCCGGCTCAGAGCCGCAGGGTCTTCGTCGCCAACCGCGGCACCCGGCTGATCGAGGGCATCGCCCTGCGGCGGCTGCGCGAGATGACCGGGCTCCCTCAGAAAGAGGTGGCCCGGCGGCTCGGCTTCAAGCGCGCAGCCTCGATCTCCAAGATCGAGCGCGGCAACCGCGGCCTGGCGTTCTCGGAGCTGGAGACTTATCTGGCCGCCCTCGGCAAGACGCTGGACGACTTCCTGCGCCTGCGCGACCTGGTGGCGATCGAGCGCCGCGACCTGCTTCACAAGCACGACCCCGAGCACGCCGAGGACCTCATCTCCGAGGCCCGCGAGCGCGTCCGCCCGTGGCTCGATCCCGAGCAGACGGAACGGTGAAGGCCCTAAACAGCTCCTCGCCAGAACCGTAGCGAGCGGTTCTCTTACTCCGAGCGCAGGGACTCCACCGGGTCGACCCTCAGCGCCCGCCGCGTGGGCAGCAGGCAGGCCGCTGCCGCCAGGCCGAGGAAGAGCGCCAGCACGCCGGCCAGGGTCTGCGGGTCGGTGGCCTCGACTTCGTAGAGCTGCGAGGCGAGGACGCGGCCGAGCGCCAGGGCGGTCACGAAGCCTACGACGAGCCCTGCCGCCACCCAGGTCAGGCCCTCGCGCGCCACCGCCAGCACCACCTCGCTCCGCTGCGCTCCCAGCGCCAGCCGGATGCCGATCTCGCGCCTGCGCTGGCCGATCAGGTGGGCGAGCACGCTGTAGATGCCGACCCCGGCGAGCACCAGGGACAGAGCGGCGAAGAGGCCGAGCAGGAAGGCGTTCAGGCGCGCGGTGGCGAGCTGGCCGGCGACCCGCGACGGCATGGTGGCGACGTCGTAGATCGGCACCTCGCGCGACAGGCGCTCGATCTCCGCGCGCACCGCCGGCAGGATCGTCGCCGGGGGCAGCGACGAGCGCACGGCCAGCGCCAGGGTGTCGCGGTTGTCGGCGTTGAGAGGCCGGTAGTAGTCCGGGTCCTCGGGGTTGAGCGGGTTGGGAGCCAGGGTGCGCTGACGGACGTCCGCCACCATTCCGACCACGGTGAAGACGGGTGAGTCGCCGGAGCGTCCCTGCTGCAGCCGTTTGCCGACCGGGCTCTCGCCCGGCCACAAGCGGCGCGCGAGCTTCTGGGAGACGACGAGGGGGCGCTGGGGGTCGTTCCAGTCCGCGGCCGTGAACCAGCGGCCGTCGAGCAGCCGGATGCCGAGCGCCGGCCGATAGCTCGGGCTCACGAGGTGAACGTAGACGCGGGTCGCCCCGTCGTAGGGCTGATCGGCGCGCGGCGCCTGCCCCTCGGGTCGCAGCAGCGTCGCGCTCCAGGAGTCGTCCATCGGCATGTCGGAGCCCAGGGCCGCGGCCGAGACACCCGGCAGGTGGCTGACGCGCTCGAGCAGGGCATCGGCGAGCACCCGGCGGTCGCCCGGCTGGGCGACCGGGGGCAGGTTCAGGCGCACCACCTGCAAGCCCCGCGGGTCGAAGCCGGGGTCGATGTCGGCCATCTGGCGCAGGCTCTTGGCGAGCAGGCCGGCGCCGAGCGACACCACCAGCGCGCACGCCACCTCGACCACCACCAGGGCGCGGCGCGTGTGGCGGCCGCGGCGCCCCGCGGAGCCGCTCCGGCCGCCGTCGCGAAGGTCGTCGGAGAGCGAGCCCGCTTCGCGGCCGGCCGCGGCCAGCAGGCCGAGCGCCACGCCGGTCGCGACCGCCAGCAGCACCGAGAAGACGAGCGTCGAGGTCCCCAGCGCCGGCGTCGCGAAGCTCGGTAGCTCGATCGGGTTGAGGGCGCGGAAGGTGGCGAGCAGCCAGCCGGCCAGCAGCAGCGCCAGGGCCCCGGCGGCGAGCGCCGGCACCAGGGCCTCGATCAGCGTCTGCCGCAGCCGGTCGCGGCGGCTTGCCCCCAGCGCGGCGCGCACCGCGGCCTCGCGGCGGCGGCCCGTGGCGCGGATCAGCAGCAAGTTGGCGACGTTGGCGCAGGCGATGAGCAGCACCAGGCCGACGGCGCCGGCGAGGATCAGCACCGGCTGGCGCAGGCCGCCGATCAGGTTCTCGCGCAGTTCCACGACGCGGCCGCTGTAGCCGCGGCTGGCGTCGGGGTGGGCGGCGGCGAGGTTGGAGAGCAGGCTCCGCGTCTCTTCGTCGGCGGTCGCCGGCGAGGCGCCGTCGGCGAGGCGGGCGATCACCGCGAGCCAGCGGTCGGCGCGGGACTCGAGGTCGTCCTCGGCCATCGCCGCGATCGGTAGCCAGAGCTCGGCCTGCTCGGAGAGACCCGCGAACCCCGGCGGCATCACACCGATGATCGTCACCTGGCGGCCGTCGACGGTGAGGCTGCGGCCGGCGACTCCGGGGTCGGCGCCGAAGAGCCGCGTCCACAGGCCGTGGCCGAGCACCGCCTCCGGCGCCGCCGCGGTGGTGGTGTTCTGCTCGGCCGGGAACACGCGGCCCAACACCGGCGCGACTCCCAGGGTGTCGAAGTAGGCGCCGGAGACCAGCTCACCCTCGAGGTACTGGGCGCGGTCGAGGCCGGTGAGTGTGAGGCCGCTTCCGGTCCAGGCCGCGATGCTGTCGAAGCTCTTCGCCCCGGCCGCGAGGTCGCGGAAGTTGGGATAGGAGAACTCGCGCCGCTCGATCGTGTCGCGCTCTACGGTCTCCCAGACCGCGACGAGCTGCTCGGGCTCGGGGTACGGTAGGGGCGCGAGCAGCAGGCCGTAGGCGAGGGAGAAGAGGGCCGCGTTGACACCTAGCCCCAAGGCCAGGGTGCCGACGATCGCCGCCGAGAAGCCTGGCGTGCGGAGGAAGCTGCGGAGGGCCTGGCGGAGGAGGAGGGAAAGTCCGCTCATCGTTCGTGCTCCCGTGGGCAGTGGCCTGCGTCCGGCCCGTCAGGGTCGGGGCGCGTGAGAGATCCGTACTGCATACGTTTTTTGGGGCGATGGGTTCGCGCACCCGGCTCCGCGGGCCGCGCCCCTATAATGCCGCCGGCATTTCAACGGAGGGCGAGTGGCGGTCATCGAGTCCAAGCTCAAGCAGGACGATGCCTTCGTGCGGCGGGCGGAGCACTGGCGCGGCGAGGTGGAGAAGCTGCGGCGAGAGGAGGCGCTGATCCTCCGCGGCGGCGGCGAGAAGGCGCAGCAGAAGCAGCGGTCGCTCGGCAAGCTGACGGCCCGCGAGCGCGTGGCAGCGCTCTGCGACCCGGGCGCGCCGTTCCTCGAGCTGGCTCTGTGGGCCGCCCACGGCTTCTACGCCGAGCACGGCGGCGCGCCGGCGGCCGGTGTGGTCACCGGCATTGGCCGCATCGCGGGCCGCGACATGGTGGTGGTGGCCAACGACGCCACGGTCAAAGCCGGCGCCTGGTTCCCGCTGACCGCCAAGAAGGTGCTGCGGGCGCAGGAGATCGCGCTCGAGAACCGGCTGCCCATCGTCTACCTGGTGGACTCGGCGGGCGTCTACCTGCCGATGCAGGACGAGATCTTCCCCGACCGCGAGCACTTCGGCCGCGCCTTCTTCAACAACGCCCGGCTGTCGTCCGCCGGAGTGTTCCAGATGGCGGCGATCATGGGCTCCTGCGTGGCGGGCGGCGCCTACCTGCCGATCATGAGCGACGAGGCCCACATTGTCGAGGGCACCGGCTCGATCTTCCTCGCCGGGCCCCACCTGGTGAAGGCGGCGATCGGCGAGCAGATCGACGCCGACGAGCTGGGCGGGGCGCTGGTGCAGTGCGACGTCTCCGGCGTGGTGGACCACCGCCATCCGAGCGACGCCGCCTGCCTGGCCAAGGTGCGCAGCCAGCTCGCACAGCTCGCCCGCGGCGACGAGGCGCCCTTCGCGCGGCGCGAGCCGCGGCCGCCGCTGTACCCGGTCGAGGAGCTCTACGGCGTGGTGCCGGTCGACCGCTCGCGGCCCTACGACATCTACGAGGTGCTCGCCAGGCTGCTCGACGGGAGCGACTTCGACGAGTACAAGGCCACCTACGGCCGCACGCTGGTCTGCGGCACCGGCTGGGTTGAAGGGCGAGTCGTTGGGATCGTGGCCAACCAGCGCTCGATCGTCGGCCGCCAGACGGGGACCGGGCCCCGAGACAAGGAGCTGCAGATCGGCGGTGTCATCTACTCGGACTCGGCGGCCAAGGGCGCCCGCTTCGTCGAGCTCTGCAACCAGAAACGGATCCCGCTCCTCTTCCTCCAAGACGTGACCGGCTTCATGGTCGGCAGCCGCGCCGAGCGCGGCGGCATCATCAAGGACGGCGCCAAGATGGTGAACGCGGTCGCCAACTCCACGGTGCCGAAGCTCACCCTCTTCGTGGGCAACTCCTACGGCGCCGGCAACTACGCGATGTGCGGCAAGGCCTACGGCGCCCGCTTCCTCTACGCCTGGCCCTCGGCGGCGATCGCGGTGATGGGCGGCGCCCAGGCGTCGAAGACGCTGCTCGCCATCCAGCTCAAGAACCGCGGCGAAGAGGTGAGCGAGGAGGAGAAGCGCCAGCGCTTGGCCGAGATCGAGGCCCGCTACGCGGCGGCGATGAACCCGCGCTACGCCGCCGCCAGGCTGTGGGTGGACGCGATCATCGATCCAGCCGAGACCCGCGAGGTCCTCGCCCGCTCCCTCGCAGCGGTGGCCCAGAACCCGGAGGTCCCGGAGTTCAGGACCGGGGTGCTGCAGACGTAGGCCCGCCGCCAGCGCCCGGCTGGCGTCTCTCTCAGTTCACCGCCCAGGCGCGCTCCGGTTCCGGCTCGGCCTTCAGCCGCACCTCGTCGGGGTTTTCGGCGAAGTAGCGGTCCGCCAGGCTGCGGTGGTGGGGGTTGAGGGACAGCGAGAGCAGGTGGGCGCGGTCGGGGTCGTCGACCTCTTCGGCGTCGTCGAGGCGCTCGAGCACCGCGGTCAGGAAGCCGCGGGCGGCGAGCTCGGCGGCGGTGCCCTGGAACTGGCCCTCGAACGAGGCCGAGGCCTCCGCCAGCAGGGAGGTGCGGTACTGCCAGGGCAGCGTCTGCAGGCGGAGAACGAAGACGTCCACGGTGCGGCGCATCTCCAGGTTCAGCCTCTCGTAAAGCACTGCGGGCCTCCCTTCGGGTGAAGTAGAAATCGGCTTCTCTTAGACGGACACGCCACCGCTATTCCCTCGCATAGACCTTGAGCGACGTGAAGCGCCGCAGCTCGACCTTGCCGGGGGCGAAGCCCCTGGGCTTGCCAACGTCCGCAACCCGGCAGGCGTGGACCTCGACCTTGCCTCCGGCTTTTCGCGCCTTGGAGTGCCACGCGGCGAGCTCGGCGGCGCGTTCGAGGACCGGCCGCGGCAGCTCGGAGAGGCCCTCCGGGTTGCGCACCACCACGTGGCTGCCCTGGTAGCCGGCCACATGCAGCCAGAAGTCCCTCGGCTCCGCCACTCGGAAGGTCAAGGCGTCGTTCTCGGCGTCTCCCTTGCCGATCAGGACGTCGAACCCGTCCACGCTCAAGCTCTTGTGCCCTCTGCCCTTGCTGGCCATAGTTGGCATGCTAACCTTGCAAAGAACATGACGGCGCTCAAAGCGACGGTGCGGGTCGGCAACGGGCAGGGGTTCTGGGGCGACAACGTCGACGCGCCGGTCGAGCTGCTCGCCGGCGGCCCGATCGACTACATCGGGATGGATTACCTGGCCGAGGTGACCCTCTCGATCATGATGCGCCAAAAGCTGCGCGATCCCGTCCTCGGCTACGCCACCGATTTCATCGACTTCATCCGCCGCGTGCTCCCCGAGCTCAAGGAGAAGAACGTCCGGGTGCTGACCAACGCCGGCGGCCTCAACCCGCGGGCCTGCCGCACCAAGATCTTCGAGGTGGCGCGCGAGCTGGGGGTCTCGGGGGTGCGCGTCGGGGTGGTGGAGGGCGACGACCTGCTGCCGCGCCTCCCCGAGCTGATCGCGGCCGGCCACCCGTTCAAGAACATGGACACCGGCGTCTCTCTTTCGTCGGTCGTCGAACAGGTGACGAGCGCCAACGCCTACCTGGGCGCACAGCCAGTCTGCCAGGCCCTGGAGCAGGGGGCGCTGATCGTCCTCTGCGGGCGTATAACGGACACCGCCCTGGCCCTGGCGCCGCTGGTGCACGAGTTCGGCTGGGCGGCGGACGACTGGGACCGCCTGGCGGCGGGCACCATCGCGGGGCACGTGCTCGAATGCGGGGCTCAGGCCACGGGCGGCAACTTCACCCGTTTCTGGGAGGTGCCCGAGCTCTGGAACGTCGGTTACCCCATCGCGGAGGCCTCCGCGGACGGCTCGTTCGTGGTCACCAAGCATCCCGGCACCGGGGGCATGGTGACGATAGACACCGTGGCCGAGCAGTTGGTTTACGAAATGGGCGACCCGGCCGAGTACGTGACCCCGGACGTGACCGCCGACTTCACCTCCATCGAGCTCGCCCAGGAGGGGCCCGACCGGGTGCGGGTCTCCGGCATCCGCGGCCGGCCGAACACACCGTTTCTCAAGGTCTCGGCCTCCTACCTCGCGGGCTACAAGGCGAGTGGCGAGATCACGCTCGCCGGGCCGCGCGCTCTGGAGAAGGCGAGGCTGGCGGCCGAGATCGTGTGGAAGCGGCTCGAGCGCGCCGGCTGCTCTTTCGACCCCGAGCACCGCTCCGAGGAGTACCTCGGCCTGGGCGCCTGCCTGCCCGGCATCCTGCCCGCACCGGACGACCCGCCGGAGGTGGTGCTGCGGCTGGGAGTGCGCGACCCGGACGCGGCGCGCGTCGAGCGCTTCGGCAAGGAGATCGCGCCGCTGGTCACCGCGGGCCCGCCGGGGGTCACCGGCTTCGCCGGCGGCCGGCCGAAGCCGCAGCGCATCGTCGCCTACTGGCCGGCGCTGCTGGCGCGCGAGGTGGTGGAAGACCATATCGTGGTCACCGTGGAGGAAGTGTGAGCGTCACGCCTAGAGTCCCAGGCGAACCGCCCGCCCCTCCCGGTTGGTATGCGTGGCTCCTGGCAGGCGTGACACCGATCCTCCTGCTGGGCTTCCTCGCCAGCGCCGTGGCCGACCGCCTGGCCTTCCTGGCCTGGGCGCTCCTGGCTGCCTTCGCCTACGCTCTGACTCTCAAACGCGCCTTCGGCCGCCGCCGGGTGCCGGCGATCGTGGTGCTGGCCCTGGGATGGGGCGCGTTCGCGCTGCTCGCCGCCCGGCACCGCGAAGCGCTGGCGCTGGGGATCGCGGCGCTGCTGCCGGCGGAGGCCGCGCCGTGAGGGTACCCCTGAGGGCCATCGCCCACGCCCGCTCGGGCGACAAGGGCGACGCCTCGAACGTCGGCCTGATCGCCGACACCCCGGCCGCCTACGAGCTGCTGCGCCGCGAGCTGACCGCGGAGCGGGTGAAGCAGCACTTCCGCGAGGTCTGCCGCGGCCGCGTGGACCGCTACGAGGTGCCCAGGATCCGGGCCCTGAACTTCATCCTCCACGACTCGCTCGGCGGCGGCGGCACCGAGAGCCTGAAGAACGACGCCCAGGGTAAGACCCACGGCCAGGGCCTGCTGATGCTGGAGCTCGAGGTGCCGGACGAGCTGGCGGCCGAGCTGGGGATCGGGAAGGGCGCCTGAGCATGGCCCCGGGAGCGGACGACAAGCCATCTCCGGGCGAGCGCGCCTACCAGTACCTCGAGGTCCGCCGCCAGGAAGACCTGCTGTGGGTGACGCTCGCCAACGCCGAGCGCGCCAACGCCCTGTCGCCGCCCCTGCTCGCCGAGCTCACCGGCCTCTACCGGCGGACGTGGCGCGACGAGGGAGTGCGGGCGATCCTCCTCGCCGGCGCCGGCAGGCACTTCTCGGCCGGCGCCGACCTCGAGCACCTGCGCTCGCTGCTGGACGCGAGCCCCGAGGACAATCGCGCCGACTCCGAGCGGCTGCGAGGGCTGTTCGAGGCGGTGTTGCGGCAGGAGGCGCTGACCGTGGCGCTGGTGCACGGCTCTTGCGTGGCGGGTGGCTGCGGCCTGACCACGGCGCACGACTTCGTGCTCGCCGCGGACGACGCCAAGTTCCTCTACAGCGAGGTGAGGATCGGCTTCGTGGCGGCGCTGGTGGCGACCTACCTGCCGCTTCGCCTGCGCGGCTCGGACATCCGCGAGATGCTGCTCAACCCGGAGCCGATCGACGCCGAGAAGGCGCTGGCGATCGGCCTCGCCAACCGCGTGGTGCCGCGGGAGGAGCTGGCCACGGCCGGCGAGGCGATCGCCGCCGAGGTGCTGGGCCGGGCGAGCTCGGAGTCGATCGCGCGCACTAAGCGCCTGCTGCTCGAGGTCTTCGGCCGGCCGCTCGAGGACGCCCTGGAACGCGCCACGGCGGCCAACGCCGCCGCCCGCGCCACGGCCGACTGCAAGCGGGGCATCGCGACGTTCCTCGAGACGAAGAAGCCGGTGAGTTGGCGTTGAGTGCGCGTCTCCTCCTCTTCGACGTCGACGGCACGCTGCTGACCTGCGGCCGGCAACCGGCACAGATGTTCGGCGACTGCCTGCTCGAGGTGTTCGGCACCGCCGGCGACCTCGCGGGCTACGACTTCGGCGGCAAGACGGACGGCCAGATCGTGCTCGAGCTGATGACCGCGGCGGGACTCGAGGCCGGCGAGGTGCACCGGCGCCTGCCGCGCATGCGCGAGCAGTACCTGGCGCGGCTCGAGGCGGAGCTCTCCCGCGAGTCCATGCGGCTGATGCCGGGCGTGGAAGACACCCTCGACCGGCTGGCCGGCCGCGGCGAGCACGCCCTCGCCCTCCTGACCGGCAACTGGGAGCCGGGGGCGCGCTCCAAGCTCGGCCGCTTCGACTTGAACCGCCACTTCCCGTTCGGCGGCTTCGGGGACGACGGCATCGAGCGTCACGAGCTGGTGCCCGCGGCGCTGGAGCGGGCTGAGGCGGCCACCGGCCGCCGTTTCGCTCCCCAGGAGGCGCTGATCATCGGCGACACGGTGCTCGACGTGGCCTGCGGCAAGGCGCACGGCGTGCCGGTGCTGGCCGTGGCCACCGGCCGCACCTCGGCCGCGCGCCTCGCCGCCGCCGGCGCGGACTGGGTGGCCGCGGACTTGATCGAGGCGGCCGGGATGCTGCCGGAGCTGGCCGGATAGCAGGGCGGAACACCCACGACGCGATGACGAAGAAGGCGCTGCTGACGCGCATCCGCCGGCTCGAACGCGCTTCCCGGCCGCTCGATCCCGGGGCGTCCGGCCGCCGGAAGCTTCGCAAGGCGGTGGTGGCCTCCTCCGAGCGTTTCCTGCAAGAGATCGAGACCGCCAAGGCCTACGAGGAGACCCAGGGCAAAGGGATCGGGCTGCTGGAGGCCCCGATCTCGGAGCACGGCATGTCGATCGAGGCCGCGCTCGAGCTCTTCGAGCGCGAGGTCGTGCGCCCCGGGGCCGCCACCGCCTCGGGAGGCCACCTCGCCTACATCCCGGGCGGCGGGATCTACCACTCGGCGCTTGCCGACTACCTGGCAGCGGTCAGCAACAAGTACCCGGGAATCTTCTTCACCGGCCCGGGGCCGGTGCGCATGGAGAACCTGCTGCTGCGCTGGGTGGCGGACCTGGTCGGCTATCCCGCCACGGCCGGCGGCAACATCGCCTCCGGCGGCAGCCTCGCCACCCTGACCGCGATCGTCACCGCCCGCGACGCCCACGCCATCCGGGGCGCAAAGCTCGCTTCAGCCGTGGTCTACCTCACCTCCCAGGCCCACCACTGCATCGAGAAGTCGCTGCAGATCGCCGGCCTCGTGGAGGTGCAGGTGCGTCAGATCCCGATCGACGAGCGCTTCCGGATGCGGCCGGATGCGCTCGAGCAGGCGATCGCCGCCGACCGCGCGCAGGGCCTCCGGCCCTGGATGATCGTGGCCAACGCCGGCACCACCGACACCGGCGCCGTAGACCCGCTCGACGCCATCGCCTCGATCGCCGAGCGAGAAGGCTGCTGGTTCCACGTCGACGCGGCCTACGGCGGCTTCTTCCTGCTGACCGAGCACGGCCGCGGTGTGCTCGCCGGCATCGAGCGCTCCGATTCGGTGATCCTCGACCCGCACAAGAGCCTGTTCCTGCCCTGGGGAGCCGGCATCGTGCTGGTGCGCGACGCGCGGCAGCTCGCGGCCGCGCACAGCTACTCGGGCGCCTACTTGCAGGACGCCCTGCGCGAGCCCGGCGAGGTCTCGCCCGCCGACGTGTCGCCCGAGCTCACCAAGCACTTCCGGGCGCTGCGCATGTGGCTGCCGCTCGTCCTGCTCGGCACCGAGCCCTTCCGCGCGGCGCTCGACGAGAAGCTGCTCCTGGCGCGCTACTTCTACCGCGAGATCGAGGCCTTGGCCTTCGAGGTCGGCCCGCCGCCCGACCTCTCGATCGTCACCTACCGCTGGGCCCCGCCGGGTGCAACCCTGGAGCAGGCCAACGAGCTCAACCAGCAGATCGTCGACAACGTGCGGAAGGACGGCCGGATCTTCCTCTCCTCCACGATGATCGACGGGAAGTTCGTGTTGCGGATGGTGGCGCTGTCGTTCCGTACTCACCTGCGGACGATCGAGCTGGCGCTGCAGGTTCTCCGCGAGCAGGTCGAAGCGCTCGGAGCCTGAGCCGCGGCCGGCGCCGCTACAACCCGCGCAGCACCTCGTCGGTCGTGGTGAGCTTCACTCCCCGCGCTTCCCAACTTTCCAGCAGCGCCGCGACGTCCTCGGCGTGGATGGGCTTGGTGGCGTCGGTGACCAGCTCGAGGCCGCCGAAGCCGCGCGCCAGCAGGCCCTCGATCGCGTAGCGGTTGCAGACGTCGAGCGCCACGCCGTAGACCACGATGCGCCGTGGGTCGAGGGCGCGCACGAGGCGCTCGGTGTTGGGGTTGGAGAATACGTCGAAGCGCTTCTTGTGGATCAGGATCACGGGCGGCGGGCCGGCCGTCAGGCGGGCGATCTCCTGGTCGGAGAGCGGCTGGTGGCCGACCTCGACCGCGCTCTCCCGGGCGGTCTCCGGGATGCGGCGCACGCCGGGCGTGCCGCGCAGGCAGTGGGGAGGGTAGGTGTCGCGGAAGTCGGGCGCGTCGGAGATCTCGGGGTCGCCCGGCTCGTGGTCGTCGGCCGAGGCGACGACCGGAACGCGGTGGCGCCGCGCCGCTTCGGTCAGGCGGGCGAGGTTGGGGATCAGGCTCTCGGCCTCCGGCACGTAGAGCTTGCCATCGGAGCGCATGAAGTCGACCTGGGTATCGACGTCCCAGAAGAGCAGTGGGATCATCTCGAGGCTCCTTCTCTCGCCCGCGCAGCAGGTTGATTCGCCAGCTAGAGATGACGCCGAAACCACGTCTGCGTGGCGTTCATCGCCTGGATGAGCTGCGGCGTCGGGCCGGCGAAGGGATGCCGGGCGCCGAAGGTGTGGCTGCCCTCGGGGATCTCCAGCAGCTCGCTGGGCTCGGCCGCGGCCCCGGCGAGCGCCCGGCCTTCGTCGGCGGGCACGCTCTCGTCCGCCTCGCCGTGCACGATCAGCCACGGCGCCCGTCGCCGGCCCGCGGCGGCCAGGAGATCGAGGGCGGGCGGGGCGGCCTCCACCTCGGCGAGCATCTCCGGCCCCAGGGCGAGCTTCTGGCCGGTGCGAGCGTTCTCGACCGGTAGCTCGCCCAGGCGCCGCCACAGGGCCATGGTCGCCGGGTCGAGGCGGTCGATCGAGGCGATCGCCGCCCAGGTTACGAGCGCCCGAGCCTTCTCGCGCCAGGCGTCCGAGGCCGCGGCGAGGAGCGCCGCACCGCCTCCTCGGCTGTGGCCGACGAGGCCGAGCCGTTCGAGGTCGATGCGGCCGGGAGCGATCTCGCTCGCGAGGGCCGCCAGCACCGCGAGCAGGTCTTCGAGCTCCTTGCCGTAGGTGTTGGCCTTGAAGGCGTCGGTCGAGGTCACCAGCTCGTCGCCGGGCAGCATGCCGGCGCCCGAGAGGTTGAAGCGCACCACGGTATAGCCCCGGTTGGCCAGCAGCTCGGCGAGGTAGGGGAAGAACCCCCATTCCATGAACCCCTTGAATCCGTGGCAGACCACCACCGTGGGCCGCGGCCCGGGCGCTTCGGGAAAGTCCACCAGGCCGTGGAGCGCGCGGCCGGTGGGTGGGCTGAGAGTGAACGGCTCGGAGGTCATGGCGAGATTCTAGCCTCCAGCCACCCCCACTCAGATCCTTCGCTTCGCTCAGGATGACAGGCCGGGCCGGCCGTCACACTGTGGGGATACACTTCGCCGGTGACCGAAACCGCCTCCCCGCCCCAGCCCCGACATCTCGCCCGCCTACCTCTCGCCACGCTGCACCGCCGGCTCGGGGCCCGCTTCGGCGGCTGGGCGGGGAACCAGATCGTGACCGGGTACGGCGATCTCGCCCGCGAGGTGGAAGCGCTCCGCAGCCGCGCGGGGCTCTTCGACCGGAGCTGGATCTCGCGGCTGGAGCTCACCGGCAAGGACCGCCAACGGTTCCTGCACGGGCTCGTCACCTGCGACGTCAAGGCACTCGCGCCCGGTCATGGCGCTTACAGCTTCTTTACTTCGCAGCAGGGCAAGGTCCTGGCCGACGTGGTGGTGCACGCGCTCGAGGACCGGCTGTGGCTCGAGCTTCCCGCCGGCAAGGGCGAGGAGATCTCCGCGCACCTCGAGAAGTTCCTGATCGCCGACCGCGTCGAGGTGCTGCCGCTCGCCGACATGCTGCCGGTGACGCTCCTCGGGCCGGCCACGGAGGGGGCGCTGGCGGGCCTCACTCCACTGCCGCCCGACCCCCGCGGCAACTCCCGCGCCATGGTGCTGGGGATCGAGGTCTGCCTGGCGCGCTCACCGCTCGCCGGCCTGCCGGGGCTCACCCTGTGGGTGTCGGCCTCGGTGGCGACGCCGCTCGTGGAAGGCCTGCTCGCGTTGCCGGGGATCGTGCCCGCGGGCCGCGAGGCCGTGGAGCAGGTGCGCGTGGAGGCCGGCGTGCCGGCCTTCGGCCAGGACTTCGGCAGCGATCATTTCCCGCAGGAGACCGGCCTCGAAGCGGAGGCCGTGAGCTACACCAAGGGCTGCTACCTCGGCCAGGAGGTCATCGCCCGCATCCACTACCGCGGCAAGGCGAACCGCGACGTGCGCCGCCTGCTCTTCGACCGTGCCGAGGCCCCACCCGCCGGGGCGCGCCTGCTCTTCGAAGGCCAGGAGGTGGGCGCCGTGGGTAGCGCGGTCGCGCCGCTCGCCGGCGGGGGAGCGGTGGGGATGGCGGTCCTGCACCGCAAGGCCTACGAGCCGGGGACCGTGCTCGCGGTGGAGGGCGACGGCGCGGCCGAGGTGCGGCTCCTTCCCGAGCCGCCGGGCGCCGGGGGTGATCCGGGGGGGTGATCAGGGGGCGCCCTGCCGGCGTCCCTGTGCGATAAGGAGGGGACTTCGATGTCGAGCAGCCTTACGAAAGCGCTGGTCGCGGAGGCGATCGGCACCTTTGCTCTGGTGTTCATCGGCGCGGGCGCCGGGGCCTTGAGCGGCAACCTGGTGGCCGTCGCCTTCGCCCACGGCCTGGTGGTGCTGGCCTTCGCCTACGCCTACGGCCACATCTCGGGCACCCACGTGAACCCGGCGGTGACCCTCGGCCTGCTCGCCGCCGGCAAGATCGAGGCCGGCCGCGCCGCGGCCTACATCGTCGTGCAGCTTCTCGGCGGCGTGCTGGGCGCCTTCGCCCTGCGCTGGGTGCTCGGCGGTACGGCGGGCGGGCTCGGCGAGCTGAAGCTGGCCGGCAGCGTGACCCCGGCGGCGGGGGTCTTCGTCGAGGCGGTGCTCGCCTTCTTCCTCCTCAACACGGTGCTCAACGCGGCGGTCAGCGGCAAGGCCGGCAACCTCGCCGCCGTGGCGATCGGCATGACGCTGGTGTTCAACATCCTGATGGGCGGCCCGCTCACCGGCGCGGGCTTCAACCCGGCGCGCTACCTGGGCCCGGCCGTGGCCCTGGGCGATCTCTCGCAGGCTTGGATCTATTTCCTGGGGCCCATCGCCGGCGCGCTGGTGGCCGGGATTCTCTATCGCGGGTTCTTCGAGGAGCGCTAGAAACAAAACGCCGGGCCGAAGCGGGGTTGCTCCGGCCCGGCAGGTCGTGGCGTCGCCCGAACGGGCGGCGCCGGGCAGGCTCCTAGACGGCGAAGGAAGAGCCGCAGCCGCAGGTGCCGACCGCCCGGGGGTTGTTGAACTTGAAGCCGGCGCCGGTCGAACCCAGCACGTAGTCGATCGTGGTGCCGTACAGATAGCGCGCGCTCACTCCGTCGACGTAGATCTTCAAACCGCTCTGCTCGTAGCAGAGGTCGTTCTCCCGCGGTTCGTTGTCGAAGTCGAGGGCGTACTCGAAGCCGCTGCAGCCGCCACCGCGCACCGCGATGCGCAGGCCGTAATTCTCGTCGATGCCCTCGTGCTTCTGCGTCATCCGCACCATGTCGACGGCCTTGGAGGTCAAGAGGACTGGCTGATCGTCGGTCGCCTGGCCGGCGACGGCCTCGGGGGCCGCGGCGCGGGTGGTGGTCTCCGTATTTTCCATGCTCGAAAGCTCCTGGTTTCTGGTGGTGTCGAGCGCGCCCCGTGGCCCGCTCGAGCAGTCATGGCTAGGGTACGGCCCGAAGGGGGGATTGTCAAACGCGGCTCTCGCGAGCGGGCAGGGCGCCGGGCCCCGGAACCCATCTGCTACCATGCCGACCGGTATGGCGGAGCAGCGGCAGTCGCGCAGAGTTTTCTCCTACGAAGAGGCGATGAACACCTTTCCCATGGTGCGCGACTTGACGCACGCCGCCGTGCGACAGGTGGAGGCGCTGCTCAACGGGGTCCACAGCCGCGACGAGATGGAAGCCCGCAAGGACGAGCTGACCACCGCCTACGACCGTATCGTCCAGGCCTGGGCCGAGGAGATCACCTCAGTGGGCTGCGAGGTCAAGGGCCTCTGGCTGGTCGACTGGGACAGCGGCGACGGCTACTACTGCTGGCGCTATCCCGAGGAGATCGTCGGCCACTACCACGGGTACGAAGAGGGGTTCGACGGCAGGATGCCCATCATGTGACGGGGCTGTTGCGCGGGCCATCTGCGGCGTCGCGGACGGTCCCAAATCTCACGTTCCGCGGGATTCACCGATCGTCGAGGATAGAACGCGATGATGCTCTGGTGGGCACTTCGCCGGCTCCGGTCGCCGGATCGCGACGTCCGCAAGCGGGCGGCCGAGAAGCTGGCTCGATCGTCCAACCGGGCCGCGGCGGCTGCGCTGGTCCCGCTCCTCCAGGATCCGGACTCCAGCGTCCGCCGGGCGGCGGCCGCGGCGCTCGAGGCGCTGTCGTTCGAGCCTGCCGATGACGTCGCACGCGCCTGGTTCGCGGTCGCGCGCGGTCGCATCCGCGAGACCGATGAGCTGGGCACGGCGGCGGTGCCGGCGCTCGTCGATGCGCTTGGCGATCCCGACGAGAATGTCCGGATCACCGCCGCCAGTCTGCTGGGTGGGATCGGTGACACCGGTGCGGTCGAGCCGCTGATCGCGGCGCTCGAGCGTGAAGCGCATGGGAAGTGGACGCGCGGCACGGCTGCCGAAGCGCTGGCTCGCCTGCAGGATGGCCGTGCGCTGCCCGCGCTCGCCCGTGCGCTCGGCGATTCTCAGGTGCGCGACAACGCGGCCAGGGCGCTCGAGTCATTCGGCGCGCGAGCCACCGACGCCGTGATCGTCGCGCTCGGGGACAAGAACGCGCGCTGGATGGCCGTCAAGGTCCTCGCCAAGGTCGGTGACGAGCGCGCGGTGGAGCCGCTGGTGAGGGCGCTTCGCGACGAGTCGATCAGCGTTCGCGAGGAGGCCGCGCGCACGCTGCAGGCGATCGGAGATCCTCGCGCCGCGGCACCGCTGATCGCAGCCCTCGAGGACAGCGAGGCTGCCGTGGCGTCCGCCGCGGCGCTGGCGCTCGCCGCGTCCGGATCGCCAGAAGCCGAGCGCGCGCTCGCTCGCGCGCTCGGCTCGGATCGCGCCCCCACCAGGCACGCGGCGGCCTCCGGCCTGGCTGCCATGGAAGAGGCCGGGAGCCCGCACCTCGTCTCTGCGCTCCGTCACGCCGACTGGAGGGTGCGCTCGATAGCCGGCGATACGCTCGCCGCCCGCAGCTTCGCACCGCCCTCCCTCGACGACGCGGTCTGGCTGGCGATCGCCCGGGCAACCGAGGACGAGGCCGCGACGCTCGGCGCCGAGGCCGTCGAGCCGCTGGTCCAGGCCCTGTCTCACTCCGACTGGCGCGCCTCTGCCACGGCGGTGAGGGCCCTCGGCAAGATCGGCGACACACGCGCCATCGGCCCGCTGCTCGACGCCGCGCTTCGTACCCACGACACCTCCTATCGGCATCGGATCGCCGAGGCGCTGGGAGAGATCGGCGGCCCGGACGCGGTCGGACCCCTCTGCAGGATGGCGACCGACGGCCGTGTGGCCGACTCCGCACTTCCGGTGCTGGAGCGGATCCTCGCCAAGCATGCCGCCGCGGTCGATGGTGAGACCCTTGCGGCGGTCGGCTCCTTGAGCAGCACCGTCCAGGATATCTACGAGCTCGACGGGCAGCTCGTCAGCCATCCGAAGGTGAAGCCGGTCGATTCCTCGGCGGTGCGTGCGCTCGCCCAGGGCGAGCTGGCCCGGCGGGGCAAGCAGACCCGCGATCGGTAGGCGCTTCGTCCAGGTCACCCCTCTGCGAACCGCGCCAGCAGCGCCTCGACCCCGATCTCGCTGATCCGATTCACCACCAGGTCCGCGTCGGACAGCGTGTCCGCGGCGTAGGTGTGAGCCACGGCCAGGGTGGAGAGGCCGGCGCCGGCGGCCGCGGCGAGGCCCGCCGAGCTGTCCTCGACGGCCAGCACTTCGTGCGGGTGGATCATGCGGTCGGGTAGCGGCGGCTCGGTGTTGAGGGCCTCGACCGCGGCGCGGTAGCCCTCGGGGTCGGGCTTGCCTTCGCGGGTGTCCTCGGCGGTGACCAGCACCTTGAACAGGCGGTCGATCCCGGCCTGCGAGAGCGCGCCTTCCACCTCCTCGCGCAACGCGCCGCTCACCACGCCCAGCGGCAGGCCGGCGGCGGCCAGACGCCGCACCAGCTCGACCGCGCCGGCGAAGAAGGGGTAGCCGTCACGCCGGATGCGGTCGCGGTAGTAGCTCGCCTTGCGCGCCACGAGGCGCGCGGTGCCAGCCTCGGAGATGGGCCGGCCGGCCTCGCGCAGGGCGGCTCCGAAAGAGGCGCGGTCGTCCAAGCCCAGGAAGCGATCGTAGTAGCGCTCGCGAGGCAGCTCGACGCCCTCCTCGGCGAGCACCCGGGCTAGGAGCTCGAAATGGATCGGCTCGTCGTCGACCAGCACGCCGTTGAAGTCGAAGAGCACGGCCCGCAGCACGGCCTCGATCATAGCTTCTCCTCCCGGCGCCGCCGCCCGGCCGCGGGGGACGGCGGTGATACCATCCCGCCCCGCATGACGGCGCGATCCGAAGCCAGCCGCGGGCAGATCGAGGTCATCACCGGCGGCATGTTCTCCGGCAAGAGCGAGGAGCTCGTGCGGCGCCTGCGGCGGGCGGCGATCGCCCGCCAGAAGGTCCAGGTCTTCAAGCCGCAGACCGACACCCGCTCCGCCCCGGAAGCGCTCGTCACCCGCGACAACCGGCAGCTCGACGCGATGACCGTGGCGTCGAGCACCGATCTGCTGGCGCGCCTCGAGACGGACGTGGACGTGGTGGGGATCGACGAGGCGCAGTTCTTCGACCCGGGCCTGGTCGACGCCGTCAACCGCATGGCGGACTCGGGGCTCCGGGTGATCGTCGCCGGGCTCGACCTCGACTACCGGCGGCGGCCGTTCGGGCCCATGCCCGCGATCCTCACCGTCGCCGAGTACGTGGACAAGATGCACGCCGTCTGCATGCGCTGCGGTGAACCGGCGCACTACAGCCAGCGCATCGTGCGCGGCGACGAGCAGGTGCTGGTCGGCGACACCGAGGCCTACGAGCCCCGCTGCCGGTCTTGCTATGAAGAAAACTAAAGGCCACGGAGTGGCGGAGTCGTCGCGAGCGGGCCAGGTGCGAGGAGCGGGAGGACCCGGCAACCGGAGCGTACACGGCAGTACGCGAGGATTGCCGGGCGGACCCGCGACAAAGCAGATGGCCCGCGCAGCAGACTCCGCCCACCCGGCGATCCGGGTGGTCATGATGCCCAAGCACACCAACGCCCTGGGTACCATCTTCGGCGGCATCATCCTCTCCTACATCGACCAGGCGGGCGCCGTCGAGGGCCACCGCCACGTGCGCGGCAAGCTGGTGACGGTGGCGATGCGGGAGGTGGAGTTCCTGGCGCCGGTGCTGGTCGGCGACCTCGTCAGCTTCTACACCGAGACCGTGCGCGTGGGCCGTACTTCGGTCACGGTGCGGGTCACCGTCGAGGCCGAGCGCCGGCTCGCCGCCGGCGCCGACCGCACCAAGGTCACCGAGGCCGAAGTGGTGTACGTACACGTCGACGGCCTCGGCCGGCCGGTGCCGATCGCCGGCGCCGAGCCCTGAGGGTGTCGCTTGCCGACCTCCGAAACCGCCTCCGCGCGCTCGGACGCCGACCTCCTGCGCGAGGTCGCCGGCGGGCGGCACGAGGCGCTGGCCCAGCTCTACGACCGCCACGCGCCCCAGATGCTGGCCCTGGCGGTGCGCATCCTCGGCACCCGCACGGAAGCCGAGGATGCCGTGCAGGATGCCTTCATCTATGCCTGGCGCAACGCCGCGCGCTACGACTCGGGGAGATCGTCGGTGGCCACCTGGCTGGTGCTGGTGGCGCGCAGCCGCGCCATCGACCGCCTGCGCGCCACCCGCCCGGGCGAGCCGCTCGACGCCGTCTCGCTCACGGCGCCGGAGCTCCATACATCTCCGGAAGCAGTCGCCGCCGTACTGAACCTTGAGCGGGGCCAGCGGGTGCGCGAGGAGCTCGCCCGCCTGCCGCCGGAGCAGATCGAGGTGCTGCGTATGGCGTTTTTCGGCGGCTTCACCCAGAGCGAGATCGCCGCCGCCACCGGCATCCCGCTAGGGACAGTGAAGACCCGCACCCTGCTGGCGATGAAGAAGCTGCGTATGGCGCTCCGAGCCGAGATCCGGGGGCTGCTGTGAAGGACGAGCGAGCCTGCGAAGACCGGGTGATCCTGTCGCTCCTGGGCGCCGGGCGGCCCGAGGAGAGCGGCGCGTCCCTGGCCCAGGGCGAGGATGCCGAGACCCTGCACCGGCTCTACACCGAGGTCTTGGGCCTGCTGGCGCAGGAGCCCGCCCCGGTGGCGCCGCGTCCCGAGACCCGGGAGCGGCTGCTGGCGTCGCTGCGCGCCGGGGGCGCGGCGACAGCGGACCTTGCTCCGCCCGCGCCGCAGCCGCCGGCGGCCGAGGTGGTGCCGTTCCCGATACCGGACCAGACGGCCCCGGCGCCGGAGCCTGCCGCGCCGCCTCGCAGGGTCTGGCCCTGGCTCGCCGCCGCCGGCCTGGCGCTCGCCGCGATCTCCGCCCTGTGGGTGCAGTCGAGCCTCGACCTTCGCGCCGCGCGCTCCCAGGCCGCCGGTCTCGGCCGCGACCTCGCCGCCAGCCGGGAGCGCGAGAGGGCGGCGAGCGAGCGGCTCGCCGGGCTCGAGCTGGACCTCGCGGGGCTGTCCTCGAAGCTCGGCATGGTCACGCAGGCCGGTTCTCTGGTCTGCCCGCTGCGGCCGCAGCCCGGCGGGCCGGGAAGCCAGGCGCGTGGCGCCGTGTACATCGCCGCCGATCACCAGCACTGGTTCCTGCGCGTCGTCGGCCTGCCGCCGGTGCCGGCTGGAGAGACCTACCAGCTCTGGTTCTTGACCGCGGAAGGCCCGGTCTCCGGCGGCGTTTTCCGCACCGCGGCCGGCGCGGATGCGGAGATCGGCTCACCCACCATGCCCGGCGGCATCGTGGGCTTCGCCGTCACCGTGGAGCCGGCGCCGGGAGCCGCCAGCCCCACCGGCCCCCGGGTGCTCGCCGGCAGCGAAACCCGTGAGCTGCTGTAGCCGGGTCGCCGCCGTGGCACGGTGGCCGCCGGCGCGCCCCTACTCGTGCGTCGGGCAGTCCAGGGGCATGAAGCGGAAGTACGTCGCCCAGTTGGCGCCCGGGAAGTCGAAGCCGTCGGCCCAGCCGGTCTCCTGCTGCCCGGAGTACGCGCCGCCCGGTGTGCCGCTGACCACCGCGTGGGCGGCGATGAAGAGCTCGTCGAACCCGGTGGTGAAGGGAGCGCAGAGGGTCGCGCTGCTCACCCCCGGCAGATAGGTCGCCTTCAGCGGAAACTGGCCGGGCCGCGGGTTGCCCTTCTTGGTCTGCGGGATGTCGGCGAGCGAGGTGGCGATCGCGAGATGGACCTCCTCGATCACCCAGTCGCCGTGCGCGGCGTAGGTCACGCAGATCTGGTCGTCGACGACCTGAACCGTTACGTCGCCGGCGTCGATGGTCTGGCCGGCGAAGAGCGTCGTGGTGAAGACGTTCGGCTGGCATTCGTGGTCGCCCCAAGCCGGCGTGGCCGCCAGCAGGGCGAGAAGCGACAGGAGCAAAGCGCGAAAGCGAAGCATCGTTTCTCCTTTCATCCACCGCAGAATCGGATGAGCCGCGGCAGAAAAGGAGGCGGCTCGAGCTCGAGGGGAGAATACCGCAGGGTTGTTAAAATTTATCCGGCTTCTCACCTTGATTGCAAGGGGCAGGTTCTATTGACGAAACGACAGAGGCAAACCATTACCCATCGGTATCGTCAAATAACCTTTCGCAAGCGGAGGGCTGGCTCCCGGCCGGCCGAGGCGGCGAGCGCCGGCTAGCGCTTGGGCGGCCGGGTCGGGCGCAGCTCGATCAGGCTGGGCAGGGCGCGTGCGGGGTAGGCGAGGAGGTCGCGCACGGCTCGCGCCACGTCCTGCGGAGCGAGCATCCACGAGGTGTCGCGCTCGCCGGCGGAGCGGAACTCGGTGTCGACGCTGCCCGGCAGGACCGCCGCCACCCGGATGCCGTGCGGGCGAAGGTCGAGCATCGCCGCCTCGGACAGACCCAGCAGGCCGAACTTGCTGGCGTTGTACGCGGCGCCTCCGGCGAACGGGTTCTTGGCGGCGAGCGAGGCGATGTTGAAGATCCAGCCCTCGCCGCGGCGGCGCATGCCGGGCGCCACCGCGTGGATGCAGTAGAAGACGCCGTTCAGGTTGGTTTCGATCACTTGGCGGAAGGCGTCGCCGGAGAGCTCGTCCACGGCGCCGAAGTGGCCGAGGCCGGCGTTGTTGACCAGGCAGTCGATCTGCCCGGCCGCCGCCTCCACGCGGGCGACGTAGGCTTCCACGGCCGCCTGGTCGCGCACATCGACCGCCTCGCCGGCCACCCGGTCGCCGAAGCGGGCGGCGAGGCTCGCCTGGGCTCTCGCCACCGAGTCGGGGCTCAGGCTCGAGAAGAAGACCCGGAAGCCGTCCTCGGCCAGGCCTTCGACGACGGCGCGGCCGATGCCGCGGCTGCCGCCGGTGACCACGGCCACCTGTCCGTTGGAGCTGTTGTCCGGGGTTGCATTCATGCCGGCTCCTCCCCTCGCGCCCAGTTCCGCCTCGACTCTAGCATCCGGCTCGCGGCACGCCCATGGCCACCCGCGCCAGGCGCCTGAATGCCGGTGAGCTCCGGCCGGGGCGACGACTCCCGCACGGAATAGAATGGCGTCGTCGCACGTTAGCTCCGGCGACAGGAGGTTCTCAAGCAACCATGTTCTTCGACCCGATGTACTTCGTCTTCCTGGCGCCCGCGATCCTGCTCTCGCTGTGGGCGAGCTTCCGCACGCGCTCGGCGTTCAACAAGTACTCCAAGGTGCCGGCGATGAGCGGCATGAGCGGCGCTCAGGCCGCCCAGGTGCTGCTCGACCGCGCCGGCATCCAAGATGTCAAGGTGACGCCCACCCATGGCATGCTCTCCGACCACTACAACCCGGTGACCAAGACCCTGGCGCTGTCCGAGGGCGTCTACGCCAGCCGCTCGGTGGCGGCCATCGGCGTCGCCTGCCACGAGGCCGGGCACGCCATCCAGCACGCCCGGGCCTACAAGCCGCTGTGGCTGCGATCGGCGCTGGTGCCCACCGCCGGCATCGGCTCCAACCTGGGGCTGATCGTGATGATGGCCGGCCTCTTCTTCCAGAAGCAGGGCCTGGTGCTGATCGGCGCCGTGCTGTTCTCGGCCGTGCTCCTCTTCCAGCTCGTCACGCTGCCGGTCGAGTTCGACGCCTCGGCGCGCGCCAAGCGGCTGATCTCCGAGTACGGGCTGGTGGCGGCCGGCGAGGCCGAGGGCGTGAACAAGGTGCTCAACGCCGCGGCCCTGACCTACGTGGCGGCCGCCATCTCCACGCTGATGACGCTGGTGTACTACTTGTTCAGGGCGGGGTTGCTGGGCGGACGGAGCGACGACTGATCGGGTCGTAGGCCCCTTCCCTTCCCGTTCCCGTCCTCGGCCGCAGGGGTAGCCTTCCTGCCTGCCTGCCTGCCTGCCTGCCTGCCCGCCGGCCGGGCGGCCACAAGGGCCGCCCCTACGGATGATCCGCCTGATGACGAAGGGGCGCCCCTTGTGGGCGCCCGGCCGGCTTGGCGCCGTGCGCCCCTACTCCGCCGGCTCGCCCAGCAGCTCGATCAGCTCGTCTTTCCTCGCTGCCAGCTCGTCCGGGGTGTTGGCCTCGAGCACCAGCCGCAGGTAGGGCTCGGTGTTCGAGGGCCGGACGTTGGCCCACCAGGTCGGGTAGGAAACCGTGATGCCGTCTAGGGTGTCGATCTCGGCATCGGCGTACTTCTCGGCCAGCGCCTTCATCTTGCCCTGCTTGTCCTCGACCTCGAAGTTGATCTCCTCACTCTTGGCGTAGCGATGGAGGGGTGCCGCCACCTCGGACATCGTCTGGCCCGTCTTCCACAGCAGGTTCAGCATCTCGAACACCGCGAGCAGCGAGCAGTCGGCGAAGTAGTTGTCGCGGAAGTAGTAGTGCCCGGCAAGCTCGCCGCCGAACAGGCCGTCGTGCTGGCGCAGGGTGGCCTTGATGAAGGAATGGCCGACGCGCTCGCGCAGCGGGATGCCGCCCTTCTCGCGGATGTACTCGGCCACGGCCCGCGAGGAGCGCAGGTCGTAGACCACGTGCTTGCCCGGTCGGTCGGCCAGCAGCTCGCCGGCGATCAGCGCGGTGGCGAGGTCGCTGCCGATGGGCTCGCCCCGCTCGTCGACGAAGGCCGCGCGGTCGGCGTCACCGTCGAAGGAGACGCCGAGGTCGGCGCCGAGCTCGGTCACTGCCAGGCAGAGGTCGTTCAGGTTCTCGCGCTTGAGCGGGTTGGCCTCGTGGTTGGGGAAGGTGCCGTCGAGCTCGAAGTAGAGCGGTACGAGGTCGATGCCGGCCTGCTCCAGGAGGGGCTGGTAGAGGGTGCCCATGCCGTTGGCCGCGTCGGCCACCACCTTCAGGCGTCGCGCCCCGGCCGGTGGCTTCAAGAACGACAGCACGTGCCGGCCGTACTCCTCGAACACCGAGCCCTCGCTCATCGCGCCCGGCGCGGCGGCGAGCGGCACGTCGCCGGCCAGGGCGTGGCGCTCGATCGCCGGGATGCCCTCGTCACCGGACACCGGCCGCGCCTCGTGGCGGCTGAACTTCAGGCCGTTGTAGCGCGCCGGGTTGTGGCTGGCCGTCACCTGCACGCCCCCCGCGGCCTTCAAGTGCCCGACCGCGAAGTAGTTGGTGGGGGTGGTGGCGAGCCCGATCGAGTGCACGTTGAGCCCGCTCTCGCGCAGGCCCTCGATCACCGCCTCGGCCAGCGGCTCGCTCGAGGCGCGCATGTCGCGGCTCACGATCACGGTGGGGTTGCGCTCCACCTCGTGCGGGTCGAGCACGGCGCGGAAGACGCGGCCGATGCGCCGCGTGATGTCCTCGTCGATCTGGTCCGGGTAGGTGCCCCGGACGTCGTAGGCTTTGAAGATTCCGGCCATGGCGGGTCCTTTGGTCAGCCTGCCTTCTCGACCGAGAAGGCGAAGGCTAAGTCGTCGACGGGGGAGGAGGCTAAGTTCGCCGCGGGGCCGTCCAGGGCTTCGAGCGAGGTCGCCAGCGTCTCGCCGGCGATCCACTCGTGGTGCGCGGCGATGGCCGCCGCCAGCTCGGGCGCGGCCGCGTAGCGCACGCGGATGCGGTCGGCGTAGTCGAGGTCCTGCTTCTTGCGCTCCGCCTGGAGGAAGTGCACCACCTCGCGGGCGCGGCCTTCGGCGACCAGCTCCGGGGTGAGAGCGGTGTCGAGCGCCACCAGCAGCTCGCTGTCGCCGGCCGTTGCCAGGCCTTCCTTCTCGACCAGGCGGATCTCGAGGTCGGCCCGCTCCAGGCGGACGGTCGCGCCCTCCGCCTCGATCTCGATGGCGCCGTCCTGGTCCAGCACCTCGACGAGCTGGTCGCCGTCGGCGGCCTCGAGCGTCGCCTTGACCGCCTTCATCAGCGGCCCGAGCCGCTTGCCGAGGGCGCGGAAGTTGGGCCGCACCTCGTGGTGCACGTAGTCGGTGCGCTGCTCGGCCCAGTGGACCTGCTTGACGTTGAGCTCGTCCTTCACCAACTCGCCGAAGCGTTCGATGCTCGCCCGGAACGCGGGATCGAAGTGGGCGACCAGGGTGACGCCGGCCAGCGGTTGGCGGGTCTTGAGGCTGTGCGCATTGCGCGCCGCGCGACCGAGGCCCACGACGCGCTGGGCGTCGCGAATGCCCTGCACGAGCGCCGTCGCCTCGCCCCGCAGGGCCTTCTGGTGTCCGGCCTGCTCGGGCCAGCCCTCGAGGTGCACGCTCGCCGGGGCGCCCTCTCGCTGGCTGCGCTCCAGGTGGCCGTGCAGCACGTCGGCCACGAATGGCGTGAAGGGAGCGATCAGGCGAGCGAGGGTGGTCAGCACCTCGTAGAGCGTGTGGTAGGCGGCCTCCTTGTCGGCGCTCTCCGGGTTGCCCGACCAGAAGCGGCCACGGCTGCGGCGGATGTACCAGTTGGTGAGGTCGTCGAGGAAGCCCTCGATCTGCCGCGCCGAACCGACCAGCACGTAGCTCTCGAGCTGGAGAGTGGCCTTTTCCATCAGGTCGTCGAGCCGCAGCAGGATCCAGCGGTCCAGCTCGGCGCGCCCGCCGATCGCCGGCGCCGCCGCGCGCCCCGGGCTCCAGCCGTCGAGGTTGGCGTAGATGGTGAAGAAGGAGAGCGCGTTCCACAGCGGGATCAGGAACCCCTGCGCCGCCTCGCGCACCAGGCGCGCCGAAAAGCGGGAGTTCTGCTCGGGATCGTTGACGCAGAAGTACCAGCGCAGGGCGTCGGCCCCGGTCTCCTCGATCACCGCTCCCGGCTCGACGAAGTTGCCGAGCCGCTTGGACATCTTGCGGCCCTGCTCGTCGTTGATGTGGCCGAGCACGATGCAGTTCTCGAAGGCCACCGAGTCGAAGAGCAGCACGCCGAGCACGTGCAGGGTGTAGAACCAGCCGCGCGTCTGGTCAATTGCCTCGGAGATGAAGTGCGCCGGGAACTGCCCTCGCCGGCCCGTGGCGTCTCTCTCGATCAGCGGGCGGTTCTCGAACGGGTAGTGGTGCTGGGCGAAGGGCATGGCGCCGGAGTCGAACCAGGCGTCGATCACGTCCTCGACGCGGCGAAAGGTGCCGCCCTTACCCGCCTCGCCGCAGGCGGCGCAAGCCCAGGTGAATTCGTCGATGAACGGCCGGTGAGGATCGAACTGGGCGCGGTCGTAGAGGTCGGCCGGGGCCTCGCGGCCGGCGAGCTCGAACAGCCTGGCGTAGGAGCCCACCACCTCGACCTCGGCGCAGGAGTCGCACTTCCACACCGGCAGCGGCGTGCCCCAGTAGCGCTTGCGCGACAGCGCCCAGTCGACGACGTTCTCCAGCCAGTTGCCGAAGCGACCCTCGCCGACGTGCGCCGGGTGCCAGCCGATCGTCTTGTTCAGCTCGACCAGTCGGTCCCGCCTGGCGGTGGTGCGCACGAACCAGCTCGCGCGGGCGAAGGAGAGCAGCGGCCGGTCGCAGCGCCAGCAGAAGGGGTAGTTGTGGCGGTAGCGGTCGGCATGGAGCATCAGGCCCCGCGCTTTGAGGTCGCGGAGGATCTCCGGGTCGGCCTCTTTGAACCATTTCCCGCTCCACGGCCCGAGGCCGGGCTTGATCTTGCCCTCGTCGTCGACCGAGAAGATGAGCTTCAGGCCGTAGCGCTGGCTGGTCGCGTAGTCGTCCTCGCCGAAGGGGGGCGCGGTGTGCACCAGCCCGGTGCCCTCGGCGGCCGTCACGTAGTCGCCGAGCACCACGCGGCCGACGAGCCCGGGCTCGGCGAAGGTGTAGAGCCGCTCGTACTGCAGCCCTTCGAGGTCGCGGCCGGAGAAGCGGGCGGTGGCGGGCAGCTCGCGCAGATCGAGCAGGCGGCGCTTACCCTCCTCCTCGATGGCCAGCGGCACCGGCGTCCCCAGCTCCTCGCCGAAGACCAGCCAGGCGCCCGGATGCCGCGGGTGCTCGACCGCCTTATAGACGAGGTCGGGATGGGCGGCCAGGGCCACGTTGGCGAGCGTCGTCCACGGGGTGGTGGTCCAGGCCACCATCTCCAGCCGGCGGTCGGTCGAGACCTCGCCGCCGTCCAGGGTGCGCACGGTCTGGCCGGGGAGCGCGGGGAACAGAGTCCAGATCGAGGGGTCGTCGGCCTCCTTGTAGTTCTGCGCCACCTCGTGGCTGGAGAGGCCGGTGCCGCAGCGCGCGCAGTACCACTGCACCTTGAAGCCCTCGTACAGCAGCTCCTTCTCGTAGAGCTCCGCGAGCGACCACCACACGGACTCGATGTACTCGTTGGCGTAGGTCCAGTAGGCGCGGTCGAGGTCCAGCCAGTAGCCCACCCGCTCGCTCATTGCCCGCCACTGCCGCTCGTAGGTGTGGACGCTCTCCAGGCAGGCCCGGTTGAAGGCCTCGATGCCGTACTCCTCGATCTGCTTCTTGCCGGTGAATCCGAGGCGCTTCTCGACCTCGATCTCGACCGCCAGGCCATGCGTGTCCCAGCCTGCCTTGCGCGCCACGTAGCGGCCCTGCATGGTGCGGAAGCGCGGGAAGAGGTCCTTCACCACGCGGGTGACCACGTGGCCCACGTGCGGCACGTTGTTGGCGGTGGGCGGGCCCTCGAAGAACACGAACGGCTCGCCGTCGCGGGTCTGCTCCAGGGTCCGCTCGAAGATCCGCTCCTGCCGCCAGCGGGCGAGCATCTCCTGCTCGAGGGCGGGGAACGGGTAGCCGGGGGGCAGCTCGGGGAAGGGCTTGGGGAACATGGATTTGCGCCGGGATCAGTCCGTCGGAGCGGCGTATTGTACCCGCGCCATCCTGAGACGCGCAGCCTCCAGGCCAAGCCGGTGGCTCGAGCTTTCACGCGGTTCCATGAACCCCCTGCTCAGAAGGGTAGACGCATGCCTATGAAGGTATAAGATGGACATGCGTCCGGAGGGGGCGGGAGGTGTGGAATGGATCCGATCGGCGGCCGGCGCGTCTTCTGGGTTTCGTTCGCCAACGCTCTCCTGCTGCTCGCCGCGGCAACGGTCCGCGGCGATCCCGTCTCCCTCCCCGCGGGACCCGCGGCGGGCGTGTTCGGCGAGGCCGGCGGGCTCCCGACTCCAGATCCTTCGACCGGGACGCTCACGCACCATTTGCCGTTCGAGCTGCCCGCCGCCCGCGGGCTCGCTCAGCCCGCGCTCGGCCTGACCTATCGGTCCACCCAGCAAGACGCCGAGGCTGGCTATGGCTGGAGCCTCGACCTCCCGGTCATCGAGGCGAAGCCCCTCTCCGGCTGGCCGGGGGCTCCCGGCAACGGCGCTGCCCTGGAGGAGCGCTTCGCCTTCAGCGGCGCGGCCCTCGTCGCCATCTGTAGAGTCGGCCCACTCACCGATGCGCAGGTCCCGCCCTGCGGCGCCGCGGACGAGCTGCCGAGCTGGGCCGGACCGGGGTGGGCCTATTACCGCCTCCAGGTCGAGGGTCCCTTCTTCCGCTTCTTCCTGAGCCCCAGCCGCCAGACGTGGCGCATCCAGGCCAAAGGCGGTCTCCTGCTCGAGCTCGGCCAGCCGCTGACCCGGCCCACCCTCTCGTCGCCTGCCATCGAGGCCGAGGACGGGGTGATCTACCGCTGGCGCCTCGTCCGCCAGATCGAGTCGGCGCGCCCGCAGAACCTCGTGGTCTATCGGTGGCGCCCGCAGGGCTCTCGCGGGCTGCTTTATCTCACCGACCTCTGGGACACGCCACGCGCCGCCGGACCGCTCGGCTCGGTGCTCCTCGGGCTCCAGGACTTCGCCCACCATACGCAGCTCACGTGGGAGCCGCACCCGTTCCCGATCAGCCGCTATGCACACCTCGACAAGGCCCGGCCGGACCTGCGGCTGGTCCGGGTGGCCGTGGCCAGCGTGACCTGGGACGGTCAGGGCCCGCGCCAGATCGTCCGTCTGTACCGCCTCGGGTACTACGCCAATCGCGATGTCGTGCTCGACCCGGCGACGCAGGGTCCACTCTTCCACCATTCGTTCCTGAGGGAGCTCCGGGTCGAGGGCCACTGTCGATGGGTCGAGGACGACCACGGCGACATCCCGCAGGGCACCGAGTGCCAGGCGCTGCCTCCGGCGACCTTCGAGTACCAGGGCAGCACCGCCTACGGGGGCCTCGGCGGGCTTTCATCGCTCACCGGAGAGCCGCCGCCCGGGTTCGATGTCACCAACCAGGCTTTGCCTCATCTGCACAGTGCCGCCGTCGTCGACTTCAACCGTGACGGGCTCCCCGACGTGGTGCAGAGCTGGGAGGCCGAGCCGACCTGCTTCAACGAGCCGGGCCGGGTGAGGATCCGGGTGGTCAAGAAGGATGGCGAGCTGGAGCCGCAGCTCTGGTGCCATACCCCGGAAGGCAAGGTCACGCTCATCGGCAGCGCTCGGCCGATGAAGGGTTACCTCAACCGCGGCGGCGGACCCTTCCAGGTACAGCTCGCGTACCAATGCCTGGACGCGGGCGACGGGAGCCCCGGGACGCTGCCGGGGTTCGTCCTCAGCTCGCTGCAAGGCGGCGAGCACCTGACGAGCTTCCTCGCCGACCAGGGAGCCGCCACGCTGGTCGGCGCCTACGGCGACGGAGCCCTGATCTGGGGCGCGGGCGACGCGCTCTTCCGCCCCTTCCGCGTCGTGCCCGTCCTCCCCGACCCGAGCTTCTGCCCGGTGAGCGGAGCGCCGTCCTGGCGCTGGGAGCCTGGATCGAGGGATGGGCTGGCCTGGGCCAGACGAGCGCTCGGCCTGCCGTTCCACGCGCCGAACGACGACGAGGTGAGTGGGCCGCGGTGGTACGCCGACATCGACGGCGACGGGCTGGTCGATGCGCTCGGAACCGGCTCGGGCCTGCCCGTGGGCGACAGCTATCGTCAGGCGACGGTGTCGTACACCCGCCAGTTCGGTGCCGGGGAGCCCTTGCCCGGTGGCGGCACGGGACCCGCGCAGATCCCGTTCTCCGTCCTCGGAGCCCACGTACACAGCCTCGTACCGCGCCACCACGCGCCGGAGGGAACCCGCTTCTTCTACACCGACGTCAACGGCGATGGCCTCGTGGACCTTGCCCGGCTCGGCGAGACGGGGCCGTTGATGGTCCGCGCCGGTGACGGCCGCGGCCGCTTCGACTGCTCGGCGGAGGCCCAGCCCCTGAACTGTGTGGGCGAAGAGTACGCCGCCAGCGCCGGCGGCGGGTCGGCACCCTGGCCCAAAGAAGGAGTCATCTGGCCCGACCGGGACGAGCGCTTCGTCCACGACGTAACGGGGGACGGCCTCGCGGACATCGTCGTCTATCACGCCGATGACGACGATCCCGTCCTCGCGGGCATGGTCCGGCTGTGGGTCAACGTCGACGGACGCACCTTCCGGTGTGCCGACCCCACGACCAAACACCTGACGTGCGTCGTCGGGCGGGTCGTCGATGCGCTCCACGGGACGCTGCGCGTGGATCCGCACCGGGTGACCTTCGCCGACATGGACGCCAACGGGATCGACGACCTCGTGGTGCTCGGCCGCGCCGGCATCTTCGTCGTGTCGCTCACTCACAAGGAAATAAGCCTCCAGGACGCACGGGCGCCGCGGCCGGGTCTCCTGATCCGCATCCGCACCGGCACCGGCGCCACGACCGACATCCACTACCAGACCATCCAGGAGCTGATGCTCGAGCAGCCGGAGTGGGAGAAGTGGACCTCCGTCGTGCCGGTCGTCGAGAGTGTCGTCACCCAGATCCGGACGCACAACGGCGATCCGGAGTACGGCGACGCCCTGGAACCGCCCTGGGGGTTCGACCGGCGGGTGCGCTACGAGTACCGGGATCCGACCTACGACCCCTGGGAGCGCCGGTTCGCGGGCTTCCGCAAGGTCCGCACGCGGCTCGGCCAGGACAGCGTGGTCGACGAGACGACGTTCTGGTACGGGCCCTGCCAGCGCGAGCAGATCGTCGACGGCTGCCTGCACGGCAGCGACGACGAGCGAGACAAGGCGCGGGTGGGCAGGGCGGTCCGCATCGACCGCCTCATCCCGCAGATCGGGGACCGACCGGCCCAGTGGCTCGCCTCCACCGAGCTGACCTACGACGACCGTGTGCTCTTCGATCGCGCGCGCGATGTCCGCTACGCCCCCGTGGTCGCCGTCGAAGCGTACGCCTACGACACGGAGCGCCCCGTGACCTTCCGGCTGGCGAGCACGGCCGGCGCGGGCGGCCAGGGCGACGTCGTCGAGCACTCGCCCTACCAGGACGAGCGCGCGCCGATCACTCGGGAGCTCACCTTCGACAACCGAGGCAACCTCCAGCGCGTCGAGGAGCGCGGACGGCAGGTGGACGGGATCGGCCATCTCACGAGCGGAGCCCAGAGCCACGACCCGGTCGTCGTGACCTGGTTCGGCGGCAAGGGCCTCGGCGACCTGCCCGCACCCCACCGCTGCGACCCGGAGCACTGGCGCTGCTTCGTCGACCAGGTCAGCGTCACCACCCCGGGAGACGCCCAGGGCGGACCCCAGCTCGAGCGCATGTACCGGTTCGCCTTTACGCCGCAGGGCGATCTCGCGGCGGTCGACGGCTGGCTGGCGCCGGGCTTCCCACAGCTCGCCCGGAGCCACGCCGCCGGCAAGCCCGTCGCGCCGCCGCCTGCCGGAGCGTCGCCTCCGGGACCATCGAAAGGCGGCCGCTTCGTGCGGCTCGCCGCGTACGCCTACGACCCGGATCTCGGCGGGCAGACACGCATCGAAGGCGCGGGCAGCCCGGCGCCTTGCACGAGCATCGACTACGACGCCGTCTTCGCGCACCTGCCGGCGACGATCCGGGAGCACCGCGTGGGTTGCGGCACCGCGTCGCTCGACTCGCAGCTCGTCTTCCACCGCGGGCTGCAGAGCATTGTTCGCCAGGTGGAGCCGACCGGGGCCGTCACCGAGGTCCGGTACGATCCGTTCGGCCGGCCCCTCGAGGTCCACCTTCCAAAGCCGGACGACCCCGATCCCCACGCCACGGTCCTGGGGCTGTCGTTCCACTACCTGGACCGGTCCCCGCTGAGCTGGGCACGAGTCACGCGCCACCTGGACGGCGGAGTCGAGGCGCGCTCGCTGCGGATCGTGAACGGGCTCGGCGAAGAGCCGCTGGGCCTCGTCGAGGACGAAGGCGGCTGGGTGGTCGAGGCCTGGAACGAGACCGACGAGGCCGGCCGGGTGGTGCGCAGCCATGGGCCGTTCTTCCTCGCCGGCGACCCGCGGCCGATCCTCGAGGCGGCGGACACGATCTCGATTCCGAGCGGGACACCGAAGCTCGAGGCGTTCTACGACGGCTACGGCCGGCTCGGGACCCTGCGCGAGAGCGGCTCCCTCGACGTCGCGACCTTCCGCTACCGCCCGTTCGAGGTCGAGATGCGGGACTCGGAGCAGAGCAAGCCCGGCGCCGTGGGCCATGTCCTGCGCCGCTACGACGGGCACGGGCGCCTCGCCGCCGAGGTGCAGGTCACCGCCAAGGACACGCTCACCTGGGAGCCCACGTGGACTCTGATGGGTCAGCCGAAGCAGATCCGGTGGCGCCACGCCGCGGGTCCCGACGCGATCGTCCGCACGTTCGAGTACGACAGCCTCGGGCGCCTGGTGGCCCAGCAGGAGCCCAACACCGGCGAGTGGCGCTACGCCTGGGACGACGCCGGCCTGCTCGTGGGAACCAGCGATGCGCGCGGCTGCGGCACGAACTTCCATCACGATGCCCTCGGCCGGCTGATCGGCGAGGACTACTCGCCGTGCGCGGCGTCCCATGCGGCGTACTCGCAGGGGAACCCCGCGACCGGGCAGGGACTCGAAGTGCTGTATCGCTACGACACTTACGAGCCGGGCCAGGTCGCCGCCGAGCCGGGCTTCCGGGACAGCGCGGCGCTCGCCGCCGGGCGCCTGGTGGCGGCGCGGGATCGCGGCGGCTGGACACGCCTGAGCTACGACAACCGCGGGCGGGTCCGCCGCATCGCACGGCGCGTGGCCCTGCCTGCGGAGGCTGCGGCGCCGTCGTATGCCACTCATTGGTTCGTCTCGCGCGCCGACTACGACGCCGCCGACCGGCTCGTCCGGCGGACGACCGGCGTCGACGTGCCCGAGCTCGCCCCCGGCGGCCAGAGTGAGGAGACCTACCGCTACACGCTGCGCGACCAGATCCAGCGAGTCCTCAGCACCTACGGCGTCATCGTCCGCGATGCTTCCTACGACGCGGACGGCCGGGTGAGGCGGATCAGCTACGGCGACCTCGCGGGCACCCAGGCGGCGTTCGAGTACGACTGGCGCCGCCAGCTCGCCGGATACCGCCTCTCGCGCGGCAAGCCGGCGCTCTGGACGACGGCCGCGCCGACCTACCCCCTGCCCGACGGCTCGACCACGCCCACCGAGATTCTGCGCTACCGCTATGGCTACGACGACCTCGGCGACCTGCGGACCGTCGAGGATCTCGCCACCGGAGCCTGGCCGCCGGCGGCCGTACCGGTAAAGAAGCTCGAGGTGGAGTACGACGACCTCCACCGCGTGCGGGAGGTCGGCTCCACCTATGCGACCGCGAGCGGCGCCGCGCCTTGGGCCTCGCCGTGGGAGCCCGAGGTGAAGGCCGGCGACCGCCGGCCCGTGCCGCTACAGACGCTGGCCGAGCGCGTGCGCGTCCAGACGTTCACCCACGACTGGATGGGCAACCTCATCGCCTCCGAGGACGACCAGTCGGCCCGCTACGACCGCTCGCTCGGAGCGGTGACGCTCGGCACCACGGCGGACGGCCCGCACCAGCTCCGGCAGGCCAACGGCATCACCGCCGTCCATGACGCGGCCGGCAACCTGACCGAGCTCGAGGTCGAGCGGGCCGGCACCTGCGAGGGGCCGGCGAGCCGCTGCGCGCAATGGTTCGTCTACGACTGGGACGAGGCGGGCCAGCTCGTGCGCGCGCGCCGCTGGGACTTCGAGGGCAATGTCATCTCACCCCAGCCCTCGGGGAAGGGCCTGCCCGCGGGACCCCCGGCCTGGGACCTGCGCTATCGCTACACACTCGGCACGCGCGTGCTGAAGAGCGCCCGGGACTCCCAAGGGCGGCAGAGCTACACGCTGGACGTCTTCGACACTCTGCGCCTCGATCGCGTCGCGTTCGACGCGGCGGCCAGAGACTATCGCCGCGACCCGGAGCGGCTGCGTGTCCGTCTCGGCCGGGCCGCGCAGGCTGCGCTCGGGTATGGGGGCGGTGCTCAGGCCATCTTCGACCGTGCCGGCACGCTGCCGCGCCCGGCCGGCGGGTCGCCGATTCACCTGCTCCTCGAGTTGGGCGACCGCCTCGGCTCGAGCGCGGTGACGATCGACCACGCCTCGAGCGAGCTGGTGGAGCGCACCACCTACCAGCCGTACGGGGCCGTGGAGAGCGACTTCCGGCCGAGGCGCTGGCGCGCCCACCGCGAGGACGAGCGCTTCACGGGGAAGGAGGAAGACATCGAGGTAGGCGCCGTCTACTTCGGCGCGAGGTACTACCAGCCGCACCTCGGGCGCTGGCTGAGCGCCGACCCGCTGGCGATCCAGGGGCTCGCGAGCGACCCGAACCCCTACGCCTATGTGTCGGGCGATGTGCTGGCGAGCGTGGACCCCCGTGGGCTCGCCAAGGTGGTCGAGGTGCCGGGGCCCTGCACCTACGGTCCGGGGAACTGCCTGGAGATCGTCGAGGACCCCGAGCCTCCGCAGGGCGGGGGAGTGCCGGAGAAGCCGCCGAAGGAGACCGAGCCGCCGCTGCGCGAGATGAAGAGCTTCGAGCGGGACCACGCCTACGAACGCGCGCCGCCGGATGCCGGCCCGCACGTCAACGTCGCCAACGTCGGCAGGCACCTGTGGAACGGTGTGGTCACCGACATGCAGATCGTCTCGTCCGGGATGGTCCCGCCCCTCGGTGCCTACCACGCCTATCGCCTCCAGGACCAGAAGGTCGACGTCCCCGAGGAGGCCGGGGACTTGAGCGAGCTGGTCGCGTTCGGCGTGTCGGCGGCCGTCCCGGGCCCAGAGGGCAAGGTGACCGCAGTGCGGAAGGGGGCCATCATCACGGCCAAGGCCGCCCGCCGTGGGTACTGGTGGTTCCACTGGGTGGTCGTGCGCGTCAAGGGCCGGCCGTTCGAGGAGGCCGGATTGAAAGCTCTGGGCGCGGTGCCGAACAGGGCGCGGGCCTGGGTGGTCGGGGCCACGGCCACGATCCCCGATGCAATCGGCCCCGTGGCGGCGGCCGAGTTCAAGAACGTGTGGTACCTGTGGCTGTCGCCGCAGCTCAAGGCCCAGATGGAGGGCGCCTCCGAGAGGGGCTTGACCTATGTGCTCGTAGTGAGCATGCGCACCAAGGTCAGCGCCCCGACGGTGAAGGCGGTCGAGAAAGTGAACGGCATGATCGTCCGTTTCGATCCCGCGACGGGCTTCTTCCACCCCTACCCGTAGGAGGCCGCCAAGCTGATGTGTGACCCTACTCCGGCAGCTTCTTGAAGAACTCGAGCAGGGCGCCGGTGAAGGCGGCCGGCGACTCGGCGTGGGGCAGGTTGCCGGCGTGCTGGAAGACCTCGAGCTCGGCGCGGGTGTGGGAGAGCCAGAGGTCGGCGGTCGAGAGCGGCGGCGAGGCCGCGTTGCCGCCCCACGCCAGCCACACCGGCACGTCGAGCCGCGGCAGCAGGGCCTCGACTCCGTGGTTGAGGTAGCCGGCCAGGTAGGCGGCGAGGGCCGCCTGGGCGCCGGCCTGGTGGCTCGCCACGTAGTGCCGCTCGATCGCGACCTCGTCGACGCGGTCGGGCGAGCCGTAGACTTCGCTCTTCAGGTGATGGGCGATACCCGAGCGGCTGGTGTAGACGTTCAGGGCCGAGGTGCCGAACACCGGCAGCCGCAGCAGGCGGTGGACGAGGGCGTCCTTCAAGTCCGGCTCGTCGCCGTGGACCTCGATTCCCTGCGGCACCACGAGCCCCAGGCAGCGCACCCGCTCCGGGGTGTCGACGGCGATCTGCACCGCGTAGGCCGCCGGCAGCCCGGCGGCGATCACCGCCGCGCGCTGGCCCACCACGTCGGCCAGGAAGTCGTCGAGGAGCTGGAGGTAGAGCTCGCCGTCGTAGGCGAGAGCGGGCTTCTCGGAGCGCCCCCAGCCCAGGAGGTCGGGCACGAAGACCGAGAAGTCCTCGGCCAAGAGTGCCGCCACCTCGCGCCACTGCTCGCCGTCGTGCCCGGGCCCGAAGGAGTGTACGAGCACGATCGGCACGCCGCTGCCCAGCCGCTGGAAGAGCACCTCGCCCTCGCGCCAGGCGTAGCGCTGGGTGCGGCCCCAGGCGGTGGGCGGGAGCTTGCCGGCGCGGCGCCGGATGAGGGCGTTGGCGAGCGCCGGCACCCCGATCGCGGCGGCGCCCACTACCAGGCCCTGGATCAGCCGTTTGCGTCGCTTGCGCCGCTCGGCTTCCTCGGCGGAGAAGGCGGCCATGCGGAGAGGCAGGATAGCATGTCGCCAATGGCCGTCCTGCCCATCGTCCGGCTCGGCGACCCGGTGCTGCGGGCCGTGGCCCGGCCCCTCGGCGAGGACCTCTTTGGCGCGCGCGAGCTGCGGCGTTTCGTCAAGGAGCTGGTGGACACCATGCGCGACGCGCAGGGCGTCGGCCTGGCGGCGCCGCAGGTGGGCGCGTCGATCCGCGTCTTCGTGTTCGAGGCCAAGGCGCACCAGCCGCCGGTGCCGCTGACCGTGGCCATCAACCCCCGGCTCGAGCTCCTGCCCGGCGCGAGAGTCGAGGCCTGGGAGGGGTGCCTGTCGATCCCCGGCCTGCGCGGCCTGGTGCCCCGCCACGCGGCGGTCGAGTTCTCGGGGTTCGACGTCGAGGGCCGGCCCTTCCAGCGCCGCGCCGAGGGCTTCGAGGCGCGCATCATCCAGCACGAGATGGACCACCTGGATGGCATCGTGTACCTCGATCGCATGCGGAGCATGTCTTCGCTCGGCTTCCTCGAGGAGCTGGACCGCACCGAGGAGCTCGAGGCGGCGGCCGAGGAGGTCGGCACCGCGGCCGAGGGCCCTTGAGCGAGGGGCTGTGAGCCGCGAGCTGGTGATCGCCTGGGCCGGGCGGCATCAGCGCCGGGCCTGGGAAGATCTCGCTGCCGACTACCGCCGGCGGATCGAGCGCTTTTTGCCGGTGCGCGACCTGGCGGTCAAGGCCCGGCCCACGGGGGAGGGGGCGGAGCGCAAGCGCGCCGAGGCGCGGGCGCTCACCGCGGCGCTGCCGGAGAAGTGCTGGACGATCGCCCTCGACCCGCGCGGCGAGATGCTGTCGTCCGCGGCCTTCGCGGCGCGGCTCGCCCGCCTGCGCCACGACTGGCCGCACGCCATCGCCTTCGTGCTGGGCTCGGATCTCGGTCTGGACGAGGAGCTTCTGGGCCGCACCCGGCAGTCGATCTCGTTCGGGCCGCTGACCCTGCCGCACGAGCTGGCACGCGTAGTGCTCTACGAGCAGCTCTATCGCGCGCTATGCATCGATGCCGGAATAAACTATCATCGCGTCTAGTTTTCGCCTTCGGCTTCGGGTTGCGCAGGTCAGGGCTTGCTTGACTTTACGAGCAGGGGCGCACCTCGAACACCCGGACGAAGACTCGAGGAGAGGAGATCCGAGACTTGGCCGAATCGAAAACCAAAGCGAAATCGAAGCCCCAGAGCAACGCCAAACCGCCGAGCAGCAGCGACCGGGCCCACAGCACCAAGAGCGCGAACAACGTCAGGCCCTTCAGCACGACGGACATCCTGGCTCCTGAGGCGGTCGCGACGCTCAAGGAGCAGTTGCTCAACAAGCGCCAGCGCATCGTCGATCTCTACGCCGCGGACGTGCGTGCCGGGCAGGAGGCGACGCAGGAGGGTACGGACGACATCGTCGACCGTGCCAACAACTCCTATAGCCGGGAGCTGATGTTCTCCTTGTCGAGCGCCGAGCGGGAGCAGTTGCTCGAGGTCGACGAGGCCCTGCGCCGCATCGAGGAGGGCACCTACGGCTTCTGCCAGCACTCGGGCAAACCCATCGCCCTGGCCCGCCTGCAGGCCATCCCCTGGGCGCGCTACTCGATCGAGTATCAGGAGCTCGCCGAGAAGGGCCTGCTCGAGGAAGAGGGCGGCCACGGCGCCAACTAGAGCCGGTCAGCGAGGATGCGGATCCGAACCTACCTGGGCTTGCTCCTCGCCCTGGGGGCGATCTTCCTCGCCTCCTACCTCACCCATCAGAACCAGCAACTGATCCACGAGCCGTTCCGGCTCGCGACCGAGACCACCGTGCCGCTGTGGACGGTGCTGCTCGGCGTGTTCCTGATGGGCCTGCTGCCGACCATGACCGTGCTGCTGGTCGGCAGCGTGCGCCGCGACCTGGCGCTGCGCGACGAGCGGCGCAAGAGCCGCGAGGCGGAGAGCATCCAGGCGAGCTTCCGCCGCGCCGTCGACTACCAGGCCGACGGCCAGTGGGCGCGGGCGGCGTCGGAGCTCGAGGTGGTGCTCGCGGCGCGGCCCAAGGACTTCTCGCCGCTGCTGCGCTACGGCGAGGTGCTGCGGCGCATGGGCCGGCTCGAGCGCGCGCTCGAGGTTCACCAGCGCGCCTCGGTCCAGTACCCGACCAGTGCCGCGCTCCTCTACCAGCTCGCCGAGGACTACGAGGCCCGCGGCGAGGGCGAGGTGGCGCGCGAGATCCGGAACCGCCTGCTGCGCGACTTCCCGAGCTTCGGGCTCTCGGTGCTGCGCCGGCGCCGCAACGCCGCCCTCGGCGCCCGCCAGTTCGCCAAGGCGAGCGAGCTCGAGCGGCAGATCCAGACGCTCGCCCCGGCGGAGGCGCCGGCGGCCCCCGAGGGCGCCGCTCCTGCCGCGCCCGGAGCGGAGGAGGCCGGGCGCGAGGAAGCCCGGCTTGAGGATGGGGTGCGGCTGGGCCTCGAGTACGAGCGCGGCGTCGCCCAGCTCGAGGGCGAGGAGGTCGAGGCGGCGATGGCCACCTTCCGCGGCCTGCTCGAGCGCGAGCCCCGCTTCATCCCGGCGGCGATCATGCTGGGCGAGGCGCAGCTCGTGGCCGAGGACGAGCCGGCCGCCATCGAGACCTGGCTCGCCGGCTATCGGCGCACCGGCAGCCCGGTCTTCCTGCAGCGCATCGAGGACCACTTCATCGAAGGCGAGGAGCCGCGGCGGGCCATCGAGACGCTGCGCCGGCTGATCGCCGAGGGCGGCCGGGACCTGCTGCCGCGCTTCTTCCTCGGCCGCCTCTACTACCGGCTGGAGATGCACGACGAGGCGCTCAAGGTCTTGGAAGCCCTGGCCGAGCGCATCGGCACCTCGCCGACCTACTACTACGTGCTCGGCCGGCTGCGCGAACGCCGCGGCGAGCTGCTGGCGGCGGTCGACTGCTACGCTACCTGCGCCCGCCAGCTCGGCCTCGCCCAGGCCGAGTACCGCTGCAAGGTCTGCCGCGCGATGCAGTCCGACTGGCGCGACCGCTGCGACGCCTGCGGCTCCTGGAGCTCGATCGAGATGGACTTCGAGGAGGAGAACGTCTCGGCCGAAGCCCTGGGCGTAGCCGAGGCCGCGGTGTGGAAAGGCCCCCAGGGCTGGGACCTGGCGGACCTCGACGAGCCCAAGGCGACCCCGCCCAAGGCTTGAGCCTCCGCGCTCCGCCCGGCCATGAACCACGCCCGCGAGCCAGCCAGGACCACCGGCGCCCACACCGTGGTGGTGGCGATGGGCGGGCACGCCTTCCTCCAGCCCGGCGAGCGCGGGACCTACGAGGAGCACTCCCGCAACGCGCGCCAGGTCTGCCGGGAGCTCATGACCCTGGTGGAACGTGGCTACAACATCGTCATCACCCACGGCAACGGCCCGCAGGTCGGGGACCTGATGACCCAGGCGGAGCTGGCCCGCGACCAGGTTCCGGTCTTGCCGCTCGAGGTGCTGGTCGCCCAGACCGAAGGCAGCCTGGGCTACTTCATGCAGCTCGCGCTCTTGAACGAGCTCAGGGCCCGCGACTTCCGGCGCTACGTGGTCACCGTGGTCACCCAGGTCACCGTCGATCCCCGGGACCCCGCCTTCGAGCGGCCCACCAAGCCGGTCGGGCCCTTCTTGAGCGAGGCAGAGGCCCGAGCGCAGGCCGCGCGGCTGGGCTGGCAGGTGGGTGAGGAGGCGGGGCGGGGATGGCGGCGGCTCGTCCCGTCGCCCAAGCCGCTCAAGGTCATTCAGCGCGGCATGGTTCACGAGGCGGCCCGTTCCGGGCACATCGTGATCGCCGGCGGCGGGGGCGGCATCCCGGTGGCGAAGTCCGCGAACAACGACTACGTGGGCGTCGAGGCGGTGATCGACAAGGACCTGACCGCCAGCGTGCTGGCGACCGACGTGGGCGCCGACCTGCTGGTGATCCTCACCGCGGTGGACGCCGTGGCCCTCAACTTCGGCCAGCCGAACGAGCTCCTCCTGGGGGCGGTGACGATGGCGGAGTGCGAGCGCTACATCCGGGAAGGGCACTTCCCCGCCGGCTCGATGGGGCCCAAGGTGGAGGCCGTCTACCAGTTCCTGCAGCGCGGCGGCCGGCGCGGCCTCATCACCAGCCCGCAGAAGCTGGGCGAGGCGCTCGACGGCAGTGCAGGTACGCACTTCGTGGGCCGCCTGTAGCGACCTACCGGACGTAAGATCGGCCGATGATCGAGCGGCTGCTCAAGGCCGTGGCGGCGGGGGAGGGCGCGCCCGTCTATCTGGTGCACGGCGACCTGGTGCTCGCCGCGCCGGCCGCGGAGCGCCTGGCCAAGGCGCTGGCAGAGAAGAACGGCTGCGAGGTCGAGGTGCGCCGGCACCCGCCGCGCCTGGCCGAGGTGCTCGACGATCTGCGCACCTTCTCGCTCTTCGGCAGTGCCAAGGTGGTGCTCGCCGTGGACAGCGCCGTGCTCGCCGACCGCGCGGCCGCGGCCGACTTGATCGACGACGCTGAGGCCGCGCTGCCGGTGGGGGAGGGCGGGCTCGCGGCCCGCGCCCGGCACGGCGCCTCGCGGCTGCTCCAGGCGCTGCGGCTCTTCGGCGTCGACCCTCACGCGGCCGAGCCCCGGGCGGCGATTGGCGCGCTGCCGTCCTGGGCGCTCGAAGGCGGCCGCGCGGTGCGGCAGCGAAAGCCGCGCGGGAGAGGGAAGAAGGAGGCCGAGGCGCTCGCCGAGGGCCTGGCCGAGCTGCTGGCGGCGGCCCGCGAGGCGGGGCTCGGGGGTGCGCCCGAGGGCGACCAGGCCGAGCTCGCCGCCGCCGTCGAGCGCGGCTTCCCTCCCGGCCACGCGCTGGTGCTCGCCGAGCGCTCGGTGGCCGCCGATCACCCGATCGTCACCGCCCTCGATCGGCGCGGCGCTGTGGCCGCCGCCGGCGAGGTCACGGCGGAGCGGGGCGGCCGCTTCGCCGGCCTCGAGGCGCTGGTCGCCGAGCTCGAGCGCGAGACCGGCGCCGGCATCGAGCGCCCGGCCCTCGAGGAGCTGGCGCGCCGCACGCTTCGCGCCGAGTTCCAGGGCGCGGCGGAGGCCGAGTCCACGGCCCGCCTCGCCGCCGAGTACCGCAAGCTGGCGCATTTGGCCCAAGGCTCTGGCGCCCAGGGCTCGGGATCGCGCGGCTCGGTGCCGGCGCGTGCGCGGATCGACCTCGCGATGGTCGAGGCCGCGGTGGAGGACCGGGGGCAGGAGGACGTGTGGCAGATCCTCGACGCGATCGGTGCCGGCCGGGCGGGCGAGGCGCTGGAGCGCTATGCGCGGCTGCTCGCGGCAGCGGAGGACCCGGTGGCGACGCGGCTGTCGTTCTTCGCCCTGATCGCCGCGCTCTGCCGGCAGATCACGGCAATCCGCGGCATCATGCGGCTGGCCAACGTGCCGGCGGGAGAGCGCAACTACAAGCGCTTCGAGGACCGCTTTGCGCCGGCGTTCGCGGCGGCGCTGCCCAACGGCCGCAAGAGCCCTCTCGCCGGGCTCAAGCCGTACCGCCTGTACAAGGCGTATCTCGCCGCCTGCCGTCTGCCGGAAGCGGAGGCCGCGATCTTGCCCTGGGCGGTGCTGGAGACGGAGCTCCGCCTGAAGGGCGCGAGCCAAGAGCCGGACGTAGCGCTCGCAGGCCTGATCGCGCGGCTGGCGGGCGGCAAGGGCTGAGGGGCTGCCCGGCGCTCCCCCGCCCGCGCGCCTCCGGCAGGTCCGCTCCCAGGTCCTTCGCTGCGCTCAGGACGACAGTCGGGGGCGGGGGTGCGCGCCCGATAAGGGCCGGCGCAGGCGCTCCCCAGCCGGAAGCTCGGGAGGCGCGCCGTGCACGGACCCGAAAGAGCACCTAGAGGTTTGGCGCGCCGGACGCGCAGGCGAGCGCGATCCCGCTCAATCGAGACCTGCGCTCGCCGGTTCCGGTGGGGAGCGCCTGCGCCGGCCCAGGGCGCGCGGGAGGGCGGCCGGCCCCAGTGAGAACCTGCTATCATTAAGGCTTCTCAGGCGCCGCCGCCATGCGACCCTCGCGCTCCACGATCCTCCTCCTCGCCGCCCTCTTCGGGCTACTTGTGCTGTCCGGCTGTGGGGAGCCGGCGTCGAGAGCTGGAAACGCGGCGGCGGAGAGCCGCAAGCGAGTGGTCGCGGCGTTCTACCCGCTGGCGTTCGCGGCCGAGCGCGTGGCGGGAGACGGCGTCGAGGTCGTCAACCTGACCCCGGCCGGAGTGGAGCCCCACGATCTCGAGCTCACGCCGGCCGACGTCGCGACCCTGCGCGACGCCGACCTCGTCCTCTACTTCTCCGGCCTGCAGCCAGCGGTCGATCTCCTGGCGGCCAGGCGTAGCGGGCCGTCGCTCGACGTGCTCCGCATCGAAGGCCTGCGCCTGCTCGCTCGGCAGGCGCCTCCGGGCCAGGACGCGCCCCTGCCCCCCGACCCCCACGTGTGGCTCGATCCGCGGCGCTTCGCGGTGGTCGTCATGGCGATCGCCCGCGAGCTGGGCGAGAGCGAGCGTGCCGCGCCGCTCGTCGCCGAGCTCGAAGCCCTCGACCGCGAGATGGAGCAGGGCCTGGCGCACTGCGCGCGCCGCGAGATCGTCACCGCTCACGCCGCCTTCGGCTACCTCGCCGAGCGCTATGGTCTCGCCCAGATCGCCATCGCCGGCTGGTCGCCGGAGGGCGAGGTCGCGCCTCGCGACCTCGAGAGGATCGTGGCCCGCGCCCACGCCGCCGGGGCCACCACCGTGTTCAGCGAGCCGCTGCTCTCGCCGGCCGTCTCGCGGACCTTGGCGCGCGAGATCGGCGCCGCGATCGCCGCGCTCCATCCGCTCGAGGTGCTCTCCGTCGAGGAAGAGCGGCGCGGCGAGGACTACTTTTCGATCCAGCGCGGCAACTTGTCTCAGCTCCGGAAAGGCCTCGCATGCCGCGGGTGATCGAGCTCTCCGGCGTGGCCTTCGGCTACGGCCGCGGGGTGCCGGCGCTCGCCGGCGTGGAGCTCAGCGTCGAGGCCGGGGAGTTCGTGGCCGTGGCCGGCCCCAACGGCGGCGGCAAGACCACTCTCCTCAGGCTGATCCTGGGCCTGGAAGTGCCGACCGCCGGGCGGGCGCTGCTCTTCGGGGAGCCGGCCCATCGCGCGACGCGGCGCTCGCGCATCGGCTATCTGCCGCAGCGCGCCTCGCTGGGCGTGGCGGCGCCGGCCACGGTGCGCGAGCTGGTGGAGGCCGGGCGCGCCGCCGTCGAGCGGCCCTTCGGCCCGCTGTCGCGCCAGGGCCGGCGCGAGGCGGAGCGCGCCGTCGACCAGGTGGGGCTCTCGGCGTTCATCGAGCGGCCGGTGGCCACCCTCTCCGGCGGCCAGCAGCAGCGGGCCTTCCTGGCCAAGATCCTGGCCGGCCAGCCGAGCTTGATAGCCCTCGACGAGCCCACCGTGGGCGTCGACACCGACGCCCAGGAGCGCCTGGGCGACACGCTGGCGGCCCTGCACCGCGAGCTGGGAGTCACCATCCTCTACGTCTCGCACGAGTTCGGCGCCATCGAGCGGCACGTCCAGCGCCTGATCCTGGTGCGCGGCGGCATCACCTACGACGGGCCGGTCGCCGGCCTGCCACAGCTCTGGCACGACCCGTCGCACGCCCATCCCCGGGGCGCGGCGTGCTAGAGAGCTCCTTCATGCTGATGGCGCTCGCCGCCGGCACCGCGGTGGGCTTGACGGCGCCGGCGGTGGGCTTCTTCCTGGTCGAGCGCCGGATGAGCCTGGTGGGAGACGCCATCGGCCACACGGCCTTCGCCGGCGTCGCCCTGGGTTACCTCCTCGGGCTCGACCCGGTCTCGACCGCGCTCGCCTCGGCAGTGGGCGGTGCCCTGAGCTTGGAGTGGCTGCGCGCGCGCGGCAAGACGGCGGGCGATCAGACGCTGGCGCTGCTGCTCTACAGCGGCATGGCCGGGGGAGTGGTGATCGCCTCGGCGGCCGGCGCCATGAACGCCAACCTCTTCGGCTTCCTCTTCGGGTCGATCCTCACCGTGACCGGCCGCGACCTCGCCTGGATCGTGGGGCTCGCCGCCGTCGTGCTGGCGGCGCTCGCCCTCTTCTACCGGCCCCTGCTCGCGGTGGCGCTCGACGAGGAAGGGGCGCGCGCCTCGGGGCTGCCGGTCGCCTGGCTCAATGGCGGCCTCGCCCTGCTCGCGGCGCTGACCATCGCGCTCGCCATGCGCGCCGTGGGCCTGCTGCTGGTCGCCGCCCTGATGGTGCTGCCGGCGATGAGCGCCAGCCTCCTCGCCTGGAGCGTGCGCTCGACCCTCGGCCTCTCGATGGCGATCGGCGTGGGGAGCGTGATCGCCGGTCTCGCCATCGCCTACCAGGCCAACCTCGCTCCTGGCGGCACCATCGTGCTGGTGGCGGCCGCCTCCTTCCTCGTGGCGCGCGCCGGCCGGTCCCTCCTCACCCGCCGGCGCAGCGCCTGATGGCTGAAAAGGTCTCGCAGACCCCCAGGGCTTCCCATAGAATGCAGGTTCGTCGATAAGCCTCTCGCGCGAGAGGCAGCGCGGCGACTGCGGCACCTCTGACCATGTGGGCCGGCCCCCGACTCGAACCGCGACCGCGATCTCTGCAAGGCCTGCTGATCGCCGTGCTGGCGACGGTGTCCGTGGCCGCGCTCTGCTACTACCTGGGCGACATGGTGACCTCGGAAGCCACGCCGCTGCTGCTCTTCGTGATGGCGGTGATGGCGGCGGCCTGGTACGGCGGGCTGTGGGGCGGCCTGCTGGCGACCCTGCTCTCGGCCGTCCTCGCCCACCTCCTGTTCATCGAGCCGATTGGCGTCGCCGTACCGGTGGCGCCGGCCGACCAGATTCGCACGGTTTTCTTCCTCATCGTCGGCTTCCTGATCAGCGCCCTCTGCGGCGACCTGCACTCCGCCCGCCGCGAGCTCAAGGCGCGGCTCGAGCAGCTCGAGAAGGAGGCCCGCGAACGGCGCGAGGCCGCCGCCGCCCAGGTCGAGGCCGAGAAAGCGCTGCGCCAGATCGGCCGCCGCCTGCAGGCGATCCTCGATTACAGCCCGGTCCTGATCCTGGTCAAGGACCTCGCCGGCCGCTACCTGCTGGTCAACCGCCGCTGCGAGGAGGTGCTCCGGGTGCGCGCCGACGAGCTGGTGGGCAGGACCGCCGAGGAGGCCTTCGAGCCCGCCTTCGCCGCGCAGTGCACGGCACACGACCGCGAGCTGCTGGAGCGCGGGACGCCGCAGGAGTTCGAGCAGCGGCTGCCCGGCGACGGCGGCGAGACCGTGCTCTCGGCCATCCAGTTCCTGATGCCGGACGAGACCGGCGCGCCGATGGCGAGCTGCTGCATCGCCACCGACGTCACCGCGAGCAAGCGCGCCGAGGAGTCGCTGCGCGAGAGCGAGGAGCGGTTCCGCTTCCTGGCCGAGACCATCCCGTCGATCGTGTGGACCGCCGCTCCCGACGGCACCATCACCTACGCCAACCACCGCTGGCTCCAGTACTGCGCGCTGACCGCCGAGGAGAATGCCCGCAACTGGCCGCAGCTCGTGCTCCACCCGGACGACCGCGAGCGCTGCCTGGCGCAGTGGAGCCAGGCCCTGGCCGCCGGCAGCGAGTACGAGATCGAGGTGCGCAACCGGCGCTACGACGGCGTCTACCGCTGGTTCCTGACCCGCGCCGTGCCGCAGCGCAACGCCGCCGGCGAGGTGACCCGCTGGTTCGGCGTCACCACCGACATCCACGACCAGAAGCAGATGGAGAGCGAGCTGCGCTACGCCGACCGCCGCAAGGACGAGTTCCTGGCCACCCTGGCCCACGAGCTGCGCAACCCGCTGGCGCCGATCAAGAATGCCGTCGACGTGCTGCGCCTCGCGGGCCCGCCGGGGCCGGACGTCGAGTGGGCGCGGGAGGTGATCGACCGCCAAGTCGACCACCTGACGCGGCTGATCGAGGACCTGCTCGACCTCTCGCGCATCACCCGCGACAAGCTCGAGCTGCGCAAGCAGCGCATCGAGCTGCAGCAGGTGATCCAGGGGGCGGTGGAGGCCAGCCG
>JBIOXV010000107.1:0-72690 GCA_044869805.1 Thermoanaerobaculia bacterium | reverse complement strand
GGCTGAACACGCTCGCTACACGTATCATCGAGTCGTCCTCCCGTGCTGCAGGTCATCTGGAACCTTCGCAGGCCCATGATGCCTCGCCGGGAGGACGTCGTCAAAACCGATCTTGGACAGGTGTGATTGTCTGGTTGGCCGGGTCGACGCGCATTCAGAGATGGGCATCCTGGTCGGCGACGGCCTGACGGTGTTCGCTGGCGAGTGGGTGCGCGGCGAGGGCCAGCACGTTGTTGTGAAATACCGAAAGGTTTCAGAGACCTTCAAGGCGGTCGGCGGCGAGCCGACTCCCGAGATCGAGGAGTCGGTTGGGGAACAAAGAGGGGAGACTCTTTACTTTGGCCCACAGCGAGCCAAATTCAGGCAGGAGCCCCTGCTCTCGAAGGAGCACACGGATACCATCCTCGGTGGTGCCCCTTTGCGGGAGCCTTCGACGCCCGGTGGGACCGGAAGCCGCTTTACGTGGTCGCAAATGGGATGCGATTGAGACGCGCTCCGGCCAGGCCATCTGGCCGCGGGTTGCGGGCAAGGTGTGGAGCGCAGCCAAGTATGGAGTGGCACGCGGCATGAGACGCCGCGTGCCGAGAATGCCCGGCAGTCCCCCGCCGCTACTTCTTGCCCGGGTATCGGAGCCGGCGGCTTGGCTGACCCTGGACCTCGCCGAGACGCATGCCATGTGCATGCTCGGCCTCGTGAGGTAGTTGCCGCGCCACTGCGACATCTCCCTAAGCTCTTAATGCTCAGGGACTTAGAGAACTGATTGTGCGACCTCCGCGGGAGGACCCGGCAACCGCAGCGTACACGTCAGTACGTGAGGATTGCCGGGAGGACCCGCGACAACGCGGACGGCCCGCGCAGCAGATTTCTCACCTCTCGGTCAGCATCTCTTCGAGGTAGCCGCCCACTTCCTCGCGCTGCTTGGCGGCGAAGTACCAGTCGATGGTGCGGTGCAGGCCGTCCATGAACTTGACCTTGGGCTCCCAGGCCAGGAGCTCGCGGGCGAGGCGGTTGCTCGCCACGCGGTTCAAGGGGCCGGTGGGCATGTGGCGCAGCAGCTTGATCTCCGCCCGGTGGCCGGTGTAGCGCAGCACCTCGGCCACGGCGTCGATCACCCGCGTGCGCTCCTCGGTGCCGAGGTTGACGGCGGTGCCGTCGTCGATCTTCTCGGCAGCCGCCAGCATGCCGCTCGCGATGTCGCCGACGTAGGTCCAGTTGCGCACCTGCGTGCCGTCGCCCCACACCTCGAAGGGGTCCTGCTTGACGAACGCGCGGGCGATCATGGCGATCACCGCGTGGTTTTCGACCCCGCGCTCGCCGTACACCGTGAAGAAGCGACAGGAGGCGGACTTGAGCCCGAAGTCCTTGTAGTAGGCCTTGAGCGTCAGCTCGGTCATCAGCTTGGCCCAGCCGTAGAGGTTGTCGGCGTCGTAGGGCGGCCCGGCCATGTCCTCGGTGAGGTAGAGCTCCTCGGTCACGTCCTGCTGCAGGAAGTTGGGGTAGATGCAACCCGAGGACGCGAACACGAACTTGCCCACCCCCGCCTCGTGCGCCGCCTTGACCAGCAGGCCGTCCATGGCGAGGTTCTGGGCGCAGGCGGCCTGGTGGAGGTCGACGAAGCCACGCCCGCCATGGATGGCGGCCAGGTGGAACACCACGTCGATGCCTTCCACCGAGCGCTGCGCGACTCCTGGCGCAAGGAGGTCAGCCTCCACGAACTCCACCACGCCGGCTTCGACGTGCGCCTGGATATTGGCCAGGCGACCGCTCGTCAGGTCGTCGACGACGCGGATGCGCCGCGCGCCGTTCGCGACCAGTAGATCGATCAGGTGGGAGCTGATGAAGGAGGCGCCGCCGGTGACGAGGACGTGCTTCTCAGGCCAGTTCATCGGGCTCCTATCGCGGCTGGGTTCGAGCGGCGTGCGCTGCACGAAGGTTGCGGGCGGCTGCTCGGGCAATCACCTCGCCAGCCTGGTTTTCAGCGCCAGCAGCGGGCCCTCGAAGAAGCGGAAGGAAAGATACGACAGGAGGATGGTGAGGGCAACCGCCAGGCCGTAGTAGCCGAGGTGGTAGAGCCATGGGCTGCCGGCCCACCACTGGCTATTCTTGAATAGCCATGACGTGAAGTAGATGGCGATCATGTGCAGCATGTAGACGCCGTAGGAGATGGTGCCCAGCCACTCTGCGAAACGGTTCTCGAGCGGCATGCGCCGGCGCGGGTTGACCCCCACCTCGATCAGCAGCCAGGTGAAGAGGAAGAGCTGCACCAGCTCCTCGAGCCACCAGGGCATCGGCCAGAGGTCGACGAGGAAGTACTGGGCGAGGAACAGCCCCAGCGCCCACTGCAGCCAGCCCTGCCTGAAGACCGGCAGCGCGAGCAGCGCCTCCCGCCGTTCGCGCACCGCCCACGCCGCGAGCGCGCCGGCGGCCATGAAGTGGAACTTGAGCTGGTCGAAGAACTTCACCATCTCGGTCAGGTGGAAGGGGTTGAGGCGGTTGACGAGGAAGGCGGCGAAGGAGACGGCGAGCACCGTCGCCGCGAGCCGCGGCAGGCGGCGGTGCCAGCGTTTGAGGGCCGGCGCCCAGGCCAAGTAGAACTGCTCCTCGATGCCGATCGACCAGCTCGGGTTGAGCAGCCCACCCACCGTGTAGAGGCTGTTCATCAGGTTGGGCAGGAAGAACAGGTAGAGCACGATCGCCAGTCCGAGGCTGTACTCCACGCGGTACGGGATGCCGAGCCAGGGCAGCAGCGCGTTGTAGAAAAAGAGGCCGAAGGCGATGGTGGCGAAGTAGAGCGGCCAGATGCGGAGCACGCGGCGCAGGTAGAAGGCGCGGACGTCGATCCTGCCCTGCCGCTGCTGCTCGTCGAGCAGCAGGTAGGTGATGAGGAAGCCGGAGAGCGTGAAGAAGAACGACACCGCCGGCGCGCCGCGAAAGAAGAGCGCGGCGGGCGCCGGGCTCGGCAGCCCGAGGCTCGCCTGGTTCATCGGGATGTGGCCGACGACCACGAACAGCGCCGCATAGGCGCGCAGGCTGTCGAGGCCCGGGAAGCGCGGCCGAGCCGGGGGATGATTCATGACCCGCCCTGGGCCGCCGGCGAGGGCGGCAGCAGGCCGCGCGCCGCGAGCTCCGCCGCGAGGTGCGCCGCCACCAGCTCGTGGCCGTAGGACGAGAGGTGCACGCCGTCGAGGAAGAGGCGGTGGCGGTCGGGCGCCGCCCGCAGTACCGGCAAGAGGTCGATGAAGGGCTGGCCGTGGGCCGCCGCGAAGGTTTCCATTCGCCGGTTGATGACGTCGTACTGCGGGTCGTAGAGCTGCACCTCGTCGGGCGAGAGCAGCAGCACGAAGCGCGCGCCGTGGCCTGCGCTGCGCTCCGCGATCGCGCGCAGCGCCATCAAGGCCGGCACCTCGTCGTCGTCGGTGAAGGCCTCGAGGTAGCGCCGCTTGCTCTCCGGCTCGAGCCGGTTCAGCCGCTCCGGGAACCGCTGACGTCGCAGGTCGTGCACCAGGTGGTAGGCGGCGCCGTAGGCGAGCTGGTGCAGGCGGCGATAGAGGTTCGAGGAGTAGAGCAGTTGGTTGCGCAGCCCGCGCAGCCGCGCCGCGAGCGGCAGGGGAGCGGGCTTCCAGTCCGCCGGCGGCAGAGCGAAATCGTTCATGTAGAACTGCAGCACCACCAGGCCCGGCGCGAGCGCGAGGCCGTCCTCCTCCAGTGCCGCGAGCTCGTCGCGCGTGTGGTAGGACCACATCGCGAGGTTCGCCACCTCGTAGGCGCCCGGGAAGCGGCGGGAGAGCTCCTCTTGCAGGCGGTGGGCGTAGACCTCCTCCTGCTCGACGCCGAGCCCGAAGGTCACCGAGTCGCCGAGCAGCACGATCGTCCGCCGGCGGCTCGAGGCATCGTGGTCGCGGTCGCGATAGCCGGCGCGGTTGAAGCGGTACTCGATGTCGCCGTAGCGCTCGGGCACGGTGAGCGTGCCGGGGCGCATCTTGAACCGACGCCAGCCGGCGGCGCCGGTCGAGAAGGCCACCTCGTCGTAGAGCGAGCCGGTGCGCCGGCCGCGTACCGCGTCCCAGGCTCGCAAGCCGAGCTCGCCCGCGATCGCGGCCAGGGCGAGGCCTAGCAGCAGCCTCCTGGCGCGGGCCCACCAGCGTCGCCCGGCGTTCACGGCGGCGGGCGCAAGGCCGGCAGGGGAGGCGCCTTCCACTCCGCCAACCGCGCGCTGAGCTCCTCCGCCGCCCAGCGGTTCCCCTGCTCGGTGTAGTGGCCGGCCGCTCCGAGGTAGCCGACCGCCGGTACCTGGATGAACAGGGCGTCGGCCGCCTCCGTCGGCAGCCGCCGCAGGGCAGGGATCAGGTCGACGAAGGGCACGCCCAGCTCCCGGGCCCTGGCCTCGACCAGCTTGCGCCAGGGCTCGGCGGCGCCGGAGCGGTAGTCCTCGCGGGTGGGCAGATAGACGAGAGCCAGCCGGCTGCCCCGCGCACGGTCGAGGCTGGCGAGCTCGCCCAGGATCGCCGCCGCCAGCGCCAGCGCCTCGGGGCTGTCGAAGGGCTCGACCTCGGGGTCGCCCCAGATCTCGGAGCGTACCGCCACCGCCAGGCGGACCGTTGCCAGGTTCTTGAGGTGCGGCGTGTGGGCCGTGATCCAGCGGCCGACCGGGCTGGGCCTCGGCACCGGGACGTTGGTGACGGCGAGCGCCCCGTGGCGCAGCTCGAGCAGCGGCTTGCCGAAGCCGAAGAATCGGTCGGAGAGGGCCCGGATGAAGTCGTCGGTGACGAACGCGAAGAGGTGAAGCTGGTGCTCGAGATCGGCGGCGTCGCGGCGATACCAGAGGTAGGCCTGGTCGATGCCGTAGCCACCCTGTCCCATGTTCACGGTCTCGAGCCCGGGATCCAGGGTCTCGAGCAACCGGCACCAGGTGTGCTCGTCATCCACCCCGTAGCCCAGGGTGAAGGAGTCGCCCGAGCAGATCAGCCGCAGCCTGCCCTCCGGCACGGCACGGGCGTAGTCGCGCGAGCCGCGGAAACCCCGGCTGTTGGTGGTGAGGCCGATGCCCGGCCCGTACATGTCAGGCAGCTCCAGCCGGGGGACGTTGACCCAGCCCAGGTCGGCGTCGTAGCGGCTGTGGCGCTGCTCGGCGATGGCGCGGTCGCGGTACAGCCGGCCGGCGAAGTACACGACGCTGGCAAGGCCCTCGAGCACGACGATCACCACCAAGGTGCCGAGCAGCATCCCGGCGCTCGCCCGCAGCAGACCGCGGAGGCGAGCGCGCACGCGCCGTGGTGAAGTGGGCTCGGGCATGAGTGGCTGGAACGGCCCGTTAGGATAGCGGCTCGATGGCGCGAACTCCAAACGCTCCCGGGCCGATCGAGGTGGCGGTCTTGCTGGGCTCGGCTCACGTCGAGATGGCCCTGGCATGCTTGGGGAGCCTCGGGGCCTACAGTCTGGAGCCGCTCGCGCTCAGGGTCCACGACGACGGCTCGCTCACCGCCGGGGACCGCGAGCGGCTGGAGGAGAGGCTCGGTGAGGTCCGCTTCGTGTCACGCGCCGAGGCGGACGACCGGCTTGCGGCAGTGCTGGCACGGCGGCCAGCGCTGGCCCGCTTCCGGGCCGCGAACCCGCTCGGCTTGAAGCTGATCGACGCGCCGCTGCTGGCGGATTCCGGGGAGCTCTTCTACTGCGATTCCGACGTGTTGTTCCTGCGACCTTTTCGCGGGCTGTTCCGCTGGCCGTCACCGGCCGCCGGCGCGGTCTTCATGCGCGACGTGCAGAACGCCTACTCGGTACGCTCGTGGCATTTCCTTCTCCACCGGCGGCTGCGGCTGCCGGCGCGGGTCAACACCGGCATCGTGAGCTTCCGCGCCGACCGCTACGACCTGGAGCTGGTCGAGTGGTATCTCTCCCGCCGCGGATTCCAGCTCGCGCCGGTGTGGGCGGAGCAGACCTGCTGGGCGCTGCTTGGGGAGCGCGCCGGCTGCTGGGCGGTCGATCCCGGCCAGGTCGCCCTCGCCGGGGAGGCGGCACCCGGCGACCCGGTGGGCCTGCACTTCGTCAGCCCGGCGAGGCACCTCCTGCCAGCGCGCCTGGCCGGCGCGCCCGACCGCCGCGGCGAGCCGCCGGAGGCGATTCGCTTCTTGCCCGTGAGCCGGCTCCGCGCCTGGGGCCTGGCCCGTACCGAGCTGCTGCGGCGCTGGCGGCGCTAGCTAGCCGGAGCCTTGCCGCGCTAGCACCCGGAACACCCGCTCGGAGCGCGAGAAGCGCCGCGCCGCGGGGCGCCCGTCCTCGACCCCGAAGGCGCGATATCCCAGGCCCTCGAGCAGGCTTCCCACCTCGGCCGCCGAGCCGCCGAGCTCCGCGAGCCGCGCCGGGTGGACCTCGAGGAAGAGCACGGGCCGGCAGCGAGCCAGCGTCTCCCGCGCGCCCTCGAGCACCTCCAGCTCGTAGCCCTCGACATCGATCTTGACCACGTCCGGCGCCAAGCCGCGCTCGCCGCAGAGACGGTCGATGGTGGTGAGCGGCACTTCGACGACACCCTCGGCTGCCGCGCCCTCCGGCAGCGCCTCCAGGTGGTGCCAGCAAGGCTGCATGCGCAGGGCGCCGGGGCGCGCGCCCACGGCGACCGGCAGCGGCTCGATGCGGCAGCCAGGGTTGAGGAGCAGGTTGGACTCCAGCACCTCGAGCGCGGCCGGCGAGGGATCGACGGCCAGGGCGCGCGCCTCGGGGCGGCCATGAGTGAAGGCGAACGCGAACAGGCCGTGCAGGGCGCCGACGTCGAGCAGGCGGAGGCGGCTGCCGCGCTCGGCGAGGAAGGCGTCGAGCTCGCGCGCCATCTCGAGAGAGCGGAAGCAGAAGTGCTCGAAGCCGTGGCGCGCGCGGGGATCGACGGCGAGCGTGAGCCCCGGCCGGAGCGTCATCTCGTGGCCCGCGGCGTCCGCGTTGGCGGCGTAGAAGGCTCGCTCCCGCCGCCGCCGTTCCGGGTGGTAGCTTCGGGCGGCCTGCACCAGGCGAGCGAGCGGGTCGCGGAGGGGGCCGGGAAGCAGCCGGCGGAGGATTGCTCGGACCATGGCCTCAGAGCCTGTGAAGAAATCGTCGCGCAGCAGGTTTATTCACAGGCGCTCAGGCGTCGCGCCCAGGTCCTTGCAAGGCTCGGCCACGATGACATAGCCCACCGCCAGCACCAGGTGCTCGAGCCCGAGGCGGCGGAGCAGACGGCGTGCCCAGCGCTTCAAGGGGTTGGAGGAGAAGCCGCCCACCGGGTGAAAGGTGATGCGATCGAAGCCGGCATGAGCGAGCAGGTAGGCGATCTCGCCGCGGGTGTAGGCAATCTCGGTGGCGCCCGTCTGCCGCGACAGCTCGAGGCCGAGCCGCCGCTGGCGACCGATCCCGAGGACCGAGCCGGGGTTCTCGACCACCACCAAGAGCCCTCCCGGCGCGAGCAGGCGCCGCGCTTCGAGCAGCACCTTGAGGGGTGCCAGGGAGTGGTGGAGGGCGGCGATCAGGAAGGCGGCGTCGAAGGAGCCAGCAGCGAACGGCGTGCGCTCGAAGCTGCTCTCGGCGAAGCGGATCTTGCCCGGGTCGCCACCCGTCGCACGGATCACGCCGCTGCCGATGCGGGTCAGGAAGCCGGCGGCGAGGTCGAGCGCCACCACCTCTTCGACCCCCCGGTGTCGCGACAGGCGGGCGGTAGCCCAGCAGGTGCCGGCGCCCAGGTCGATCACCCTGCCGCGGACCCGCGCCGAGAGCTCGGGATGCTCCAGAACGAAGTCGAGGCTCAGCAGCGAGCCCGGCTCGCAGCGCTTCACCACCTCGAGCCAGCCTTCGGGCCCGGGGCCGATCGTCGAGCGCACCTCTTCCTCGGCGGCGCCGGACTCGTACTTTTGACGCTCCCGGTGCTCGGGGTCACCGGGGCCGGGTACGGCGCCGCGCAGCAGCGGTATCTCGGCCGGTGCCTGGCTCACCACGCGACGACCTCGCCCGGCAGCGCGACCGTGTTCTCTACCGCCCGCGCGACAGGCTTGGCGTCGGGATCGCCGAGCCGCGCGGCGTCGAGCATCGTGTAGCGGTGCCCGGTGAGGAGAGCGGAGAGGGGTTCGATCGAAGGAGAGGAGACCTCGATGAGGAGCGTCGGCCGGGCCTGCGAGAGGACCCGCTCGGCGCCAGCCAGGACCTCGAGCTCCGCGCCCTCGACGTCGATCTTGACAACGGTGGGCGCGGTCCGGGTCGAGAGCAGGGAGTCGAGGCTCACGGCGTCGACCGCCAGTGTCTCCCGCGGGCCGCCGCTCTGCGACGACCCGGCCACCGAGGCCAGGTGGTTGGCAGCCCGGCCGCGCCGGGCGATGACCAGCTCCACGGTGCCGGGGCCGGCCGCGGCGGCGGCTGGCAGGACCTCGACCGGCGCGTAGGAGGCGGGCAGCGCGGCGGCCGAGCGGCGCAGCAGCGAGGCCAGCCAGGGGTCGGCCTCCAGCGCCACGACGCGCCCTCGCGGGCCGGCGCCGAAGGCCGCCGCGAAGGCGAAGAGGCCGACGTTGGCGCCCACGTCCCACACCACCGAGCCGGGCCGCACCAGGCGCTTGGCCATCGCGAGGAGCCAGGGGTCGACGCGCTCGAGATCTCGCCGCCAGAAGCGGAGCGAGGCGTCGGGCGAGACCAGGATCTCGGCACCGCCGTGCGCGTCGGGCAGGCGGCGTTTCAGCACCAGGTTGCGGCTCAGCAGCTCGAGGAGGCGTCGCATGCTAGCCGCCGACCGGAGTGGGCTCCACCGGCAAGGGCGCGGCGACCCGCGCCACCACAACGTCCCCCAGCACCAGGCGGTCCATGCGGGTGCGCAGGAAGCAGTCGATCGCCTCCTCGGGCCGGTTGACGATCGGCTCGTTCTCGTTGAAGGAGGTGTTGAGCACCATCGGCACGCCGGTCTGCGCCTCGAAGGCGCAGATCAGCCGGTAGTAGCGCGGGTTGGCCTCGCGCGCCACGGTCTGCAGACGCCCGGTGCCGTCGGCGTGGGTGACGGCGGGGATGGCGGCGCGCTTCTCCGGCCGGATGGGGTAGACCTTGAGCATGAAGGGGTCCGGGTAGTCGATCGTGAACCACTCGCCGGTCGCCTCCTCGAGGATCGACGGCGCGAACGGCCGGAACGGCTCGCGGCGCTTGATCTTGAGGTTGAGGATCTCCTTCATGTCCGCCCGCCGCGGGTCGGCGAGGATCGAGCGGTTGCCGAGCGCCCGCGGCCCCCACTCCGAACGGCCCTGGTACCAGCCCAAGACTTCGCCGCGAGCGATGGCGGCCGCGGTTTCATGAGCCAGCCGGTCGCCGTCGCGGATCGTCTCGATCACGACCTCGCCCCAGCGACCGTCGCCGCCCCCCGAGCCGGGAACCCGCGAGGCGAGCGCGCGGCGCACTTCCTCCTCGCCGTAGGCGGGCCCCCAGTAGGAGTGCTCCATGGCGCCTCGGCGCGGCCAGCCGAGCACCACGTGCTCGACGTAGAGCGCGGCGCCGAGCGCGGTGCCGGCGTCGCCGGCCGCGGCCTGCACGTAGACCTCCTCGACGTCGGTCTCGGTGAACAGCTTGCCGTTGGCGAGCGAGTTGAGCGCGCAGCCGCCGGCCAAGGCCAGGCGCTTCGAGCCGGTCCTCTTGCCCAGCGCGCGCACCAGGGCGAAGAAGCGCTCCTCGTACACCTGCTGCAGCGAGGCCGCGAGGTCCTTGTGGCGCTGGGCGAGCTCGTCGTCCTTGCCGCGCGCCGGGCCCAGCAACTTTTCGAGGGCCGGGGTGTAGACCAAGCCGAGGGTGGGTGCGCCGTCCTCCCAGCTCATGTCCACGCCTTCCGAGAGGTGCCGGAAGTAGGCCAGGTCGAGGCGGAAGGTGCCGTCGCCGGCGGCCGGCACCACGCGCCGCAGCTGCGCGACGTAGGTCGGCTCGCCGTAGGCGGCGAGGCCCATCACTTTGTACTCGTCACCGAAACCGACGAATCCCAGGAACTGGGTGATCGCGGTGTAGAAGAGTCCGAGCGAGTGCGGGAAATGGACGCGCTCGAGCACCTCGAGCGTGTCGCCGCGGCCGGCGGCCAGCATGGTGGACACGAAGTCGCCGAAGCCGTCGACCGACAGGCACATGGCCTCCTCGAACGGCGAGCAGAAGAATGCCGAGGCGAGGTGGGCCAGGTGGTGCTCGACGGCGTGCACGGGCGGCATCCCGCGTCCGCCCGGCGCGCCGAAGCGCTCGGCGAGCCGTGCCTCGAGCGAGGCCACGGCGGCGAGGTTCTTCGCCCGCCCGAGGGCCCGGCCGAGGCTGCGCGGGTGGGTGAGCGCGAGCCACGCCTTGCGCGCCAGGTAGGCACGCGGCTGGCGCGAGACCGCGACCGCGGTCAGACCCTCGAGGCCGCCGGCGTCGAGCTCGGCCAGGCAGTGGGCGATCGCTTCGCCCGGGAAGCCCGCCCAGTGCTTGACCCGCCGGAAGCGCTCTTCCTCGACGCCGGTCACGAAGCGGCCGCCCGCGAGCGCGGCGGCCGAGGCGTCGGCGTGGAAGGCGTTGATGCCCAGGATATGAGTCGTCATTGGGGGGTGGTCATCGCTTCTCGGCCGCCAGGATCTCCGCCAGCCGCACGTCCACCACCAGGCGGAACCAGAAGGCTTGCAGGAAATGAAAGAGGAAGCCGGTCTTGCCGTCGAGGAAGCCCAGCAGGAAGACGTAGCGGTAGGCGAAGTAGAGGAACGGCCGCACGAAGAGCGGCATCCGGTACCAGCGCTCCTTCATCCACAGCACGCGCTCGTCCGGCGTCCCGAGGAAGCGGCCCTCGAGCTTGAAGCCCAGGCCCTCGCGCCGCCGCCTGGCCTCCTCCTGGGCGAAGGCCTCGGCGTAGCGCAGGTGCTTCTCGAGGTAGAAGAGGATCGACTCTTCCTTGCGGTTCCACTCCTCGAGCGGCGCCTCGAGGCTGGCCACCGGCCCGCGCACGTAGACCCGGGTGTCCTGCTCCACCGGGTCGAGCTCGCCCTTGGCGCGCCGGAACAGCTTCAGCAGCCGCTTGCCGCCGTAGCCGCCGAAGCGCAGGCGCTTGCCGCGGAAGATCTGCACCCGCCTGAGGTAGAAGCCGTCAGCCGGGATCTCCGGCCGCGCGAACAGCTCTTCGAGCTCGGCCTTGAGCTCCGGGGTCAGGGCCTGGTCGGCCTCGAGGATCAGCACCCAGTCGTGGCGGAGGTCGAGGTTGTCGAGCCCCCACTGGAAGATCCAGGGGATGATCCGCCCGTGCTCGTAGGGCAGATTGACGACCTGATCCGCGTACCGCTTCGCGATCTCGACCGTGCCGTCCACCGACTCCGAGTCGAGCACCACGATCTGGCCGGCGAAGCCGTGCACGCTGGCGAGGCAGCGGCCGAGGTTGGCCTCCTCGTTGCGGGTAGTGACCAGGACGGTGACCGGGATCATCGCTCGACGCTGGCCGCGGCGCGCAGGAGGCTGCGCCAGGTGGCGGCGTAGTCCCAGCGTGCCAGCACCTCGCGGTTGGTGCGGGCCACCTCGGCGGGTGCCAGCATGGTCAGGCTCTGGTGCAGGCGGGAGGCGAGCTCGGCCGCATTGCCCGCCACGTAGACGAAGCCGTTCCTGCCGGGCTCGACGAGGTCGTGCCCGGCGCCCACTCGCGACGAGGCGATGACCGGCAGGCCGCAGGCCATGGCCTCGGGCACCGACACCCCCCAGCGCTCCTCGGCCGCCGCGTGCACGAAGAGGTCGGAGGCGCCGTAGAGACTGGGCAGCTCGACGAACGGCACGTAACCCAGGAAGCGCACCCGCGATAGGCCGTGCGCTCGGGTGAAGGCCTCCAGACGGTCCTGATCGGGGCCGTCGCCCGCCACCGCCAGCCACGGCGGTTCCCCCTCGTAGAGCCGCAGCGCGGCGAGCAGGTCCCACGGCGCCTCGCGGGCGTTGAGCTTGGCCACCACCGTCACCACCGGACCTTCGGCCGGCAAGCCCAGCCGCTCGCGGTGGGCGCGGCGCTCGGCGGCGGTCATCGCCGAGCGCCGGCGGAAGCTCTCGACGTCGACGGCGTAGGTGAAGTAGGCGATGCGCTCGGGCTCGATGCCGAAGAAGGCGAGGTAGCGGGCGGTGAGCGTGCCGACGCCGAAGAACAGATCGTAGAGACGGCGGAGCAGGGCCTGATACAGGGCGCGCTTCACCCGCCGGCGGCGCCACGAGTCGGCGAACTCGACCGAGTCCAGGCGCAGGCCGGTCGTCACCCCGGCGCGGCGGGCAGCGAAGGCCGCCTCGAGGTAGGCGCGTTGGGAGTAGCCGTTGGTGATCAGCAAGTCGTAGCGCTCCCTGGCGAGCTCGCGGCGCCAGAAGCGGCGCCGGCCCCTCGCCGGCAGCACGGCGTGGTCATAGCCGCCCAGGAGCTCGAAACCCCAGGAGACCTCGCGGCCGAGCTCGGGGTCGAAGCGCGCCTCGCCGCTCGCGCCCGTGGCGTAGATCACCCGCAGCCGATGCTCGCGGTCGGCGGCGGCGAAGCGGAAAAAGGGCACGTCGAACTGCGTTGGCCGCTCGACCAGGAAGCCGATTCGCATAAAGGAGATAGCTTAGCAGCCCTGCGGCGGGGACACGGGCTGCTTGCCCCGCGGTCTATCCACGAGCGACGCGCTTCCTCGCTACCTCCTCGTAGACCTCCACCATCTGCCGCGCCACCGCCGGCCAGCCGAAGCGGCCGAGGGCCGCCGCCATGCCGCGGCGCCCCATCTCTTCGCGCCGCTCCCTGGCGGCCAGCAGCTCGGCGAGCGCCTGGGCCAGCGCCTCGGGCTCGCCGGGGACCACCAGGCCGGCCCCGGCCTCGGCCACTACGCAGGCGAGGCCCACCTCGGGCGTCACCACCACCGCCCGCCCGACGGCCATGGCCTCGAGCACCACGTTGCCGAAGTTCTCGGAGTGCGAGGGCAGCACCAGCAGGCTCGCGGCGTGGAGCAGCGCCGCCTTCTCGGCGCCCTCCACCGCGCCGGTGAACAGCACGCGATCGGCCACCGAGAGCTCGGCCGCCTGGCGCGCCAGGGCCGGCGTCAGGCCCTCCTCGTCGTTGCCGGCCACCACCAGCGCGATCCCGGAAACCTGGGGCAGGGCGGCGATCAGGCGGTCGATGCCCTTCTTCCACGACAGCCGGCCGAGGACCAGCAGGAAGGTGCCTCGAGTCAGCGCGGCGCGCACCGGCCCGGACAGGGAGGCGGCCGGGTCGAGCCGCAAATCCGCCGGGTCGATGCCGTTGGGCACGCGGTACACGGCGGGCAGGAGGAGGCCGAGCCGCGCCACGTCGTCGGCCTCGAGGTCGCCGGTCACGTGCAGGCCGGCGGCGCGCGCGATCGTGCGCCGCTCGACCAGCCGCAGCCACCACGTCTTGCGCCACCGGCCCCGCCGCCGGATCAGCTCCGGCACCAGCATGCCGCGCGGTGCCACCAGGTAGGGGATGCCCGCCCGCTCGGCGGCGCGCGCCACCGCCGAGGTGGGGGCGAGGAAGACCGAGTGCAGGTGGGCGACGTCGAAGCCCGGGAGCCGCCGCCGCGCCTCGCGAGCAAGGCCCGGCGAGCGGTACAGCCGCCGCGGCCAGTGCACCGGGAAGTAGAGGACCTCGACGCCATCTCTCGGCACCGCGCGGCCCAGGGGCACGTCGAGCCGCTCGTCGCCGTCGACGTCGGTGGTGAGCACCGTCACCTGGTGGCCGAGCGCGGCGAGCGCCCGCGCCAGGCCGTGAACGGCGAGCGCCGGCCCGCCGTGGCGGCGCGCCGGGACGTAGGTGGGCACCACGTGCAGGAGCTTCATGGCATGGGGTCTGCGAGCGCGGGGTCGCCGGCGAGGAGGCCGCCGATCGCCCGCGCGAAGCGCCGCTGGTAGGCCGGCCAGGTGGCGGCCGCCGCGGCCTCGCGGCAGGCAGGCCGCATCGCCCGTACCTCGCGGGGATGGCGGGCGCACCAGGCCATGCGATCCGCGAGCGCGTCGACGTCCTCCACCGGCACGATCCAGCCGCTCTCGCCTTCCACGATCAGGCCCTTGGCACCCACCATGCGCGAGGCGATCACCGGCAGCCCGCAGGCCAGGGCTTCGGCCACCACCATGCCATAGGAATCGTTTCGCGAGGGCAGCACCAGGCAGTCCGCGGCGCGGAAGAGGCGGGCGAGCTCGGCCTGGGGCAGGGAGCCCGTGAGCTCGATGCCGCTGCGGTCGCCGCGCTCCAGCTCGCCGGCCGCGTCCCCGGCCGGGCCGGCGATCACCAGGCGGGCGTCCGGCACCTCCTGCCGCGCCCTGACGAACGCCTGCAACAGGAGATCGAAGCCCTTGCGGCGGATCATGGCGCCGGAGAACACGAAGCGGAAGCCGCCGCCACCCTCCGCGACCGCAGCCCCGCCTGCCGCCTCCGGCTCGCCGGGCGAGAAGAGCTCGGTGTCGGCGCCCAGCGGAATGGCGAGCACGCGCTCGGGCGGCACGCCGGCCTCGAGGTAGGTCTCGCGGGCGAGCTCGGACACGGTGAGCACGGCATCGGCGAGCTCGATCTCACGGTCCTTGACCGCCGTGATACGCCGGTGCAGCGCCGCGGGCTCGGTGAACCCGTGCAACCGGTCCTGCGCCGCGTGGTGGATCGAGGGCGCGTCGAGCAGCGTGCGCAAGCCGCGCGCCCTGGCCACACGAAACGTCTCCAGCGCCGAGATCTCGCACGCGAGGACGGCGCCCGCGCCGGTCGAGGCGAGCCGGCGGGCGGCCCAGCGGTCGAACAGGCGGCAGGCGGCGAAGTCCAACTGGCTGGCGGCGGCGGCGGGCAGCGCGGCGTCGGCCAGGCGGCGCAACACGGGAGGCCAGGCGTACCAGCGCACCCGCTCGGGCGGCAGCTCGAGGGGCGCGTAGCGCACCAGGCGGCGCCAGAGCGGGCGCGGTACGAAGCGCCCGTGCCGCGCCAGGCTCGGCACGCCGGACCAGTACCCCGCCAGCATGCCGGCGCGCTCCAGCGCCAGCGCCGCCTGGTGAGAGTGCTGACGGCCGGGATGGGTGACCAGGACTTTCAATTCTCGGGGCGGAGCAGCCAGGGCCGGCCGGCCGCCGGGCGCAGGCGAGGGGAGGCGGGCGCCCACGCCGGCAGGCGGTCGAGCCGCAGCACCGCCATCAGCAGGCCGGCGAAGAACCAGTAGTAGACCCCGGCGGTGACGTTGAAGACGATGCCGCCGGGCAGATGGGCGAGGAAGAAGAGCACGCAGGAGGTGGCGACCGCGCGGTGGAATGGAGTGCGCAGCACGAACACCTGGCCCAGCGCGAAGACCACCAGGTAGAGGCGCAGGAAGTAAGTGAGCAGGAAGCCCACGATACCCAGCTCGAGCATGATGCGGCCTGGCTCGTCCTCCAGCATGTGACCCCGCATCCAGCTATACGGCACCAGGCTCTTGGTCACGGCGGCGGCCGTCTGGTGGGTGGCGCCGATGCCGAAACCGGCGACGCCGGCCGGTTCGAGCGACTTCATGGGGCCCAGGAATGGCGTCGCCAGGCGCGAGCCGAGATCGGTCGCGCCGGCAGCCCGGCCGTAGAAGGCCTCGATGGCGTCCGAGCCCACGTAGTTGAGCAGCATGGCGATCAGCCCGAGGCCGAGCAGGAGGCGGCCCATGGCCGAAGCTTGGTCGCGCTCGCGGGCCAGGCTCAGCCAGCCGTAGAGCGGCAGCAGCAACACCAGCATGAAGACTGGCCCCCGCGAGCCGGTCATCAGCATGCCGAGCAGGGTGAGGCCCAGGGCGCCGTAGGCGATCCAGTTGCCCTTGAGCCGCCAACGGGTGGCGGCGAGCACCGCCAGCACCAGGATGGCAATCGCCAGCACGTAGGAGGAATACCCCGAGATGTAGGAGAAAGTGCCAGTGACCCGCACTTGGGACGACGTGCCGAAGGTGGTGGCGTAGACGCCGGCGGCACCGCGGGCATAGACGTTCAAGGCGCTGTCGGCCGGGCTCCTGAACTGCGCCAGGGCCAGCAGCCCGACGGGGATGGCGAGCACCAGGTAACGCTTGAGGAAGCGCGCCAGCTCGACGTCGGTGTCGAAGGCGGCCGGCACCACCCACAGCAAGGGCGCGTAGAGGAAGTACGCCTTGAAGCCGAGAATCCCCACCAGCAGGTTGGGCAGGTTGGGGTTGAAAATCTGCAGGGCGCCGAGGGCGGCGCCACCGACCAAGGAGGCGATGATCGCCGGCGGCACCAGCGCGCCCAGCCGCTGGCGGGCCGGCGAGGTGAGGAAGCCCAGATAGCAACCGATGAGCAGCGCGTCCTTGGCGAAGTAGACCAGGTCCTGCGAGCCCGGCACCAGCCACTTGCGGATCGCCCCTTCGAGGACCACCAGCACCAGCGCCGCCTGCACGCCGAGCCGCCAGCGAGCCATGGCCCAGGCCACGGCGCCGGCGCCGGCGAGGAGGATGAGGTAGCGGGTCACGATCTCTTTCCCGTCGGGCGCTCGAGCACGCCCCGCAGCGCTTCCAGGTAGGCGTCCACCACGCGGTCGGCCGAGTGCTTCGCCAGGTGCGCGGCGGCCGCGGCCTGGAGCTCGGCGAGGCGCTCGGGTGCGGCCGCGAGCTCGGCGAGCGCATCGGCCAGGGCCCCGGCGTCGCCGTTTGGCACTGTGACGCCGCACGGCCCGATCGCCTCCGGCAGCCCGCCGCCCGCCGTGCCCACCACCGCGCAGCCGCAGGCGATCCCTTCGAGAGCGACCAGGCCGAAGGGCTCATGGTATCGCGACGGCGCCACCAGGATGCGGTGGCGGTTGAGCTCCGCGACCAGCGCCTCACCGGCGAGCGTGCCCGCGAAGCGCACCCGCGGCACGAGCCCCAGGCCCTGAGCCTGCTCGCGCAGCCTCGGCTCCTCGGGCCCGCCGCCGATCACGGTCAAACCCGGCCGCAAGCCGCGGCGCGCGAGCTCGCCCAAAGCCGCGAGCAGCACGTCCACCCCCTTGTCCGACACCAGCCGGCCGACGAAGACGAGGTCGCGGTCGCGCGCGATTCCCGGCAGCCGGCGGAAGAGGTCGTCGCGGTAGGGGTTGCCGATGACGATCGATCGCGAGGCCGCGGGCGGCGTGGCGAGGTCGCGCGCCATGGCCTCGGAGACCGCGATCGAGAGCGCGGCGCGGGACAGCAGGCGTCGTTTGAGCCGATCGCGGAGGCCCCGACGGCCGTCGCCGCCGCGATACCAACTGTGATGGGAAACCACCCACGGCCGCGGCGCGAGTGCGAGCGGCCACAGCCCTTTGAGGCTGACGTTGGCCTGGAAGAAGACCTCGCACCAGCGGGTGAGGGCGAAGAGCTCACGGGCCTTCGGCCGCCGCACCACGCGATAGGCGGCGCGGTCCGGTTCGGGGCTGCGAGTGAGGCAGACCACCACCACCTGGTGCCCGCGTCGCGCGAAGCCCTCCGCCAGCAGCGACACGACCGTCTCGAGACCGCCCACCGCAGGATGGAAGGCGGGCGAGTAGAGCAGCAGCCTCATGGGAACAGCCAGTCGCGGAAGGCCTTCGCCTGCGCCTCGAGGCGGTGGCGCGCGTACCAGGCGCGGGCCGCGGCGGCGATGGCGCCGAGGCCCGCGAGCAGTCCGCCGGCCGGTTCCCAGTAGTGGGCCCCCGGCGCGAGCTCGCCCCCCAAGAGCCCGGCCTGCAGGCGCTCTCGGCGCGGCCAGCCGCGCACCGCGAGCACCCCGTGCGCGGCATAGGCGGCGAAGATCGTCGACTTGGGAAGGAAGTAGGCCGGGTAGGCCAGGTAGCCGGCGCGGGCCGTGAGCAGCAAGGCGCTGGCCTCGGCTGCCGGCAGCACGCCGTGCCGCACGACCTCGGCCGGGCCCACACGGTCCGGAACGGAGGCGACCGGCGGCCCCACGTCGCAGACCTCCTCGATGCCGAGCCGCCGGCAGGCGAGCTCGAGCTCCGCCGCGAGCGGGCCGAAGGCCGCCTCTCTCGCTCCCCGGCCTCCGAAGACCACCAGCCGCGCTGGCCGCTCCCCCCACGGCGGCAGCTCCTCGGGTTCGCCGATGGTCGAGAACACCGGCAGCACGATGGGCGCGCGCTCGACCCAGGGGCCTAGCATCTCCGCGTAGAGCTCGAGGCTGGTCGAGGTCACGGCGGAGGCACGGGCCAGGGAGGCGGCGATTCGCCGCTGCACGGGCCGGAGCCAGAACGAGCTGCGCCAGGGCGGGCCGCTGGCGTAGACCTCGTGGAAGAAGGTGACCAGCCGGCGGTCACGGCCCGCGGCGAGCCAGCGGGTCAGCCCCTCGAGCAGCCAGCGCGGGCAGCCGCGGCGCTCGTAGCCGTAGTTGGCGTAGTGGACGAGCACCGGCGCGTCGCAGTCCGACAGCGCCTCCTCCAGCTCGGCGGCGTGGGGCTCGATCGCGGCTGCCGGGAGCTCTCCGAAGTCGGTGGCCTGGGCCATGGCCACCGGCAGTACGAAGCGGCTCTCGACCGCGCAGCGCGATGCGAGCGCGCCGGCGAGGGACAGCGCATACGAACCAATCCCTTCGGGCGGCGGCGGCAGCCGCGGCACCACCTGGGTGAGCTTCACCGCCGGCCTCCGGCGAGCTCGCGTCGCCAGGTTTCGTAGGCGGCTTCGAGGCGGTCCACGGCGCCCTCCCAGCGCAGGCTCTGCGCTCGCCGCCAGCCGCCGCGGGCAACGGCACGGCGTAGGCCCTCGTCGGCCATCAATCGCCGGGCGGCCTGATAGAGCGCCGGCGAGCACTTGGCCTCGAGATGCAGCACCTCCTCCCCATCCACCAGGGAGGCAGGGAAACCAACCCGTGTCGCCACCACCGCGCAGCCGTGCGCCATCGCCTCGGCGGCCACCAGGCCGAAGCTCTCGTAGAGGGAGGGCATGGCCAGTATGGCCATGCGGCGATAGAGCGCCGGCAGCTCGGTCATCCGGTCGGCATGGGGCACCACTTCGATGCGGGACAGCAGGTCGTGGGGAAAAGCCAGCTCGACGCGGAAGCCCTCTCCCACGCCGACCAGCATCAGGCGCCAGGCGGGAAGCTCCGTCAGCAGCCGGGTCGCGTCGCGCACCAGTGTCTCGACGCCCTTGATAGGCAGCCAGGAGCCGCAGAAGCCCAGCACCGGGGGCCGGGCGAGGTCGACCGGCTGATCGAGAAAGGCGTCCGGCAGCGGGTTCTCCAGGCTGAGCAGCCGAGCCTCCGGCTGATAGGCGCGGGCGTGGGCATAGGCGTGATCGAAATCGGAGACCATCACCAGCCCGTCGGCGCGCCGGAAGGTGTGCTCGTAGAGTCGCAGAGCTCGAGGCCGGAACCAGCGCCTTCTCAGCCCGGTGGCGCCTGCGGATCCTGTCTCGCGGAGGGTCTCGACGAGGTGGGTCTCGAGGCCGTTGGAATGGCTGACTACGAGGAACCGGCGATGGGCGACCCGCCGCAGCCAGGAGATCGCGAGCCAGGCTTCGCCGCCGTAGATCTCGATCACGTCGTAGTCGCCAAGGGCCCGCTCTCGTCTCGTGGCGAGCGCCATGCCGAGCGCTTGGCGCCAGCGGATGGCGCGCCGCCAGCCGTAGCCGGGCTCGAAGTCCGGCGGCCCCAGCACGCGGACCTGGTGGCCGCGCCGCGCGAGCCGTTCACAGTAGCCGCAGACCACGTAGCCCGAACCCCGCGCCGGGTCGAGGGGAGAGTTGGAGAGCGTCAAGATCCTCATCTGCCGAGCCTCGCCTCCACGATCCGCCGGTAGTCGGCGGCGATCGTCTGCCAGCGCAGGGCCGCGAGGTAGCCGTTTCCCTCGAGGTCTTCGAGGGCCGCTTCCGGCAGCCGCTCTCCCGGTGGGAAGGGCTGCAGCGAGCGCGGGAAGTAGGGTTCGAGGTCGGCGACCGCGCCGGCCCGGGTGGCGAAGACCGGCATGCCGCTTTCGAGCATCTCTTGGAGGGACAGCCCCCAGCCCTCGGCGTGGCTGGTAAAGAGTCCGGCGTCGTGCTCGGCGAGCAGAGTGGGAAGGTCGCGGCGCGAGAAGCTCTCGACCAGGCGCACCTGGCCCGAGGCGAGGAGCCCGGCCGGCACGGCACGCCCGACGCCGGGCCCGCAGCCGGCGATCGTGTAGTGGTCCTGGGGCCGCTCGCGGGCGCGCCTGGCGAGGAGGCAGAGCAGGCGGTCCGTACCCTTGTGCGCCGCCCAGCGCCCCAGCCACAGAAAGCGGATGCCCGGGCCAGGCGGGGTCCGGGCTCGCCTCCGGCGCACCTCGGCGAGCGCCGGGCGCTCGGCATCGGCCGGGGCGCACAGGTAGTGCTCGAGCTTGCTCGCGTGGCGCGGAAACCGCCGGCCCATCGAGGCCCTCTCGAGGCTCCCCATGCAGAGCACGAGGTGGGCGCGGGCAAAGCCGCGGCGGATGGCTCGCGCCAGCCAGGCCGCGGCGAGCGCGTCGAGTGGTAGCCGCGGCGAGGGAAACGGGCGGCGCCGGAGCTCGGCTGCGAGGTCGAGCCGCAGGTAGTCGAGGTCGGGCTGGATGCTCCGTGCCACCACGAAGCCGGAGGCGGCGATCGTCGCGCTCACCGACAGCGAAGGCATGTCTAAGACGTCGAACGGGCCGTGGGTAGCGATGTAGCGCTCGATGGCTCGGCGCTGAGCGAGGAAACGGAACCAGCGGCTGGACGGAGGGAGCGGCTCCGGCGAGAACGTCGCGACCTCGGTCCCCGCCGCGGCCAAGGCCGCCGCCAGGTTCATGGTCACCTGCGCTGCTCCCAGCTCGGGAAGGAGCGGTGGGTGGCTGACCAGCAGGACTCTCATCGCGCAGGCGGCCGACCACAGACGGCCCAGAACGTGTCGCGCTCACGACCGGCCTCGACCGCGGCGAGAAAGGCCTCGGAGTCGGCGAGCCGCTCGACGCCGGAGGAGCCGTAGCGGGCGCGGAGCTTGGCGAGCAGGCCGCCGCCCTTCGTGGGCCGCCACAGCTCGACTTCGGGGTAGAGCGCAGCCAAGCCTCCAACCAGCTCTCGGATCGAGTATGGCGGCGGGACCAGCCGCGGATGCAGCTCGAGGAACAGCACCGGGTGGAACCGAGCCAGGAGCTGGCGCGCGCCCGCCAGCACCTGGCCCTCGTAGCCGTCGACGTCGATCTTCAGGAAGTCGACCCCCTCCGGAAACAGTTCGTCGAGCCGGCGCAGGGGGACGCGGATCGGGCCGTGGTCGCTCACCTGCCCGTTGATTCCGGGCTCGAGGCAGGCGGTGCCGTCCTCGGCGCCGAGCGCCACGGCATGGACCCGGACCACCGCCAGGCCGTTGTCGGCGACAGTGCGCTCGAGCAGCGCCCGGTTCGAGGGCTCGGGCTCGAAGGTGTGGACCGTGCCGGCCGGGGCCACGGCCGCGGCCAGGAGCAAGGCGTAGTACCCGAGGTTGCCTCCGGCATCGGCGACCCGCATCCCGGGCGCCAGCAGGCTGCGCAGCAGGAAGCGCTCGCTGACCAGACGCTCGCCTTCGAGGAACAGCAGCCGCTCGGTGCTCGAGCGCGAAACGTCCACCCACAGCCGCCCGCCGGCAAACGGGCAGGAGACGATGGCCGGGCAGGCGACGCGGGAAAAGAGCCATTCCGCGAAGGGCAGAGTGCGAAACCGGTAGAGCCAAACCCAGCGGCGAGCCAGTCGCAAGGCGACAGGGACGGCACCGGGTTGCGCCGTTCCGGCGGCTCCCTGGCTCATCGGCCCGCGGCCTCCGGCGTCGGCTCGAAGTCCGGGCTCGTCGCGTAGGCCGCGAAGCAGCGGTCGACCACTCGCTCCCAGGTGAACTCTTCCTCCACCCGCCGCCGCGCGCCGAGCGCGAGCCGCTGCCAGAGCCCCGGGTCGCGGGCGAGCCGCGCCAAGGCTTCGGCGATCGCCGGCGGCGAGTTGGGCTCGACCAGCAGGCCGCTGGCGCCGTCCTCGACGATCTCCGGCAGCGAGGCGGCGCGCGAGGCCACGACCGGGCAGCCGCAGGCCATGGCCTCGACCAGGGCCAGGCCGAAGAGCTCGTGGGCGCCGGCGTTGCCGTGCTCGTCGACCGGCGTGGGGTGCACCAGTGCCATAGCCCGTTGCAGCAGGGCCACCACCTCGGCGTCCGCGAGACCGTGGTGGAAGGTCACCGCCTTGCCCCGCGCCAGCTCGCCGAGGTGCGATCGATAGGCGGGATCGACTGCGCTGCCGACGACGTGCACGGCAAGCTCCGGCGGCGCGGCCTCGAGCAGGAAGTGAATTCCTTTGTGCGGCAGCAGCCGGCCGAGGAAGAGCGCCGAGCCGTCGTGCTCGAGGTGCTCCCGTCGCGGATACCGGGCCAGGTCCACGCCGCCGTAGATCACGTGCCGGGGGCGGGGCCGGCCGCCGATGCCGGCCGCGGCATAGCTCGAGATCGGCAGGTGCGCCGTGATCCAGCGCGCGACGTCGATCTGGTAGCCCGGCGTCCAGCCACCACCTCCGAGGTCGGAGACGAAGACCCGGCGACCGTGGCGCCAGCCCCACCAGGCGGCCAGGAAGGTCGAGAGGACGTTCTGCTGGTGGCAATGGATGACACTGGCATCGGCGAGCTCGGCGAACAGGCGCGGCGAGAAGGGCAGCATGGGGCCGGCAAACCAGCTCTCGAGGATCACTCGCTCCAGGTCCGGGCTCACTTGCTCGCGCCGGGCGCGGGGTCCGAAGGCCACCAGCTTCACCCGCGCCCGGGCGGACATCGCCCGCGCCAGCTCCTCGGCGAAGCGCTCGCCGCCACCCATCACCGACTCGGGAGCGAAGTAGGTGGGGCTCACGTGGCAGACCGCGAGCCGCGCCGGCCCCGCCTTCATCACCAGTGTACCCAGCGCGGCCGCCAGAACCCCACGGCTGCGATCACCACTTGCAGCAGCAGGCCGACGGCGGCGGTCAGCAGATTGAAGGTCAGCACGCCGCGGGTGGTGGCGAGCGGCAGCGCAGCCACCATCGTCGCCTGCGCGGCGATCAGCAGCGCCACCGCCGCCGTCTGCCAGCGGTTCCAGGAGCGCGCCGCATTGAGGCCCACGGCGAAGCCGCTGAGCAGGGTGAGCCCGGCGCCCGCCACCACCAAAAGCAGCTCGCGCTCCAGGCCTGCGTACTGCTTGCCCAGCAGCATCAGATAGAGGTCCGGCAGCAGCGCGGCGCTCGCCAGCAGGGCCACGACGACCACCGCCAGCAGGGCCGCGAACTGTAACGCCCGCCGCCGGTAGAGGCGATCGTCGGTGATCTGCGCCAGGCGCGGCAGGAAAACGATGGTCGCCAGATTCGAGAACAGACTGACGATCATCCCCAGCCTTCCCAGTGCCCCGACCTCGGCCACGTTGCGCGCCTCGCCGAAGGTGGCGGCGAGCCACACCACCAGCGGCGCCTGGAGCGAGAAGTAGAGCGCCGACGGCAGCGTGGGCGCGAGGTAGCGCAGCACGCGCCGCCGGTAGGGCGCCAGGTCGAGGGCGGGCAGAACCGCTGCCGGCGCCGCGGGGCGGGCGAGGAAGGCGGTGAGCGCCAGCGCCGCCGCCGAGGTCGCCACCGCGAGCCAGGTGGCGCGGCTCGCCACCGCCATCACCGCCAGCGCCAGCAGCAGGCGCAGGCCGGCACCCGCGACCTCGGCGCGATAGGAGCGCCCGTACTCGTCGGCGAGGCGCAGGTCGAGCAGGGCGACCGCGGCGGCGATCTGGAACCAGACGGTGGCGACGACCGCGGCGCCCACGGCGAGGCTCTCGCCGGTGGCGAATCCCTCGGCGGTGGCCCACCACGGGAAGGCCACCGCCACCGCGGCGCCGCCCAGCAGGAAGGCCCGCCGCCGCAGCGTCAGCACCGCATCGCGGTAGGGGAGGAACGGCTCGCCGTCGCTCTTCGAGCGGTGGAAGAAGTAGACCAGCGAACCGGTGCTCCCCAGGTCGGAGGCGAAGGTGAAGAAGCTGACCACCGACGCCGCCAGGGTGTAGAGCGCGTACTCGCGCACCGGCATGAAGCGGATGAACACCAGACCGGCGAGGAGCGAGAGGATCTGCGCGCCGCTCTGCGCCGTGAAGTAGGCGGAGAAGATGCGCGTCCACCGCCGCAGCCGCTCGTAGCCCTCGTGCCCGGTGACGCCCTCGATCATCGCCGTCCGCGCCTTCAAGCCCGGAGCTCCACCCCGAAGGCGCGCAGCACGGCCGCGGCCAGACGGCGCGAGCCCTCGCCCCGGCTCGCCGGGAGCGGTGCGGCGCCCCCGGCCAGCCACTCGGCCACCGGCGCATAGAAGCCGGTCTTGGGCCGCCGCAGGACCTGCGGCGGGAGCTCCGGCGCCACGGCTGCCACCACGCCCGCCTTGCCCAGCCGGCGCGGAGCCTCGAAGCCGCGGGCGGCAAGCGCGGCGCGCAGCGTCGCGTCCACCAGCGGCACGCGCAGCTCCACCGAGTGGGCCATCGCCGCCCAGTCCGCGTCGCGCAGGAGCTGGTTCTTCATGTAGAGGCCGGTCTCGAGCGCGTGCACGGCCAGCCAGGGAGCGCCGTGGCCGTTCGCCGGGGTGAGCTTGTCCCGCGCGTCTCGCAGCGGATCGTAAGCGGCGAGCGCCTCGCGCGCCGGCTCGGCGCCGAGCAGGCGAGGCAGCTCCTCGGGGAGGAAGAGCCCACGGCGCAGGAAGTAGGCGCCGGCGAGCGATCCGCCGTGCGCCAGCAAGCCGGCGAGCTTGGGCCGCCGCGGCGAGCCCCGGCGGGCGAGGGCGGGCCACAGGGCCGCGAGCCCCGGCAGACGCCGTGCCCTGCGGGCGAAGGCCGCGGCACGCGGCACGTCGGCGAAGGAAGGGTAGCTGCCGAAGAGCTCGTCGCCGCCGAGGCCGGAGAGCACCACCTTGAGGCCCTCCTCGTGCGCCAGCCTGGAAACCAGAAAGGTGTTGAACCCGTCGATCGACGGCTGGTCCATGGCGGCGAGCGCCGCGTTCCACAGGCCGTCGAAGTCCTCCGGGCCCACCCGGCGCTCGCGGTGGCGGGTGCCGAGGCGCCGCGCCGTCTCGGCGGCGAGCGGCGCCTCGTCGGGGAGCCCGCCGGCCCCGCGTCGCGCCGGCGCGTCGAAGGAGATCGTGAAGGTGGTGAGCGGCGCCGCCGAGCGGCGGGCGGCCAAGGCGGCGATCAAGCTCGAGTCGAGCCCCGCGGACAGGAACACCGCCACCGGCACGTCGGAGACCAGGTGCGCGGCGACCGAGTCCTCGAGAGCGGCCGAGAGATCTTCGAGATCCATCCGGGCCAGGGTGAGGGGTTCCGCCACCGAGAAGCGGTAGTACTGCCGCGGCTCCTCGAGCCGGCCACCGCGCGCCAGCGCACAGTGGCCGGCGGGCAGGGCGCGGACGCCGCGGCGGAAGGTCCAGGGCTCGGGCACCGAGCCCCAGAGCAGGAAGCCCGCGAGCCCCGCCGGATCGACGGCGCGCGCGGCGCCGATCGCCTCCAGCGCCTTGACCTGCGAGGCGAAGCGCAGCACGCCGCCGTCCAGCGTGTAGTAGAGCGGCTTGATGCCCAGCGGGTCGCGGGCCAGGAGCAGGGTCGCCTCGCGCTCGTCCCACAGTGCGAAGGCGAACATCCCCCGCAGTCGCTCGAGCATGGTGACGCCGTGGCGGGCGTAGAGCGCCAGCAGCACCTCGGTGTCGCTCTCGGTGGCGAAGCTGTCGCCGGCCGCTTCCAGCTCGGCGCGCAGGGCGCGGAAGTTGTAGATCTCGCCGTTCAGGACGATCGTCAGGCGGCCGTCGGCCGAGGTCATGGGCTGGGCACCGGCCGGCGACGGGTCGAGGATCGCGAGGCGCCGGTGGCCGAAGGCCACCCGGCCCTGCGCCGACCGCCAGGCCCCGGCGCCGTCCGGCCCGCGTGAGGCCATGGCGTCGCGGCAGGCCAGGACCTCGCCCTCGTCGATCGCCGGAGCGGACTCGGTGAGGCGGAGGATGCCGTTGATGCCACACATGGCTGGGAGATTCTCTAGACGCCGCCGGGTGGCCCGGGGAGGGTCGCGACCGGCACTGCTGCCGGCCGCTCCGGCGCCGGCCCGGTGAGCTCGTCGAGGTGGCCGGCGAGCCGCCGGTCGAAGCCTTCGCGGCTGAAGACCGTGGCGAGGCGCCGGCGCCCCGCCTCCCCGAGCTGCAAGGCGAGCCCGGGATCGGCGAGCAGGCGCAAGAGCACCGCGACCAGCTCCTCCTGTGCACCGGGTGCCACCAGGAAGCCGGTCTCGCCGTTCGCGATCACCTCCTCGGCCGCCGTGCCGCGCGCCGCCACGCAGGGCGTCCCCGCCCGCATGGCCTCGAGGTAGACGAGGCCGAAGCCTTCGCCGCGCGACACCATGACCAGCGCCGCCGCGCGGCGGTAGAGCTCGGCGAGAGTGGCCTCCGAGACGAAGCCCGCGAAGCGCACCGCCGGCGCCACACCGAGGGCCCGCGCCTCGGCCTCGAGCCGTAGCCGGTCGTCGCCGTCGCCGGCCAACAGCAGGCGAGGCGCCGGAAGCCCGGCCGACCGGCACTCGGCTGCGAGTCGCGGCATGGCGTGCAGCAGCTCGTCGTGTCCCTTGTAACGCTCGCTGGCGCTCATCCTTCCCACGAGGAGGAGGAAACCCTCTCCCGCCTCGGCCAGGAGGCCGCCATCGAGCTCGCCGGCGGCAGGGCGGTCCTCGAGCGTCAAGTGTAGAACGGCGGCGTCGCGGGCCTCCGGCGGCAGGAAGGGACGGGCACGATCGAGCGTGGCGCGCGAGATCGCAAGCCGCAGGCGCGCACCTTCAAGGGCTCGCCGGCGCGTCCAGGACAGGGGCCGCCAGACCTCGATGCCTAAGAGCATCACGGCGTAGGGCGAGGCGAGCCGCCGGGGCAGGAAAGCCTGCGCCCGCGCCGGCCCGAGAAGGTCGAAGAGCAACGCCGGCCGCCTGCGCCCGGGCTCGCGGCCCCGGCCGTGTCTCCCCTGGAGGCGCCACAAGGCGGCGGCCATGGCCGACTGCGAGCCGTGGAAGTGGCGGACGGAGACCTCAGGGTCGAGCGGCGCCTCGCTGCCGAGATGGAATAAGCCGAAACGGGCCCCACGCGCGACGGCCCAGCGCGCGGCGCTCGCCGCCAGCAAGCGGCCGGCCGCGGCCCGGCCCCCGCCCTCGAGATCGAGGCCCGCGGACACCAGCACCAGCTCCCGAGGGCCGGTGCCGCAGGAGGGATCACCGCCGGCCACGCCAGGACCTCTCCGGCGCGAGGTCTTGCGCGCGGCGGCTGGGAGCGATGCGGCTCAGAAAGGAACGGATGCGGGTGGGCGCCCGCGAGCAAGAGCGGCGCCTCGCCCGTGGGCGGAAGGTCAGGGCCGCGACTTCGAGGTCTCCGTCGGCGGTGGCTCGAGGATGATGGCGGTCGCGGCGCCGAGCGCCGCCGGCGCCAGGAACGCCTCCTTGGCGAAGAACGGCACTACACAGCCGCGGCAGATCTCGTCCGGCCGCATGATGCCCTCGTGGTTGACCCGCGTCACCACGCCATCGCACAGGAAGCCGAGCACGCGGCGGCCCTGCTGCGCCGGCACCGTCTCGCCGACCGTCATGTTGTTGGCCACGCCGACCTGCTTGGGCGTCAGGTTCACCAGGCAGTCTTCCTGCACCGGCGAGAGCAGGTTCTCCGACTTGGCGAGCGTCTTGCCCGCCGGGTCGACGACCGCGACGTAGTACTCAATGTTCGCGGTGCGCCCTTCCGGCTTGGCGGGGATGCCCCAGTACTTGCCGCCGCCGTCGGCGAACATGTCGACGTAGTACATCGCGCCGTGCTGGTCCCAGCGGAAGTACAGGCGCTGGCTCGTGCCGCCGACCTCCGGCCGCACGTTCGCGTTGATCAGGCCGTTGGCCTCCACGGGCACGCACGCGGCCTGCTCGACCGTGACCACCGGTGTCTGCGCCTGCGCGGCGAATCCCAGGGCGGCCAGCGCCAACGCGTAAACAGCAATGCATCGCATGGCTTATCCCTCGTCTGAAGGCCCAATTCTGGGCCGGCCGAGCCGGGGTGTCAAGGGAGATCCGGAATCGGCTTGACAATTGATTCGCGATGACTAGAATCCGCGCGTAGCTATTGAGGACTGAAGTATGAGGCTGCGGCGTCTTGGTTTTGCCTCAGTTGTTGTGGCGGTGGCTTGTGTCGTCCTCGGGAGCGCGAGCGTTGTGCTCGCGCAATCGTACTGGGGCTGCTACGAATGTCAGCAGCAGCTCTCAGGATCATCCTGGCGCTGTCGGATGGTTGGAGACAGTCAGACCGGTTTAACCAACTGCGAGCAGGGCTTCGAGCCGATCAGCCGCATCTTCACCTGTGAGCTCTCTGGTGACGCCTGCTTGAACGTCGACGTGTTCGGCGGCGGTGGAGGAGGCGGCACGGGCGGTGGTGGTGGTGGCGGCGGTTCTTGCGGCATCTTGCCCGGGATGAGCTGCCCCCCTTCGTGCATGAGCTGCGAAACCATCTACTACTAGTCTCAGGCGACTCCGACGATGCCAGCGCGATTTTCCCAGTCTTCCACGGAGCGCTTACGAGCTTGGGCGGCGGTGCCCGTACTGGTGGCGCCTTGCCTCCTCCTGGCTGGCGCAGCGCCGAGGCCGCAGGCAGGGAGTGTCGCTTACTCGCTGAGCGTGGGCTTTGCCTTACAGGCGCCCCTCCAGGCGCCACTGAGTGGCACGATTCACCTCCGCCCTCTGGCCCGCCAGGGCGAGCCGCTGGCGATCTCCATTGCCGGCAGCGCCGCGGTAACGTTGCACCCGCGGCTCGACGGGCCGTGGGAGCTCACGGCTCAGATTCCTGGCTTCTGGGCTCAGCCCGAAACGGTCTACTTCACGCCCACACACCGCGAGGTCGAGCGGCGCCTGCAGCTCTGGCCGGCGGCGAAGGTCGCGGGCTCGGTGCGCCTCGCGAAGGCGGGTGAGAAGGCCCCTTCGGAGATCCTCCTGCAAGTCGAGTCTCCGGAGAGCCGCGCCCTCGGTCCCAGCGTTCGCAGGAGCACGGTGACCTGCCCGGTCGATGAGGCCGGCGGCTTCTCTTGCGACGTGCCGGCGACGACGCTGGACCTCGTCCTCCGCGCCGACGGCTTCGTGCCGCACTACCGCTGGGCGCTGGGCGTTCAGCCCGGCAAGCTCAGCGATCTCGGCACGCTCGAGCTCCAGCAGGGAGCCTCTCTCGCCGGATGGGTCCAGCCGGCGGATGGTCCCGTGCTCGCGGGCCGCTGCACCGCGACGCTCGCGCCCGCGACCGCTCCCGGGTACGGCGGGCGAGAGCAGGACCGGCAGATCTCCGCCGCCGCCGTCCCCGTGCCGGTGGCCGAGAACGGCTTCTTCCAGTTCCGTGGCGTGGCTCCCGGCTCTTACCTCGTCACCGCCGTGCAGCCGGGGTTCGTCTCCGCCGTGGTGCGCGACCTCGAGGTCTGGAAGGGCTCGGAGACCCTGCTGAAGGCTCCGCTCGTCCTCAGCCGGCCGCTGACCCTGGGCTTCACCCTGGTGCCGCCGGTCGACTGGCTGGGGAGACCCTGGCAGCTCGAGCTCTGGCGCCTGTCAGAGCTGACGGGGCAGGGCGGCAGGGCTCCGGTCTTCGAAGGGAGCACCGGCCCGGAAGGCCGTGCAGTGATCCACGACCAGGCGGCGGGAAAGTTCACCGTGAAGGTCGCCGACTCGCTCGGCAACCGGCTCTACTTCGACCGCGGCCTCGCCATCACCGGACCGGAGAACGCGGAGCAGCGGATCGACCTAGAGGTCGTGCACCTCTCCGGGACGGTCCATTTCGGAGGCGAGCCCCTGGCGGCGCGCGTCTGGCTGGGGGGCCGGTTCGGGGTCGAGCGCACCGAGCTGGAGTCGAATGCCGACGGCGAGATCGAGGGCGTGGTGCCGCGCACCGGCCTGTGGAGCTTCGAGGTCGAGAGCACGGACCCCGAGCTAGTCACGGAAGGGACGGTCGAGGTCGTGGAGACCGAGCCGGGCGAGGCTCGGGTCGCGATCGAGGTCCCCGACACGCTCGTCTTCGGCCGGGTTCTCGACGAGGGAGGCAAGGCGGTTCGAGGCGCCACGGTCCTTGCCGCGGTCGACCCCATCGGCAGCTCCGTCTTCTCGGATGCGGAAGGTAGATTCGAGTTCCGCGGCCTGCCCGAGGGCCTCGTCAGCCTGGCCGCCGAGAACCACACCGCACCGGGCGTGCCTTGGTCGTCCGAGACGCAGGTGATCCCTCTCGCGGATGGCGACCGGCGCGGCCCGATCGAGCTCAAGCTGCGCCGCACACGGGAGGTTTCCGGCCGGGTGGAGTCGCCTCGCGGCCCGGTGGCGGGCGCCACGGTCCGTCTGCAGCCTGTGGACCGCGGCTGGGGCTACTCCGGCGAGACGAAGAGCGATCTCGCCGGCGAGTGGAAGACTCGCGTCGAGGGTGAGGCGCGACGCCTCGTGGCGTGGGTCCTGCCTCCGGGCGGCGCTCTCAAGGCGTTCGAGATGGCGCGGCCGGAGGGCCCTGTCGTTCTCCACGTCCCGACCGAGGGCGGCGACCTGGAGCTGGTGTGGTCGCCGCAGCTCGATGCGGCCGATCCGGGCAAGCCTCTTCTCTTTCAGAACGGTGCCTACCTGCCCTACCCGCTCCTCCGGCAGTGGGCCGAGGGCCACGGGGTGTTCTGGCCGCGGGAGCCGGTGGAGGGTGGCGACGTGGTGATGCCGGTGCCGCGCCTCGCACCGGGCGACTACCTGGCCTGCCACGTTCCCACGCCGCCGCTTCACCTCACCGACCTGCTCTCCTGGGCCACACAGCGGGGCCGCTGCGTCTCGGGCTACCTGGAAGTCGGCGGCGCGCTGCGCCTCACGATCTCGGCCGCCGAGCGCCAGGCGGATGGCGGAGACAGGCCCTAGCCTTCAGCCCTTCCCCGCCCCCAGGATCTTCTCCCGGTAGCTCTCGACGAGCGGGGTCTTCTCGAGCTTGGGCAGAGCGCGCGTGAGCGCGGCCGCGGCGGCTTCGCGGTCGCCGCTCTCGAAGAGGGCGACGGCGAGGTAGAAGAGCAGCACGGGCCGCTCGTCGCCGGGGTCGCCGCCGCGGCGGAAGTAGATGACGGCGTCCTGCCAGCGCGAAGCGCGGTAGGCGATCTCCGCGGCGAGGAACTGCGCCTCGGGGACCTCGGGATGGGCAGTGGCAATCTCGGCCGCCTGCCGGAGCGGCTCCGCCAGCTCGCCGCTGTATTGCACTCTGGCCACCCGCTGGCGGAGCTCGGCGAGCTTGCGGCTCTCTTCCTCGGAGAGCGACGCCGTGGCGGGTGGGGCGAGAGGTAGGGAGACGGGGGGCGGCGTCACCGGAGACGGATCGGCCTTGGGGGGCGCCGTGGCGGTTGGCGGCTTGCCCTCGGGTGGCGGCTCGGTCGTCGCGGCGCCGGCCGGCGGCGTGCCCGAGGAAGCGCTTCCCGCCGGCGGAGCGGCAGGCGCCGGTGGCGCGGCGCGGTTGCGCTCGACCTGGCGGGCGAAGCGCTCGAAGCGGCGATCGTCCTGGAGGTCCTCGGGAAGGCCGGCGAGCGTCGCCTCGGCGGCCTGCCACTGGCCGAGCTTCACCTGGCAGGAGAGCAGGGCCTCGGCGTAGCTCGGCTCCTGGTGCGCGGTTTCGCACACCGCGAGCTCCTGCACGGCGGCGGCGCAGTCCTGTTGGATCGAGGCGGCGAGGCCCTTGAGGCAGCGGGCCTGGAGGTTGCCGGGGTCGGCGGCCAGCGCCGCCGCGACCGAGGCCAGGGCGAGGTCGACCTTGCCCTCTTCGAGCTCGAGGTCGGCCTTGAGCACGTGCCAGCGCGGGTTGGTGGGCGCCTCCCTGAGCAGCTCGTCGATGCGGGCGCGGCGCTCCTTGGGCGGCAGGCGGCGGACCTTGGCGGCGGTGCGGCGCTCGGCGAGCGGCGCGAAGGCGCCCACCGTTGCGAGCTGCTGCTCGGGGATCCAGCGCACCAACCACGTCTCGTAGCCGGTGCGCACGGCGGCGGGCAACGCCGCTTGGCGGTAACCCTGGAAGCGCTCCTCGACCACCGCCAGCCGCCGGAAGGTCTCGGAGAAGCCTTCGCGGTCCTCGCTTTCGGCCTGCGCCAGGCCGAGGCGGGCGAGGCAGCCGGCGAGCGGGACCGGCTCCTCGAGCATGCCGAAGCAGGCGAGGCGCAGGCTCTTCGCCGCCTCGGCGGCCTGGCCGTCGTCGAAGCTCTGGATGCCGTCGGCAAGGAGAGCGGTGTAGAAGGGATCGATCGCCGGCGCCGTGGGGGGCGCCTGGGGTGCGGCGCCGGCCGAGAAGGCGAGGGCTGCGGCGAGACCTAGGACGACACCGGCAAGGCGGACGGCCCCGGGGTGCGGCACCCGACCAGGCAAGGCTCTCGAGGTCATCCCGAGCACAGCGAGGGATCTGGGGGATGGCTTCAAAGCTCGGCGGCCCGCACCCTGGTCCTGCGCTTCGCTCGGGATGACAGGTCGCATGTCAAGCTCGCCCCACGCGAGTCCAGCTTGGCGGCTGCGCTTCCAGCTTGCCGGTCGCGAGTCAGGCATAGGCGGGCCGCAGCAGGGAGAGCTGCGGCAGGGGACGGTTCTCGATCACGGCGCCGGGGTTGCCGCTGGTCAGCGCCCGCGCCGTCTCCTCGCCCCAGCCGCGGGCGAGGGCGGCGAAGGCCGCCTGCAGACCGGGAGGCCGGCGCTCGAGGCCGTGCGCGTCGCTCGCCACGAAGTGCACCCAGCCCGCGTCGAGCAGGTTGCGGCAGGCGAGCTGGGCCCGGCGCCCGAAATGTCCGGTGAGGCTCGCGCCGGTGATCTGCAGCAAGGCTCCCTGGGCGATCAGGCGCTCGATCAGCTCGGGCTGGGCGAGCAGCCAGGGATAGTGCTCGGGATGGGCGAGGATCGGGTGCCAGCCCGCCACCGTCAGCTCGTGCACCAGCTCTGCGGAGTCGACGGTCGGCGCGTGGCGGTTGAGCTCGACCAGGAGGTAGCGCGAGCCGGCGAGCGGCAGGAGGCTCCCCCCGGGCAGCTCTTCGACCGCGGCAAGGAGCTCGGCGTCGGCGCGGATCTCGGCGCCGGGCAGCACGCGCGGCGATTCGCCGAGCTGCTGTTGTAGCTCGGCGAGCAGAGCGAGCAGCTTGCCGCGGTCGTCGTTCCACCAGCTCGGGTGCCGCTGGTGGGGGGTCGCCACCAGCACGCGGGTGCCCTCGCGCTCGGCGAGGCGGCACATGGCGACCGACTCTTCGAGCCGCCAGGGACCGTCGTCGACTCCCGGCAGGAGGTGGCAGTGCAGGTCGATCATCACGCGGCGGAGTCTTTGGCCGCCTCCTCGGGGGCCTGGGAGCCGTAGCTCTCGTAGCGCTGGTAGCGCTTGCCGTAGCGGCCCTGGTCGGAGCGGTAGCGGTTGAGCACCGTGCCCAGGATCTTGACTTCGTTGCGCACCAGGCGGTCGCGGCAGGCCCGGATCTCCTCGCGCGGCACCTTGCCGGCGGCGAAGCACAGCAGCACGCCGTCGACCAGATGGCCGATCAGCGTGGGGTCGGTCACCGCCAGCGCCGGCGGCGAGTCGATGACCACCAGGTCGAAGGCGCCGCGCACTTGGTGCACGAAGTCACGCATGCGCTCGGAGGCCAGCAGCTCCGCCGGGTTGGGCGGGATCGGCCCGGCGGGGATGACGTAGAGGTTGGGTACCGCGGTGCGCAGGAACACCTCTTCTATCTTGCCGCCGGCGGTCAGCAGGTTCACCACCCCGAAGCGGTTCGAGATCTGGAAGATTTCGTGCAGCTTGGGCTTGCGCAGGTCGCCGTCGATGAGCAGCACGCGGCGGCCGAGCTGGGCCATCACCACCGCCACGTTGGCCGCCGTCGTCGTCTTGCCCTCGCCGCTCTCGGCCGAGGTGACGGCGATGACCTGCAGCGCCTCGGCGGAGGACAGCAGGAGCGCCGTGCGCAGCGAGCGGTACGCCTCGGCGATCGCCAGCCGCGGCCGGGCGTGGGGCAGGAGCTCGATCGCGACCTGCTCCTCGGTGCGCTTCTCGAGCCAGCCGCCCTTCTTGTGGCTGGTGCGCGCGCCGTAGCCGTAGCCATATCCGTAGCCGTAGGAGCCGTAGCCGGTCCGTCCGCCGCCCATCGAGTCCGGGATCACGGCGAGGGTCGGCAGGCCGGTCAGCTTCTCGAGGTCGGCGGGGTCCTTGATCGTGCGATCCAGGAACTCGAGCAGGAAGACCAGGCCGAGGCCGGCCACCAGGCCCAGCATGAGGCCGAGCGACAGCTCGCGCCTGAGCGACGGCCGGAACGGCCCTCCCGGCACCAGCGCGCGGTCGACCACGTGCACGTTCGACTCGCGGGTCTCCTGCAAGCTGGAGCTGACGCTCGCCTCCGACTGCTTCTTCTGCAAGTCGTTCAACGTCGCGCGCAGGGTGGCGATCTCGCCCAACAGGTTGGCGTAGTCGACGGCCGCCGAGTTCTGGGCCAGGCTCTCGTTGGTCGCCGACGCCAGCTCACGCGAGAAGTTCTGCTCGGTGCGCAACGCAGTCTGGTAGTCGGAGTAGGCGGCATCGCGGGCCTTGGAAACCGCCTCGCGGATCGCCTCGTTGACCGCCTGCTGCTGCTTGTCGACCCGCCCCTTCAAGGTCACCATCTCCGGGTACTCGGGACGGTAGGTCTTGAGCTTGGCGTCGTACTCCTGGCGTAGCTGCACCAGCTCGGCGCGCAGGCCGCTGATCAGGGTGCTCGACAGGGCCTCGCTCATCGTCTCGTCGCGCACCGACGTCAGCTCGCGGTACCGCGCCTCCTTGGAGATGCGGTCGGCCTTGGCCTTGGCGTAGTCCTGGTTCAGGCTCTCGAGGCGCTCGGTCGTGGGGTTGGAGTCGGGCGCCAGGTTGATCAGGCCCGAGCTGCGCGACAGGTCGCGCAGCGTCGCTTCCTTGGCCGCGATCTCCTCCTTGAGGGTGCCGACCTGCTTTTCGAGGAAGCTCGAAGCGCGGCCCACGGTTTCGCTGCGGCCCTCGATACCCCACTCGATGAAGGCCTCGGCGAAGCCGTTGGCCACCGCCGCCGCCAGGCGTGGGCTCTGCGAGCGGTAGGCGATCGAGACCAGCTGGGTGTTGGCGATGGGATTGATCTCGAGGCCCCCCAGCAGGCTCCCGGCGAGGCTGCCGAGCACCGCCTCGTCGTCCGCCGCGGTGGGCGAGCCGGGCCCGCCGCCCTTGGGGCGAGGCCCACCGCGGTTGAACTCCGCGTCGTCGGCGAGGCGCAGGTTCCTGACCACCCGCTCGGCGAGCCCTCGGCTCTGCAGCAGGCGGTACTGGGTCGGGTAGTACTCGAGGTTCCACCAACCCTCGAGCCACGGGTTGGAGTTGCTCTGGCTGCTGGCGAGCGAGTTCAAGCTGCGGCGCTCGATCTGGATCTGGGTCTCGGCGCGGTACTCGCGCGGGGTGATCGAGTAGCGCACCGCGGCCGCGCCGAGCGACAGCACCACCACCACCGCCACCAGCCGCCAGCGGCGCTTGAGGATCTGCAGGTAGTCCGCGATGTGGAACGAGCTCGCTTCCGTCCCGCCCAGCGGATCGGCGGCGAACGGGTCCCGCGCCGCCAGCGCGAAGGGATCGTGAGCGGCGTCGGGCACGGCCGTGGGCAGCGAGGAGGAGCCGCTCGCGGAGCGGCTGTCGCGCGGGGTGACGTTCAAAAGAAGGCCTCCTTGACCACCACCACGTCGCCCTGCTGCAGCTCGACGTCGGGGTCCTTGCCGGCGAGGATGCGCTTGGCGTCGGCGGTGATCTCCTGCTCGCCGCCCTTGCCCTGCCGGCGGATCAGCACCGTGCGCGCCGCGCGGTCGGTCAGGCCGCCGGCGCGCGCCAGCGCGGTGAGCACGGTGATGCGCTCGGTGCTCTTGAAGGCGAGCGCGCCGGGCACCTTCACCTCGCCGACGATGAATACCGTGACCGAGATCGCCGCCGGCACGTTGATCAGGTCGTTGGCGAAGATCGGAATGTTGGCGCGCGGGTCGGCGCGCAGCAGCAAGGCGTCGACCGGGATCTCGACCTGGTCGGTGAGGCCGTTTTCCGCCCGCCGCAGCACGTGCACCACGTTGCCGTGGTCGCCGACCAGGCCGCCGGCCGCGGTCAGCGCCTCGATCAGGGTCCAGCGCCCGGGGAACGACAGCGGCCCGGGGGTCTGCACCGCGCCGATCACCGAGATCGGCCGCGAGCGGAACTCCTTGATCACCACCGAGACCGAGGCCGCCTGGTTCTGCAGGTACTTGGACTCGAGGAGCGTCTTGAGCTTGACGCGGACCTCGGAGTCGGTGAGCCCCGCGACCTCGAAGTCGCCGATCAGCGGCAGGTTGATCTTGCCGTCCTCGGAGACCCGGCGCTCGCCGTTGAGCTCCGAGACGCCCAGCACCTGGATCTCGAGCAGGTCCTTGGGCCCCACGCGATAGACGGCGCCGGGTGACCCTTGCGCGGACGCTGGCGAGGCTGGGCAGAAGCTGGCCAAGAGCAGGAATAGCCCGAAGCCTATATTCCTCACAGCGTTGAGTTTACCATGGCGCCTCGGAGGCCCGGGCCGGCGCTGCCGAGAGCGCCGCCCGGAGCCTGCGCGCCCTCTACTTACTGCTGAAGGAGCACTGCTCCATCACGAGTCGCCATTCACCGGCGTGTTTTTCCCAGACCATGACGCACCGCTGGTCATCGGTGAAGGAATTGCCCTCGAACGAGCCAGCACCCTGATAGTGATGCCGCACCACGGCTGCGTCCTGGCCCACGGCACGGGCAACGACCTCGGTGCGCGTGCCATGATCCAGTCTATAGCTCGGAGAACGGATAATCGCCAAGAGGGCCTTACGGTCCAGGGCTACCCCGCTCGGGGCAACGTAGATGTAGTCATCGGCCGCCAGTCGTTCCACGGTCGCAGCGTCCTTCTCTAGCCACGCCTGAAACCAGCGCTCACTCAGAGCATGCAACTCCGATAGCATCGGTCGTTCCTCCTGCCCTTGATGCGTTCACCGGCAGCAGTTGGCGACACTCTACGCCGAGCTCTGTAGGAAGCAACGCGACGTCGGTTCCTTGACGATCGCACGCCTCACCCCCTCAGTACCAGGGAGACGGGCTGCGGCCGAGCGTCAGCCCACCGCGCACCACCGTCAGCTCGCGGTCGCGCCCGGGGAGGTTGGAGTCGTACTCCTCGCGGCTCCAGCCGAGCGAGAGGTGGAGCGAGCGGCCGAGCTCGAGCGCCGCGCTGGCGCCGTAGGCGAGCTGGTCGTCGTCGCGCAGCGGCGCGAGTTCGGTCGGCTGGTAGTCGTCGGTGCCGGCCTCGGCGAAGACCGCGAGCAGGGTGCGGTGGCCGAGCCGGAGCCCGAGCGACAGGCCGTAGCGGTCGCTCTCGAGGTAGGAGTACGAGGGGTCGAGGGCGTAGACCAGGTTGCGGAACACGTAGATCGCCGGCTGCAGGCGGCCGCCCTCTCCCCAGCCCAGGCGCAGGCTGCCGGTCACGCCGTCGAAGGGGACGAAGGGCGCACCGCCCTTCGCTTCCAGCGATCGCCAGGCGACGTCGGCCACCACCTGCAGCCGGCCTTCCGGGTGCGCCAGCTCGAGCACCGGCGCGGTGCCCGAGTTCGAGCGGTCGCCGGCGGCCGGGCCGCTACCGGCGCTCTCGAAGTCGACGTCCGAACGCTCGACGCCGAGGCCGATCAGCCAGCCGCCGCGGCTCTTGAGGCGCAGGCCGGCGCGGCTGACCTGCTCCTCGCGGTCGAGGCGCGCGAGGCCGGCCAGCTCCGGGTCGTCGGCGTCGTCGGCCAGGTTCTCGACCCGGGTCAGCGTCGAGTCGGCGAAGACGTAGAGCGAGCGCAGCACGTTGAGCTCGAGCGAGGCCGCGGCCTGATCGGCCCGGGTGTCGGTGCGGCGCAGCAGCTCCGGTGTCGCGACACCGAGCTGCTGCGCCCGGGTGGCGGTCGCCTCTACGGTCAGCCGATTGAAAAAGCCGAAGAAGCCGGCGCCGTAGCGGCCGTTGGCCCGTCGCAGGCTCGCCTCCTCGGCCCAGATGTACTCGGGCAGGGCGTGCGCCGCGAGCACCACTTTGGGGCCGGTGGGCAGGTATGCCTTGAAGCCGGCGCCCGCCGTGACGGTCGCCTGCCCATCGCCGCCATCTGTTCCCGCGGCGGCCCCGGCGGGGGGCGCGTCGTCGACGTAGCCGATCTCACGCAGCCCGAACCACGGCTCGACGCGCACCGCTCCCAGCCGCCACCGGGCGTCCTCGATCGCTCTGTCGAGCTTCTCTTGGCGCGTGCCCGGCTCCTCGGCCGCGCCGCCGGGCGGCGTATACTGCGCAAATTGCGCGATAGCTGGGGTAGCGAGAGCGGCGAGGGCACAGGCCAGGCCGGCGGCCCGGAGCAACCGAGGGGCTAGATGCATGGGGACGCGATGATACGCGATCTCCTGGCGCGCTGGCTGCCGGCTGCGGTGCTCGCGCTGCTGGTCGCCGTGGCGCCGTTTCCCTTCGGCGGTGTCGTGCCCTGGGCCACGGCGGCGCTCGCGGCGCTGGCCTTCGTCGCCTTCGCCGCCCATGCTTTCGCGGCCCGCGAGGCCGCGGCCTGGAAGACCATCGCCTGGCCGGCGGCGGCGCTCGCCGCGCTCACCGCCCTCGGCCTGCTGCAGTCCGTCGCCTGGCCGCCCGGCGTGGTCGAGCTGCTGTCGCCCGAGCACGGCCGCCTGGCCGCGCGGACCGCCGCGCTGCTGCCGCTCGAAGCCGAGCCTCCGCGGCCTACCTTGTCGCTTGCGCCGGCGGTGACCCTCGGCGTGGCCGCGAGCTTTGCGGCGGTGGCCTGCGCCCTGGCCGCCGGGGGCCTCGCCGGCCGCCACCGCGGCGTGCGGCGCCTGCTAGCCGTGGCCCTGGCCGTGGCCGTGGGTGCTGAGCTCCTCTACGGCCTGCGGGGTTGGCTGGCCGGCTCGAAAGCGATCTGGGGCGTCGTGGTGGAGAGCGACTCCAGCCGCCTCCACGGCACCTTCGTCAACCCCAACCACTTCGCCACCTACCTCGAGATCGCGCTGGCCACGTCCTTCGCCCTCGCCTGGTGGGCGCTGCGGCGGGCGCGCTACGAGCCGCGCTTCGAATCGAAGCTGCTGCTCGCCGGGCCGCCCCTTCTGGCCTGGGCGGCGCTCTTTGCATGCATCGCCTTCACCGGCTCGCGGGCAGGCCTGGCCGCCGCGGTGGCGGGGACCGCGGTGCAAGCCGGCCTGCTGGCGGTCAGCCGCAAGAGCCTGCGGCCTGCCCTCCTCGGAGTCCTCGCCACGGCGGCGGGGCTCGCCCTGCTGCTGACCATCGGCTGGCGCCAGGGCTTCGAGCGCTGGCTCACGCCGTCCTCATCCGGCGGCGTGTCCGGGCGGCTCGCGGTCTACGGCGCCGCGGTCGAGCTGTGGCAGCGTTTCCCGATCCTCGGCACCGGCCTCGGCACCTTCCGCGAGGGCTTCCCCATGGTGCAGCCGGCCGGCGTGACCGGCGCCTGGTGGCACGCCCACAGCGACTGGCTCGAGCTGCTGGTGACGGCGGGCCTCGCCGGCGCGGTGCTGCTCGTCGCGGGTCTCGGTGCTCTCGCTCGGCGCCTCTACCGGGTGCTCGCGCGGGGCGCCCGCTCCGAGGACCGCGCCGCGGCTCTCGCCGCCTGGGGCGGGCTCGCCGCCGTGGGTCTGCACGAGCTCTTCGACTTCGGCCTCACCATGCCCGCCACCGCGCTGACCCTGGCAGTGCTCGCGGGTGCGGCGTGCGGGGCGAAAGTCGAGGACGGGTCCAAGCCCAGCGCCTAGTAGCAGCCCGTGGTGAAACTGCGCGGGGCCGCGTTGCGAGCGCCGTGGGGCAGGGGTTGCTTTTGCATCTGTAGATCGAGCATCCTTGCGAATACCCACGACCAAGGGAGAGACCATGAGCAGACCAGATCTAGATCGCCTTCTGGATGACGCGCGCCGCGAGCCTCTCCTCCTGGCGGACCTGAGGACTCGACTCGGCGACGCCGACGAGCTCGTCCGGTGGGCAGAGGGCAAGGGCTACGACCTCGATCTAGAGGAGATCACCGACCTTCAGGACAGCGAGCGGGAGCTCTCGGACGAGGAGCTGGACCAGGCAGCCGGCGGGGACTGGACACCGACACCACCGCCTGGCGGCACCGGCACTGGAGGAGGAGGCTAGAGACCAGGCGTTGAGGTACGCGCGCTGGCTCGACGTCGTCTCGCCTCGGCTCACGGAACCTCTGTTCGCAGGCTCGGCGGTCGAGCGCCTGAAGGCCCTGGCCCGCTACCTGCCGGGGAGCTGCCAGGCGATTCTCGAGGCTTCCCTGCAACCCGCGCCGGCGGTCGATCTCTCCGTGCAAGTGGCCGAGGCCGCGCAGGCTCTGGAGCTGGCGGAGGCGCCCCTCCCCGATCACCTGTGCCGGTTCCTCGTGCTCTGGGCCACGCCGCACGGCCCCTTCGCCCCGGTCTCCCGCCTCTGGCTCGAGTTCGATCTGCGGCCGGGCTCCTGCGCCTTTCCTGTTCCGACGGTCTGCGCCCGCCTCTCCCCGGGAGCCGACTTCGAGTGGCTGTCGGGGTCGCTGTGGCCCGCCCTGCGCGGGCGGGCCTTGACGGTCGCCCAGCGCGAGCTGGCCCGCCGCGCCCTCCGCGAGGCCCCGCCGGGGGCCGGTCTGCTCTACGCCTTCAGCCTCCTGTCGCGGCCCGGCGAGGCGATCCGCCTGGAGCTCTTTGGCCTGGAGCCACCCGGCCCGCTGCTCGAGTACCTGGGCCGGGTGGCACCGGAGCACGCCGCGGCGGTAGCGCCGTGCGCACACCTCGCCGCGGGCGCGGAGCGCGTCCACCTGTCCTTCGATGTAGGTGAAGAGATCCTGCCTCGCATCGGGATCGAGGGTTCCTTCCCCAGCCGCCCCGAGCGAGAGCCCCGCTGGCGCGGTTTCCTCGACCGCCTGGTGGAGCACGGGCTCGGCTCGGCGGCGAGACGGGACGCCGCGCTCGCCTGGCCGGGCACCGACACCTTCTGGACCGCCGCCGAGCGCTGGCCGCTTTCGGAGGCCGGCCTCCGCACTCGCTGCGTACGCGGCCTCAGCCATGCGAAGGTGGTCTGCGGCCCGGGCCTCGAGCCCGAGGCCAAGATCTACTTGACTCTGGGCCCGGTGGTGCGCCCGGCGGCGGGCGGCGCCGCGAGCCTTGCAGCGAGGCCCTCGGCCCTCTCGACGTAGACCGGCACCCTGAGCTCGGTGAACAGCCGGCGCGCTTCGCCCAGGTGCTCCGCCGCCTCGCCGGTCCCGGCGCCGGCGAGGACAGCCAGGTCCAGCCGCGTGCGCGCGACCTCGAAGGGGGCTCCGAGCGCCCGGAAGCTCTCGAGCGCGGCCCGCAGCCAGGCGCCGGCGCCGGTGCGGTCCGCGGCGGCGGCGGCGATCCGGCCGAGCGACCGCTGGGAGATGCCGCTGCCGTAGAGGAAGCGAACCTCCTCGGTCGCTGCGAGCGCCTGCCGGGCGAGCCCCTCGGCCTCGGCCAGCCGGCCCGCCGACAGCAACGCCTCGGCGAGGAAGGCCGAGAACCAGCCCAGGAGCTGCTTCATGCCCGTGTCGCGCAGGCGCTCGACGGACTCCTCGAGCGCTGCCACGGCCCGCGGGAGGTCCCCTTTCTCGAGGTAGGCGTAGCCCAGGAACCCCAGGGCCGCGGTCCGGTTGAGCGGGTCCTGGGCGCGGTCGACGCCGCCCTGGCACTCCTCGATCCCGAGCTCCCACTGCCCCAGCGAGGCGTGGAAGTAGCCGGTGCTCCAGGAGGCGTCGAGCCTGGGGTCCTGGAGCGCGCGCCACAGGAGGTCGGTGCGGCGCATGCGGTCGAACGCCTGGTCGAAGTGGCCGAGGACGAAGTGATGGAACCCCGCCACCCAGTAAGCCTGGCCCTGCCACCAGGGGTCGGCGCTGCGCTCCAGCAGCGCGATCGCCTGGCGGCCGAGCTCGATCCCGTCCCCGAACCGCCCTGACCAGAAGGCGTCGCGGCAGAGGACGTACCAGGCCCGCCCCTCGGTCACCGTGTCGGTGGCGCGCTGCGCCGCCGCGATCGCGGCCCGGGCGTTGATCTCCGCCGCCTCCTGGTCGCCGAGATAGCTGTGGGTGTGCGCGAGCCAGAACGAGTAGCGACCGGAGATCGCGGGGTCGGAGAGCCGCTCGACGAGGTCGCGGATGCCGAGGAAGAGCTCGAGCGTCTCGAGGAAACGCGCCAGCGGCAGGAGCGACGCCGCCAGCAGAAGGGTGATCTCCACGCGGCGGCGCTCCGACTCCGCCGCCGGCAGCCGCTCGCAGTGCGCCAGTGCCTCACGCAGCGCCTTCTCGGCCTCGGCATGGGAGTAGCGACGCGCCGATTGGGCGGCGAAGCAAGCGAGGTAGGAGACCGCCTTGGGCGCGTCGCCGGCGGCCGAGAAGTGGTAGGCCAGGGCGTCGACGACCTCGTCCAGGCGCCCGTCGTAGATGATCTCGAAGGCGCTCCCCGCCGCCGCGTGCAACGCCTGGCGCCGGCCCTTGAGCAGGGTCTCGTAGACCGCCTCCTGGGTCAGCGCGTGCTTGAACAGGTAGCGCGGCTCGTCGGCGGTCGGCTCCTCGTAGAGGAACTCCCAGCGCTTGAGGTCCGCCACCAGCGGGGCGAGGTCGCCCTCCACCCCCCAGACCAGCGTCAGCAACTGCAGGGTGAACTCGCGCCCCAGCACCGCGGCGGTCTGGAGCAGCCGCTTGTGCTCCTCCGGGAGCCGGTCGATGCGCGCGATCAGGACCCCCTGGATGGTGTCGGGCACCGCGACCCCCGGGTGCTCCAGGAAGGAGCGCGTCAGCTCCTCGAGGAAGAATGGGTTGCCCTCGGCCTTGGTGAGCACCTCGCGCACCACCTTCTCGGGTAGCTCGCCGCGGCGCAGCACCGCGCGTACCACCGCCTCGCCCTCGGCGTTGGAGAGCCGCGCCAGAGTGATCTGGGTGGAGTAGGACTTCTCGATCCAGGGCGGCCGGTAACCCGGACGATAGGTGGCGACGAGCAGCACCTGCGACGCGACGAACCCTTCGACCACCAGCGACAGCAGCTCCTCCGAGGTGCGGTCCACCCAGTGGAGGTCCTCGAGCTCCAGCACTACGAGCTGGCGCCGCGACTCGTTGAGGATCACCTGGCGCACCAGGCGGAAGGTCCGCATCTGTAGGGCCTGGGGGCTGAGCTCGGCGAGCGTCTCGGTCCCTTCCTCGATCCCCAGCAGGTGGAGGATCGAGGGCAGAGCCTCCTCGACCTCCAGCTCGCAGCGCGCGAGGCCCGAGATCACCTTGGCCTTCACCGTTGCCGGGTCGTCTGCCTCGGCGATCCCCCAGGCGTTGCGCAGCAGGTAGGCGATGGGCAGATAGGGGATGCCGCCGGCGTAGGACAGGCAGCGCCCGGCCAGGTGGAGCACCGGGCGGTCCCAGGGCCGGCGGCGGAACTCATAGAGCAGGCGGGACTTCCCGGAGCCCGCCTCGGCCGAGATGCCCACCGCTTGCCCCTCGCCGTCCGCCGCCCGCTCGCGCAGCTCGGCGAGCAGCGTCATCTCTCGTCGCCGGCCGACGAAGGCGGAGCGCGAAGTGCCGCCAAGGACGGCGTCCTCGGAGGGCAGCAGGCCCATGCCGAGCAGCCGGAAGGCCTTGACCGGCGCTTCCCTGCCCTTGACCTGGAACGGCGGCAGGGATTCGAGGAAGGCCGAGCCCGAGAGCAGGCGGCCGGTATCCTCGCTCACCAGGATCGAGCCCGGCTCGGCGAGCTGCTGCAGCCTGGCGGCGAGGTTGGTGGTGTCGCCGATCGCCGTGTAGTCCCGGCGCAGGTGGTCGCCGATCCCCCCGATGACGACCCAGCCGGTGTTGATTCCGATGCGGAAGCGGAGCTCCACCTCGCTCTCCTCCGCCATGCGGACCCCATGCACCGCGAGCTGCCGCTGCAGGCCGATGGCGGCGAGAGCAGCCCGCCGCGCGTGGTCCTCGTGGGCGATGGGCGCCCCGAAGAGCGCCATGAAGCCGTCGCCAAGGAACTGGTTGATGGTGCCCTCGTAGCGATGGACCTCGGACAGGGCGAGCTCGAAAAAACGGTTGAGCAGGAGGTGCATGGTTTCCGGGCCCAGCTTCTCCGCGAGCGCCGTCGAGCCCACCAGGTCGCAGAACAGCACCGTCACCTGCTTGCGCTCCCCTTCGAGCGCCGAACGGGACTGGAAGACCTCGCTGGCGAGGTGGGGCGGCGTGTAGCTCTGGGGCGGGCGGGTAGGCCGCAGGGGCTCGGAGGAAGGTGGCGGCGCCTCGGTCACGGCGGGAGCCAACGCCGCCCCGCACTGGCCGCAGAACTTGAACCCGGGCGGGCTCTCGGCACCGCAGCCCGGGCAGGTGGCGACCAGCTTCGCGCCGCACTGCCCGCAGAACTTCAGGTTGGACGGGCTGTCGAACTGGCAGTGCAGGCACTTCATGGCCGTCGCCCGGGGAAGCTCGTCTGCAGTCTATCTTGTGCTGTTGTCGCGCGAGAGGATGAGAGGAAATCGCTTGCTGAGCAGGACAGTTCGTCGGCGATTGATGGGGTAGACTAATGCGCCATAAAGAGGGCACTCTCCATGTTCGAGCTCCTTCGCCGCGACCTCGTCCTGGCGGCCCGCAGCCTGGCCCGCGCTCCCGGCTTCACCGGCTCCGTAATCCTCACCCTCGCGCTCGGCATCGGCGGCACCGTGATGATGTTCACGGCGGTCAACGCCGCCTTCCTGCGGCCGCTTCCCTATCCGGAGGAAGGGCGGCTGGCCATGGTGTGGCAGACCTCCGCGCAGTCCCGCCGCGTCCCGGTCTCCATGCTCACCTCCCTCGACTGGGCGGACCTCAACCGGAGCTTCGAGCACCTGGCTACTTTCGGCGGCTCGACGGTGAACGTCACCAGCGGCGCCAACCCGGCGCGGGTGAGTGTCGGTTACGTAACCGGCGACTTCTTCGCCGCGCTGGGCGTCGCCCCGCGCCTCGGCCGGGCGTTCAGCGCCGACGAGCTCCTCGGCCGCGGCTCCGCGATCGTGATCAGCGACGGCCTCTGGCGGCGCGCCTTGCGGGGCGACCCCAAGGCCCTCGAGCAGACCCTCGACCTCGAGGGCATCGCCCATCCCGTGGTCGGCGTCATGCCGCCGGGGTTCGCCTACCCCGACCGTGCCGAGCTCTGGCTGCCGCTCCCCGAGAACGAAGGCACGGGGCGCACGAGCCACAACTACAGCGTGGTCGGCCGGCTGAAGCGAGGGGCCTCTCTCGCACAGGCGCAGGCCGACATGGAATCGGTGGCGGCCGCCCTCGCCCGCGAGCACCCGGCCGAGGAGGCGGGCTTCGGCGTCGCGGTCGTCCCCCTGCGCCAGGACCTCCTGGGCCCCACCGGGCCCGTCGTCCTGCTGCTGCTCGGCGCCGTCTCCTTCGTCCTCCTGATCGCCTGCGCCAACGTCGCCAACCTGCTCCTCGCGCGTTCGCTGACCCGCCGCGGGGAAACCACTCTGCGGCTCGCCCTCGGGGCGAGCCGCCGGTCGCTGCTGCGGCCGTTCGTGCTCGAGAGCCTGCTGCTCTCGCTCGCCGGCGGCGCCCTGGGCCTCGGGATCGCGGCCGCCGGCAGCCGCTTCCTCGCCGCTCTGGCGCCGGCCCAGGTGCTCGATCCGGAGCGGCTGCGCGTCGACGCCGCGGTGCTCGCCTTCGCCTTCCTGGTGGCCCTCGCCGTGGGCCTCGCCTGCGGCCTGGTCCCGGCCCTGCGCGCTTCGCGCCAGGACCTGCGGGCGTCGCTCGCCGCCGGCGGGCGGGGCACCACCGAGGGGCGCCGGGGGATGCGGGCCCTGATCGCCGCCGAGGTGGCCGTGGCGTTCGTGCTGCTGGTGGGTGCGGGCGTGCTGCTGCGCAGTGCCTGGCGGCTCGAGCAGGTCGACCCGGGGTTCCGGCCCCAGCGCGTCACCGTGCTGCGCTTCGCCATGGGTGGGCTCCCCGCCTCGCACTACAACGACCCGCAGTGGCGCTCGCGCTTCTTCCGCGAGCTCCTCGACCGGGTGGCGGGCCTGCCGGCCCTGGGCGCGGGCACGGGCGGCGCCCAAGAAGCTGGAGCGGTAGGGGCGATCAACGAGCTGCCGCTGGGCGGCCGCAGCTCCGAGGGCACCCTCGAGCTGGAGGCCTCGGCCGACGATCCCGAGCCGATCCACACCGCCCACTTCCGCCTGGTCGGGGGGAGGTACTTCGCCGCGCTGGGCATCCCGCTGCTGGCCGGCGACGAGCTGCCCGCCGACCCGCAGCCCGACGGCCCCAAGCTCGCGCTGATCAACGAGCGCCTGGCGCGCGACCTCGGCGGGATTCAGCAGGCGCTGGGTCGCCGGGTGGCCATGCCCGACATGGACGGGGCCGACGAGAAGGCGACCATTGTCGGGGTGGTGGGCAACGTCCATCATCGCGGCCTGCACCTGGAACCGGCCCCGGAGGTCTACTTCCCCTTCACCCAGCGGCCGCTGCGCACCTGGACCATGTCGGTGGTGGCGCGGGCCGCCGGGTCCGAGGAGGGTGTGGCGGCGCAGCTGCGGCAGCAGGCCAGGGCGCTCGACCAGGGCCTTCCCTTCGAGGTGCAGACCATGGACGGAGTGCTGGCCGAGGACCTCGCCGAGGCCCGCTTCCGCGCCCGGCTGCTCGCCGGCTTCGCGGCCACGGCGCTGGTGCTCGCGGGCGTCGGCATCTTCGGCGTGATCGCATACACCGTGCGCCGCCGCTACCGGGAGGTGGGCATCCACATGGCGCTGGGAGCCGACCACGGCGCGGTGCGGTCGCTGGTGGTGCGCGAAGGGATGACGCCCGTCGCTCTCGGCCTGGCCTGCGGGATCGTCGCCGCCCTCGCCCTGGCGCGCCTGCTCGCCAACCTGGTCTACCAGGAGAAAGTCACCGACCCCACCAACTTCATCTCCGCCGCGCTCATCCTGGGCCTCACGGCGCTGCTCTCCACCTACCTCCCCGCCCGCTGGGCGACGGAGGTGGACCCGATGCAGGTGCTGCGCACCGAGTGACGTCGGCGCTCCTCAGCCCGCGGTCGTCCCGGCGTTCTTGATCGCCGCCCAGATCCGCCCCGGCATGCGGGTCAGAAGCGCTCCACGCTCGTCCTCGGAGAGCTCCACACCGGCCGCCACCTCCTCGGGGCTCTCCTCGAACCGGGTGAGGAGCTCGGGGTCGGCCGCCGTGGCCGCCACGAAGTCCGCCAGCGCGCCGGAGCTGGGGCTGGCCTCGTACGCCCGAGGCTTGGTGTCCTGGTGCCGCTCGGCCACCTCGCTCTGCGACGGCGAGGGCATGAGCCCCAGGCGCCTGACCATCTCCCGGTCGAGCTGTAGCTTCCGCTGCGGCGGAATGTAGAGCGTCGACATGCTGGTCACCTTGGCGCCCTTCCCCAGCTCGCCCAGGGGCAGCCGCTCCACCATCGAGTCGCAGACCGGGAAGACGCTGCCCTGGTAGTGCACCACCTCGCAGTCCGGGTCGTAGAAGCGGGTGAGGTACTCGATCAGGATGGGCAGCTTGCTGGTGTCTTGCAGCGAAGTCGGGTTGCCGACCAGGCCGATCTGCCAGATCACCACGTTGTTCTCCGGGTGCAGGACCCGGTTGTAGACCAGGAGGTCCGTGGCCTCGTAGAACTGGATCCCGGCCTCGGACGGGTTGAAGCCCACGTCGGCGTACAGGCAGTCCGAGGCCGAGACGCCGGCCAGCATCCGCGCCGAGTACCCTGCGGCGCGCGCCACGCGGATCGCCTCGTGGGTGGGGGTCACGAAGACGCCCGGATGACCGTAGAAGATCGTGCACACGCACTTGCCCTCGCGCACCGGGCGCAGCATCTCCTCGACCATCGCCGCGTAGACCTCGGAGCGCTGGAAGTGCTCGCTGTAGAGGCGGGAGAGGTCCTTGCTGCCGGGGTAGTGCTTCTGGATCCAGACCTCGGACGCGGGGTCGGCGAGCAGGTAGAGGATCACGTCGGCCTTGTCGAGCCAGCGCCTCGCCTCGAGCGTCATCTGCGCCAGGCTCTTGATCCCGGAGCCCACGATCACCAGCGAGCCCGGCCGGCGGCCGTTGCGGTCTGCCTCACGCCGCTGGGGCAACGGCAGGTCGACGCGGTCGGTCGCCACGCGCAGGAAGCCCTCGCGCACCAGCCGGCGCGCCAGCACCAGGCGGCTCGCGTCGTCGCGCAGGCGCGGCAGGTCGGCCGGCCGGAAGCGCTGATGATCGCGGACGAACTCCAGGGCCGGTGCGATCGAGGGCGGGCCCGTCATCTCGTTCCAGGCGGTGAGGAGCGCCGCGGCGGACTCCCTCCTCTGCACCGCGCACTCCACTCCCGGGCGGCGCTCGAGGACGGTGTCGCTGGCCAGCTCGCCGGTGGCGGCGGGGCGGTGGTCATTGGGAACGGATGCCTCACGGTCGCTCATTGTTCCTCCCCTGCCAGCAGCATGGTGCTCTCCCCCGGCGGACCGGGGGACACTTCGTCACTCGAGGCCCGCGGGCTCCCCCGCATCTGGCGCAGCACGGACTCCAGGAGCCGGCCGAGCGAGGCGCATGGAGAGCCGCCGCCCGCGCGCGACGACTCCAGGGCCTGTCGCCAGGTGGCCGGGTCGGCTTCCGCGAAGTCGCGGGTGGCCCGCCACAGGATGCGCTGCAGGTGCATCTCCTGCGGCGGAGCGAACCCCAGCCGGTTGGCCGTCATGTGGAGCTGACTGTGGCCGATCTGCCAGCGGGCCTCGGCGGGCGCGTCACCCACCGCCCGCGACAGCCGCTTCGCGGCCTCGTAGACCAGCCGCGTCACGGCGGGCTCGTCCGGCACTGCGTCGACCTCCGCCAGCAGGCGCAGCTCCTGCCGGAGCAGGTCACGATAGATCTCCCGGCGGGATTCGAAGTCGCGGTCCGCCTTGCCCCAGATCGCGGCGCCGACCTCGGTCCCCACCGGCAGGTGGTAGCCCAGGTGCAGCAGCAGTTCCTCCTCGCTGCGCGCGAACCCCCAGGCCTGGCGGAAGAACAGGCGGAGCACGAGCGCGCCGCGGCGGCCCGGGGACGACCACCGCGGGTCGTCGATCGCCGCCAGGGCCTGCGCGCTGGAGAGGGCGAAGAAGTCGAGCGAGGGCTCGAGCAGCTCCGGCCCGCCGTAGCGGTCCACCTCGGGGGTGAAGGGAAAAGGAAGGAAGGTGTTGTTCTCGTAGTAGAGCGCGCTCTCCTCCGGGGCCGCGGCCAGCACGGCGCGGCTCTCCTCACGGATCTGCTCGGGATCGTGCGCCGAGACCGACGGCCACCGCGCGAGGAACGCGGCGGCCGCTTCTTCGAGCGGCCGGTCCACGGCCGGTGCCGCCGACGCGCTGTCCTCTGCGAGCCGGCACCGGAGCCGGAGATGCGGACCGCCCAAGGTGTAACGAACGAAGAAGAAGCGGTCGATGAGGCGCTCGGCGAGGAGCTCGCCGACCGCCGGGCGCACGAATTCCTTGAGCGCCAGATCGAGGTCGCCGTGGTAGAACAGGTGGTACCCATTCCAGCGCCAGCCCGCGTCCCGAGACACCTAGCCCCCTGAACCACTCACTTTCGGCTGTTCGCCGCCGAGGGATGCCTGGAGGGCTCGACAGCCCCCCAGGCTTCCGGGCCGGCGGTCCTACTCCTGCTGCAGGTCCTTGGGCGCCGGACAACCCGTCGTCGACGGGCAGCCGCTGGTGGTCGGGCAGGTGTTGGTGCTGCCCGCGGCGCCACCCGAGGCGCTCTCGAGGTCACTGTCGGTGAGCGGCTCGACCTCGACCTCGTCGACCTTTGCCAGTTCCTTCTCAGACATCTCGGCCTCCTTCTGTGAGCCAATGGCTCGGTTGTCGAGAGTCGGCTCGCTCCGGGATCCGGAGCCGACCTCGAGGGGCTTGGAACGGTGCGTGTCGTTGCTTCCAGGGGCGAATCGGGTGAAAGGCGATGCTGTCGAGCTGCGCTTCGAAGGCCCATCTGCGCCCGTCCTCGTCGGCGGGAAAGGCTTCCGGGTCCGGGAGCAGCTCCTCCAGCTTCAGCTCCGCCGGCGTGGAGCGGAGGACCGAGCGCAAGACGTGGACGAAAGCCGGGGAGGTGAAGTCGAGGTACTGCGGCTTGTGGCGCGGCCAGAGGTCGAACTTGGTCTCGAGCTTCTCGGCGGCGAAGACCCGCTCGGGGATGCCGTGCTCCAGGCGCCAGCGGTGGACGGCCAGGAAGAGCTCGGCGTCGGAGGACTCGGCGTAGGCGCCGAAGGTCGCCGCGGGCGAGAACACCCACATCTTCCGCCTCAGGACGAGGTTCCCGATGCGCAGGCGCCGGTAGCTCACCACGCCGCCCCGCCGCTGCGGATAGCGGGGCGGGTGCATCAGCCGGAACTCTCCGATGCCGAAGCGGCTGAGGAAGCGGACCAGCGTGGGCATGCCCACCAGGCCGTTGGTGCCCAGGAAGACTGGAAGCAGCCGCTGCCCGCGGAGGTCCACCAGCACCGGCAGCGGGCCGTCGAGGCGCACCCGCAGCTCGCGCACGCCGAGGCGGCGCTCCGGCGGCAGGTCCGGGTTCTCGCCGGGCAGCTCCAGGACGCGCGCGGTCTGCACCCGGTGCACGTTGAGGTGGTCGTCCCGGGCCGACAGGATCTCGATCATCTCCGCCGGCTCGCCGAGCAGGGTGGCGCCGGCACCGCCTTCTCCGAGGTGCGACGAGTAGCGCTCGCGCATGCCGGGAGGCATCACGGTCGTGTATCGGTTGCTGAAGCGGCCGGTGCCGTCCAGCAGGTGGTTCAGCATCCAGAGGTCGCCGCGCGGCGTCGCCGGCTGGACGAAGAGGCAGGGCCCGAAGGCGGGGACGTAGGTGTCGGGGATGCGGCGTACGCTGCGCTCGGCGCTCTCGAGGTCGAGCACCAGCTCGTCGCCCTCCGGCCGCATGCAGCCTTCCATCTCCGTGAGCACCGTCTCCCGCAGCCGGTTGAGCGCCGAGATCTCGGCGAGGCCGTACGGGTTCCAGAGCTCCTGCCTCCACTCCGTGATCGCGGCGCTCGCCGCGGTGACGTACTCGCCCCATAGCGGCTGGGCGAGGTGGAAGAGGTCGAGGAAGCCGACCTCCTGCTGCCCCGGCCAGTGCTTCTCCGCCAGGGCCGCCAGGCTGTGCAAGAGCTCGTAACGGGTGTAGTTGAGATCGCTGAAGAGGACGACCGGGTGGGCGCTGGCGAGCGCCCGCTCGGCCGACTGCCGCGAGATGTGCGCGACCGCGTCCTGGTGCCGGTCCGCCTGCGGCAGGACGAAGACGTCCTCGTAGAGATGCTTGCCGGGTGCCTCCTTGGCCTCGGGAAGCTCCAGGGCGGAGGTCAGGACGGCGAAGCCCTCGAGACGCAGCTCGTCGATCGCCCGATAGGCCTGCGGTCTGGCATGGCTCGGGTGGCGCCCGTCGCGCAGCTCCAGGAGACGCTCGAGGAGGCGGGCGAACTCGTCGAGCGCCGGGTCGCGCGGCAGCTCCCCGAGGAAGGCCAAGAGCGTCCGCTCGGGGTCGAAATCATTGCTCGGCCAAGGGAAGAACAGCAGCAGGAAGCCGAGGTCCAACAGCTTGCGGATCACCGCCTCGACGGCGGCCGGATCGGCACCCAGCTTCCGGGCGAGGCCCTGCACCACCTCGCCGTGAGGGCGGCTCACCTCCAGGAGGGCCTGCAGCTCCTCGATCAGCGGGCCGCGCAGACTGGCCGAAACCTGCGACTCGTTGCAGTAGTGGAACTCCCCGGCTTGCTGGTTGAACTGCCAGTGGAAGGCCTGGATGAATCGGTACCTGCCCGGGGCCACGCACTCGACGGAAGGGTTCACCTGGACGTGCAGCCGATCGCGGAAGACCGGGTGCTGCCGCAGCAGCGTCGAGTACTTGACCACCACGTGCTTCCGGATGCGCCGCAGCTCCCGGTGCGTCGCGCCGCGGAGCTCGAGCTCGACCGGGGCGCCGTCGGCCGCTTCGAGGACCGAGCCCAGGCCGAGCCGCGTGAGGGTCGAGAACGGCGACAGCTTCAGGGCCGCCCGGCTGACGTAGCGGGCCACGCTCTCGACCAGGCGCCTCTCCTTGCGCCGGTAGGAGGCGCAGGGTTGGCGCAGGCGGTCGACGTTGCCCAGCACCTCCGGGCTGCCCAGGGCCAGGCCCTGGTGCAGGTTGTCGTCCTCGAGGCAGGCCAACAGGTGGCGGACCTGGCGCTCGTGCTCGGCGTCGAAGGCCGCCTCGAAGGCTGCCCGCTCGGCCGCCACGCCCGCCTCCAGCTCGCCGATGCGCTGCGCCAGGTCCGGGGCCGCCTGCTCGAAGATCGCCCAGGCCGAGGAGGACCGCCGCGTCGTGAGGTCGCGGCCGTTGTGGCAGTCGCGCTTGACGGCGAGGAGCGCACGCCGCACCTCGGCCGGCGCGCCGTGGACCTTCTCGTGAAGGCGATCGACGATCTGGGCGCGGATGGACTCGAGCTCGCTCTCGAGGCGCGCCAGCTCCGTCGCTCCGCGGACGCACCGCTCGCTGCCGAGCGGCTCCATGACCTCGGCGGGCAGCCCCGCGAGGCGCACGATCACCGGGACGGCGGGGTCCGTGGCCACGTCGCGCCTCATTCCATCGCCAGCAGGCACGGCAGCTCTCCCGGGTAGGCCAGGCGAAGGAGCGTGTAGCTAATTCCCGCTTCGCCGGAGAACAGGGACGGGTCGCGGTGGGGGCTGCGCACCAGGCCGTCGAAGCGGCCCTTGCCGCGCGCCTTGGCCAGGGACCGGCAGGCGATTTCGCCGGCGGCCTCGCGAAGCTCCGGCCGCCGCAGCGTCTCAGCGGCGTAGATCAGGACGTCGACCCGCCCGAAGTCGCCGCAACAGATGTGCTCCATGGTCGAGAGCGCCGGGCCGGTGGTGATCCGCAGGCCGTGGCGGATCTCGGCCTCGACCGCTTCGCCTCCCTGGACTTCGAGCGTGGCCAGCCGGGCCAGCGCGATCCCGGGAGCGCCGAAGCACCATTGGTTGAGGAAGCGCAGCGTGGGGCTGGTCGGATCGATCCAGTCGCCGTGCTCCTCGCTGTAGGTCGAGCGCTCGAAGGCCCAGCCGCGCAACGCGGTGGCGCGCAGCTCCTCGCGGCCGGTAGAGGCGTAGAGCTTGAGCAGGGCGCAGCAGATCCCGGCCGAGCCGTGCGCGAACCCGGTCAAAGGAGGGAACCTCGGGTCGGTGGCCCAGGCGGTGGTGCCGTCCTTCCGCTCCACGCGCTGCGCCAGGAGGTGGTCGGCGCACCGGCTTGCCACTTCGAGCGGGGTTTCGCCGCTGGCGGTGGGGCCGGGGCGATGGCGGTCCAGCAGGAGGAGGGCCAGGATCGCCCCGGGGGCGCCCGAGACGACGTCCAGGGCACGGTCGCCGGCGATGTGCTCGGGCGCGATCAGGCCGCAGACCCGGTGCGCCTCGTCGAACAGCTCCGGGATCGCGAGCAGGCGGCCGAGGGTCACCAGGGCGTAGACGAACGAGCCCAGCCCCACCAGGCCGCCGATGCCCAGGCGCATGCTCCGCGCCCGCTCCGGGTCGTCCGCCAGGCGCCCCAGCAGGGCGCGCAGCGGGGCGATGATCTCCAGGCTCAGGTCGCGGTGCTCGTCCCGCGACTCGGCACGCCAGAGCGCCGCGAAGAGCACCGCGATGCCCGGCAGCCCCTCGTAGAGGTGCGGGCCGGCCGCCACCGTGGCCGGGGCGCCCTCCTGGGTCGATCGGTTGGGGCGCTGCCAGGTGAGGCTCCCGTCCCTGGCACGCAGGCGGCTCTCGAAGATCGACTCAGCGATTATTCGCGCGTCCAGTAATAATTCTTCGCGAAATATCGCAGAATTACTGCGTTGACGCGGCGAGGATCTGAGAACGGTGGGAGAGACAACTGCATCCACGACCATGGACCGACCCGCGCGCTCCATCTTTCGACTAAGTAGGAAAATCTATCTCCAAAGCCCTCAGTGCGCGCGTTAGGGTAAGCGTGACAGCTTGAGCTAAGAAATCCCGATGTGCTCGGCAATCGGGAGAGGCCGGCGCTCAGGCCCGACGATCGGTGAAGGGCTTGACCTGGAGCCGGGTCTCGTGGTCCTTGGCGAGGCTCTCTCCGCCCGGCACCTGCCCCCGGACGTAGTGGCGGTTCCACACGCTCTCCGAAGGCGCCATCTGCCCCCGGCGGAGGCGATCGACGGCGGCCTCGCGCGAGGTGAGCCAGGTGGTGTAGGCCTGGTTCTTCTCGGGCACCTCGTCCAGGCGGTGGATCTCCGGCTCCACCTCTGCCAGGAGCTGCCGGGGGACGGGAAAGACGTGGCAGAAGGGGTCGCCCGCCTCGAAGCGCACGGTCCCCGGGCGGGTGAGCAGCCAGTTCATGCTGAAGGTGTAGGGCAGCCAGTCGGCCTCCACCACGCCGCAGAGGGGCATGGCCCCATCCTTCGGCCAGTTGACCGGCCCCATGATCCAGAGGTTGTACTGCTCCTCGGTCTCGAAGAGGTAGCCGACCTGGAAGCTCAGCACCCCGTGGCCGAAGTGGCTGGCGGGGAGCAACGAGTCGCCGCCGTCGGGAAACGAGACCTGCAGGTCCTCCGCGCCCGGACCGCCGTTCCAGGTCGCCGTGAACGGCCGATCGACCAGCAGCTCCCAGCCGTGGCTGTTGGCGATCACCAGCGGCAGGCAGCGGTAGGCGGATCGCATCGTAGTCTCGTCCATCCACGCTCGCCTCACGGGAGCGGGCCGGATGACCGGCGGAGCGGCCAGCGTCGGATAGCAGATCAGGCGCATAGTCCTTCCTTCGAGGGCCGGGCCCTCAGCTCACCATCACCCGTTTCACCATCCGGTCGAACCGCTCCCCGGCCAGGTAGACGCCATCCAGCACGTTGGCGTCGAGCTCGTCGCCGGCTTCCTCGTCGTCCTCCACCCCGCTGCCGAAGCCCAGCGCACGGTGGCGCTCACGCACGGTGGCCGAGAGGTACATGGCGAGGGCGCGGTAGAAACGGGCAGCGAGCCCCGGGTCGCCCGCCAGCCTGGCGGCCAGCACCGGCTTGCCGAGCGCGAAGACGGTGGAGGCTTCGAGCGCGCTGACCGTCGCCGAGGGCGGCCGGGCGTCGACGAACGACATCTCGCCCACGATCTCGCCGGCGTTGAGGCGGGCGATCTCCCGCTCCTCGCCGCGCCGCGACCGCAGGCGCACGGCGAGCTTGCCGGCGAGCAGGATGAAGACCGCCTCGGCGGGCTCCCCCTGCCGGATCAGCACCTCCCCAGCCGGGACCACGCGCTTGGCCCCGGCGCGCAGCATCCACTCCACGTCGTCGTCGGTGAGCTGGCCGAAGAGGTAGAGAACCTTGCGCATGATGAGCTCCTCGTTTCCGGGGCGGACCCGATTCACGCGATCTGGCGCGCCGCCAGCCGCGGGAAGACGCCGCCGCTCTGGAGCAGCTCCTGAAAGGAGCCCTGCTCCACCACCCTCCCCGCGTCGAAGACGTAGATCCGATCGGCGTTCTGGATGGTGCTCAGGCGGTGCGCGATGACGATGCGCGTGGCCTTGAGCCGTTCGAGGCTGCGGCTGACGATCTCCTGGGTGCGGTTGTCGAGGGCGCTCGTCGCCTCGTCGAAGAGCAGGATGCGGGGCCGGTGCACGATGGCGCGGGCGATCAGGATGCGCTGCTTCTGGCCGCCCGAGAAGGTCTCCGCCCCCTCGCTCACCACGGTGTGCATGCCCATCGGCATCGCCTTGATGTCGTCCTCCAGGCCGGCGGCGCGCGCCGCCTCCCAGGCGTCGTCGATCCCCAGGTCGGCGCTGCCGACGATGTTCGAGAACAGGCTCCCCGCCATCGGCCGGCCGGTCTGCAGCACCACGCCGATCTGCCGGCGCACCGACGCCACCGCCAGGCCGGCCAAGTCCTGGCCGTCGAAGTAGATCGAGCCGGCGGTGGGGCGCTCGAAGCCGAGGATGAGGCGCAGCGAGGTCGACTTGCCGGCCCCCGAGGGGCCGACCAGGGCGATGAACTCGCCAGCGGCGGCGGCGAAGGAGACGTTGTCGAGCACCGGCGGCCCGTCCGGCTGGTAGCGGAACGAGACGTGGCTGAACTCGATCGCCCCGGCGAGCTCGCCCGGCTCGGCCTTCGACGCGTCGACCTCGGGGACGGTCTCCAGGATGGGGCGCAGGCGCTCGTACACCGGCACCGCGGCGAGCGCGCTCGAGACCACCGAGACCAACGAGAGGGCCGCCGAGAGGAACTGCCCGAAGGCGGCGTTGAAGGCCAGGAAGTCGCCCATCGGCAGCGCGCCGCGCGCAGACAGGCCCACCATGGCGAAGATGCCCAGCGAGGTGAGCACGCTGTACACCGCGCTGAAGGCGGTCTGGGCATTGGCCGCGCGCTGCGCCGCCAGGGTGCGCCGCCGCTGCTCGGCGAAGCGCTCGGCCCAGCGCGCGAAGGCGCGCGACTCGGCCCCGGCCACGCGCAGCTTGGCGATGCCGTGGATCAGCCCGAAGGCCAGGCTGGCGATCCTCCCCTGGAGGTCGAGGATGGCGCGCTGGTGGCGGAGCTGGAGCCAGTAGAGCCCGGTCGCCACCGCGGTTAGCGCGACGACCATGGCGCTGGCGAGGAGCGCCAGGCGGGCGCTGTAGGAGAACAGCAGCGCGAAGCTGAACAGCGAGAAGATCGCCGACAGGGTCACGGTGAGCACGTTGCCGGTCAGGAGGTCGCGGATGGCGTCCACTCCCAGGGCGCGGCTCGCGAGGTCGCCCACGGAGTAGCGGCGAAAGAAGGCGGCCGGCAGGGCCAGGAGGCGGTCCCACACCGCGGCCTGGAGCAGGCCGTCGATCTTGCCGCCCAGGCGCAGCACGGCGAGGCTGCGGGTGAGGTGGAAGAGCCCACCGGCGACCGCGCCGACGAACAGGGCGAGGGTGATCTGCAGCAACTGGCCACGCTGCGCCCCCGGGATGACGCTGCCGAAGAAGTGCCCCGTGAGGATGGGCAGCAGCAGCCCGAGGAGGCCGCCGGCGAGCCCCATCGCGAGCACGGTGAGGAGGTCCCGCCGCCGCCCGGCGAAGGCCAGGCGCGCCACGTCGCGCATCCCCACCGGCCGCGCCGGGAGCGCCGGGTAGAGCATGTAGGCGTCGCCTTCCAGGCTCTCGGCCAGGGCCTCGTCGACCGGCACCCGCGCGCCGTCGGCCTCGACCAGGGTGTAGCGCCGGGCCGAGGCCGGAAGCAGGGCCACGGCGTGGCGGTCCCGCGGGTCCGCCGGCGAGGCGCGGAAGGCGATCAGGGGGCCGTTGTCGCGGCGCCACCAGTCGCCGCGCAGGATCACCCGGCGGTAGCGCACGTGCGCCGCGGCCGCGATCCGAGCCAGCTCCTCGCCCTGCGTGCCGATCCGCCTCCCTTCCGGCCGCTCGCGGACCTCGATCCCCAGCAAGGCACCCACCCGGCGGCAGGCGAGGAGCAGCGCGTCGCGGTCCTCCGAGAAGGCGGTGCCCCCCGGCTCGCCGGGGAGCAGCACCGAGGCCAGGCGGGCGTAGGCGCCGCCGAGCGTGGCGCGATCGCGCTCCTGGCGGCGCTCGAGGCGCTCGCGGTCCTGCCGCTCGAGGCGCTCACGCTGGTGGGCAACGGCGGCGAGGAAGAGGGCGTGGAACTGGGCGAGCCCGGGCCAGGCCTCCCCGGCGCGCACCGCCTCGACGGTGCCGTGGCAGGTGAGGCGGGCCGGCTCCAAGGCCGAGAGCCACATACCCTCCGGCACCGGGAACAGGCCGTCGCCTGCCGGCGTCAGGCCGGCCTCACCGAGGACGTTGGTCCGCCCCTCCAGGTGGCGCACCCAGGCCACTCCCTCCCGCGCGCGGGCCGGGAGCCGTGCCGCTTCGAGCCGCGTCTCGGTCCCGGGCTCGAGCTCGGCGCAGCCCTTTGGCGCCGGCGGTCGGGCCAGGCCGCGGGCCAGGCCCGAGAGCCAGTCGTCGAGCTGCCGCGCGAGCGCCGGCGCGCCCGCCGTATCGGCCGCTGCCCGGCGCAGCCGATCCACCGGCAGGTGCGTGAGCCGGGTGCCGGCGCCGCCGACCGCCAAGAGCGTCAGGCCGTGACGGCCGTCCGCGACCGCGCTCAGCGCGCAGAGCAGGCCGCCCGCCCCGACCGTGAGCAGATGGGTGCGCGGGCCAGTCCGACCGCGCGGCACCGCGAACACCTCGACCGTCCCCGCCTCGACCTGCCAGGCCCCTTCCGTCGCGTCGAGGGCGAGCGGCAGGTGGGCCCCCGAGCCCGGCGCCGCCGCAGCTTCCCCCGGGAGGGCCTGCACGCCCGGGACTGCCGGCACGGGGGTGGGCTCGGGTGCGCTGGCCATCGCCGGCTCGCTCCTACTCGGCGCTGATCAGCCGGGCGTAGGGCCCGTCGACGGCCTTGAGCTGGTCGTGGGTGCCGCGCTGCACCACCTTGCCCTGCTCCAGGACCACGATCTCGTCGGCGTCGCGGATGGTGCTCAGGCGGTGGGCGACGACCAGGCAGGTGCAGCCGCGCCGGCGCAGGTTCTGGTCGATGAGGCTCTCGGTCGCGGGGTCGAGGGCGCTGGTCGCCTCGTCGAGGACCAGGATCGAGGGCCGCCCCACCAGGGCGCGGGCGATCTCCAGGCGCTGGCGCTGGCCGCCGCTCCAGTTGGCGCCGCCCTCCTCGACCGCGCAGTCGTAGCCGCCGGGCCGGGCCGCGATGTCGTCGTGGATGCAGGCGTCCTTGGCCGCCGCCACCACCTCGGGCAGCGGGACCGTGGCGTCCCACAGCGTCAGGTTGTCGCGCACCGTGCCCTCGAAGAGGAAGATGTTCTGGTCGACCATCGCCAGCGAGGCGGCGAGCGCGCCGCCGGGGATCTCGCCGCGCGGCTTGCCGTCGAGCAGCACATCGCCCTGCCAGGGCTGATAGAGCCCGGTCACCAGCCTGGCGATCGTCGACTTGCCACTCCCGGAGCCGCCCACCAGCGCGACGCGGGCGCCCGGTGCGAGCTCGAGGCTCAGGCCCTCGATCAGCGGCGGGTCGAGCCGGCTGTAGCCGAAGCAGACGCCGGCCAGCTCGAGCGCCCCGGCGAGCTTCGCCGGCGCGGCCTCGCCGGCGGCATCCGTGCCCGAGACGCTTGCGGCGGGATCGGCCGCCGGTCGATCGGGCCCCGCCTCGACCGGGTAGCGCAGCACGTCGTCGAGCCGGTTCATGTCGCCTTCGACCATCTGCAACCGGCCGCCGAGGGTGACCAGCCGGTTGATGGGGGCGAGGAAGGAGGCCATGAGGAGCTGGAAAGCCACCAGGCCGCCCACCGAGAGCGAGCCGTTCATCACCCGTAGGCCGCCGACCCCCAGGATGATGGCCGCGTTGACCGCCGAGAGGAACGGCGGCACGGCATCGAGCATCTGGCCGAGGCGCTCCAGCTCCTGCCGCCCGTTGACCACCTTGGCCTGGAACCCCGACCAACGGGCGAAGAGATCCGACTCGCCACCGGTGGCCTTGAGCGTCTCGATGGTCTGCAAGCCTCCGATCGCCGCGCCCATGAGCTTGCCCTGGTCCTGCATCAGGCGGCGGTTGCCGTCCACCCGTCGCCGCGCCACGAAGCGCAGCGCCGCCACGTTGAGCGAGGCGACGGCGATCCCCACCAGGGTGAGCAGGGGCTCGTACTGCAGCAGGAGGGCGGCGAAGAAGACGATCATCAGCAGGGCGAGGAAGCTCGCCGCCAGGTCGCGCGACAGGAGCTGGGCGACGCGGTCGTTGATCGCCACGCGCGAGCTGATGTCGCCAGCGAAGCGCTGGCTGAAGAACTCCATCGGCAGGCGCAGCACGTGCCAGAAGAAGCGCGACGAGCTGCCCACCGAGAGGCGGGTTTCGAGGCGCAGCAGGTAGCTCTGCTGGAGCCAGGTCGCGGCGCCCAGGAGGACCGCGGTGCCGGCCATCGCCAGCAGCAGCGGCGGCAGCCAGTCGCGGCGCCCCTCGAGCAGCACGCCGTCGAGGAAGATCCTGGAGAACGAAGGCACCACCAGGCCGGGGACGGCCAGGGCGAGGCCGACGAGGAGCACGAAGCACAGGGCGGCCCGGGTGCCGGCGAGGCGGCTCTCGAGCGCGGCCGCGAGGCGTGGCGGGGAGCCGCGCGGCGCGAAGCCCGGCCCGGGCGAGAAGCTCAGCACCACGCCGGTGAAGGCCTGGTCCAGCTCCTCCTCGCTCACCGCGCGCGGCCCGGTGGCCGGGTCGTTCAGGTACACCCGCCCCCTGCGGAAGCCCTCCAGCACCACGAAGTGATTGAAGTTCCAGTGCAGGATCGACGGCGGCGTCACCGCGCGCAGGCTTCGCGGCTCGCGCTTCGACCCCTTGGCCTCCAGGCCGTAGCGGCGCGCCGCCTTGACCACGTTGCTCGCCTTGCTGCCGTCGCGCGACACCCCGCAGGCGATGCGCAGCTCTTCGAGCGGCACCCAGCAGCCGTGGTGGGCGAGCACGATGGCGAGCGCCGCCGCGCCGCACTCGACGGCCTCCATCTGGAGCACCGTCGGCGTGCGCGCCCGCGGCGCCGGAGCTGGGCTGGCGGCCGGCTTAGGCCCCGCGGCTGGCTGGGGTCTCAGCCAGGCGGGGAGGCGCAGGCGGCTCACCGCAGCCCCAGCGCTTGGCGCAGGGTCGGGATCACCAGCGCGATCGGCCGCTCCTCCCTGACCACCACGTCGCCCGAGGCCAGGGTGCCGCTGGTGATCTCGAGGCTCGGCCCCCGCGACGAGGACCAGAGGTAGCCGGTGGGGGTCGAGGCGTCGCGGGTCAAGCCGACGTTGACCTGGATCGGCGGGCCCTGCTCCATCAGCTTGGTGACCAGCGCCTCGTTGCCCAGCAGGCGCTTCATGCCGCGCGCCGTCGAGGGGAACTCCGCCACCCAGGCGACGCGCCCCAGGAGCGTGCCGTACTCTTCGCGCTTGACGGTCGAGGGCGAGACCCTCACCGCCATGCCCGACCGCACCTTCTTGCCCGTCGTGGCGGGCACGAAGAGCACCGCGATCAGCTCCTCGGAGAGCACCTCGACGGCGAGCATCGGAGTGCCCGGGGCGACCACGTCGCCGCGGCTCGCCAGCACCTCGAGCACGCGCCCGGCGAACGGCGAGAGGACGTCGACGTTCTCGGCGAGCTTCGCCTCCAGCTCGCCGACCTCGAGGTCCAGGTCGCGTCGCGCGGCCTGCCGCGCCTCGAGCTGCTGGTCGAGCTGCTGGTCGGCCTCGAGGCGCTTCAAGTCGAGGCCGGAGAGCGCCAGCCTGCGCTGCGCCAGCTCGTCCCGCTTGGCGTTCGCGAGCTGCTGCGTGTCGAGGAAGGCCTGCTTGGTGATCAGGCCGTCGTCGAGCAGCGCCTGCTCGGCCGTGAGCCGCTCGCCCAGCAGGGAGAGGTCGGTCTCCAACGTCGCGATGGTGCGCTCGAGGTCCGCGCGCTGCTGGGCGAGGTCGCGGGACCGCAGGCGCTTCTGCTCGCCGGCCGAGCGCTGGAGGGCGGCGACCTCGCGCTCCTGCGCCGCGAGCTTGGCGCGGGTGTCCTGGATCTGGCGGAGCAGAGCGTCCTGGCGGATCCGCGCCACCGGCTGCCCCTTCTCGATCACGTCGCCGACTCCCACCAACACCTCCGCCACCTGGCCGGGCGCTGCCGACACCAGGTCCGACACCCCGCCCTGGCGCAGCAGGATGCCCTCGCCGCTCGCCTCGGTGGGGATCGACCCCCAGACTCCCCAGCCGAGGCCGGCGACGAGCAGCGAGCCGAGGCCGAGCAGGGCGAGCCAGCCGCGCGGGTCGGTGACCTGTACGAGCTGGTCGAGCTGCTCGGGCGAGGAGAGGCGTTCGAGAGCCACCTTGCGGAAGATCACGGCCGGCCCTCCCGCGGCAGGGGCGGCACCGCCGGCAGGGTGGTGAGCCGCGAGAGCTGCAGCTCGCGCGCCTCTCCCCGCTCCTCGAACAGGGTACCGGTCTCGAAACGCAGGCGGAGCAGGGCGAGGGCGAGCGCCAGCTCGCCGGAAACCACGCCCTGCTGTGCCGCGGTCAGGCGGTCGCGCTGCGAGATGAGGTCCAGCAGCGTCGAGGTGCCGGCCCTGAGCTTCTTCTCCTCGTTGAGCACCGCGCGCTCGAAGAGGCGTACCGCCTGGCGGGCCTTGCCGAGCCGTTGCGCGTTGCGCCCCACCTCTTCGAGGGCCGACGGGACGTCGGCGCCGATCGCCTTGGCGATCAGTTCGACCGCCAGCTCGCTCTGGCGCAGCGCCGCGTCGATCTGCACCAGCTCTCCCTCGGCCTGGCGGTTGAGGGTCGGCCACGACAGGGCGAGCCCCAGCTCGACGCTCGCGCCGGGGACGTTGCGGGCGAGAGGGGAGAAGAAGCGCCCCACGCCGCCGCCGGTGTCGAGGCCCGAATAACCGGGGGCGAGGATCAGATCGAGCTGCGGCTGGAGGGCGCTCACCGCGGCGCGACGCAGCAGCGCGACCGCCTCGCGGCGCTCCTCGGCGGCGAGCAGATCGGCTCTCCGGGCAAGCGCCAGGGCAGTCAGCGCCGCGGCCTCCGTCGCGGGGGGGACCTCCTCCGAGACCACGGCGGGGAAGGGATCGCCGGGCAGGGGCAGGCGGCCGATCTCCTCCGCCTCCAGACCGATCTCGCGGCCCAGGTCCTGGCGCGCCGTGAACAGCGCGCGCTCGCCGTCGAGGGTGGACGACTCCTTGGCCGCCAGGTTGGCCTCGACCTGCACCAGCTCGGCGGCCGGGATCTGGTCGGCCTCGATCAGCTTGCGGGTGTTGTCGACGAGCGCCCGCGAGCTCGCCTCGCTGTCGCGCAGCACGGCCAGGTCGCGCGCCGCCGCGGCCACCGTCCAGTATTGCGCGGCGACGGCTGCCAGCCGCCCGGCGACAACGTGGCTGAGGTCGAGCCCGGACGCCGCCAGCTCCCGCTCCGCGGCCCGCTCGCCGGCCGCGGTCGCCGCGCGGCCGCGGCCGCGCAGCAGCGGCTGGCGGAAGCGGAAGGTGACCGTCGCGGTGTCGGCGACCGGGTCGCCGGAGCCCACCTCGTCGAGCTGCGAGAGCACGATCTCGGGCTCGAACGACAGGCCGGTGCGCAGCCGCTGGGTGAGCGCGACGGTGCCGTCCAGGGCACGCGACTCGCTGGTGTTGGTGGAGGACTCGGGGACGAGGGTCTCGCTCCGCGTCACCGTCGAGGTCACGATTGCGTCGAAGGCGCCGGCAGCGATCAGCAGCGCGCCGCTCGCCGCGGCGAGGCGCGCCTCCTCGAACGCCACGTTGGGGTCGCGCTCGAAGGTCAGGCGCACGGCGTCGAGGAGGCTCAGGCCGGCGTCCGGCGACGGCTGCTGGGCCAGCAGCGCCTCCTGGGCCAGCGGCAGTTGTTCTGCCGCCAGCGCGGCCGCGGGCTCGGCGGCCAACGGGGCCAGGAGAAGGAGGATGTACAGTTTTTTCCGCATTAGAATCAATCGGCTTTCAGCCTAGCAGCATGAACAGGGGCCATCAAGATTCGCCGACCCGGCACACGACGGCCCGTGTGCCAGCGCCGCCGGCGGCCGAGCTCGACGAGACCGCCGAGCTCGCGGCCTATCACCGCGCTGTCTTCGACCTCGCCACGCTGGGCCCCGAGACCCGGCTGCCGCTCGCCGACGAGCCGTTCGTCGAGTTCTGGGAAGAGGTCGAGCGCGCGAGCCGTTCCCGCTCCGCCTTCGCGGTGCTCTCCGAGCGCCTGCCGCAGCTCGCCTTTCCGATCCGCGCCGGGATCAGCGAGAGCGAGGGGTACCGCGCCGCGACCCGCCGCGGGACGCCGGTCGAGACCCTCCCCGAGGCCACCGGGCTCGAGCTCGAGCACCCGGACGCGCTGGAGCTGGTGCTCCACCCGAGCCTGGCCGGCCGCATCGCGCTGCTCGTGGTGCGCCGCCGCGCGGAGTTCGTGGCCCTGCTCCGCGCGTTGGCGTGGAGGAACGAGCCGGAGCCGATCCCCACTGCCCAGGGCGCGCTGATGGTCGCCGGCTTCAACAACTGGTCCCGTATCGCCGGGCTGCGCAAACGCTGGGAGGCCGCGGAGGCCGGCACCCTGGCTCCGACCTGGGGCCAGGAGCTCAGGCGCCTGCAGGCACACAAGGAGCTGTACCAGGACCGCTTCATCCTGCTCTCCGACGGCCCCTACAGCGCCGTGCCGGCGGCCGCCCTCGGGCTGACCGACGAGGCGTGGCGCGCGCTGTCGCTGGTCATCCGCCGCGAGCACGAGTGCGCCCACTACCTGACCCGCCGCCTCTTCGGCGCGATGCGCAATCACCTGCTCGACGAGCTGATCGCCGATTACGCCGGCCTGGTGGGGGCGACCGGGCGCTTTCGCGCCGACTGGTTCCTCCGCTTCCTGGGGCTGGAGGACTACCCCCACTACCGGCCCGGTGGGCGCCTCGACCTCTATCGCGGCAGCCCCCCGCTCGGCGAGGGGGCTTTCCGCACCCTCCGTCACCAGGTGCGTGAAGCGGCGCTGCGGCTCGAGAGCTTCGACGAGGCCAGGCCTGAGCCTGAGCGAAGCCCGGCGGACACGGCCCGGGTGATGATCGCGCTGGCCTCCTTCCGGCTCGACGAGCTGGCGCAGAGGGATGCAGCCGAGAGGCTCGAAGGGGTGATGGAAGCGCTGCCGGTCCGGATCGAGGCATAGCGCCGGGCCCGGCGCGACTCGACCTACAGATCGACGACCACTTCCCTCGGCTCCACGCGGGTGTTGGCCAGGGCCTCGAGCTCGAAGCGATGGCTGCCGGGGGCAAGCGGCGCCGGGATCAGCAGCTCGGTGGCGGCGGGCGCGAGGGCGAAGGTGCCGGCGGAGGTGCCGTCGATGCGGGCCAGGACCGCGGCGCCGGCCGGTGGGACGGGGGCGAGGGCGACGCGCAACGCCGAGGTGGTACCAGCGACGTACAACTCCATGGCCCAGGAGGCGCCTTGGCTTCGCCAGGCCGAGGCCGGGACCCGCTCGGCGGCGAGAAATGCGAGCTGGGTCTCGGCCTCGGCGCGGGCCGCCGCGTCGGAACTCGCGCGGGCCACGGCCAGACGCGCTGTCCAGTAGGCCGGGCCGCGCTCGGCCCAGCCCGGCAGCAAGGCCAGCGCCGCGCGCGCGCCCTCGGCATCGCGGCCGCCGGCGAGCTGCCTGGCCTTGGCGATCCAGTAGGGCGCCCAGCCCGGCTGCGACGTTCCGCCGGCCTGGCGCTCGAGGCGCTCGGCGCCCGCCCGGTCGCCGCTCGCGAGCAGGGCGAGCGCCGCGAGCGGCTGCTCTCTGGGCTCACAGCCGCGAGCCAGGCGGCCGAGCACCGCCGGCGGCAGCGGGCACTCGCGCTCGGCGCAGAGCTGCAGCGCCCAGTCCAGCCAGGCTTCGAGCGCCGGCACGCTCGCCGAATCGAGAGACCCGGCCGGAAGCTGCTGCAGCGCGCGGCTGAAGAGGGTGGCATAGCGTCCGTCGACCGGCATCTGCCCGAGGGCCGCGAGCAGCATCTCGCGCGCCGCGGCGGGCTCGCCGGCCGCGAGCCGCGCTTCCGCGGCCGCCACCTGCCGGCCCAGGTCGGCGGCGAGCGCCGCCTCGAGCCGCGTGGCGGCGCGGGCGAGCGCCGGCCAGTCACCCCGCGCCGCGAACAGGCGATGGAGGCGCTGCCAGGCGAACGGCGCGGGCGGCACCAGGGCCAACGCTTGCTCGACCGCGTCCGGGCCTTCGTGGGACGAGACCTCGAGCCAGGGCTCGATCAGGCGGTCGAAGGTGGCGGGGTCGGCCAGGCCCTGGGCAACGAGCTTCCTCGCCTGCTCGCGTTTCCAGTCCGGCAACACCCGCCAGAGCTCGAGATAGGCGAGCGACAGGAAGCGCGCCGGCTCGGCGCGCCAGGGCGCCAGCTCCTGCGCGCGCCGCAGCGGCCGCTCCCAGGCGCGGGCCTCGATGAACAGGCGGTTGTCCTCGGCGAGCGACCATTCGAGGTAGGTCGAGGCGCCGAGCGCCAGCAGGGCCTCCCAGCTCGCCGGCTCCTGCGCCAGGGCGCGCAGCGCGAGCCCATTGGCGAGCCGCAGCCGAGCGAGGTCGGCGGCGTGCTCCGCCGGCGCGCGGGCTCCGGGCCGCAGCACCTCCGCGACCAGGGCGCGGGCGAGCCGGGCGCGGGCCGCGGCGAGGCTGGGCTCGCTCCCCAGGCCGGCGAGCACGCCGAGCGTGGCCGGCTGCGTGGCGAGCGGACGCACGCTGGCGGCGAGCGCGGCGCGCTCGCCGCGCAGCTCGGCGTAGCGGGCGCCGGCCGCGGCGGCGGCGAGCAGGCCGGCGGCGGCGACGCCAACTCGGAAGGCAGGGCGCACGCGGCGACCATAACCCATCGCCCACCAAGGCCGTGTGCACCCGCGGCCCGTCACCAGCCGAGTCGTTGCCATCGAGCCACCCACGTGGTCGGCCCAGTCACCGCGCTATCCTGGCCGGCATGACTCGCCGCGCACCCCGTCGCTCCGGTGTGCGTTTCCGGCCGCCGCGGGTGGAGGCCCGGCCGGCCCTGCTCTGGGTGCTGGCGCGGGCCTTCGGGCCACCCGCGAAGCTGCTCGCGACGATCGCCGCTCCCGGCGGCGCCGCGCTCCAGGCCCCGGTGGCGGATGCGTACTCCCTCGCGGCCGGGTTGGGCCTCTCGCCGCGCATCGCGGCGCGCGTATCGCCCGGGGAGCTCATCGCCGAGGTCGGCGCCGAGCAGGCGGCACTCTTCCGCCGTGATCGCCTCTCGACCGCCGCCTCCAACCTGCGGCTCGCCGCCGTGGCCGAGGAGCTGGCACGCGTCGCCTCCGCGCTCGGGCTGCCGATCGTCTTCCTCAAGTTTTTCGCCCTGGAGCTCGCCGGCGTGCTCGCCGAGGGCAGCCGGCCGGCCGCCGATCTCGACGTGCTGGTGGCGCCGGAGCGCGCCGAGGAGCTCCATCGGGCGCTCGTCGAGAGCGGCTTTGCCGCCGCCGCGATGCCGGGGATGGAGCACCAGTTGCCGGCGCTGCTGGCGCCACAGGGTGGCCCGGTCGAGATCCACCGCATCGTGCTCGGTGTGCGGCTCGCGGTGGGGGAGGGCTCGGCCACGGCGCCGGGCCTCGCCGCGGCCGGCCTTCTGGTGCCCGCCCGCGGTCTGGCCGGGCCCTGTTTCGTACCGGCCCGCGAGGTGCTGGCGGCGCACGCCTTGGTGCACGGCCTGGTGCAGCACGGCCTCGCGCCCCACGCCTACCCGGCGCTGCGGTTGATCGGCGACTGGCTCGACTTGTGCGCCGCGAATTTGTGCACCGCGAGTTTGTGCACCGCGGATTTGTGCACCCCGCATGGGGGCGCGCCGGAAGCCGGCGCCGCCGAAGCGAGAGACCAGGCAGGCGCCGGCTGGCTGGCGCGCGTCGCGCGGCTGGTAGCCGGCGAGATCTCGGAGCCGGAGGTCTCGAGCCTGGCCGGCCTCGGCAGGCGGCTGGGCGCGGGTGACCTCGCGGTACTCGCGGAGCCGATCGCGGAGAGCGGCGAAACGGCACTCCTCCATCACCTCCTGGCCGGCGCGCTCGACGAGCGCTACGGGCGCTCGCTGCGCTTCGCGATGCTCGCCCGACCGCTCTCGGACCGGTCGCGGCCCGTGGCTGTCGCTCGCTCGCTGTGGAAAGCGCTGTTCCCGAGCCGCGCCGAGCTCGAAGCGATCTACGGGCCGGCGCGCGGTGCGCGGGCTCGCTGGGCACGGCGCCTCGGTCGGCCGCTGGATCTCGCGCGCCGCGCCTTCGCCTACGCGGCGAGCGCTGTCGCGCTGCGCCGTAGCAGTCACGTGGAGCGGCCCGGCCAGCGGCGGAGCGGGTGATACACTGCCCACCGCTTCACGCCCACCGCTTCAGCCTGCGCTTCTCGATCCTCCGTGCCGCCGAAACGAACCGCAACGAAGCGCCCTCTCCCCGCGCAGCCGGCGACGGCGAGCGCTGCGGAGCGGCTCTGCGAGGTCCTCGTCGGCCTGCTGCTGTTGGTGCTGCCGTTCGTCATGTGGCACGAAGCCAAGGAGGCCTTCCGGCTGCCCAAGCTGCTCTTCGCCGCGACGGTGGCGCTCCTCTCCCTCGTGCCGCTCGCCTGGAAGCTGCGCGGCGTGGAAACCATCCGCTGGCGCACCCTGACCGAGATCCCCGTGCTGCGGGCGCTCGCGCCGCTGCTCGCCGTCACCACGCTCGGCCTCGCCGCCACCGCACATCCGCTCCACGTGCGGGAAGGGCTGATCGATCTGTGGATCGGCGCCGCGGCGCTCGCCGGCTGGAGCCTCGGGCTCGCCCCCGAGCGCCTGCGGCGGTTGCTCGGCTTCCTGGTCGTGCCGGCGGTGCTGATGTCCCTGGTCGCGGTGCTCCAGTACCACGACCTGTGGGAGCCGCTGCGCTTCGCGCGCGGCCTGGAGTGGAACCGGCTGGGGGTCACCGCCCTGGCCGGCAACCCGGGCGATCTCGGAGCCTTCTGGGTGCTGCCCTGCTTGCTGGCCCAGGAGGCGCTCGCCGCGCGGCGCCGCTGGCGCTGGCTCTATGCCGCGGCGATCGCTCTCGGCCTCTACACCGTGGCCATCACCCAGAGCCTGACCGCACTCCTCGCCCTCGGCGCCGGCAGCTTGGTGTTCTGGGGCATGCTCCTGCCTCGCCGTCGCGCGCTCGCCCTCGCCGGCGGCATCGCGGCGGTGGGCGTGACCCTGGTCCTCGTGCTGGCGCCGCTCCGGCAGCGGGTCGCGGGCAAGCTCTCGGCGGCGGTGGGCGGCGATCTCAACAGCGTCCTGACCGGCCGCCTCGACGGCTGGCGGACGGCACTGTGGATGCTGGAGGAGCACCCGATCGCCGGGGTGGGGCACGGCGCTTTCCGCGCCGCCTTCGCCCCGGCGCGCCTGGAGCTCGTGGATGAGGGCGTCAAGTTCTTCCGTTCGCAGGAGAACGTGATCTTCGCCAACGCCCACAACGAGTACCTGGAGGCGGCCGCCGAGTGGGGCGTGCCCGGCCTGCTCGCTCTCGCCTGGGCGCTCTACGTGCTGCTGCGGCAGATGCGGCGGCTGCCGGGCCCGGGCGGGAGTGCGATCCGCGGCGATCCGCGCGGCGCCGTTGCCACGCGCCCCTCGGACGCGGCCGTGGCCTGGGCCGGGATCACGGCCTACGCCGTGATGTCGATCGCCTTCTTCCCCTTCCGCATCGCGCTGACCGCGTACCCGGCGGTCCTGCTCCTCGCCTGGATCTTCGCCGCGGCGCGCCGCGAGGAAACGGTATGAGCGGCCGGCTGGCGGGCTGGCTGCTGCTGGCGGCGCTCGCCGTGGGTCTCGTGCTGCAGATCGAGCGCACGGTCGACCGCATCGCGGCCGCCGTCGCCTTGCAGCGGGCCGAGACCGCGAGCCTCTACGCGCTGCGCATGGGCCAGGCGGGCGCCGGCATTCTGCGCGCCAACCTCGACCTGCTACGCCGCGCCGCGGAGCGCGACCCGGTCGAAATCGGCATCCCGATCGCCATCGGCAGCGTGCACCGCCTGCTGGGCTCGCCGCAGGCGGCGATCGAGTCCTACCGCAAGGCGAACGAGCTCGAGCCGCGGCCGGAGACCTACCTCAACCTCGGCCGTGCGCAGCTCGAGGCCGGCAGGCGCGACGAAGCGAGACAGAGCTTCGAGACCGCGCTCGAGCTCGACCCGCTGCTGGCGCGCGAGGTGCCGCCGGACTTCAAGCCGGGGGCGCAGAGCCCCTGACAGCGTCGCTTCACGGGCGGCGAGAGTGGCAGCGCGAAGCGCCGTCCGCCGCAGGCTGTCGTCAGGCCCGTCCGTTGCAGGCTGGTGATCACGCTCACCTGGCGGGGAGACCCACGGCTTCGAGCACCAGCTTGCCCAGGTCCGCCCTGAGCGAAGCCTTCACCGGCGCGAGCGCTGGATCGCTCGCCAGATTGCGCCGCTCCAGCGCATCCGACTGCAAGTCGTAGAGCTCGTCCTGATCGGGGTGCTTGATCCAGTGGATGTACTTGTACCTGTCGGTACGAATCGCCCGGTAGTCCATGTCCATCAGGTGGGGAAACGGCTGCTCGTTGGTGTAGAACTCGACCAGGACGGCCTGCCGCCAACCGGCCGGCGTTCCCTGAAGGAGAGGCACCAAGGAGCTGCCTTGGATGGAAGGACTGATCGGCACGCCGGCCAAATCCAGCACCGTGGGCGCAAGGTCTACCGTGAGGACCAGCCCTTGCGGGCGCGATCCGGCGGGAATCCTCGGCGGATACCGCATCAGGAGCGGGTTGCGGATCGATTCCTCGTACGGCAGCCGGCGCTCGGTGGTGAGGCCGTGCTCGCCGAAGAAAAAGCCGTTGTCGCTGCTCAGGACGACGACCGTCTTGTCCAGCAGCTGCAGAGAGTCCAGCGTGGCGATGATTCGCCCGAGGCTCTCGTCGACGGCCAGGATCATCTCGGCGCGTCGGCGGATGGTCTCCTCGCCGGTCCAGGGATACGCCGCATGCTCGTGTTCGCCGGGGCCGGGGCCCGCAGCCCTCGGCAGCTTTGCAAGCGCGTGGCGGATCGCGGGCTTTCCGGCCAAGTCCGCCGCGATCTCCGACGGTAGCTGGCGTCGCGTGAAAACCCGGTCGCGGTAACGACCCTCGTGTCGCGCCGCCGGGATGTAGCCGCGATCGCTCTCCGGGTCGACCGAGCCGTCGTCACGTTGCACGACGTCTGGATGGACCGCCTTGTGCGCGAGATACAGCAGGAACGGAAGCCCGTGCTCCCGCTGGATGAACGACACCGCGCGGTCGGTCAGGAGGTCAGTGGTGTATCCCGGCACCTGGTGCAGGACACCGTCCTCGAACAGCTCCGGGTCCGTCGATCGGCCCTGGCCCGGCATGGCAACCCAGTAGTCCCAGCCCGGCCGTGGTGTGGGATCGTTCCCCATGTGCCACTTGCCCAGGAATGCGGTCCGATACCCCGCGGCCTGCAGGGGAAGATTGAACGTCTCGAGGTGATGGCTGGCCAGGTTGCGCGCGATGTTGTCGATGATCCCGTGGCGGCTCGGGAACTGGCCGGTGAGCAGGGTAGCCCGGTTGGGAGAGCACAGGGGCACGGCGTGGAACGAATTGACGAACAGGGCGCCTTCCGCGGCGAGGCGGTCCATGTGGGGGGTTTCGAGGTACGGATGACCCCCGGCATGGAGCTCGTCGAAGCGCAGATCGTCTACCAGCACCACGACCACGTTCGGGCGCTCGCCGCCCGTTCCGCCGGCTGGCGGCGGTTGCGGAAGGTTCCCGCATCCGGCGACGACGAGGAGAAGTCCGAAGAACACTCGGGCCCTCGAGATCCCGGGAGCCTTCGCCACCTTGCGTCGTTGGGATGTCGTCATAGCGCGACGAGTCCAGAATGCGGTCTGACGAACGACCTACGCCCTGCCTCAGGCGGTCAACCGGACGGGCACGACACCATGCTGCAAGGCCCGCAGCCGCTTCCCGACCAGCAGGTGGACCAGGCCGCTCTTGGCGAGCAGGGGGAGGAGCCACATCGCCAGCCGGGACGAGACGCGGTCCGACCGTAAGAAGGTCTGGGTCTGTTTCCGCTGATGTTCCTGGATGGCGACGATCTCTGGCATCCGCTCGGCCGCGACCTGCCGGGCGGCGGCGTCGATCTCGGCGTCGTCGTTGCCGCGCGTGAGCACCGGGCACAGGTGATTGGCGGCGACCAGGGCATCCCGCAACGCTACGTTGATCCCTTGCCCCCCGTTGGGCGACATCGGGTGTGCCGCGTCCCCCAGGAGCAGCAAGCCGGGGGCCGTCCAGGTCTCCAGGCGGCCGACGATCACGTCCAGCAGCACCGGGTGCTCGAGCGCTTCGGCGTTGGCCCGCAGGTGCGCCGCCAGGTCGGGAGAGGTGCGGCGCAACAACTCCTCGGTGAGCCCGTCCGGCCCGGCGCCACGCAGCGCCCTGAATTGGCCCTTCTGAATGGTCATCCCCACCCACAGCCGGCCGTCGGCCGTCGGTATGCCGCCCGTGAGGCAACCCGGGCCCAGTTCCAGGCGCACGGTCGTGCGGTCGGGCCAGAAGTCGGGAAAGGGGATCAGGAAGTTCAGGACATCGAAGTGCTGCGGCGACCGCGGCTCGGTGAAGGCCCCCCGCTTGCGCACCGTCGAGTAACGGCCGTCGGTGCCGATGACCAGGTCCGCCGCGAGCTCCCGGGGCCCGTCTGAGCCGTCGGCCTGTACCCCCACCACGCGGTCGCCCACCCGGATCAGGTCGCGGACCGCCGTCCCCATGTGGAGCTGGAAGGACGGGTGCTGGCGGCACTGCGCGGTGAGCATGGCGAGGACCGCCGGCTGGGGGATGAAGCAGGGGATGAAGCCCAGCGACTCGGTCGCGAGCCGGGCCCGCCGACGGCCGCCCCGATAGAGCTCTATCGTGTGGATGCTGGCCTTGGGGAGCTCGCGGAGCCGGTCCCCGAATCCCATCTGGTCGAAGGCGTCGATGCCACTGGGTTGCAGCCCATCGCCGCGGAAGGTGCGCTCAAAGCCGGGGTGGCGCTCCAGCAGCGTGACCTCCACCCCGCGGCGGGCCAGCAGGTAGGCGAGCGCTGCTCCGGCTGGGCCCGCCCCGACGATGACGACACGTCCGACCGCCACGACGCAACTCCCTTCAGTGGCTCAACCGCGGCGCGCCGCTTCGATTGCGGCGATGTCGATCTTTTTCATCTGCATCATCCCATCGAACGCGCGCTTGGCGGCAGCGATATCGGGATCGGTGACCGCTTTCGTCAGGGCGATGGGCGTAATCTGCCAGGACAATCCCCATTTGTCCTTGCACCAGCCGCACGCGCTCTCCTGGCCGCCGTTGCCGACGATCGCGTTCCAGTAGCGATCCGTTTCGGCTTGGTCAGCGGTTGCGACCTGAAACGAGAACGCTTCGTTGTG
>JBIOXV010000106.1:0-14579 GCA_044869805.1 Thermoanaerobaculia bacterium | reverse complement strand
ACATGCAGCGGCTCGTCCGGCTGGCGCTCGACGGCCTCTCCTACGAGCTCTTCCCCGGCTGCCCGGACCCGATCTCCACCGCCGACGAGTGCGACGTGTACCTCGAAGCCACCGACAACGTGTTCTTCCTCGGCATCCCGGTCCAGGGCGGGGACTACAACGAGGTGATGGTGGAGGCCCGGGCGGCGAGCGTTGTTGCCGCGGCCGAGGCCATCGTGCGCCTGGCCGCGGCGCTGGCCGGGCGCTGAGGTCGGCGGGCCGAGGGTCTACCTTCACCCCGCCGGCTTGGCTTTCCGGTCGAGACCCGAGCTTCCGGGCGTCGATTCTCAGAGTCTTTCGGGCGCTACCGGCGGAGGAACTTTGTTTCCCCCGATGCTCGCCAATCGGGCCGCGGCGGCGCCGGGCAAGGAAACTTCTGACCAACAGCGGCTAGAGAACTCGGCTCAAGCATCTTGGATTCAATGGCTTGCGCTTGTCTCACTCGTTCTCCGCACCTACATTCGCCGCGTGCAAGCACCCGATTCGATGGGGCTCGCGCTGCGGTTGATCCGCATGCGGCGCGGCTGGACGCAGGAAGAGCTGGCAAGACGGTCCGGGGTCGGCAAGGCGCGGATCTCGGGCTACGAGAACGGTACGACGCAGCCCTCCCTCGTCACGCTCGAGAGGCTGCTACGCGCCCTGAGCAGCAGCCGGTTCTCGCTCTTCCTGCTGGCCGAGCTGCTCGAGCCGGCGGCCGGCGTCGTCGCGGCCGCCGAGCTCGACGAGGGACCTGGTCAGGCCGCGACGGCGCCCTTGCGTCGCCCGTGCTTCGCTATGCCCGAGGTCTGGCAGGCGATGCTCGGCGCGCTGCGCCTCAACCTCGAAACATCGGCCCGGCTCCTGGACGCCCTCGAGCGGGGCTTCCTCGACGCCGCCTCGGCTCGCGGGCTGGCGCCGGAGTGACCGCGATTCTCCCTCGGCGCCTCAGCGGAACGAGACCCTCACCCCCAGGCGCAGAATCCTCGGCGCCAGCACCTCCCGCACCCAGTCGCCGCCGGTGTTGCGGACCGGATCGACCCGGCCGGTGTTGACGTCGGTCACGGTGCCGGCGATGCTCGAGGTGCGCTGCAACACGATCGACTCGTTGGTGAGATTGAAGCCCTCGAGGCTCACCGTGAATCGAAAGTCCTTGGCCTCGAGCTCCTTCTCGACGCGCGCCGAGAGCAGGTGCACGTCCGGGTTGCGAACCTGGTCGATGTCGTCGTCGAGCAGCACGATGCGGCGCCCCAGACCGCGCGGGTTGATGCTCACGTTGTAGGGCACCGGATACCCCTGCCGGCCGAAGAGGTTGGCGGCCACGTTGAAGCCCCAGGGCTTCTCGGGCGCGATCTGATAGAGCGCCGAGAGGTCGTAGGACCAGCCGCTGTTGATGAACACGTTGCCCTTGACGTTGGAGAGCGTGCCGGCCGGGATCACCACCGGCGCGCCGTCGACGTGGTCGCCCGGCAGCAGCAGCGTGGGGTCCTCGCGCTCGCTCTCCGGCACGTCCCAGGTCCAGTCGGACCAGGTGAAGTGGCCGCGGAAGAGCCAGCGGTTGGAGAGGCGCTTGTTGGCGGTGAGGCTCACGCCCAGGTACTCCTGCTCGCGGTCGCTGTTCTCGCGGTACACCCCCTCGAAGGTGGTGAGGCCGGGCCGCAGCCGGTAGACGGGGGCACGGAACGAGGTGCCGTCGGGCCGCGTCGCGTCCACGTACCAGCCGAGCACGTAGTCGTCGCGCCGGTGAGGCCGGCCGATCGAGCCCGGCGGCGCATCGGGGTCGATCACCAGGCGCTCGGAGTCCTCGAGGTCGACGTAGCGGCGGGCGGTGAACGAGAGGCCGAGCACCAGCTCCGGCTTCAAGGCGTGCTCGACGGCGAGCGTCAGCTCCTCGGTGGTGGGCGCCTCGAGGTCGGGGTCTACGGCGTTGACCGTCCGCCGGCCCGGGTTCTCCGGGTCCACACCGAAAAAGCTGAAGAACGGCCCGATCTCGTCGGCCCCGAGCTCGAGGTCGGCGTTGTAGTCGTACCAGTAGAAGTAGCCGTACTGGGCGTTGCCGGGGCTCATGGTGAAGATGCCGTTGTCGTCGAGCTGGTCGGCGAAGTGCGCGTAGCTCGCCCGCAGCAACGTCTTCTTCTGCTCACCCACGGCATAGGTCAGGCCCAGCCGGGGAGTGATCGACTCCCAGTCGAAGCCGGGGTTGGACTCCGGGAAGCTGCCGCCCACCAGCACGCCGCCGGTGATCGGCGCCGGATCGATGGTGATCGCCTTGTTCTTGCCGCGCTGCAGGTCGTAGCGCAGGCCGAGGTTGGCGGTCAGGTTGCCGACCGCCAGGGTGTCCTGCGCGAAGAGATGGGTGGCCTCGATGCGGTCGCGGTAGTTCGAGCCGCTGGTGACCAAGCCGAAGTAGACGTTCTCCCCGAACTCCTGATTGGCGAAACCCACGGCCTCGAGGCCGGGCCAGGAGGACACCGACTCGATGTCGGTCTGCCGGTAGCCGGTTCCGAAACGTAGCTCGTGGTTGGTCTTGCCGGCGGTGAAGAAGTAGCTGCCTTCGAGCTTGGCCTGCCATTGCGGGCGTTCCGAGTGGTAGAAGAGGAAGCTGTTGCGCCACACGCCGTCGGGGCCGAGCACCACGCTGGGCGCGTCGGGGTCGCCGATGCCGCCGCCCTGCGGTTCGAAGTCGAACTTGAAGTTCACGTACGACACCGTGCCGGTCAGGTACAGGTTGTCGCCGAACACGTTGCTCTGCTCGAGCTTGTAGATCGAAACCGGGGCGTGCGTGTCCACGCTGGTCTCCGGCGGCCGGGTGGGCCCGGCGTCCTGGCCGATGCGCTTGCTCTCGCCGAAGTGGTAGAAGAGCGAGCCGGAGCTGGACGGCGAGAGTTGGTTGGTGAGCTTGCCGGAATAGTTTTCGATGTCCGAGTTGTCGGGGAAGTCGGAGATGGTCAGCAGGTCGACCTCCTGGTTGCCCCACGAGGCCCAGGCCCAGAGGTGCTCCTTGACCAGCGGCCCGCCGCCCTCGACCCCGTAGTCCTGGACCTCGACCAGGCGGTTGCCCTGGACGATCTCGGCTTGCGCGTTGCCCTGGTTCCAGGGCCCCGGCTTGCCGAGCTCGCCGGTCGGCACGGAGAGGTCGGACTGCCAGTCGCGATCGGCGTGGAAGAGGCGAGTCGAGAAGCGCCACTGGTTGGTGCCGCGCTTGGTCACCAGGTTGACGGTGGCGCCGCCGGTGGCGAGCGAGGCGTCGGCGCCGCCCACCGACACCTCGATGGCGTCAAAGGTGTCGAAGTCGTAGTAGGTCGAAGAGCTCCCCGAGCCCACCATGTCGGTGATCGCCACCCCGTCCACCTGCCAGACGGTGTTCCTGGGATCGGTGCCAGGGGCGACCACCTTCGCCTGCCGGCCGCTCTCGTTGCCGCCCACGTTGATGCGGTCGAGGAGCACGCCCGGCGTCTGCTGGAGGATCGCCCAGGGGTCCCGGCTGGTGGGAAGCTTCTCGAGCTCGGTGCGCGGCACATTGGTGCTCCTGGTGACCATGCGCGGGTCGAGGATCGGCGACTCGGCGGTCACCACCACGCTCTCCTCCACCTTCTGCGCCGAGGCGACCTCGAAGACGTTGAGCAGCCTGACCTCGATCTCGGTGTTGCGGCTGACCTGGAGGTGCAGGTTGCGGTGCTCGAGGGTGGTGAAGTTCTCGCGCTCGGCCCGCACCAGGTACACGCCGGCGGCGAGGCCCATGAAGCGGAAGCCGCCGTCGTCGCCCGTGGTCCTCACCTGCGGAGAGCCCTGTCCTTCGAGGGTGACGGTGACCCCTGCCAGGGGCGCGCCCTGCGAGTCGACCACGCGGCCGAAGAGGTTTCCCGTCTGCTGCTGGGCGAGGAGCGGCGGTCCCGCGAGGGAGACGATGGAGGCGATCCAGACGAAGGCGAGGAAGGGCTTGAGAGCACGCACCGAGGCCTCCTTTCGAGCCGGCGGACGCCGAGCGACGTGGATACTCTCCCTGACATATGCGCCGTCACATCCAAAAACGAGTCTGGTGAGTCTGTAGCGAGTGCAAGTCCTACGCCGGGGTGCCCGAGCCCGCCACGATAGACTTCCTTGGTGAGCGATCAGGTGTGGAAAGACGCCGCCCGCGTGCTGCGATCGAGCCCCCCGTACCGGGCGCTCGCGGCGCGCCTGGGCGAGGCTCGGGGAGCCTCGGCGAGCGAGCTCGTGCGGCTGCCGCTGGCGGCCGCGGCCTGGGTCGCCGAGCTCGCGTCGGAAGACCTCGGCCGCCCGCTGCTCGCCGTGGTGCCGGGCGAGGCGGACGCCCTCGCCTGGCTCGAGGCCGCGGAGCTCTTCGGCACGCCCGAGCGCGGTGCCGCGGTCTACTTCCCGGGCCCCTCGCTCTCGCCCTACCAGGAAGCGGAGACCTCGCTCCTGGTGCGGGCGCAAGAGGCGGTGGCGCTCGACGCACTGGCCGCCGGCCGCGCGCGCACCGTGGTGTCGACACCGCGCGCCCTGTTCCGCCTGCTGCCGGACGCCGACGCCTTCCGCGCCGCCGTGCTCGAGATGCGCACCGGCGAGGAGCATCCGATCGAGAAGCTGGCCGAGCACCTCGTCACCCACGGCTACCGCCGCGCCGACCTGGTTTCCGAGGTCGGAGACTTCGCGGTGCGCGGCGGCGTCTTCGATCTCTTCCCGCCGGGCGAGGAGCTGCCGCTGCGGCTCGACCTCTTCGGCGACACGGTGGAGACCATCCGCGCCTTCGACCCCGTGTCGCAGCGCTCGCAGGAGTCGCGAGCCGGGGCGCGGGTGCTGCCGCTATCGCTGTTCCCGGCCGGCCAGGCGGAGGCCGACCGACTGGCTGACCTCCTGGCCAACCTCCTCGCCCAACGCCTCGGCTCGCCTCCCGGTGCCGAGGCCGGCGAGCGGTTGGCTGATCTGCGCGGCCGGGGCGGCTTCCCCGGCTGGGACAACCTGCTGCCGTTGCTCTTCGCGGCTCGCACCGCGCTGCCCGAGCTGCTCGTCGATCCCCTCCTGGTGGCGGTCGATCCCGCCACCTTGAAGCGTGAGCTGGAGCACCACGCCGAGGTGCTGGCGCTCGAGTTTGCTTCCCGGCGCGAGCACGGCCGCTTCGCCATGCCGCCCGAGCTCGTGGAGCAGACGGCGGAGCGCGTGCTCGGCCTCCTCGACCGGGCGAGCGTGCGGGTGAGCGACCTGGTGGTCGGCCCGGTCGAGGGCAGGCCGCGCGCCGGCGAAGGGCCGATCGACTTCCACTCCAGCGCCACCGACCTCTTCCAGGGCCAGCTCCCCCGCTTCCCGCGCGAGGTGGAGACGGCGCGGGCGCGAGGCGAACGGTGCCTGCTGGTGGCCAACCCCGGCCATCGCGAGCGGCTGGCGGAACTCCTCGCCGGCCGCGACGTGCCGCTGGGGAAGGGCGGCGTCGAGATCGTCCCCGGCGAGCTGGCGCGCGGCTTCCGCCTGCCGGCGGCCGGCGTGGCGGTCTACGGCGAGCAGCAGATCCTGCCCCGGCGCGCGCCGCTCGGCAAGAGCGCCAAATCACGCTTCGGCCCCTTCGTCTCCAGCCTGCGGGACTTGAAGGTGGGCGACTTCGTGGTCCACAGCGACCACGGCATCGCCCAGTTCGTGGGCCTGCGCAGCGTGGGCGGCGACGGCAGCGCACGCAAGAACCTGCCGCCGGAGCTGGCGGTGATGTTCCCGGCCGAGACCCCGGTCGAGGTGATGGAGCTCGCCTACGCCGCCGGCAAGCGGCTGCTGGTGCCGCTCGACCGCCTCGACCTGATCCAGAAGTACAGCGGCATCGAGGGCCTGGCGCCGAAGCTCGACCAGCTCGGCGGCACCTCGTGGAACAAGACCAAGAGCCGCATCAAGAACAGCCTGCGTGACATGGCGGGCGAGTTGCTGAAGCTCTACGCCGAGCGCCAGCTCGCCAGGGCCCCCGCCCTGCCACCGGACTCCGACCTCCAGCGCCAGGTCGAGGCCGCCTTCGCCTACGAGGAGAGCTCCGACCAGCTCGACGCCATCGCCGCCATCAAGGCCGACCTGGAGAGCGAGAAGCCCATGGACCGCCTGCTGTGCGGCGACGTGGGCTACGGCAAGACCGAGGTCGCGATGCGCGCCGCGTTCAAGGCGGTCGACGGCGGCTATCAGGTGGCGGTGCTGGCGCCGACCACCATCCTGGCCGACCAGCACCTCGCCACCTTCCGCCGCCGCTTCGAGGGCTTCCCGGTCAGCGTCGAGATGATCTCGCGCTTCCGCACCCCGGCCGAGGTGCGCGATATCAAGCAGCGCGCCGCCGAGGGCAAGGTCGACGTGTTGATCGGCACCCACCGCCTGCTGTCGAAAGACATCAAGCTGCCGCGGCTCGGCCTGCTGATCGTCGACGAGGAGCAGCGCTTCGGGGTGGCGCAGAAGGAGCGACTGAAGCAGCTCAAGCGCGACGTCCACGTGCTCGCCATGTCGGCCACCCCGGTGCCGCGCACCCTACAGCTCTCGCTCGCCGGGGTGCGCGACATGTCGGTCATCGAGACGCCGCCCAAGGATCGTATGGCGGTGGAGACGGCGATCATGCCGTTCTCGGCCGACCTGATCCGCGAGGCGATCGAATTCGAGCTGGAGCGCGGCGGCCAGGTGTACTACGTCTACAACCGCGTCGAGAACATCGAACGCATGCTCACCATGCTGCGCGACATCGCTCCCCAGGCGCGCATCACGGTCGGCCACGGCCAGCTCGAGGAGCGCGAGCTGGCGCGCCGCATGCATGCCTTCACGGCGCGCGAGTTCGACGTGCTGCTCGCCACCACCATCATCGAGAACGGCATCGACATCCCCAACGTCAACACCATGATCGTGCACCGCGCGGAGCGCTTCGGCCTCGCCCAGCTCTACCAGCTCCGCGGGCGGGTGGGGCGCAGCAGCCAGCTCGCCTACTGCTACCTGCTGGTGGAGCGCGACCGCGTGCTGTCGGAGACGGCGAGGAAGCGGCTGGCGGCGATCCGTGAGTTCACCGATCTCGGGGCCGGCTTCCGCATCGCGGCCCGCGACCTCGAGATCCGCGGCGCCGGCAACCTCCTGGGCGCCGAGCAGAGCGGCCACATCGCGGCGGTCGGCATCGAGACCTACTTGAAGATGCTCGAGGAGACGGTGCGCGAGCTCAAGGGCGAGGTGCTGCCCGAGGAGGGGCCCTCGACCGCCATCGACCTGCCGCTGCCGATGTCGATCCCCCACGACTACATCGAAGACGCCAACCTGCGCATGGAGATCTACCGCCGCATCGCGGCCGGCGACGACAGCGAGGCGGGCCTGCTGGCCGAGCTCGCCGACCGCTTCGGGGACGTGCCGCCGGAGGTGGCGACGCTGATCCGGGTGGGCGCGCTCAAGCGGCTCGCCGAGTCGCTGCGCGTGCAATCGATCTCGTCCCGCAAGACCGAGCTCGTGATTCGCCTGCGGCGTGACGCGCGGGTCGACGTCGGCCGCCTGATCGACCTGGTGTCGACGCGCCCCGGCGCCTCCTTCAGCCCCAGCGGCGTGCTCTCGATCCCGGCCGCGGCCGGCGAGGCGGCGCTGGAGGCCGCTTTCGACACCCTCTCCGAGCTCGCCTCGCCGCTCGCCGAGGAGCTGGTGAATTGAGAGCTCGCGGAGCCCCTCACCCTAGCCCTCTCCCCGCAAGCGGGGCGAGGGGACCGGAGCGCGGGCGGGCGGCGCCTTCGCCCCGCGCCAGCGGGGACAGGGGCCCCGTAGGGGCGGCCCTCGTGGCCGCCGCCTTCTTCCTCGCCGCCTGCCAGCACCCGGTGCGGCCCGACACGGCGGTGGTGCTCGGCAGGCGCGAGATCCCCTACGCCGAGTTCCGCACCTACCTGGCGCGCAATCTGGGCGACCGCCGTGGAGGCGAGCCGGAACGCGAGCTGCCGAGCGAGGTGCTGTCGCGGCTCTTCGACCAGTTCGTGGAGGAAACGCTGCTGTCGCAGCTCGCCGCCGACCGCAAGCTGGCGCCCGCGGGCGCCGACAGCCGCACCGCGGTGCGCGAGCTGCTGGCGGTCGAGGCCGAGGAGGCGCCGTCGCAGAACGAGCTCGCCACTTACTACGAGCGCCACCGCCACGAGCTGGTGCGGCCCGAGCGCGTGCGCCTGCGGCAGATCCTGGTCGAGAGCCGCGCCGAGGCCGAGGCGGCGCTCACCGAGATCCGCGCCGGCGCCGACTTCGGCGAGGTGGCGAAGCGGCGCTCCTCCGAGCCCTCGGCGGCGCGCGGCGGCGACCAGGGAGTGCTGTCGCGCGCCGACCTGCCGCCGGCGTTCGCCGACGCGATCTTCCCGCTCGGCGCGGGCGAGCTGAGCGACATCGTGCCCGCCGACTACGGGTTCCACCTCTTCCAGGTCCTCGAGCGCTACCCCGCGCAGCAACTGTCGCTCGACGAAGCCGGCCCGGAGCTCGCCGCCGAGCTGGAGCGCGGCCGCCGCGAGCGCCGCCTGGCCGAGCTCGTGGCCGAGGCGCGGGCCGAGTACAATCCGGTGATCTATGAGAAAAACCTGCCCTTCAACTACATCGGCATCTACGCGGCGAAAGGCTGAGGCCCGGCTCCGGGCGCTCGCCGGCGCCCTCCTCGCCCTGGCGCTCACCCCTCTCGGCCCGGCCGCCGCCGAGCCGCTCAACCGCGTCGTGCTGCAGGTCAACGGCCGCATCGCCACGCTGCGCGAGTACGAGGAGAAGCTGGCCCTCCGGCGCCAGGCGGTGGAGCGCTCGGACCTCGCCGGCGAGGAGCGCCAGCGCGCCCTCGCGCAGGTGCCCCAGGAAGTGATGCGCGACATCTTCGAGGACATGCTGCTGCTGTCGCGGGCCGACCAGCTCAACATCCGCGTCAGCCGCCAAGAGCTCGAGGGGCTGATCGCCGAGGTGCGCGAGGCCAACAAGTTCGCCGACGACACGGAGCTGCGCCGCGCCATCGAGCAGAGCGGCGGCACCTGGGAGACCTTCCGCGAGCAGCTCTCGGCCTCGGCCCGCTACCGCGAGCTGGTCGGCCGCGAGGTGCAGAGCCGGATCGCCCTCGAGGAGGACGACCTGCGCATGTACTACCGCGACCACCCGGAGATGTTCCGGGTGCCGGAGGGGCGGAAGCTGCGCGAGGTGGTGGTGCTCGACACCAGCCCGCTGTCGGCCGATGCCCGCCTGAGCCTGGCCACCGAGATCGGCAGCCGCGCCGACGCCGGCGACGCGCTGGAGGAGATCGTGGCGGACACCGCCAAGCAGGGCACCACCAGCGGCGTCATCGACCTCGACTGGGTGCCCCAGGGCGACCTCGACCCGACCCTCGAGCAGGCTATCTCCGGCCTCGCCGTCGGCAAGTCGAGCGCGCCGGTCGCGGCGCGAGGCGGCCTGCACGTGATCCAGCTCGTGGAGCGCAAGGAGGCGCGGATGCGGGCTTTCGAGGAGGTCAAGGGCGAGATCGAGCAGCGCGAGCGCGAGCGCTTGTTCAGCAAGGAGCTCCCCAAGTACATGGCGGAGCTCGAGCAGGAGTCCTACATCGTCGAGAACCCGCCGCCCGAGGCGATCGGTTACCGCAAGGCCGACGCCTCCCTCGATCCGACCGACCCCCTGAACGTCTTCCGGCGCGAGAACCACCCGGTCGAAGGTAAGCCGTAGCGCCCCTCGGCAACACCCCTCACCCTAGCTCCGTTCGCCGCCCCTCACCCCTAGCCCCTCGCCGCTGACGCGGGGCGAGGGGAACCGAGCCCGCCCGCCGCGCTTGCGGGAGCGGTGGCGCCCGCTTGGCCTTTCTCCAGGGCCCCGAGTGGAGCTCAAGGGGAAGCTGGTGGCCCGCAGTGGAAAAAGGTGGACAAGAGTGGAGTCAGTTGTTAGACTGTCACTCAAACGCCCGTGCGTTTTTCACGCATCGCGTGCCGCATCGTGAGTGTTGGAGGGGCAGGGGGAAATGTTCCGGGGCAGCGCGCCAGCGAAGATCGACGACAAGGGCCGGCTGAAAATCCCGACCCACTTCCGGCGCTCGCTCGAAGAGCAGGGGCCGGACCTCTTCGTCACCTCGATCCAGGGGGACGCGGTGCTGCTCTACCCGCTCTCGGCGTGGGAGGAGATCGAGGAGCGGCTGCGCAAGATGGCGTCGACAGACCGCACCCGGGCGCGCTTCCTCGAGCGCGCCAACTACTACGGCCAGCAGCTCACCATCGACAGCCAGGGCCGCATCGTCCTGCCCCAGATCCTGCGCGAGGCAGCGGGCATGAACGGCGAGGTGGTGGTCAACGCCGAGCTCGACCACCTGGTGGTGTGGAACCGCGAGCGCATCGCCAAGCGCCTGGCCGACGAACCGTTCACCGACGACGACTTCCGCGTCCTCTCCGAGCATGGGATCTAGGGAGCCTTGGAGAGCCTTCACCGGCCGGTGCTGCTCAGCGAAGCGGTCGAGCTGCTGGCGCCCGAGCGCGGAGGCCTGTTCGTCGACTGCACCGTGGGGCTGGGTGGGCACGCCGAGGCGCTGCTCGCCGCCTCACCGGAAGTCCAGCTCGTCGGCATCGACCGAGACCCGCAGGCCCTCGCCCTGGCCGGTGATCGCCTGGCGCCCTTCGGCTCGCGCGTGCGGCTGGTCGAGGGTGGCTTCGAGCGCCTGGCGGAGCTCCTCGCCGGCCTCGAGCCGCCCTTCGGCGCTCGCCCGGCGGCCGGCGTGCTGGCCGATCTCGGCGTCTCCTCGCTGCAGCTCGATTGGGGCGAGCGCGGCTTCAGCTTCCGGCGTGAAGGCCCCCTCGACATGCGCATGGGCCGCGGCGGAACCACCGCCGCGGAGGTCGTGAACACCTACACGGAGGCGACCTTGGAAAAGATCATCCGTGAGTTCGGCGAGGAACCCCAGGCCAGGCGAATCGCGCGCGCGATCGTCACCGAGCGCGAAGAGAAGCTCTTCGTCACCACCACCGACCTGGCCGAGGTCGTGGCCCGCGCCAAGGGCGGCCCGCGCCACCGCGCGCGCTCGCGGGCCGAGGGCGCCCGAAGCCGGCATCGGGGCCGGCCGCGCGAGGGGCGAATCGATCCCTCGACCCGCGTCTTCCAGGCGCTGCGCATCGAGGTCAACCAGGAGCTCGCCGCGCTGCCCGAGCTCCTCGACCAGGCGGTGCGCCTACTCGACCAGGATGGACGGCTGGTGGTGATCTCCTACCACTCGCTCGAGGACCGGGTGGTGAAGAACACGCTGCGCGACCTCGCCCGCGGCGAGGTCGACGAGATCACCGGCCGGCCGCTCTGGGAGACGCAGGTCATCGAGGTGCTGACCCGCCGCCCCGCCCGCCCCACGCCGCAGGAGGTCGCCGCCAACCCCCGCTCGCGCTCCGCCCGGCTGCGCGCCGCCCGCAGGCTTTGAGCCATCGAGGCCTGCCTTGAAGACACCTTACGTCCACACCCCGGCGAGAAACGGCGACAACGCGTTCCTGCGCCGCGAGCGCGACCGCCGCAAGCGCCGCGAGCTGCTGCTGGTGGTGGTGGCCCTGCTGCCGCTGGGGGTGGGCCTGCTGCTCTATACCTGGGTGCAGCTCGAGACCCTGCGCGCCGGCTACCGCATCAGCGACCTCGAGCGCCAGCTCCACGGCCTCGGCCGGCAGGAGCAGCAGCTCGAGCTCGAGGCGGCGGACCGCGCGCGGCCGGGGGCGATCGAGGAGCGCGCGGTCTCCAAGCTGGGCATGGAGCACCAGAGCCAGGCGCAGACCCTCTACCTCGAGGAGCTGCCGTGAAAGCGGCGGCCCAGGGGCGCCCGGCGCGCGGCGGCCAGGGCCGGCGGCGGCTGATCGCTCTCATCCTGGTGCTCGGCGTCTGGTTCCTCGCCTCGGCGGCGCGGCTCTTCTACCTCCAGATCGAGCGCCACGAGCACTACCTGGAGCTCGCCCTACGCCAGCAGCAGAAGGTGGTCGAGCTCAACCCGCCGCGCGGCGCCATCTACACCCGCGACGGCCGCGAGCTCGCCATCTCCGGGCCGGCGGACTCGGTCTACGCCGTGCCGGCCAAGGTCGCGGACCCGCACGCCACGGCGCGCGCCCTGGCGCGCGCCCTCGATCTCCCGGCGGGTGAGCTCGCCAACCGGCTCATCGCCGCCAAGGCCTCGGGCCGCGGCTGGTTCCTGTGGGTCAAGCGCCAGGTGACGCCGCAGGAGGCGGCTGCCGTGGCCGCGCTCGAGCTGCCCGGTATCGCGCTGCGCGAGGAGGCGAAGCGCTTCTATCCCCAGGGCTCGCTCGCCGCCCAGGTGGTGGGCTTTGTGGGCACCGACGCGCACGGCCTGGCCGGCCTCGAGCAGACCTTCGACGAGGTGGTCTCCGGCAAGGGCGCGCGGCGGGTCGTGCTGCGCGACGCCGGGGGCCGCGTCGCCGTCGACCCCGACCTCGGCTGGCGCGACGCGGAGTCGGGCCGCGACCTCTACCTGACCATCGACTCGACCCTCCAGCACCTCGCCGAGCGCGAGCTGGCGAAGAGCGCCGAGTCGTTCGGGGCGCGCACCGGCAGCGCGCTGCTCCTCGACCCCTGGACCGGGGCGGTGCTGGCCATGGCCTCGTACCCGACCTTCGACCCCAACCGCTTCAACGAGGCGCCGGAGGGCGCCCGGCACGCGAGCGCCGCCGAGCGCAAGGAGCGCTTCAAGAACCGCGTCATCGAGGACGCTTTCGAGCCCGGCTCCTCGTTCAAGATGGTGACCATGGCGGCGGCGCTGGGCGCCGACCTGGTGGACTCGACCGACGTCTTCGACTGCGGCATGGGCCAGATCGTGGTCTACGGCAAGCTGATCCGCGACCACAAGAAGTTCGGCCTGTTGACCCTGCGCGACGTGATGGCCAAGTCGAGCAACGTGGGGGCCATCAAGGTGGGCTTGAAGGTCGGCGACCGGCGGCTCCACCAGCAGATCGTGGACCTGGGGTTCGGCAGGAAGACCGGCGTCGAGCTCCCCGGCGAGAGCTCCGGCATCCTGGCGCCGCTCGAGAAATGGCAGCCGATCAGCAAGGCCTACATCTCCTTCGGCCAGGGCATCGCCGTCACCTCGATCCAGCTCGCCACCGCCTTCGCGGCGGTGGCCAACGGCGGCAAGCTCCTGCAGCCCTACCTGGTCGAGGCGGTGGGCCGCGGCTCCGAGGTCGAGGTGCTGCACGACGGGCCGGTGGTGGTGCGCCAGGCGATGTCGGCGTCCACCGCGCGGCAGGTCGAGCGCCTGCTCGAAGCGGTGACCCTGGAGGGCGGCACCGGCACCCGCGCCGCCGTACCCGGCTACTTCGTGGCCGGCAAGACCGGCACCGCGCAGATGGCCGAGAAGGGCCGCTACTCGCTGACCGATCACATGGCGGTCTTCGCCGGTTTCGCCCCCGGCCGCGAGCCGCTGGTGGTGGGGGCGGTGATGGTCGAGCGGCCGCGCGGCGACTTCCACGGCGGCAGCGTCGCGGCGCCGGTGTTCGGCGGCATCATGGGCCAGGCGCTGCTCTACCTGGGCCGGCGGCCGGAGCGCGACGCGCCCGAGCACTGGCCTAGCGAGCGCGTTCCCGACGACAACCCCGTGCGGCTGGCGAGCACCGCGGCCGGAGAGGTGGCACCCGAGCTCGGGCCGCTCGAGGACGAGCCGCCCTTCGACGCGGGCAGCGCCGTGGCGGCTCCCGGCGAGGCGGAGCCTTCCGCCGAGTCCGAGGCCCAGGCCGAAGGGAGAGTCGAGTGATGCGCCTCTCCGGGCTGCTCGAGGGCCTGCCCGTGACGCCGCCCGCGATCGTCGGCGCCGATCCCGAAGTGTCGGGCGTGTCCCACGACTCGCGGCGCACCGAGCCCGGCGACCTCTTCGTGGCCTGGGCCGGGGCGCGTCACGACGGCCGCCGCTTCGCCGCCGACGCCGCCGAGCGCGGCGCCGTGGCGGTGCTGGCCGACGGGCCGCCGCCCGAGGACGGACGCGTCGCTCTGCCCTGGGCGACCGCCGCCGCCCCGCGTGCCCTGCTCGGCCCCCTCGCCTCGCGGGCCTACGCCCACCCGGACCGCGAGCTGCTGCTCGCGGGGGTGACGGGGACGAACGGCAAGTCCACCGTGGTGGCTCTCCTCGGTGGCATGCTCGAGCGCGCCGGCCACGCCACCGGCCTGATCGGCACTCTCGGCTATCGCTTCCGGGGCCGCGACTTCAACGGCGAGCGCACCACGCCCGAGGCCTCGGACTTCTTCCGCACCCTGCGTCGCATGCGCAACGCCGGGGCCACGGCGGTGGCGATGGAGGTCTCCTCGCACGCCCTCGACCAGGGCCGGGTGGCGGGCGCCGAGTTCGCGCTGGCGGCGTTCACCAACCTGACGCGCGACCACTTCGACTACCACCGCGACTTCGAAGACTACTTCGCCGCCAAGAGGCGGCTGTTCTACGAGCTCGCCGACGCCGGTGCTGGAGGGCCCGGCGGCAAGGCGGTTCTCAACGTGGAGGACCCCTACGGCCGGCGGCTGGCCGAGGAGCTGGCGTCGCGGCTCGCCACCCTCGGCCAGAGCGCGCTGACCTACGGGGTCGGAGGAGAGGTTGCTTTTTCCCATGTCGAGCTTTCGAGCTCCGGGTCGCGGGGGGGGGG
>JBIOXV010000105.1:0-138687 GCA_044869805.1 Thermoanaerobaculia bacterium | reverse complement strand
CGCTGGATCTCCAGCCAGTTCGCGCTCGAGATGCTGCGGCGGAGGCTGGCGAGGTTGCCTTCGCTCGAGCTCTAAGCGGATCGTGGGTGGAGGAAGCGGCCGGAATCGCGCTATCTTCCAGCGATGGCAAGCTCACGAAAGCGTCGTATGGTAAGAGTACTTCTGGCGTCCTGGCGATGCTCCCGGCGACTTAGCTGTTGGAATGTGCGGCTTGCATCAGGCACATTTGCGCTCCTCATGCTGCTGACTCCAAGCCTTCGACCCGCGCGGGCGCAGGACCTTCAAGGGGCGTTCCACCTGGGAGGCGCAGGCGAGGACTTTGCCAGCGCCGCGGCACGAGATCAGGAGGGCAACCTCTGGCTGGCAGGCAGCTTCAGCGGGATCATCGATGTCGATCCCGGCCGCGGAACCCACTGGCTGACTAGCACAGGCTACAGCAACGTATTCATCGTTCGCTTGAGCCCGGGCGGGACTCTGGCGTGGGCCGGTCAGCTCAGCGGGCTCGAAGTGGAGGTCCGTGACCTCGCCGTGGCTGCCGACGGCAGTGTCGCGATGGTGGGGAGCTTCTCGGGGTCGACCGACTTCGACCCGGGAACCGGACAGCTCGTGTTGACGCCGCCCTCCGTGCTGTTGGACGCCTATGTCCTGCGCCTCGCCAGCTCGGGCGAGCTGCTGTGGGCCGGGCAGATCGGTGGGGCCGCGACGGATGTGGGTACCGCTCTGGCGGTGACGCCGGACGGCGGCCTGGTGGTCGGTGGCAGTTTCGAGGGAACAGCCGACCTCAATCCGGGTCCCCGACAGCTGCTCCGCACGGCGCAAGGCGTCTACGAGGCGTTCGTGCTGCGGTTGAGCGCCGTCCACCGCCTTGCGTGGGCGGATGTGATCGTCGGCGGTGGCTCGGCGGTGCGCGATGTCGCGGTCGGCCCGGCAGGCGAGATCGCCGCCGTAGGGGGCTTTGGCGGCCAGGTCGATCTCGATCCCGGTCCAGGCGCCTTTCTGGTCCTCGGCCGGGGGATCGGCGACGGTTTCTTGCTCCTCCTCGGGAGGGGCGGGCTGTTCAAGGCCGCCGGCACGATCGGGGGACCCCATGATGATCTTCTCGTCGGTGTCGGCTTCCACCCGGATGGCGATCTCGCCGTCGGCGGCACCTTCTCGGACATCGCAGACCTCGACCCTCGCCCACAAGCAGAGCATCCGGTGGCGAGTCGGGGCTTCTCGGACGTCTTCGTTGCGCGGCTGGACGGCGAGCTCGGTCTGCGGTGGGCTCAGGCAGCTGGAGGGCGCTACTGGGACACTGCGGCGCAGGTAGCGGTCGACAGCGAGGGAGGGACCTACCTCGCCGGCGGATTCGACTCGTACTTGACCTTCGCCTCGGGCGAGACCACCTTCCAGTTTGCAGGCCGCGGCGGTAGAGATGGCTTCCTCTGGAAGGCCACCCCTTCCGGCGCCTTCGACTGGGCCGTGCGCCTTGGTGGAGGGTCACCGTCGGACGGGCTTGCCACTGTGGCCGTCGATCCTTCCGGTGTCCTTGCGGGTGGCTACTTCAGCGAGACGGCAGATCTCGACCCAGGTGTGGGTACCCTCGACGTCCCGGCAGCCGGCGGCATGGATGCCTTCTGGGTTGCGCTCGAGGACGTAGACTTGCCTCCGGCTGCGTGGATCGTTCCTGACGACTTCTCCACTATTCAGTCTGCGATCGACGCCGCCCGGCATTTTGACTCGGTCGGCGTGCGGCCCGGCGTGTACTACGAGAATCTGGACTTCCACGGCCAGCACGTCGCCCTGCGAGCCCTCGAGGGCGCCCAGACGACGGTGATCGATGGCGGCGGTGCTGGTCCGGTGGTCAGCTTCAGGAATGGAGAAGGGCGAGGGGCACTGATTGGGGAATTCACGCTGCGCAATGGCGCTGCCCACAACGGGGGAGGAGTCCAGATGACTGCCTGGTCTTCTCCGAGCGTTCAAGGGAACGTCATACGCAGCAACTTAGCCTGTGGCGGAGGCGGCGGAATCTCGGTTGACCTCGGCGCCCCCAGCATCGCAGACAATGAGATCGTGGAGAACCACCAGCAACCCGGATGCCAGGGTGGGCAGGGCGGGGGCGTCCGGCTACAGACCGCACTCGGCGCCGAGCTCCGGCGCAATGTGATTGTCGGCAATACCTGGGACACCGCTTGGATGGGAGGTGGAGGAATAGCGTTCTGGGGACCCGGGGCGCCTCTGGTCGAGAACAACGCCATTCTGTTCAATTCCACTTCTGGAAGCGGCGGCGGCCTTTACATGATCAACCACCCGGAGCCCCTCCTGGTCCAGAATCTGATCGTAGGCAACAGCGCCGGAATCCGAGGTGGTGGGGCCTACTGGCTGGGTGGTGGGGATTCAGGTCCGATTCTGCTCAGCAACACGATCGCAGACAACACTGCGCCGACGGGAGCGGCAGTGTATGGCGACCTGACGCAACAGAACGTCGTCTTCGTCAACAACATCGTGAGCTCTGCCGTGCAGGCGGATCTCATCGCGTGCGAGGGCGTGCCGCCAATCTTCGACCACAACGACTTCTTCAACTCGCCAGGCCCGCTGTTCTCCGGCACCTGCCAGGGCGTGGTGGGTAGTTCCGGCAATCTGGGCGCCGAGCCTCGCTTCGTGAATGCGGCCAACGGCGACTACCGTCTCCTTTCGACCTCGCCCGCCATCGACGCGGGCTGGACCGCCGCTCCGCTGACGCCGTCAACGGACTTCGAGGGAGATCCCAGGGTGGTGGACGGCGACGGCGATAGCATACCGGAGGTCGATATGGGCGCCTACGAGCAGCAAGGTGCAGCGATCCCGGCATCGGTGCTGGTCCGCTCGCCGGACGATCCGCGGTAACCTGGCTCCACAGCGAGAGGGCGTCCGCGGGCCAGGAATCCGGCCCGCCACTGCTTGGGCTCCGACTGGGCGATCGCCATCACCGGCGTCGCCGGCCCCGGCGGCGGCAGCCCGGAAAAGCCGGTGGGCACGGTCGAGATCGCCATCACCGGCCCGGCCGACGCCGAGGTCGAGTCTCGTCGCTTCCAGTACCCCGGCGACCGCGAGCGCGTGCGCTGGATCTCCGGCCAGTTCGCCCTCGAGATGCTGCGGCGGAGGTTGGTGGGGTTGGGGAGTCTGGAGTTGTAGCGTGCGATGAACGTCTCGCTCTCTACCCGCTGAACCGAGTAACTTCTGGTCAGTGCCTGGGTCCCAGCATCGGTGGCCAGTACGTGGTGTCGGCGGCGCAGTCGCCGTCAACACAATGGCATGGTTTGTCGTGGTAGGTCCGTTCACAGCTCAGTAGGATCGAGCACTTCCTGTCGAAGCACTCACCCCAGATGCCCCAGTATGCCAAACGGTTGTAGTACAGAAGGTAGGCCAGGATATCGCGGTTCTTAACAGGATCTTCCGACGAAAGGTTCGCCCAGTTTCGAATCGTTGCCTTCGCATTGGCCATCTGCGGCCTCAGGACGATCAGCTCCTTCTTTGTTGTGCAGTCAGAGACTGTAAGCGTGTCTACGGCGGAGTAGCGAACTTTCAAGGCGTCCGACAGAGTACGCGGGAGATTGCCGAAGGTGTCGCCGTTAGACCGGCCCCACTCCGGCCAACCGTAACCGTTGCACCAATCGGGGCCGGGGCCTATCCCGCCCGTCGGGAAGTGAATGCGGGTCGAGACGTAGCGGGGGTTTCGAAGCCGGTCCGTCCGCAAGCCATTGAAGCGCCAGTCGACCTCCTGGTCGAGCCGTGGCAGCTTGTCAAGGCTGCCCGTCAGGTATTGCTGTTCCTTGGGCTCTGGCTTCAGCTCGAGACAGATATCTCCAGTGGGAAGCTTGCACTTGACCGGATCGGATTCTTCACACACCTTGATGTAATCGGTGTGCTCGAAGTGGCCGGGAGAGAACTTCAATTCCAGCGTCGTGTCGTAGCTCTTGTCCCACCCGCAAGGCTTGTCGTAGTCCTTCACCGCCTTCAAGACCCAGGCTGTATTCTCTTTGTCCTTGTAGTCTCCCGCCGGGCAGCTCGAGTGGCCATCCAGGCAGATCAGCATCAATCCGGTGAAGAACACGTCAACAGGATAGACAGGCATCGCTCCCTCCTTGCCGCTCAGAGGCCTCGGAACAATTGAAAAGGCACCCACGCGAACGGATCGTTCAACGCGGGCTCGGACAGCAAGTTGAGCTGCGTCAGACGCAGTGCTTCGGACGGCGGCCGGCCTTCGAGAAGCCGCGAGTGGAAGACGGTCGCCAGGCGCCGCGCGGCCTCGTCCTTGACCGGCCAGAGTGTGGCGACCACCGAAGGCACTCCGCTCGCGAGAAGGGCTCGAGCCAGGCCGGCGGCGCCTTCGCGGTCGCCGTCAGCGAAGCCCGGCGCGGTGTCGCAGGCGGAGAGGAACACCAGCTCGACGCCCGCAACGGTCCCGGCATCGAGGTCGGAGGCCCGCAGAGGTTCCCTACCCAGATCGGCGGTCGCCACCCACGAACCCAGGGGGTTCCGCGGATCGACAACCACGTGTGCAGCCAGGTGAACAATGTCGCTGCCGGGCATCTCGTCGAGGATCTGCTCCCTTGTGGCCTGCTCGCCCACGAGAACCCGCGAGGAGGAGTAGAGCTTGGCGACCGCCTGTGCTTCTTCACGCGCCTCCGGAAGGCTGGGTAGAGAAGGGAACCGCTCATGGTCGAAGGCCGGGTCCCCCACGGCCAGCACGCGACGCGGCTTTGCAGGCAGAGACGGCCCTCTCTCCACCGACCCGAGGTAGAGCTCGAGGCTCGGCGCGACCTCGACGGCGTGGTCCTCGACCACAAACCGCCCGCGCTGCTTATCGAAGAGAGCCGCGAACGGGACCTGATGCAGCTCGCGGTCGGCCAGGAAGACCAGCTCCGTCTCGGCGGGCAGACCATCGAGGGCCGGCCGGAGGAGAAGATCAAAGGCCCTGGAAGCTGTCGCCTTCCCCACATCGAGGGAGTGCGCGTCGCCGAGCGAGGATCGGAGCGCAGTCACCGTCTCCGCTACCTCGGGTCGCGAGACCGGAAGTACATGCATCTCGAGCGAGCCTTGCCGCAGGCGCCAGACCAGCAGCTCCTCGGGCAGCACCCCATAGGCGAGCACTGCGACGTTCGCCGGGAGCCGCTCCAACTGTTCGTCCAGAGTCAGGGACGCGCCAGGTCCGCGTCGTTGCTCTACGCGCTCCCGCAGCTCTCGGGTCCGCACCCGTTCGGTATACGCGAAGGCAGCCCTTTCATCCCCGCGGTCGAGCGCCTGGAAGCGGATCATCGCGTCGAAGCTCGCCTGGGTGGTGGCGAAGAAACTGATCCGGTGCTCCTCGCTGACCGTGCCCGCTCGGCGTCGCTCGTAGACCTGGAGCCCACGCTCGAAAGCCTCCTCGGCGGCGGCCAGCTCTCCGCTGGCGAGGTGCGCTCGCGCGAGGCCGAGCAGCGCTCGCGGGAAGAGCAGGCCCCGGCCGCTCTCTTCGATCCTGGGTAAAGCGACCCGGATGGGCTCCAGGGCCTCGAGCGGGCTCGTGGCGAGGCGCAGCTCCGCAGACGCGAGGATCAGCTCGGTCTCGACCTGCTCGCGGGCGGCCGGCTGCTGATACCGCTCGGCGACCTTCTCGCAGACCGCGATGGCGGCCGCCGCCAGCTCGGTCTGGCCATCGGCGAGGTGGAGATCGATCCGCCGCAGCAGCGTCTCGGCCTCGGCGCCCGGTTGGGACCAAGCCCGCGCGTTGGCCAGCATCTCGTCGAGCACCACCTGCGCGGCCTCGCGCCGGCCGACGCTGGTCAAGTCCCTCGCCAGGCCAGCTAGAACTGAGTGCCGGAGCTGCCGGTTGGCGGCTCTGACAGCACTGCGGAGAGCCGGCAGCCGATGTCGCCACGCACCCGTGCGGTCCCCCAGAAAGCGGTATGCCTCGTCCAGCGTCCCGTACCATCTCGTCGCGTCGCTGTCGCCGAGCCCCGCCAGGATCTGCACTGCCCGCTCGTAGTGCGCCAGGGCTTGGGAATGTCGCCCGAGGTTCATGAGACACAGGCCGCGCATCCCTTCGGTCCTGGCGAGCAGGGTCGGGTAGCGCCGCGCGTCGAGCTGGCCCGCCAGCGAGCCGAACGGCTCCGCTGCCTCGCCCGGGTGACCTCGGTATAGACACACGAGCTGCCCGAACCTCGCAGCCAGCGCCATCGGGCTGCTACCGGCGGAAAGCGCTTTGCGGGCGCGTTCGAACTCGGGCTCCGCCTGGGAACAGTTGTCGCGAGTCGCCTGCGCCCGCGCGTAGGCCAGGTGGCCCTCCGCGAGGGCCGAAACGGAATCTTTGCGACGTTCGATCGTCGCGATGGAGTCCAGGTAGAGAAGCTCGCCTGTCTCAGCGAGGGCCTCGGCCACGCGCTTTGCCAGTGCAAGGCGGGTCTCCGCGGCGGGGGTCCCCACGGCCTCGGCCCAGGCCGGCAGCAGCTCGGCCTCAAGGAGCTCTTTGGCCTGGCGCGCAAACCGGCGCGTCAGGCCAGCCAGCGCTGGCCGGTCGCCGGCTTCGGCCGCCGCCAAGAGGTTTTGCTCTTCGCCTGCCCAGAGATCCGCCGTCGTGGGCTGGCGCAGCCGGGCCAGGCGGTCGGTAGCTTCCCGGCGCCAGGTCCCGTCGTCCTCGATCGTGAGGTAGCGCTCCCATGCGCGGCCCGATTCCTCCACGAGTGATAGGCGTTCGAGGGCCAGAGCGAGGTTGAACGCGGCCTGCGGCTCCTGGGGCGCAAGCCCCGTGGCACGGGTGGCGGCGACGATCGCATCGATCACCAGCCACGGACGGTCGTCCTCGGCGAGCGCGAGGTAGGCGGCCGCGAGATCGCTCAGGGCGAGAGCGGAGGGCTGCCGCTCGGCCGTGGCCTCGAGGGCCGCGACGGCACGAGCGGTGCCGCCGTGGTAAAGCTCCAGGAGGCCGAGCCGGTGCAGCTCTTCGGGATCTCTACCTGCAACGGGCCTGGAGCCGCGGAGGACTGGCCGATCCTCGCCTTCGGGCGGCAGCTCCGTCAGCGGTCGAGGAGTGGCCGGGGAGCCGCCCCAGGGTGCGTAGCGCTGGCTGGACGACAACCGGGCCTCGACGGGTCTGGGGTTGGCGGTGACGGCTTCTCTGAGCAGCCGTTCGGTTCGCCGCTCAGGGGTTCCGCAGCAGCTCAGCAGGGCCAGGAGGGCTGCCGAGAGGCAAGTCCTCAGATCAGGCGGGCAGGACCTTGCCAACAGGCGCACCGCTTTCATTCGTCGTCTCCGACACCTGTGGGTACAGACGGACAAGCGCCGAGCTTTTCTCGCTGGGGCCAGCCGAACGCTGGGGTGGCGCCTCGAGGCAGATATACTTCGCACACCCAGCATCATGGTCGCCGCTAGCAGAGTAAGCCTGCCCGCAGCCCACCAGACCTCCAGGTTCCAGATCTTGCGCTTTCTATGAGACTGTTCGTCGCCCTCGAGATTCCCGCCGGCGTCCGCAGCGAGGTCGGGGCCTTGATGCGGAGCGTGGAGCGGGAGCTGCCCAGGGCGCGGTGGGTGCGGCCGGAGGGCCTGCACCTGACGCTCGCCTTCCTGGGCGAGGTGGACCGGGGGAGGGTCACGGCCCTGGTGCCGGCGCTGACCGCGGTCTTTGGCGCCGGCTCGCCGTTCACCCTAGTGGCGGCCGGGGGCGGCGGCTTTCCGCCGCGCCGGCCGGCGCGGGTGGCCTGGGTGGGGCTCCACGGCGTCGGGGCCGAGGACGGCCCACGGCTCGCGGCTCTGCAAGCCGAGGTTGCGGCCTCGGCCGCCTTCGCCGCCGGCATCGAGCCCGAGCGGCGGGCCTTCCACCCCCATCTGACGCTGGCCCGGCCGGTGGTGCCGTGGCCTGCGGCGGCCGTGGAGCGCTTTGTCCGCGCCGCCGACCGTCGCTTCGGCGAGCCGTTCGCGGTGGAGGAGGGCGTGCTGGTGGAGAGCGAGCTGGCGCCAGGCGGGTCCAAGTACCGGGCGGTCGAGCGCTTCGCCATCGGGGCCGGGCGCCGCGCGCCGGCAGCGAGGCCCGAGCGCCGGCGCGACGAAGAGGCGGCGCCGTGAAGCGCATCGCCGTGCTGGGGGCCGGGTCCTGGGGGACCGCGCTCGGCGTCCACCTCGCCAACGCCGGCCACTCGGTGGCGCTGTGGGCACGGCGGCCGGAGTTCGCGCGCCGCCTGGACGCCGAGCGCGAGAACCGCGACTACCTGCCAGGCGTGCCGCTCCCCGACCGCGTGCACCCCTGCGCCGATCTGCTGGCCACGGTGCCCAACGAGCTGGTGCTGATGGTGGTCCCGTCCCACGGTTTCCGCGAGGTGCTGCGGCAGTACCTGGCCTGCCATCCGGCGGGCCGGCCGGCGATCGTGGTCTCGGCGACCAAGGGCATCGAGCCCGAGACGCTCGCTCGCATGAGCCAGGTGGCGGCCGAAGAGGCCGCCACCGCCGAGGTGCCGCTGTCCTTCGCGGTGCTCTCGGGCCCCAGCTTCGCGGCCGAGCTGGCCGTCAACGTGCCCACCGCCGCGGTGGTGGCGTCGAGCGACGCGGCGCTCGCCGAGGAGCTGCGCGAAACCCTGTCCACGCCCTGGTTCCGGCTCTACTCGTCCGCCGACGTGGCGGGAGTCGAGCTGGGGGGCACGGCGAAAAACGTCATCGCCATCGCCGCCGGCGTGGTCGCCGGGCTGGGCCTGGGCCACAACACGCAGGCGGTGCTCATCACCCGCGGCCTGCACGAGATCACCCGGTTGGGGCTGGCCTTCGGCGGCCAGGTGCGCACCTTCGCCGGGCTTTCCGGCCTCGGCGACCTCGTCCTGACCTGCAACGGGGCCCTGTCGCGCAACCGGCAGATCGGCATCGAGCTGGCCCGCGGCCGCCCGCTGGACGAGATCCAGGGCGCCACCCAGCGCGTGGCCGAGGGCGTGCGCAACTCGGTGGCGGTGGCGCGCCTCGCCCGCCAGCGCGGCGTCGAGATGCCGATCACCGAGCAGATGGTCAAGGTGCTCTACGAGCACCAGTCGCCGAAGCGGGCGGTCGAGGAGCTGATGACGCGGGACCTCAAGGCGGAGTCGGAGCTGTGAACGGAGCCCCTCACCCTGGCCCTCTCCGTGCACCTGTAGGGGCGGCCCTCGAGGCCGCCCTGCAGAGGGCAGGCACAAGGCCTGCCCCTACAGGCTGGGCGGTGGCGCCTCACCGAGGGCTCTAATGACCTCCCACCAGCTCGTCCTCATCCTCGACTACGGCAGCCAGTTCACCCAGCTCATCGCCCGCCGGGTGCGCGAGAACCGCGTCTACTGCGAGGTGCATCCCTTCAACCTGGCGGTCGAGGAGATCCGCCGCCGCGAGCCCATCGGCATCATCCTCTCGGGCGGCCCGCAGAGCGTTTACGAGCCGGGCGCGCCGGGCGCCGAGACCGGCCTCTTCGAGCTCGGCATTCCGATGCTCGGCATCTGCTACGGCATGCAGCTCTTCGCGCACCGGCTGGGCGGCACCGTCGAGGGCGGCCACGCGCGCGAGTACGGCCGCGCCGAGGTCGCGGTCGCGGAAGGCTGCCCGCTCTTCGCCGGCCTGGCGGCCGAGCAGACGGTGTGGATGAGCCACGGCGACCGCGTGGCAGCCCTGCCGCCCGGCTTCGAGCGCACCGCCTCGAGCGGCAGTGTGCCGATCGCCGGCTGCGAGGACCGCGAGCGCCGGATCTGGGGCATCCAGTTCCACCCCGAGGTGTCGCACACCGTGGCGGGCGCCGAGCTGCTGCACAACTTCCTGTTCGGGATCTGCGGCGTGCGCGGCGACTGGCGCATGGCCTCGTACCTCGAGGAAGCGGTGGATACCGTGCGCCGGCAGGTGGGCGACGGCCGAGTGATCTGCGGGCTCTCGGGCGGCGTGGACTCCTCGGTGGTGGCGGCGCTCCTCGAGCGCGCCGTGGGGGAGCGCGCCACGGCTATTTTCGTCGACACCGGCGTGCTGAGAAAAGGCGAGGCGCAGCAGGTGATGGCGAGCCTCGCCGAGGGGCTGGGGATCGACGTGCGGCTGGTCGACGCGGCCGAGCGCTTTCTCTCCGCGCTCGGAGGCGTCACCGACCCGGAGCAGAAGCGCAAGGCCATCGGCCACGCCTTCATCGAGGTGTTCGAGGAGGAGGCGCGCAAGCTGGTAGAAGCCCGAGAACGAGGCGCAGGTGGCGACGAGCCGGGCGCCGCGCCCTCTCAAGCGCCTCGCTTCCTCGCCCCTCGCTTTCTCGCACAAGGCACGCTCTACCCGGACGTCATCGAGTCGGTGTCGGTCAAGGGCCCGTCGGCGGTGATCAAGACCCACCACAACGTGGGCGGCCTGCCCGAGAAGCTGGGTTTCGAGCTGGTCGAGCCGCTGCGCTTCCTGTTCAAGGACGAGGTGCGCCAGCTCGGGCGAGAGCTGGGCCTGCCCGAGGGCCTGATCGGCCGCCATCCGTTCCCGGGGCCGGGCCTCGCCGTGCGGCTGCTGGGCGAGGTGACGGCGGAGCGGGTGCGGCTGCTGCAGGAGGCCGATGCGATCTTCATCCACGAGCTCCGCGAGAGCGGCTGGTACGAGCGCGTGAGCCAGGCCTTCGCCGTGCTGCTGCCGGTGCAGAGCGTGGGCGTGATGGGCGACTACCGGACCTACGAGAACGTGGTGGCGCTGCGCTCCGTCGACACCCACGACTTCATGACCGCGGACTGGAGCCCCTTGCCCTACGACCTCCTGGGCCGCGTCGCGAACCGCATCGTCAACGAGGTGCGCGGCATCAACCGCGTGGTCTACGACGTGACCAGCAAGCCGCCGGCCACGATCGAGTGGGAGTAGGGGCGACCCTCGTGGTCGCCCGCAACCGCCAACCGGAGGGCAGGCACGAGGCCTGCCCCTAGGTCGCGCCCTCGACCGGTGCCGGCGCCCCGTTGACCTTGACTCCGTTGAGCTTGACTCCGTCGAGGTTCACCGGTGCCAGCTTCTCGGGGTTCTTCTTGAGCGCCTTGGCGAGGCGGGCGGCGAGTTGGCGCTGGATCGCGGGGCGCTCCGCGTCTGAGGCCTTGGCCGCGTCCACCCAGCCGCCGGCGGTCATGCCGTGCCCGCCGCCCTTGCCGCGGCGGCCCACCAGCTTGCGCATCACTTGCCCGGCGTCGGCGCGCGGGTTGGTGGTGCGGATCGAGAGGTAGACGCGGTCGCCGTAGAGGCCGGTGGCGAGCGACCAGGTCTTGCCCTCGAGGCGCAGCAGCAGGTCGGCGATCTCGGGCACGATGTCCGGCTGCTCGACTACCCCCAGGTGGCTCACCACCAGCGAGCCTACCGCCTCCAAGTTCTCGAGCGCCTGGTGGAGGTTCTTGAAGTAGGCGAGCGGCTGAGTGGCGTTCTGGATGCGCGATAGCAGGCGCTTGCTGGCCTTGGGGAACACCGCGTCGTAGACCTGCTTGTCCGGCCCCGCGAACTCGCGACCGAAGTCCTGGGTCTCGGAGCGGATGGCGTACACCAAGCCGGTGGCCTGCGCATGGGTCATCTCGATACCAGCCGCTTCCAGGTACTCGGCGACGATGGTGGCGGTGGCGCCATAATCGGGCCGCACGTCGTAGAGCGGCGCCGCCTGCGTGGCCTTGCGCAACGGATGGTGGTCGATCACCAGGTCCGGCACCACGCCGGCCGGGAGCTGGCTGTTGCCGGTGCCGGGCTGGGCGTCCACCAGGGCGAAGTGGCGGAAGCGCGAGGTGTCGAGCTTGCGGATGTGGGCGAGCTCGAGGCGCAGGCTCTTGAACATCTCCTGGTTCTCGGCGCGACCGATCAGCCCGCCATAGGCGGCGGTCACCTCGCGATGGAAGCCGCGCGACAGCAGCCGCGCCAGCAGCGCGGCCGAAGCCAGGGCGTCGGGGTCCGGGTTGTCGTGGGTGACCACCAGCCAGGGGCCGGCGCCGGCGCGCGACCCCACCCGCTCGGCGAACGCCGCGTAGCGCTGGCGCGTCAGATCGGTGATCATGGGAGGGGGGATTCTACGCGGACCCGGCGCGGGATACCGGGCGGCCGTAGGAAACCTGGCGACCGTGGGTTTCAGGCGGCAAGGCACTCTGCTGACGCAGACCGCCGCCATCGAGAAAGGAGAACCGGATGATCCGCAGAACTCACACCTTCGCTGCCGCAGCCGCTCTCGCCACGCTCCTTGCCTTGCCGCTCGCCGCCGCGGAGCAGAGCCCGGCCCACCGCCCGCGCTGCAACAACCTGCGTGCCATCGCCCGCGTGGTGCAGCTCACCCCCGCCCAGGGGGAGCAGGTGCGCGCCATCTTCGGCGACCTGCGCGAGGCCGTCGAGCCCCTGCGCCAGCAGATCCCGCCGCTGCGCGAGGCGCTCGAGGACCTACTGGACGCCGAGCAGCCCGTGGCCTGCGACGTCGGCCAGGCGGTGATCGACATCGACGCCATCCGCGACCAGATCCAGGACGCGCGGGCAGCCGCCGTGACCGAGTTCGAGGGCATCCTGACCGCTGAGCAGCTCGAGCGCTGGGAGGAGTTTCAGGAGATCTGCCGCGAGGGCTACCAGCACGGGGACTAGGGGAAGATCTTCCCGGGATTGAGAATCCCCTCCGGGTCGAAAGCAGCCTTGAGGCGGCGCATCAGAGCGATCGAGGCGGGGTCGAGGGCGAGGGGCAGGTGGCGGCGCTGGACGCAGCCGACGCCGTGCTCGCCGCTCAGGGTCCCGCCGAGATCGACCACCACACGGAACAGCTCCTCCTCGGCGGCGTCGCGCCGCTCTCGCCAGAGCGCAGGATCCAGGTTTCCCCGCAACAGGTTGACGTGCAGATTGCCGTCGCCGGCATGGCCGTAGCAGACGGCTTCGAGGCCATGCCGGGCCGCGGCCCGGCGGGCGGCGCGCACCAGCTCCGCCAACCGCGAGCGGGGCACCACGGTATCGGCCTCCTTGTACACCGAGCGATGCTTGACCGCCTCTCCCACGCGGCGCCGCACCGCCCACAGACGGCGCTGCTCGGCGGCGTCGGTGGCGGCCAGGGCCTCGCCCGCCCCCAGGCTCTCGGCCAAGGCCGCGATGCCGGCGGCGCGCTCGAGGAGCTCTTCGTCGCTCGCACCGTGGAGCTCGAGCAGCAGTACGGCCTCGCGATCCTGGAGCGCCGCCGGCAGCGGCTCGAGGGCGGCCACGGCCGCCAGCGCCCCGGCCTCGACCAGCTCGCAGCTCGCGGGGTCGAAGCCCTGCTCGAGGATGGCCGAGACCGCCGCCGCCGCGGCCTCGAGGTCGTCGAAGGGCAGCAGCAGGGAGAGGGTCGCCGGGGGCTTCGCGCACAGCCGCAGCAGCGCGGCGGTGATCACAGCCAGCGTGCCTTCCGAGCCCACCAGGAGCTGCGTGAGGCTGTAGCCCGTGGCGTTCTTGCGCGTGCGGCCGCCGGTCCGAATCAGGGAACCGTCCGGCAGCACGGCCTCGAGTCCCAGGACCCAGGCGCGGGTGGTGCCGTACTTGAGCGAGCGTGGCCCGGCCGAGTCCTCGGCCAGGTTGCCGGCGAGAAAGCACGAGTCGCGGCTCGCCGGGTCGGGCGGGTAGAAGAGGCCGATCTCCTCGACGCTCCTCTGCAGCTCGCCGGTCACTACCCCGGCTTCGACCTCGGCCACGAGGTCTGCGGGCTCGATCGAACGGATGCGGTTCAGGCGCTCGACGGAGAGCACGATACCGCCGTGCACCGGCAGCGCGCCTCCCGAGAGGCCGGTGCCCGCGCCGCGCGGCGTGACCGGCACGCGCTCGGCGGTGGCGAAGCGAAGCACGGCGGCCACCAGCTCGGGCGTCTCCGGCAGCACCACGGCCTCGGGCCGGTGGGCGAGGTCTTCCGTCTCGTCTCGACCGTAGCGCTCCAGAGCCGCCTCGTCCGTCCGCAGCGCCGTCTCACCGACAATCTCGCGCAGCCGCGCCAGGCGAAGCTCGTCGAGAGGCTGGAAAGGCGACATGAGGAGATCGTATCCTCGGGGGCCCACTCGAAGAGCAAGGGTGAGAGGAGCTACGCGGCTCGTCTACAGGTTCCCGCGCAGCCACCCCGTCCGCGCCATCCTCCCCTCGATGCGCCGTACCCGCCGCTGATACACCGAGCTCCGGCTTCCCGGGTGCCAGGCCGAGGGCTTCGGCAGCCCGCCGGCGAGCGCCGCGGCCTCGTAGGAGCCCAGCGCCGCGGCCGACTTGCCGAAATAGCGCCGTGCCGCCGCCTCGGCGCCGTAGACCCCGGGGCCGAGCTCCGCCACGTTCAAGTACAGCTCCAGAATGCGCCGCTTCGGGAGGTGCTTCTCGAGCTGCCGGGTCAGCAGAGCCTCCTTCACCTTGCGCCACGGGTTCCGCGACGGCGACAGCCACAGGTTCTTGGCGAGCTGCTGTGTGATCGTAGAAGCGCCGCGCATCGGCGTCCCCTCCTCTCGCGCCTCCTCGATCGCCTTCTTTACCTCGCCCCAGGCAAAACCGCGGTGCGAGAAGAAGTCGATGTCCTCCGCCACCAGCACCGCGTGCTTGAGCTCGGCCGAGATCCGGGCGTAAGGCACCGGCCGCCAGGCGACCGCGGCGGGCCTGCCGTCCTTGCCGGCCTGGCTCCGATAGCGCTCGATGAAGGCCGTCGTCTCGGGGTCCTTGCCGGCCAGGGCGGCGACGTCCGGCCAGGTGAAGAGCTGCCAGAGGAGCGCGGTGACGGCCGCCACCCACAGGCCGAGGATGATCCAGCGCAGGGGCTGGCGCTTCGGCCTGGCCTGGCGGAGGGCCTCCGGGGCCGGCACCGCATCGCCGGGCGCCATCTCGTCGGCTTGGGCCTCGGCCGGCGGCGGCCCCGGCCCTGCGCTCACGGCTCGTCCGCGAACAGCGAGAGCTGCGGCGTGGGCTTGCTCAGGGCCTGCCGCGCCGAGGCGGGCACGTGGAAGGCGGCGGTCGAGAGCGACGGCCGCGGGCCGTCCAGCCCGTAGCGCCGCACGGCCGCGCCGAACAGGGCCGCGATCTGCTCGGCGAAGGGCCCTTCGGCGCGGAAGCGGCTGCCGAAGCGCGGGTCGTTGAGCTTGCCGCCGCGCAGCGACCGCTGGCGGTTCAGCACCTTGTCCACGCGGTCGGGGAAGTTCTCGCGGAGCCAGCGCTCGAAGAGCGGCGCCACGGCGCCGGGCAAGCGCAGCGGCACGTAGCCCGCGAATTTGGCGCCCGCCTCGGCGGCCGCTTCGAGGATCCTGGGGATCTCGTGGTCGGTGATCGCCGGGATCACCGGCGCGGTCATCACCCCGACCGGGATGCCGGCCGCCGCCAGCTCGGAGATGGCGCGCAGCCGCTCGCGGGGGTGCGAGGCGCGCGGCTCGAGGCGGCGGGCGAGGCCGGCGTCGAGGGTGGTGATCGACAGGCAGGCGGCCGCGGCCCCGTGCTGCGCGAGCTCGGCCAAGAGGTCGATGTCGCGGGCGACGAGGGCATTCTTGCTGATCACCGAGACCGGGTTCCTGAACTCGGCGAGCACCGCGAGGCAGCGGCGGGTGATCTCGAGCTTGCGCTCGATCGGCTGGTAGGGGTCGGTGACGCCGGAGAGCATCAGGGTCTGCGGCTTCCACTTGGGATGCGCCAGCTCGGCCCGCAGCAGCTCGGGAGCATGCTCCTTGACCAGGATCCTGCTCTCGAAGTCGAGGCCGGCGGAGAAGCCCAGGAACTCGTGGGTCGGCCGGGCATAGCAGTAGATGCAGCCGTGCTCGCAGCCGCGGTAGGGGTTGAGCGAGGCGTCGAAGCCCACGTCCGGGCTGTCGTTGTAGGTGATGGCGCTCTTCGAGCCGTCCACCAGGTAGGTGGTCGGCACGCGGTCGGGGGGTGGCTCCTCGAGCTCGACCGAGAGGTGGGTGAAGCGATTGGCCGGGTTGGTGGACGCGGCCCGGCCGCGAGGCGCCGCCAGGGGGTCGGTTATCATGCGCCTAGTTTACGCCTTTTTCGCCAGCCAGCCACGCCTCACCATCGCCTTGCCCGCCTCGAGCACCGGCACCACCGTGGCCGCCGCCAGGGCCACCAGCGCCAGATCGCCGGCCGGCAGCGACACGGTGCCGAAGAGCTTTTCGAGCGGCGGCAGGTAGATCACCAGGAAGAGCAGCGCCAGCTCCCAGAGGATGGCCAGGTTCAGCCAGCGGTTGGCGAACGGCCGGTGGAAGACCGAGATGCGGTCCGAGCGGAAGCAGTAGGCCTTGAAGAACTCGATGAAGACCATGCCGGCGAAGACCATGGTGCGGGCCTCTTCGATCGAGCGGCCGGTGCTCTGCGCCCAGAGGAAGAGCCCGGCGCAGACCAGCATCAGCCAGCCGCCCCCCACCAGCATGAGGCCGACCACCGGCCGGGTGAAGATGGCGGCGGACGGGTCGCGGGGCGGCCGCCGCATGAGATCGGGCGCCGGCGGGTCCACGGCCAGGGCGAGGGCCGGAAGGCCGTCGGTCGCCAGGTTGACATAGAGGATCTGCACCGCGGAGAGCGGCAGCGGCATGCCGGTGACGGTGGCGAGCGTCATCAGCCCCAGCTCGCCGACGTTCGACGACAGCAGGTACATGAGGTACTTCTTGATGTTGCCGAAGATGCCCCGGCCTTCCTCCACCGCGGCGACGATGGAGGCGAAGTTGTCGTCGGTGAGTGTCATCGCCGCCGCTTCGCGCGTCACCTCGGTGCCGGTCAGGCCCATGGCGATGCCGATGTCGGCCTTCTTCAACGCCGGCGCGTCGTTGACGCCGTCGCCGGTCATGGCCACGAAGCGCCCCTTCTCCTGCCAGGCGGTGACCACCCGCAGCTTGTGCGCCGGGTTGACGCGGGCGTAGACCCGCAGATCCTCGATGCGGCGCGCGAGCTCCTCGTCCGGCAGCTCTTCGAGCTCGGCGCCGGTGATCACTTGCACCGCCGGGTCGCCGGTCAGGAGGCCCAGCTCGCGCGCCACGGCGGCGGCGGTTTCCGGGTGGTCGCCGGTGATCATCACCACCGTGATCCCGGCCCGCTCGCAGGTGCGAATGGCGGCCGCGGCCTCGGGGCGGGGCGGGTCGATCATGCCCACCAGGCCGAGGAAGGTCATCTCGGTGGCGGCGTCCCCCAGCGCCGCCGCGCGCTTTCCGGCCACCGCCAGCACCCGCAGAGCCTCCGCCGCCAGGGCGTGGGCCTCCTCGAGGATGCGCGCGCGGTCAGCGCCGGTGAGCGGCAGGTCGCCGGCGGCGGCGCGGAACGCCGAGCACAGCGGAAGCAGCGCTTCCGGCGCGCCTTTGGCGCAGGCGAAGCCGCCCTCGCCGTCGGCGTGCACGGTGATCATTCGGCGGGTCTCGGAGGTGAACGGGATCTCGCCGGTGCGCGGGAAGCGGGCATCGAGCTCGGCCTTCTCGAGGCCCGCTTTCCTCGCCGCCACCAGCAGCGCCACCTCGGTCGAATCCCCCTGGGCGCGGAAGCCGTCACCGTCCGCCACCAGCCGCGCGTCGTTTGCCAGCACGGCGGCGGAGAGCAGATCCTCGATGGCGCGGCGCGGCACGGCGCGGTCGCCACCGTCCGCCAGGGCCAGCTCGCCGGCGGCCTCGTAGCCGGCGCCCGAGATACGGATGCGCTCGCCGGCCGCCCACAGCGCGCGTACCGTCATCTCGTCGCGGGTCAGGGTGCCGGTCTTGTCGCTGCAGATCACCGACACGCTGCCCAGGGTCTCGACCGCGGGCAGGCGCCGCACCAGGGCGTGGCGCTTGACCATGCGCTGCACGCCCAGGGCGAGCGAGATGGTCACCACCGCCGGCAGGGCCTCCGGCACCACCGCCACCGCCAGGGCGATGGCGAAGAGGAACATCTCCGGCAGCGACTGCCCGCGCAGCCAGCCGGCGAGCGCGATCACCGCGACGATCACGAAGGCGGCGCGCGCCAGAGTCGAGCCGACGCGGTGGAGCGCCTTCTCGAGCGAGGTCTTGCCGGGCTCGACCTCCTCGAGCATGCCGGCGATCTTGCCGAACTCGGTGTCCATACCGGTGGCGGTCACCAGCGCGCGGCCGCGCCCGTAGGTCACCGCGGTGCCGGCGTAGACCACGTTGAGGCGGTCGCCCAGCGGCCGGTCCTCCTCGCCCTGGGGCGCGGGCGTGGTGAGCAGCGCCGCGGTCTTCTCGATGGGCATCGACTCGCCGGTGAGCGCCGCCTCCTCGGTGCGCAGGTTGACCGCCTCGAGCAGCCGGCCGTCGGCCGGGCAGCGGTCGCCGGGGGAGAGCAGGATCACGTCGCCGGGCACCAGGTCGCGGGCCGGGATCTGCTGCGGCTCGCCGCCGCGCAGCACCGTGGCGGTGGGCGCCGCCATGCGCTTCAGGGCCGCGATCGCCCGCTCCGCCCGGTACTCCTGGATGAAGCCCAGGACCACGGCGAAGAGCACGATGATGGCGATCGCCAGCGCCTCGATCTCCTCGCCCAAGAAAGCGGAGGCCACGGCACCCGCCAGCAGAATGAGCACCAGCACGTTGGCGAACTGCTGCAGCAGCAGGCGCCAGGGGGAGATGCCCTCGGCGGCCTTGATCTCGTTGGGCCCGTAGCGCCGCCGCCGCTCCTCGGCCTCGGCGGCGGTCAAGCCGCCGGGCCGGCTGCCGAGGGCCGCCAGGGCCTCCTCGGCGGAGATCGCGTGCCACAGCATCGGGTTGGGCTTCGGGGGCGGGGCAGGGTCGGCCGGCTGGTCTCTTCGTGTCATGATCGCGCGGCGAATCGTAAGCGTTGGGCTTCGTGTTGAGCAATCCGGGGGTGACGATGCAGTGGACCCATGGCAGGAGGTGTGTCGTCCGCGCGGTGGCGGCCGTCGCAGGGCTCCTACTCGCGGCGGTGCCCGCCTATTCCGACTCCGAAGCCGCACCCGCGGAGCCGGCGGCCGATGCCGCCGCCGACGTCGGTTGCGAGCCGGTGCCGGACGACGCCACCCTCGAGGCCCGGGGCGCCCGCATCCGGGCGGTCGAGATCGAGGTCGAGGACATCTTCGACCAGGAGGTGCCTGAAGAGAGCGGCGGGGTGTATCGCCTCGTCAACCGCCTGCACTTCAACACCCGGCCGCAGGTGGCCCGGAACCTCCTCCTGGTGCGTCCGGGCGACCTCTACCGGCGCCGCCTGCTGGACGAGTCCGAGCGCCTGCTGCGGGCCGAGCGCTACTTTTCGGACGCTGTCATCCGCCCGGTCGCCTACTGCGGCAACGAGGTGGACCTCGAGGTCGCGGTGCACGACGTGTGGACCCTCTACCTCGCCGCCAGCTTCAGCCGCAGCGGGGGCAAGAACGCCACCCGCTTCGAGATCGAGGACGGCAACTTCCTGGGCCTGGGCAAGGACGTGGCCATCGAGCAGCGCTCGAACGTCGACCGCGACTCGCTGCTCGCCCGCTACCGCGACTCGAGCGTCCGCGGCAGCCGCCTGCAGCTCCAGCTCTGGTACGCCGACAACAGCGACGGCAGCTTCCAGGTCTTCGACCTCCGCAAGCCTTTCTACGCCCTGGACACCCGCCAGGCGGCGGGCATTCGGGTGCGCATCGACGACCGCGTGGACGACCTCTACCGCCTGGGCGAGATCTACACCAGCTTCCGCCACCAGCAGGACTTCGTCGACGCCTTCATCGGCCGCTCGGCGGGCCTGCGCAACGGGCGTGCCGTGCGCTGGACCGTGGGCGCCACGCTGCTGCGCGACCGCTTCGAGAAGGAGTTCGCCGAGGTCGAGCCGATCTTCATCCCGCCCGATCGCACGCTGCTCTACCCCTGGCTGGGCTTCGAGTGGGTGGAGGACGACTTCCGCGAAGTCTTGGACTTCGATCAGATCGCGCGCACCGAAGACCTGGCGCTGGGGCTGCGCGTCGCCGGCCGGATCGGCTACTCCTCGGAGGCCTGGGGTGGCGACGAAGACCGCGCCGTCTTCTCGCTGGTAGCGAGCAACGGCCTGGAGTGGGGCGACGACTCGCTGCTCCTGCTCGCGGGCTCGTCGACCGGCCGCTGGGGTGACGATGGCGCCCAGAACACGGTCACCGGCGGCCAGGCGCGGCTCTACTGGCGCAACTTCGGCAAGCAGCTCTTCTTCGCCACCCTGGGCGGAGACTGGGCCGAGAACCTGGACTTCGACAACCAGCTCCTGCTGGGCGGCGACAACGGCCTGCGCGGCTATCCGCTGCGCTACCAGGAGGGAGACCGGCGGGCCCTGCTCACGCTGGAGCAGCGCTTCTACACGCCGCTGGACCTCTTCCACGTGGTGCAAGTGGGCGGCGCGGTGTTCTTCGACATCGGCCGTGCCTGGTTCGAGGAGGAGCCGCGCTTCCCGCCACGGCTGCCGGTCAAGGCCACGGGCTGGCTCAAGGACGTGGGGCTGGGCCTGCGCCTCTCCTCCAACCGCTCGGGCCAGGGCACCATGGTGCACTTCGACGTCGCCTTTCCCCTGGACGGCGACGACTCGATCGAAGACGTGCAGTGGCTGGTCAGTACCAAGGAGACCTTCTAGCGAAACCTGCTCGCGACGGTTCCCCTTCTCGCTCTACAGCGCCTCGTCGCCGAAAGGATCGCAGGCGTTGGGGTCGCCGCTCTCGAGGCCCCGCGTCAACCACCGCGTGCGCATGTCCGAAGAGCCGTGGGTCCAGGACTCAGGCTGCACCCGGCCCTGAGTATCCCGCTGGATACGGTCGTCGCCGATCGCCGCGGCAGCGCCGAGGCCCTCCTCGACATCGCCGGGCTCCATCCAGTTGCGCTCGCGGTTGGCATGATGGCCCCACACTCCCGCCAGGCAGTCGGCCTGCAGCTCCATGCGCACCGAGAGCCCGTTGGCCGCTTCGCGGTCCACGGTCTGGCGGAGGCGAGCCACCTGATCCGCGATGCCGAGCTGCTGTTGCACGTGATGCCCCACCTCGTGTGCCACCACGTAGGCGCGCGCGAAGTCGCCGGGCGCGCCGAAGCGGCGCGAGAGCTCGTTGAAGAACGAGAGATCGAGGTAGACCTGCTGGTCGGCGGGGCAGTAGAACGGCCCCACGGCCGAGGTGGTGTAACCGCAGGCGGACTCCACTTCGCCGGAGAAGAGCACCAGCCTCGGCGGCTGGTAGCTGCGGCCCATGCGCGTGAAGAGGTCGCCCCACACGTCCTCGGTCGAGCCCAGGATCACGCTCACGAAACGGCTCTCCTCGTCGTCCTGCGGCGGGGTGCCGGCCGGCTCGTCGACGATCGGGCCACCGACCGTCGACCCCGAGCCGCCGACCATGTCCAGCAGCTCGCGCGGGTCCTGCCCAGTGAGGACCGCGACCAGCAGCAACACCAGGATGCCGCCACCACCGATCGCCGCGCCCCGGCCCGTCACCCTCCGGCCGCGGCGGTCATCGACGTTCCCGCTCTGGCGCTGGTTTTGCCATCTCATGGGCGCGTCTCTCCTGGGTCTGAGTCGGCGCGGCGCGTCGCCGGGGGGGGTCCCCATCGCTGGCCCGCTCGGCGCTAGCCTACCTCGCTACGCCCCCGAGGGCACTCGGAGCGCGCTCGCGGCTGGCACGGCTCGTGCGACAATCGAACGCGGAAAGGATGACGGCCTTGGCCCAACGAGAGGTCCGCCTCACCGACGATCTCGCCCTCCTGCTGGCGGTGATGCCCGCCGAGGTGCGGTTGGCGATCGAGGCGGAGCCGGGTCGCGACGACATCCTCGAGGTCGTGCTCGACCTCGGCCGCATTCCCGAGGCGCGCTTCCCGGGCCGCGCGGTGGACCTGCTGCCGCGCGTGGTCGGCGGCGACGACCTGCAGTACGTGGTCGACCGCGTCGGCCATTTCGGCGAGGACAACCGCGCCGGCATCGGCGGCACCCTGCACCGCATCTCCGCTCTGCGCAATCGGGTGGGCGAGGTGATCGGCCTCACCTGCCGGGTGGGCCGGGCGGTGTTCGGCACCGTCGACATCCTGCGCGACACGGTCGAGGCCGGGCGATCGGTGCTGCTGCTGGGCCGGCCGGGGGTGGGCAAGACCACGCTGCTGCGGGAGGCGGCGAGAGTGCTGGCCGACGACCTCGGCAAGCGGGTGGTGATCGTCGACACCTCGAACGAGATCGCGGGCGACGGCGACGTGCCCCATCCTGGTATCGGCCGCGCCCGCCGCATGCAGGTGCCGGCGCCCTCCGAGCAGCACTCGGTGATGATCGAGGCGGTCGAGAACCACATGCCGGAGGTGATCGTCATCGACGAGATCGGCACCGCGGCCGAGGCCATGGCGGCGCGCACCATCGCCGAGCGCGGTGTGCAGCTCATCGCCACCGCGCACGGCAACACCCTCGAAAACCTGCTGCGCAACCCGACGCTCTCCGATCTCGTGGGCGGCATCCACGCCGTGACCCTCTCCGACGAGGAGGCGCGCCGGCGGGGCAGCCAGAAGACGGTGCTCGAGCGCAAGGCGCCGCCCACCTTCGACGTGGTGGTGGAGATCCACGAGAAGGACCGCCTCGCCGTGCACCACCGGGTGGCCGACGTGGTGGACCGCTACCTGCGCGGCGCGCCGCTCGCGCCCGAGCTCAGGCTGCGCACCGCGGCCGGCGAGGTCGAGATCCGCGAGGCGCCCGTTCCGGAGCGCGCCGGCGAGCGGCCGTGGAACGAGCGCCCCTGGAACGAGCGCCGCGGGGGCGGTCGGCCCTTCACCGCGGAGCGTGGCCTCGCGGCCGGCGAGGCGGGCAGTAGCGGCAACGGGCCGCGGCTGCTACGGCGCCGGCTGCGGGTATTCCCCTACGCCATCTCGCGCGGCAAGCTCGAGCGCGCCATCCGCCAGCTCCGCGTGCCCGCGACCCTGGTGATGCGCTCCGAGGACGCCGACGTGGTGCTGACCGTCAAGGGGCAGCAGCGCCGCCAGGGCAAGCGCTGGAGCGAGGCCGAGGCCCGGGGCCTGCGCGTCGCGGCGGTGAAGAGCAACACCGTCACCCAGCTCGAGAGCTTCCTGCGCGCCGAGTTCGGGCTCGCGGAGCCGCAGGAGGAGCACCAGCGCGCCCTGCACGAGGTCGAAGACGCCATCGACCAGGTCCTCGGCTCCGGCCTGCCGGTCGAGCTCGCGCCCCAGGAGCGCGACGTCCGGCGACTGCAGCACGAGGCCATCGCCGGCTCCGGCCTCGCCTCCCAGAGCCGCGGGCAGGAGCCCTATCGGCGGGTGGTGGTGTTCCCGGGGTGAGACCGCGCGCTTACGGCACCACCTCCGACCACGCCGCCGTGTCGCCGCTCTCGAAGCCGTCGGCGAAGATCGCCTGGTAGTCGAGGATCTGCGCATAGACGTGCAGGTGGCCGTCCGCCGTGGACGGGTAGAGCAGATGGATTTGCGCGCCTGCCTGGGGATCGCCCACCGAGCCGAGAGCGAGGTAGTCGCCCACGAACTGGCTCTGGAAGCCGGAGAACGGCGCCAGCGCGCTCTGGAACGGCGAATCCGTGACCCGCAGCTCGGCCCAGGTGCCGCCGCCGTCGTCGCTGGTCGCGTAGTAGAGGTCGATCCAGGCGTTGCTGTCGGCGTCGAGCTGCGGCGTGTCGCGGGTGTCGAAGAAGGCGAGGTGGAGCTTGCCGGTGGAGTCGGCCTCGAGCCAGGGATGGAACTGGTCGCGAGGCGGCGTCGAGTCGCCGCCGAGCACCACCGGCGGGCTCCAGGTGGCGCCGCCGTTCGTCGAGCGTGTCAGGTAGAGGTCCACGTCGTACTCGCCACCGGCCACGGACGTGGTGTCCGGGTAGACCGCGGTGAGCGCCCCGGTGGTCGGGTCCACGGCCAGGTAGGCGAGCGGCGCGACGCGGAACCCGCCCGGGAAGCGCGGGTTGTTTTCCTCGGGGCCCCACGTGTCGAGGCGCGTCGCGACGCTGACCGGCGGGCCGAACGTCACGCCGCCGTCGGTGCTCTTCACCAGCTCGAACTCGAAACCGAGATCCCAGTACAGGACGTAGAGCACGCCGTTGGCGCCGAGGCGTGGCTGATAGCCGAGGCCCGAGGGCAGGCTCTGCAGCGGAGACCAGGTGGCGCCCAGGTCGTCGGAGCGGTGAATCCCGAGATTATAGGTGACATAGAGGCGCGTGGTGTTGGGCAGCCCGGGCCGAGGGCCGGCCACGAGCAGGGCCTTGTCGACGAAGCTCGCGGTGTGGATCTGGACCGGGGCGAGGAAGCTGTTGGTGCCGGGCTGGCGCCGTGCGATCCACAGCCGTGACGGCATCTGGTTGACGTAGCCGAAGAGGATCCCACCGACCCATTGGTTGCCGGTGCGCGGATCGTGGGCCACCATCGGGTCGCCCTCGTAGTCGCCGGCCACCGAGAACGGCCCGTGCAGCACCTGGTCGGCCCAGGTGGCGCCGCCATCGAGGGTGGTCCCGACGCCGACCTTCCAGGGGCCGTTGTTGCCGCCCTCGCGCAAGTCGATCCATCCCGCCACCATCTGCTGCCCGGCGCCCGCCGCGAGGATGGTCTCCGCAGCGTGTGCGGAGCCGGAGCCGGCGTCGACGCGCGTTGGAGGCAGGGCGACGGGCAGCACCGAGGCACCGCGCGAGTGGATCGCAGCAGGCTGCACCTCGCATGCGCCGGCGAGGGCCGAGGGCAGCCGCGCGCCCAACCGCTGCGCTTCGAGGCGGTGCTGCTCGCAGGCGGCAAGATCGCCGATCAGGAACGACAGGGCCGCCAGGCGGGCGTGCGACGGGCCGTGGTCGGGGTCGTCGTCGAGCACCCGCTGCCACTCGGCGCCGGCCTCGTCGAGCCGGCCATCCGCCTGCAGCACGATCGCCAGCTCATACCGGCTCTCGATGTGGGCCGGGTCGAGGTCGAGGGCGGTGCGGTACGCGGCCTCCGCCAGGTCCGGGCGCTCGCGATAGCGCAGGGCACGGGCGAGGAGGTGGTGGGCGAGCGGGCGGTCGGGCAGGGCGCGAATGGCGGTGGCAGCGAGCTCGAGGGCTTCCAGGACGCGGCCGTGCTCCAGGAGCTCGGCGGCGGTGGCCAGGGCGCGCTCGGCCTCGGTGGCCGCCAGCTCTGGGAGCGCTCCTGGGACCACCCGCACGCGGCCATGCCCGAAGTCCAGGCCGAGGAGGAGCTGCTCGACGAGGCGTCGCTCCACGACACCGGGAGGGCCCGATCTAGGGCCGGAGACCCCTCGCGGGTCAGCAGACCCGGCCCGCTCGGGTGCCGGCACCAGGCAGGCCGTCGTGACCGCCAGGAGCAGAAAGGTGATCGTGGGATAGCAGACGAGAGCGACTGGTCGAGGCTGGCTGGCCATGACGATGAAACCCCCTCCGCGAGCACAGCGCGAACCCGAATCGAGCACGCAGCGTTGAGTTAAATGTCACAGTAGCATAGGCCGTCCCGGAAAAGCAACGAGTCCGCGCGCCGCAGGCCGCCGACGTGGGACGGGGTATCCTCGCCTGCCCATGAGCCTCCAGAGACGCCGGGCCCTCGTGGCCGCTGGGCTGTGGGCCGCTTTCCTCGCCCTCCCCGCCGCCGCCCACGACCTCTCGCTCACCGAGACGCTGGTGCTGCTCAAGGTGGACGGCACCTACCAGGTGGACCTCACTTGTGACCTCGATGCCCTGGCCCTGGGCGTCGGCCCGGAGGTCGGGGCGCTGGAGGCCAAGGCGGCGCTCGAGGCCCTGCCGCCCGAGGAGCTGGCAGCGAAGGTCGAGGCCCTGCGCGAGATGCTGGCGCGCCGCGTCCGGCTGCGCTTCGACGGCCAGCCGGCCCAGCCGCACGTCGAGCTGCCGGAGTATCGCTCGCCGCTGCTCCTCGAACGGGGAGCCGCGACCCTCCTCGGCCTGACGGCGCGCTTCGAGGGCCGCGTGCCGGCCGACGCGCAGGAGCTCTCGATCCAGGTCTCGAGCTCCTTCCCGCCGGTGCTGCTGACGGTGCTCGACCAGGCGAGCGCCACCGGCCGGCGGGTGCCGCTGCAGCAGGGCGAGGAGAGCCCTGCGATCGGGCTGGGCAGGCCGCTGGCCGACGCCGCGGCCGGCCAGCCCGGCGGCTCGATCGAGGTGGCGGGGCGTTACCTGGTGCTGGGGTTCCTGCACATCCTGCCGCGCGGGCTCGACCACATTCTCTTCGTGCTCGGCCTGTTCCTGCTCGCCGCACGATGGCGCCCGCTCCTCTGGCAGGTGACGGCGTTCACCGCCGCCCACACCTTGAGCCTGGCGCTCGCCACCTTCGGCGTGGTCGAGCTCGCGCCGCGCATCGTCGAGCCGCTGATCGCCTTGTCGATCGCCTACGTGGCGATCGAGAACACGCTCACCCAGGAGCTCAAGCCTTGGCGTCCCTTGGTGGTCTTCGGCTTCGGCCTGCTGCACGGCCTGGGTTTCGCCGGCGTGCTCGCCGAGCTGGGGCTGCCGGCGGGGGAGGCGGTGCCGGCGCTGCTCGCCTTCAACGTCGGGGTCGAGCTCGGGCAGCTCGCCGTGCTGGCGGCGGCGTTCGTGGTGCTGGGCAGCTCTCGCCACCGGCCCTGGTACCACCGCCGCGTGGTGGTGCCGCTGTCGCTGGCGATCGCCGCCGTGGGTCTCTACTGGGCGGCGACGCGGGCGCTAGGGGCGTAGCGGCCAGGGCGGCCACGAGGGCCGCCCCTACAGGCAGTCTGTGGGCAAGGATCTTCCCGGGGGCTGCGGGCGCGAGCCCCTTCATCCCGGGCACGGGTGACCCTCCTGGTAGGGGCGGCCCTCGTGGCCGCCTTCCCTCCAGGCACCCACGGCTCGCCCTACTTCAGCACTCGGATCCGATACTTCCCGGTGCCGCCGGCCGTGTTGTAGTGCCGCACCTGCACCTTGTAGGTCCCCGGCGCCAGGTTGGCTTCGATCTTCGGGTTGCGGCCCTCGCCGTTGTCGTCGTCTTGCGCGATCTGGCTGCCGCTCGGCCCGAGGAGCGACATCACGAGATCCGTTTGCCCGGTGGTTTCGACCGTGTAGCGGCCCGCTCTCGCGGCCTTGAAGGTGTAGAGGTCCTCTTCCGCCGGCTGGCCGATCTCGCCCTCGTGGCCTTCGAGGACCGGCAGCTCGACCACCGGCGGGCCGCCAGGGGAGGCGGAGCGCGGATAGACGCGGGACGCGAACGCCTTGTCGACGGCTCCCAGCTTCTCGTTGGGCTCGGTGTGAAAGCCGTTGATAGTCCAGGCGGCCGGGAAGCTGTAGAGCATGACGGATGCTGGGTCGAAGTCGCTGCCGTTGATCTGCGTCACCTCGTACTTGTCGTAGAGGTTGTGCTGGATGGTCTCCGGGTCCCAATTGTTGGGCGGCCCGGCCAGCGCCGCGTTGACCACCGGCTTGTTCCACTGGATGGGGTTGGTGCGCGGATTCTGGTGCTCGTGGATCATGCCGATCATGTGCCCGAACTCGTGCAGCACGACGCCCTCGTCGAGCCAGCCGAAGTTCATGGTCGGCTGGTTGGAGGGGATGCCGAGCGCGTCCTTGCCGATGTAGGACCAGGCGCCGTCGTCGGCGAAGGCGATACGGATCTGGGCGCTCGGGCTGCTGTTGAAGGCAAAGCTCAGGTTGGCGTGGTCGCACCACTGCGGGGCGAACTGCTTGACCACGTCGTGCTGTGCCGGGGTGCCACCTACGAAACGGATCGAGAGCGCCGTGCCGTTGGGCCACAGCTTCGCGATTTCGAAGGCAGCCCGGGTGGGGCCCACGGCGAGGGCCATCATGCGTCCGGCGTGGGGCCGGTGGAGATCGTGGGGGAGCAGGCGGTCGAAGCAGACTTTCTCGGTCTGGGCCATGGGGGGTCCTCCTGAGGTTCATTCGCTACAGGCTGCCTTCGCGCCTCTTTGTTACCTTGAATGGCGAAGCAGACGAGTGAGCCGCCGCCGCGACCACGGCATAGAATCGGCGGCCGGGCCCCATTGCCATGAAGATCGTCACCTGGAACGTGAACTCGATCCGCGCCCGCCTGGCGCGCACCCTGGCGCTGCTCGAGCGCCACCAGCCCGACCTCCTCTGCCTGCAGGAGACCAAGGTCACAGACGAGCTCTTCCCCTGGGCCGAGGTGGAGCGGCTCGGCTACCACGCCCAGCACCTCGGCCAGCGGGGCTACAACGGCGTGGCCCTGCTGTCGCGCCAGCCGCTGGCCGACGTGACGCGCGGCTTCGCCGGCGACCCCACGGACCAGGCGCGCGTGATCTCTGGCGAGATCGAAGGCCTGCGGGTGACCAATCTCTACGTGGTCAACGGCGAGGCGGTGAGCAGCCCCAAGTACGAGGTCAAGCTTGCCTGGCTCGCGGCGCTCGCCGAGTGGCTGCGGAGCGAGCACGACCCGACGAAGCCGCACCTCCTGGTCGGCGATTTCAACATCGCGCCCGAGGACCGCGACATCCACGATCCCGAGCTGTGGCGGGGCAGGGTGCTGGCCAGCGACCCCGAGCGCGAGCGCCTGCGGTCGATCCTCGGCTGGGGGACTACCGACCTGCTGCGGCTGCGCAGCGCGGAGAGCGGCATCCACACCTGGTGGGACTACCAGCAGGGCGCATTCCACCGCGGCTGGGGCCTGCGCATCGACCTCGCGCTCGGCACCTCGCCGGTGGCCGAGCGGCTGACCAGGGTGAGCATCGACCGCGAGGAGCGCAAGCCCACCTCCGGCGAGGGCAAGCCTTCGGATCATGCGCCGGTGATCGTCGAGCTCGCCTGACTCTCCCTGCCGTGGCCCCCGCCGAGCCCCTCTCCGCCGTCGACCGCGCTTGGCTGCGGATGGACGACCCCACCAACCTGATGATGATCAGCGGCGTGCTGGTCTTCGATGGGCAGCTCGACGTGGAGCTGCTCAAGCGGGTGATCGCGCGCCGCCTGCTGCCGGTCAGGCGCTTCGGCGAGCGGGTGGTGATCTCGAGCTCCGGCCGGCCGTCGTGGCAACGGGTGGAGGTGGACCTCGACGCCCATGTGCAGCGCCTGCGGCTGCCCGGCGCGGGCGGCGACGCCGAGCTCCAGGAGGTGGTCTCCGACCTGATGAGCCGGCCGCTCGATCCCGACCGGCCGCTGTGGTGCTTCCACGTCATCGACAATTACCAGGGCGGCTCGGCGCTGATGGGCCGGCTGCACCACGCGATCGGCGACGGCATCGCCCTGGTGCTGGTGCTGCTGTCACTCGCCGACCGCTCGCCCGAGCTTGCCACGGCGGCGATCGAGAGCGAGCACGGCGCGGCCCTCAACCCCTTCACCGCGCTCTTCACCCACAGCCGCCACGACCTCGAGGAGGTGCGTGCCGCGGCCGAGGACCTGATGCCGGAAGGCATGAAGCTGCTGCTCAAGCCGGCCGAGGCCCTGGCTCAGACCAGCGCCTGGGCCAAGGGCCTGGGCTCGGCCGAGGCGCTGGCGCGGCTCACCCTGCGCCTGCCCGATCCGGCCACCGCGTTCCGCGGCCCTCTCGGCGTGGCCAAACGGGCGGCGTGGTCGGCACCGATCCCGCTCGACGGCGTCCGTGCCCTGGCAGCGGCGCTGGGGGCCACGGTCAACGACCTGCTCTTGAGCGCGGCGACCGGTTCTCTGCGCCGCTATCTCGCGCGCCGCGGCGCCGTCGCACCCAACCTGAGCTTTCGCGCCGCGGTGCCCGTCAACCTGCGCCCGCTGGCCGGGATGGCGGACCTGGGAAATCACTTCGGCCTGGTGTTCCTTTCGCTGCCGGTGGGCATCGCCGACCCGGCGGCGCGCCTGGCCGAGCTCCGGCGCCGCATGCAGGCCCTCAAGCGCTCGGCCGAGCCACTGGTCACTTTTCGCACCCTCGAAGCCCTGGGCAGGGTGCCGCTCGCGGTACAGCGGGCGGTGGTGCGGGTGCTGGCCACCAAGGCCACGGCGGTCGCCACCAACGTGCCCGGGCCGCGCCACACGCTCTATCTCGCCGGCCGCGCCATCCGCGACATCTTCTTCTGGGTGCCGCAGGCCGGCCGCGTGGGGCTCGGTATCAGCATCCTCTCTTACGCCGGCCGGGTGCGGCTCGGCGTCGGCACCGACGCCGGCCTGGTGCCGGACCCGCAGGCCATCGTCGAGGGTTTCGAGGCCGAGCTCGAAGCGATGGGCAAGGGTGGCGGCGCGGTGCAGGGTTCCGCCGCGCAGTAGCCCTCGACCAGGCTGCTAGACTGGCGGCCTGATTCACTCCGTCCCAATCCAACAGCAACGAGGAGGCTCGAAATGAAGCGCAGCGTGACTCTGATCGCCGTCCTGACCGCGCTCTGCCTGGCCCCCCTGGCCGCCGGCGACGCGGCCTCGGACGCGGCAGGTTTCAAACACGACCTGATCCAGAACATCAACGACGCCGAGAGCAAGGTGCTGGCGCTCGCCGAGGCCACGCCGCAGGACAAGTACGGCTGGAAGCCCTCGCCCGAGGTGCGCTCGACCAGCCAGGTCTACATGCACGTGGCCGGCGGCAACTACTTCCTCACCCGGCTGCTGGGCGCGGCGCGGCCGGAGGGCCTGCCGGCCGACCTCGAGGCGGTGACCGACAAGGCGCAAGTGGTGGCGGCAGTGAAAGCCTCCTTCGCCCACGCCCGCAAGACGATCGAAGGCATCCCCGACGCCGATCTCGGCGCCAAGATCACGGTCCCGTGGGGCGAGGCGACCAAGCGCACCATCATGCTCGGCATCGCTACCCACGCCCACGAGCACCTCGGCCAGGCGATCGCCTACGCGCGCTCCTCGGGCGTGGTGCCGCCGTGGAGCAAGTCGGAAGGGTAGTCGTAGATCGGCGGGCGGCCACGAGGGCCGCCCCTACAGGTAGATCGCGTAAGGGCAGGCCTCGTGCCTGCCCTTCGTCATTCCGGCCCCCGCGCCTCGCGCAGCGGGGTGAGGGGCGGTTCTAGTACGCGTTCTGCCTGAGGTCCGAGAGGAAGGTCACCGCGGTCATCCACAGGATCTTGAGGTCGAGCCCCAGCGACCAGTTCTCGATGTAGTAGAGGTCGTACTGGAGCCGCTTCTTGACCGAGGTGTTGCCGCGCCAGCCGTGTACCTGCGCCCAGCCGGTGATGCCGGCCTTGACGCGGTGGCGCACCATGTACTGCGGGATCTTGTGCTTGAACTCGTGCACGAAGGCCGGGCGCTCGGGGCGCGGGCCGATGATCGACATGTCGCCCTTGAGCACATTCCAGAGCTGCGGCAGCTCGTCGAACGACCAGTGGCGCAGGAAGCTGCCGATGCGGGTGCGGCGGGGGTCGTCCTTGACCGCCCACACCGGGCCGGAGCTCGACTCGGCGTCGGCCCGCATGGAGCGGAACTTCCAGATCATGAACGGCTTGCCGTCCAGGCCCATGCGCTCCTGGCGGTAGAAGATCGGGCCCCGGTCCTCGATCCAGATGGCGAGCGCGAGGAACGGCAGGAAGGGCACAAGGACCGCCAGCGCGGCGAGCGACAGCACGATGTCCATCGCCCGCTTCAACAGCGTGCTCCAGCCCTGGAGCGGCACCTGGGAGAGGTTGATCATCGGCGTGCCGTCCAGGTCCTCGAGCGTCGCCTTCAGGGTGGCGTACTGGAGGATGTCCGGCACCAGCTTGATCTCCACGCACTCGCGCCCCATCTGGCGCAGCAGGCGCATCATCTTGCGGTGCGCGTCGAGCGGCAGGGCGATCACCACCTGGTCGATCTCCTGCGCGGCGAGCACCTCGTCGACCTGCCGCAGGCTGCCCAGGACCGGCGCCCCCTCGAAGCTCTTGCCGGCCTTGCCTGGGTCGTCGTCGAGGTAGCCGATCACCCGGTAGCCGAGCTCCCGGTGGACCTGGATCTTGGCCGCCACCTCGCGGCCGAGGGCGCCGGCGCCGACGATCAGGATGCGCTCCAGGCCCACGCCCTGCCGCCGGCGGTGGCGCAGCAGGCCGCGAATCACCGCCCGGGTGGCGACGACGGAGAGCAGGGTGAGGAGCGCGAAGAGGGCGAGGAAGACGCGGCTGTAGGTGAAGTACTCGGCGCTGCCGTCCGGCCGCAGGGCGCCCTCCGGCCGTACCCAGGCGGTGAGCCCCGAGAGCAGCACGGTGGCGAGCACCACCGCCATCAGGATGGTGAGCGCCTCGTCTACCCGGCTGCGCCCGCGACCGGCCTGGTAGAGGCCATGGAAGTAGAACACCACCGGCCACAGCAGGAGGACGATGGGCAGGAGCTGGAGGTAGCGGTCGACCTCGGCCGGAGGGTTCTTGGTCAGCGGGATGAGCTGTACTTCGAAGCGCAGGAACCAGGCCGCCGCGAAGGCGCCGAGGATCGCCAGCAGGTCTCCCGCGAAGTAGATGCCGGCGCTCCAGCGGTGGCGTTGGTGCAGCATCGGTAGGGCTGGCCTCTAGACGGCCTCGCGGGCCGCGAGCAGGGACCGGAAACGAGCCAGGAAGCTCATGGTCGAAAAGGCTTGGGCTCTCGAGCGGAGATCCATGGTATTGAAGCGAATTTGTCGCCGTCTGTCAATCGCCGCCGCCAGGGCGTTGGCCGAGGGCTCCGAATAGAGGACGCCGTGCGTGCCGTCCTCGACCACGTCGAGCACGCCGCCTTGGCCCAGGGCCACCACCGGGATGCCACAAGCCAGCGCCTCGACTGGAGCAATGCCGAAGTCCTCGACCCCGGGCTGCAGCAGGCAGAGAGCGTTTCGGTACAGGTCCCGCAGGCGCTCCCTGTCCACCCGGCCCAAGAGGCGGGCCTCGCCGCCTGCAAGCCGTCTCAGTTTAGCCCATTCCGGCCCGGTCCCCACCACGTAGAGCGCCAGGCCGAGCTTGCCGCAGGCTTCGAACGCCAGCTCTAGCCGTTTATACGGAGCGAGCGCCGCGACCGCCAGGCAGTAGGGCTCGGCGCCACTCGTACGGGCGCCTTCTCCCGGGGCCCCCTGTCCCGGCGTCGGGGTGAAGAACTCGGTGTCGACGGGCGGCGCCACCACCTCGGCCGAGCGCCGGTAGTAGCGCCGGATGCGCTGCGCCACGAACCGCGAGTTGGCGACGAAACGGTCGACGCGCGCCGCGGAGGCCACGTCCCAGGACCGGAGCCGGGACAGGGCCAGGCCACGCAGGCGGGCCACGAAGCCACGCCGGCGGGGGAAGTAGGCGTGCTCCTGGTCCCAGGCGTAGCGCATCGGGCTGTGGCAGTAGCAGAGGTGGTAGGCGCCAGGGGCGGGGATGACGCCCTTGGCCACGCAGTGGCTGGAGCTCACCACGGTGTCGAAGGCCGAGAGGTCGAAGTCCTCGATCGCCGAAGGGAAGAGAGGCAGATAGCGCGGGTAGTGCTTCGCGACGCCGGGGGCGCGCTGCACGAAGCTCGTGTGGATGGGGTGCGCCTCGAGCGCCGGGCTCACGCTGCCGGGCACGTGGAGCAGGGTGTAGATCGGCGCCTCTGGAAACTCGCCCGCGATGGCGGCGAGCACGTGCTCGCCGCCCCGCATGCCGGTCAGCCAGTCGTGGACGAGTGCCGTGCGCATCGAAGCCTTCGCCCTGGCAGCCGCTCGCCTCAGCTCCGCCGCCGGCCGTCGGCTGGCTCTCCCAGGGCCTGGCGATACACGGCCAGCGTGGCGGCGGCGGCGTTCCGCCATTGGAACGCTTCGGCGCGGCGCCGGCCGAGCTCGGCCAGGGCCGCGCGTCGCTCGGGGTCGGTCATGCACAGCGCGATCGCCTCCCCCATGCCGGCGACGTCCAGGGGGTCTACCAGATACGCGTATCCTTCGGCGATCTCTTTCAGCGCCGAGGTGTTGGAGGTGATCACCGCCACCCCCGAGGCCATGGCCTCGACCACCGGCAGGCCGAAGCCCTCGTAGAGCGTGGGGTAGAGGAAGAGATCGGCCCCCTGGTAGAGCGCCGGCAGCAGGTCCTGGTCGACCTCGCCGAGCAGGATCACCGAGCCTCCCAGGCCGAGCTGCTCGGCGCGCTGGCGGATCTTGAACTCGGTGCCCTGCTTGCCGCCCACGCAGACCAGCGGCGCCGTGAAGCTCCGCAAGGCGCGGGCGTGCGCGTAGGCCTTGACCACGTTGTCGAGGTTCTTGTGCGGCTTGGGATTGCCGACGAAGAGCAGGTACGGCCGCGCCACACCCAGGCGCGCTAGCCGCCGATCGATCTCCGCCTCCGGCAGGCGCTCGCGGAACTCCTCCTCGACGCCGTTGTAGATCACTTCGATTTTCTTGCCGTCGAGGTGGAAGTAGTCCATCAGGTCGTGCTTGGAGTTCTGGGAGACGGTGATGATGCGGTCGCCGCGCGCCAGAGTGTGGCGGATCATGCGGTGGGCATAGAGGAACGCCAGCCGGCTGGGCAGGAAGTCTGGGTACAAGAGGTGGATGATGTCGTGGATCGTCGCCACCACTTTGCAGGGCACCACCGCCGGCAGCACGTAGTGGGTCGAGTGATAGAGGTCGAGCCGCAGGCGGAAGAGCTTCCAGGAGAGCGTAACGAGCTCCGCCAGGGAATAGACCCTGGAGCGTTCCACCACCACCTCGAAGTTCGGCGGCAGGTCGGAGAGGGCGTCGCGGCCTTCGCGGCTGGTCAGCAGCAAATAGCGGTTCTCGGCGTCCAGCTCGGCCAGCGAGCGGACCAAATTGCGGATGTAGGTGCCGATGCCGAAGTCGTGGACTTTGCGGGCGTCGATGCCGATGGTATGGGCCAAGGGGGGAGTCTCTTGACGAGGCCTGATCCGACTGTCATCCCGAGAGCAGCGAGGGATCTGGGTAGCGGCCGGCGACATCCGGACGACCCACCCGGCCAGATCCTTCGCTTCGCTCAGGATGACATTCGGCAGATCAGCCATTGATTCTAGCGTGCCAGCGCTTCCGCGAAGACCGCCTCCATCCCCGCGGCTGCCGCCGCCCAGGTGAAACGGCGGCTGCGCTCGCGCCCGCGCCGGCCGAGCTGCGCCGCGACCTCCGGGTCGGCGAGCAGATGGCGGAGCGCGCCGGCGAGCGCGCCGGCGTCCTCAGGCGGCACCAGCAGCCCGGCTTCGCCGACCACCTCCGGCAGGCTCGAGGAGTCCGCGGCCACTACCGGCACCCCGCAGGCCATGGCCTCGGCCGGGGGCAGGCCGAAGCCCTCGTAGAGCGAGGGGTAGACGAAGATGCTCGCCGACTGCATCACCTCGACCAGGCGGGGGCGATCGAGGCGGCCCAAGAGGCGCACACCGGCCGGCGCCAGGCGCTCGGCGCGGGCGAGGAGGTCGCGGCTGCGCCAGCCGTAGGGGCCGGCCAGGAGCAGCGGCGGCAGGTCCTCGGGCGCCTCGCGGTAGAGAGCCTCCCAGGCGGTGAGCAGCAGCCCGAGGTTCTTGCGCGGCTCGAGCGTGCCGGCGTAGAGCACGTACCCCTCGCGGCAGCCGAGCGCGGCGCGGGTGGCGGCGACCGCCGCTTCGCCCGCCGGCTGGAACTCGCGGTCGATGCCGTTGTGCACCACCCGCACGCGCTCGGCGCACTGCGGGAAGTGGAAGCGAAGGTCGGCGGCCGTGGCCTCTGAGATCGCCACCACGCGCTCGGCGTGCTCGAGGGTGCGCTGGAGAAAGGGGAGCTGGGAGAGCCGCACCTTGAGCCCGTGCGTCTCGGGCAGCAGCAGGACCGTCAGGTCGTGGACGGTGACCACCGAGGGCACCGGGCAGCGCCAGGGCAGGATGCCGAGCGGCGACCAGAAGAGGTCGAGGTCCCCTTGCCGCAGCCGGCGAGGGAGCTGCCACTGCTGCCAGAGGACGCCGAGCGGCGCCGGCTGCTGCTCGAAGGCGACGCCGGCGCCGGCCAGCGGCTCGGCCTCGCGCAGCGGCCGGTGGGAGAGGCCCAGGTAGCGGGCGTTGCCACGGCGGGCGAGGGCGGCCAGCAGCGAGCGCGTGTAGACGCCGATGCCCGTCGCCTCCGGCACCAGGGCGCGGAGGTCGACAGCGATCGTGGGATGGGATCCGGCCGCCATGGCGGCCGGATTCTAGCGAGTTCTAGAAAGCACCGAGGTTGTGCAGAAGCCGTCGCGAGCGGGCCGCACAGCAGGCTTGTGCACAGCCTCAAGCCTGGAGCTTCACCTTGCGGGTGACCTTGCCGCCCTTCAGGCTGTCGTACTCGATGGTCACCTCGCCGTCCCCCTCGACCAGGAAGTAGAGCAGCCGCGTGGACAGGCCCGCGACTCCTGGCACTTGCAGCCGCTCGGGCCGGTCGCGCTGCAGCTCGACGCGGTTGAGCCAGGGGTCGTCGATCAGGCCGCTGGCGATCACCTTGGCGCCGTCGATCGAGGCGATGTCCGGCCGGTGCAGCTTGTTCTGCGTCGCGAGCGCGGTCATCGACGGGATGGCGCGGTCGTTGGTGACCGGCACCTGGAGCCGCCACAGGCGCGGTCCGGCCTTCTCGATCGACGGCTCGCCGAGGCCCAGGCGCGGCAGGTGATGGGCATGGAAGAGCACGAAGACGCTGTTGCGGTGCACCTCCTCGGTGAGCATCCAGCCTTCGGGCACGCGGCCCACGTCGAAGCGGTAGCCACCGACCTCGATCGCGCCGTACTGCGGGTGCTCGACCTTCTTCCACGGCGAGAACTGCCGCCCGACGGTCACCAGGTCGTTGAAGCGGATGCGCTCCGCGTCGGTGACCTTGCCGTCGCCGTCGAGGTCGGTGGGCGGCTCGTACATCTCGTTGGTGAAGGCGACGGCGCCGTGGATGCGGTAGAAGTGCTCGGTGGTGGCACCGAAGACCGTGTAGAGGTCTTTCCAACTGACGAGGTACTTGTAGCCGGGAAGGAGCTTCTCGCCCTGCTTGGCGATCAGGTCGTAGACCTTGAGGTCGGCCGGCGGGTAGGGCGGATCGGTCTTGGCGTCCGGGCCGCGGAGGATCATGCGGCCGAAGTTATGGAAGCTTTGCACCGCGCCGATGTTCTCGTGGCCGAGCGCCCAGGTGGCGATCGAGCGCGTCTCCGGGATGGCGAGCGGATAGGCGCCGGCGCCGTTCTGCACGTACTCGGGTTGCCAATTCCAGCCCCAGGTGCGGTTGGGGTCCACGTACCCCACAGTGTCCTCGTTCACCCGGCCGTCGCCGTCGTTGTCCTGGCCTTCCTCGCCGAGCAGGACGTAGTCGCCCAGCTCCTCCCCCTCGATCTCGACCAGCAGCCGCGGGTCCTTGGGGTCGATGCGGTAGCCGCCTCTGCCCGGCGCTACCTTCTTGCGCATCTGGGTGATGGTGCCGTCGCCGTCCAGGTCGTCGTAGCCGTCCTCGTCCGCCCTGCCGTCGCGGTCGTCGTCGACCGGCACCATCACGGTACGCGGGAAGTCCGCGGTCGACGGCCCCGCGAACCAGTGGGCGCGGCCGTCCGGGTTGACCATCGGCACGAAGTAGAAAGCGGCGCGATCGAGCAGCTCGGTGATCCGCTCCAGCCTGCCGTAGTTCTTGAGCAGGAAGTCGATGGTGTACAGCGTCGCCTCCGTGCCCTGCACCTCGTTGGCGTGGATGTTGCCGTCCACGTACATCGCCGGCTTGGCGAGATCGGGGCCGGTCGCCGGGTTGTTGAGCGTCAGCAGCCACATGTCGCGGCCTTCGATGCTCTTGCCGATCGATTCGAGCTCGAGCCAGCTCGGGTAGGCCTTCGCATAGGCCTCGAGCAGGGCGGTGACCTGCTCGTAGGTCATCAGCCGGTCGAAGCGCGGCTCTGGCGCCGTGCCCGTGGGCTTCAGAGGCTGGGCGCCGAAGGCCGGGCCGGCGAGAAGCGCGGCGCAGAGCAAGGCCCAGAAAAGGGCCAGCGGCAGCAAGGCCACGTGCATCGCAGGCGCCGGCCTGCCGGCGACCGCGAGACGAGTCACGGCACGGTGGTTCGTCGGGTGGGCGGCGCTCATCGCGGGGTCTCCTTTTCGCCGGCCGGCTTGGCACCGGTGCTCCGGGCTCGGGCCGCGGCGAGGTCGACCGTCTCGCGGTCCCGCCCGGCGTTGTCGGTGACGAGGCTCACGGCGAGCTTCGCTTTGGGGCCGGCCTTGACCAGCCACTCGCCCTCGAGGGTACCGATCTTGCCGTCCAGGCTCTCGCTGATCACCGCCCGGGCGCCGGTCAGCAGCGCCGCGCCTTCGCCGGCCTCGAGCTCGAGCCGCACCGGCAGATGCGCGCGGGCCTTGACCGCCAGCTTGGTGTGGGTGGGGAAGGTGCCGCGGTTGCCGGCCACCGCCCGCACGCGAACCACGCCGCCGCCCAGGCTCTCGGCCTCGACGGCGAGGATCTGGACCTCGGCCAGCTTGCCGGCCAGCTCCAGCACCGTCGCCGTGTGCGCCGCGAGAGCCGGCTTCAGCGTCGCCATCGGCGGCGCGATGTCGATGAACGGGTCGAGCCCGCCGGCCTCGGCGTCACGCCCATCGGCCAGGGCCACCGGCTTCCAGGCCGCGATCGCCTCCGGCGCGTTGGCCTCGACCCAGGCCAGCACCTCGCGCTGCCGCTCGGTGGCCGGGTCGTCCTTGTCGGGGGCGGCCTCGTCCTTGGCGCCCATCTGCTTGGCCATCTGCGCCATCCGCTCGGGCGTCACCTGATCGGTCTTGACGCGCTCGATCAGCGCCTCGGCCGTGAACTGCGGCGGCGCCTTGATGCGCTTCAAGAAGTCCGCCACCTGCTCGGGGGTGAGCTTCAGGAAGTCGTCCTTGCTCATGCCCTCCAGGCGTGCGAGGGTCAGCGGCTCGCCACTCATGGACGACGGGCCGGCTTCCGCCTTCTTGGCCTTGGGCACGCCCCACACATCGAGCTCCAGGGCGAGCGCGCCGAGCTGGTAGTAAGCCCAAGGCGTGAAGCCGCCCTCGCCGTACTGGCCGCCGGGGCGCTCGGTATCGAGGCCCGCCGCCTTCAGGCGCTCCTTGTAGCCTTTGGCCAGCTCGGTGAGCAGGGCCTGGTCCTCCTCCGCCACCTTGGTTGCCGGGCCGGCGCCCAGGAACTGCGCGAGCTGGTCCTTGGTGATGCCCTGGCGCTTGACGAAGGGATGGTCTTTGGCGACCTCCCACACCTCGTCGATCGTGTACTCCTGCTCGGGGTCGAAGCCGAGGAAGCCCGCGGCCTGCGCCGGCAGCTTGAACTTGAGCGAGCCGGCGTCACCGCCGCGGCCCAGGCCCTCGGGCTCGGCGAGCAGGTTGTTCGCGGGGCCGTAGACCACGGCCAAGGCCACGTTGCGGTGCGCGAGCAGGAAGTCGAGCAGCGCCTTGGCCTCGGGCGTGGAGCTCGGCCAGGGGCCGGCCCCCGGGTCAGGGTGAGGGAAGGCATGAGGGAAGTTGCGATCGGGAGCGGCGCCGCCGGCGCCGTCCTCGTTCCACTTGCCGTCGCCGTCGTCGTCGCGGCCCTCGCTCTCGATGCGGAACGCGCCCACCCAGCCCTTGGCCGCGTCCTCCTTCACCATCAGGCGCGGCTCCTGCGGGTGGGGGAGCCAGGCCCCGGCCGGGTCGGGGATGCGCAGCTTGGTGATGCGGCCGTCGCCGTCCAGGTCGTCGGCGCCGTCCTCGGCGGAGAGGCCGTCGCGGTCGCGGTCGAGGCGCCCGCTGGTGCCGGAGCGCCGTTCGTGCACGGCGGCGAAGAGCCCGTCGTGGGCGTCCGGGTCGAGCACCGGGGCGACGTAGAAGGTGCGGGTGGAGAGCAGCATCGCCGCTTCGCCTTCGGCGGCGAGGAGCGAGGCGATGAGGTCGAGCGCCGCCTCGGTGCCGGCATTGTGGAAGCCGGCGATGTTGGCGCCCACGAACACCGCCGGCCGCTCGTCCGGGGGCACCGGGCCGGGGTCGGCCAGGGTTGCCATCCAGAGGTCTTTGCCGGCGGACGATTTGCCGATCGAAGTGAGCTTCAGCCGCTGGCCGCTGTCCTTCGCCCAGTCGCCGAGCTGGCGCTCGACCTCGGCGACGGTGTGATACTCGCCGTAGTCGACGGCAGCCGCGGGCCCCGCCGCCACCAGGCCGGCGACACCCAGGCCCAGGCTGGCGAGCGCGGCGCGACGTATCTTGCAACGCAATCGCTTCACGCAGTCCTCCCTTCCGCCGTTGGCGGTTCCGTCGTTCATACGAGACGGCGGAAGAAAGGTTCGCAACAAGGGTAGAATCTCCCCCTCATGAGCCCGAGCGACGAGCTGCGCCGTCTGGTGGCGCTGCTCCAGAAGACCCTCCGGCGGGCGGGCCTCACCCAGCGCCAGGTGAGCGTGCGTCTGGGCCAGCACCCGAGCTACCTGTCGCAGGTCTTCGCCGGCAAGGCACGCCTCAAAGAGGATTTGGTTTTTCGCGTGCTGAAGCTCTGCGGCGTGGAGGTCGAGGACTTCTACGCCGAGCTGGCGGCCGGCGGGCGGCCGTCCGGCGCCGGCGAGAGGGTGCACGGCCCTGGGCAGGAGCCGAGCGCCGCCGCGGCGCAGCGGCCGGCGGCCGGCCGCTCCGAGGCCGGCATGCGTGCGGGCCGGGCCAGCCAGTTGGGATCCCCGGCGCCCGGCCCGGTCACGGCCGCCGAGGCCAGGCGCTTTATCCGCGAGGCCCTGGCGGCACGCCAGCCGGCGCGCCCAGAGCGGCAGCCCAAGCGCCCGGTCAAGGGCGCGCGCCGCCGCGAACAGATCGAGGCCACGCGCCACAGCGCCCGCGTCAAGGAGCTGCTGCGCCTGAAGATCCGGCGCGCAGGCTTGCTGCAGCGCGACATCAGCCGGCGGCTGGGCGAGCACCCCGACTACCTGAGCCAGGTGCTGCGCGGCAACGTGGTGCTCAAGGCCGAGCACGTGCTCGCCGTCCTGGGCGAGCTCGAGATCACGCCCGCGGCCTTCTACGGCGAGCTCTACGCCGGCGTGCCGCAGGTGACGGCCGTGGCCGACCCGGCGCGGGAGCTGGTGCGCGGCGTGACCTGGGGCGAGATCCTGGCCTTGATCGACTCCGAGCTCGAGGCGAGCGCCCGGCGCCGCGCCGCGGCCGCCGCACCACGGGCCGCGGAGCGTCCCGCCCCGGCCCATGTCGCCAAGCGCCCAGCGCGCAAGGCGCGCAGCGGAGTCGCCCGGCGGGGAGCGGCGTGAGCCTCGGTCTATGCCTCTGAGCGCGCTTCGGAGCGAGTGGCCGCGGAGATCCGGCCTCGTGACCGAGCCGCGGTGAGACCTCGGGCTAGCCCTTCCGGCTCTGGATCTTCTTCAGGCGCTCTGCTACCTCGGTGATCGAGGCGACGGTGGCGGTGTGGGCGCGGGCGGCTTCAGCGAAGAGGAGGAGGGCGGCGGTGGCTTCGCGGGGAATGTCGCGGGAGACGAAGACCGGGTACATCTCGGTGGCGAGCTCTTCGACCTCGTGCAGCTTGCCGAGCTGGGCGTAGAAGGTCGCGAGATCGAGCGCGGCGAGAGCGGCATCGAACGCCATGCCCAGGTCGGTGAAGCGCTGGCGGACGGAGTCGAGGATCGTAATCGCCTCGCCTAAGCGGTCTACTCGCGCGAGGAGGCGCCCTTCTACCCAGCGCTTGCGCAGCTTGAGCAAGGGGCCGGCCGATTCCTCGAACAAGGCGTCCGTGCGCTCGAGAATCGCTAAAGCCAGCCGAGGCTGCCCGGCTGCCTCCAAGTACCCTGCGAGGTTCTGGAAGGCGTGAACCTTTAGGAGCGGGTCTCTTTCGCTGTCGGCCCGTCGGGCCGCGCTGAAAACGCAAGCAATCGCGTCCTCGATTCGGTCCGCCATCCAGTAAGCACGGCCTAGAGTGAGGAGAGTCTTGGCCTCCGCCTGGCGATCGTTGATCGAGATGTAGAGACGACGGGCCTCGTCAAGTAGCTCGATCGCCTGCCGGAGCCGGCGCTGCTCGATACGCAGTGATCCCTTCAGCCACAACAGCTTGGCCTTGAGCAGAGGATCGCCGCTGCCTGAGGCGAGGTGGAGTTGTGCGTTGCTCGACGCTCCCTCGGCTTCGCGCAGGAGGCCGCGTACCTTGAGAGCGTTAGACAAGGAGGCCCAGGCCTCCGCCCGGATGTCGTCCGCGAGAGCATGAAGCTCACCTGAAGCGGGGAAGGCCTCGGCGCACGCCACCGCGGCGCGGGACATCGCCAGCATGGCTGCCGAATCCGAGTCGCGAACGGCTTCACTCTTCTCGATGAGGTCGCGGCAGGTGAAGAACGCCGCGCCCTCTGGATGATGTGACAGCCAGGCCACTTTCCCCTCCGGTGACAGACGGACGAAGTCTCCATAGCCTGTGGCCTCGCTTCCTGGATGGGATGCGAGCTCAGATGGCGTTGGCGCGAACTTCGGCCGACGCTGTTCCACGGCCGGCCGGGCCACGACTTCGCGGAAGAACGCCTCCGCCGGCGTCTCCGTCGCCATCAGCACGCCGAATACGTGCCATGCCGTGAGGTCCGTGCCGTCGCGCAGCGCTTGGCCCAGCGCATCCCTCGGCAGGCCGAGGTCCCGGCTCACTGCGCGCTGATTCGCCCCCGCGGCCACGATGCGCCGCCGAAGGGCCGCGCGGGTCGAGGCAAGCAGCTCGTGGGGGGCCTCCTGCCGCGCATCGAGGGCAGGTATCAGTAGTTCGTCGACGGTCGAGCCTCCGGCTCTCGACTCGGTCTTGGCCTCGCCTCTCGCAGCTTGCCCTCCATTGGCACTCCGGAAGTGGCTCTCGAAGAACGCCCCCGGGTTCACGGCGAGCGCTTGCAGGATGCCGAACGCATCCTTCATCTTGAGCTCCACCCTGCCATTGAACACGCGGGTCAGGTACTCCGGCGCTCGGCCGAGAGACCGGCTCACCGCCAGGGCGGGCTGGCCCGAGTCGCGGAGCAAAGCCTTGAGCTCGAGAGCTAGCCGGCGAGCGCTCTCCTTCGCCTGCTCGGCGAGTGGCATCCCACGCATGTTGAATGGACGCTAGTCCAACGACTCAGGCCGGGCAAGCGGGTCGCCGTGCACCCGCTCGCCTCCACAGCCGAGGCGCCCGCCCAAGGCCCGGCTTGCAAAACCGACAGTAGCTGTAATATCGTCGTTGTCGTTGCATTGAGATCGTCAAGAACTCGCTCGCTGAGCTGCCCCTTGCCGGCAGGAGGCGCGGCGAGCACAGCAGGAGGGAGCCCTGCAACCATGACCGCCAAGAGCAGCCCTGTGCTCCACGCCAAGCTCAAATCCGAGCGAATCCAGGGACTGCTCGCTGCTCTGCCCGAGTGGGAGCGATCTGCCGACGGCCAGGAGATCCGCTCCCTCTTCCCCTTCGCCGAGAGCGACAGGGCAGGCGACTTCCTGCGGCTGGCGCGCGACCTGATCCACGAGCACGAGCTGCGAGCGGTGCTGATGCAGGCCGAGAACGGCTCGGTGGAGGTGACCCTCCGGGGCTCTGGCGAGCACGGCCTGACCGACCGAGATCTCGCTGGCGCGGCGGCCCTCGACCGGCTCTACGGGAGGAAGGCGTCGTGAGGTCGCTGCTCGATTCCGGCGCCTCACCCGAGTATCGGGTGCCAGGTTCACCTTCTCTGGGCACTCGCCTACGCCGGCAACCTCTCGCAGCCCGCCTGCGCCTGGGACTGGAGCTCGTGGCCCGCGCCTCGGCCGCCCTACCGCAGTCTCCGGCAGCGGCACGGGCCTTGGCCTCCTCGGCGCTCGCGACGGCTCTCCCCACGGCCGAGGAAGAGCGGCGCCCGGCGGCCCGGCCGCTGCTCCTGATCGCCGCCGACCTGGCAGCCACGGCCTACTGCGTGGAGGCAGAGGCGTGGCTGCACGAAGGGCGTGCATCGCGAGCGGCGGCGCCGGCGGCCTTGGCCCGGCTCCTCGCTCTTCACGGCTCGGGCGACCCGCTGGTCTTCGGCGCCCTCGAAGCCATGCTCGGCCTTCAGGCCTGGCTCCTCGGCGAGTTCGGGAAATCCCTCCGGCATCTCGAGCGGGCCATCGGCCACTTCGTCGAGTCTGGAGAAGCCCGCCATGAGGCCGAGGTCTGGGGCCGCACCGCGGTCGTGCTGGAGCAGGCGGGGCTGGTCCCCGAGGCTGAGGTGGCTCTCGCACGGGTCCGGCAGCTCGAAGCGCGAGGGATCGCCAGCCTCTCCGGCGACCTGCCGCCGGACGGACCAGGTTTCCACACTCAGCATCCCACCTCTACAAAGCCTTTCAGCGAGCACCGCACCTAAGGCCGGAAAGGAGTCGTCATGCGTCCAAGAGTCTTCAGCAGCCCCGCTCCCCAGCTCGCTTCGGTCCTGGCCGCCCTCGCGGCCGCGGTTCTCCTGCTCTTCTTCGCCACTCGCGCTGGCGCCCAACCGCGCCAGTGCCCGACCATCGGCACGTTTCCCGACGTGATCTTCGTCGAAGACCTCCCCGGCTCGAGCCCGGCCAACGCCAACTGCTTCGGCCAGCGCTGCTACAAGAGCCTGGACCTGGGACCCTACGCGCAGAAGAGCGACCCGGCCTGCGATCCTGTCGTGGAAGGCTGCGACGTCGAGGTCCGGGTTCCCTTCGAGAACCCGGGCAACGAGCAGTTCGGTGTGGCGGGAAACGTGCTGGTGTACTGGTTCGAAGGCGGCACGCCCCCGGCGAGCTGCAACCCTGAGATCGACGTGGACTGCGACCAGATCGCCAACTGCGGCGTGATCGGGCTCGACGGCTCGCTCGACGTGGACTTCGCGGAGACGATCCTGGTGATCCCCGGCCTGACCTGCGCTGAGCCGTCCGGTCCGGTCGCCGGCACCTACGCGGTGAGCATCTTCACCTGCCAGAGCGATGCGGCCTGCCCCAAGCGCCTGGACATTCCGAGCCTCCAGGCACTTCCGCCGGTCCTGGCCGAGGCCTTGGGTTGCAGGCAGCCGCGGATGGACGCCTGCACCGAGGGGGGCGAGAGCTGCCGCCGCTGCCCGCGGCACGGCACGAGCGCGGGCGGCGGCGGGCCCTCGGTCGGCAGCGGCGGCGACCCCTCGCTCGGCCCCGGCGCGCGCCTGCGCTACGCCGCCGGCGGAGTGGGCGCCCTGGGAGCACCTGGCAGTGATCGGGTGAAGCAGGAGCTGGGCCGCTATTTCATGCACGACTACTCCGAGAGGGTCGTCGTTGCGCCGGACGCCTCGCACGTCTTTCTCTTGACCCGCTTCGCCACCTATCGCGAGTTCCGGGACGAGGACGCGGACGGCGCCTACGAGCGGGTGGCGCCGTCGGACGAGTATCGCAAGCTCACCGACACGGGAGCCGGGTGGAAATTGAGCGGCCTTGACGGCACGGTCGACGAATTCGACGCTGCCGGGCTGTGGCTCTCTACCTCCGACCGCAACGGCAACGCCAAGACCGCGAGCTACATCGCCGGTCGGCTGGCCTCGGTGTCGTTCCCGGACGGCCGCAGCGAGACGTTTGCCTACGACGACGCTCCCGTCACGGGCACCGGCAAGCTCAAGTCGATCACCGAGGTAGGCGTCGGAGGCACCGAGACGCGGGTCTGGGCCTACACCTGGTCCGGCCAGGATCTGACCCGCGTTGCCCGCCCCGACGGGCGCAAGATCGACTTCTTCTACACCGACAGCCGGCACTCGGGCTACCTCACCCGGATGGAGCTGGTCTCGACGACCGACACGCGCCGGGTGCTGCACGCCTGGGAGTACGACGACTTTGGCAACGTCACCCGCGCCTGGAGCGGCGATGCCTCCGCCACCGGGCCGAACGCGGTCGAGGTGTGGAGCTTCGCCTACGACGACCCGACGCTGCCCACCGAGACCACGGTCACCGATCCCCTGGGGCAGGTAGCGGTCTACACGCTGGGGCGCGACACGGTGAGCTCTAAGCCCAAGGTGCTCTCCCTCTCCGGCGACTGCCCGGCCTGCTCGCTCGGCCCCAACACCGAGCTGATCTACGACCTGGCGCACCCGCTGCGGGTGGCGGCCGAGATCGACGGCGAGGGCCACCGCACGGAATTCACCTACGACGCACACGGCCAGGTGATCTCGCGCACCGAGGCCGCGGGCGTGCCGGCGCTCGCTCGCACCACGAGCTTCGCCTACGATCCAGACTTCCCGGCCTTTCCTGCGAGCATCGAGCAGCCCTCGACCTCGGGCGTGGGCTTCCGCGAGACCACCAACACCTACGACGCCGCCACCGGGAACCTCTTGACCCGCACCGAGAGCGGAGCCGAGGCCACCTACCCCGGTGTGAGCTTCGTGCTCTCGACCATGACGACCTACAACGCCGCGGGCCAACCGCTCACGATCGACCCGCCCGGCCACGGCACCGCGGACGTGACGAGCTTCACCTATGACGCCACGCGCGGCGACCTCCTGCCGCTCACCCGCACCGAGCCGCTGGTCGGCACTACGACCTACTCCTACACCGCCTTCAACCAGGTTTCGAGCCTCAGCCGGGAGAACCACCCTTCACCCGAAGTGGAGGTCACGACCTACGACGCGATGAACCGCCCGATCGAGATCCGGCGTCTCGGAGACCTGCCCGCCGACGATCTGGTGACCGAGCACTTCTACAACGTCTTCGGCGACCTCTTCTGCACGGTGCTGCCGCGAGGCAACGCCATCCAGTACCTCTACGACCCCGCCGGCAGGCTGATCGAAGAGCGGCGCGGCACCCCGGTCTCGATCCCGAGCGCGACGAGCTGCCTGTCGAGCTCGCAGCCCCGCGAGCGCCTGGTCTTCTCCTACGATGCGGCCGGCAACCGGGTGAACGAGAAGCGCGAGCGCTCGCTCGGCACCAGTACCTGGGCCACGGAGGCGGAGACTTCGTTCGTCTACTCCTCGCGCTGCCTGCTCGACAAGGTGGTGATGGCCCCAGGCCGGCCCGAGGAGGCCGTCACCGAGCACGCCTACGACTGCAACGGAAGGCTCGAGCGCACCTGGGACGCCAACCACCCCTCGGCGGGCCAGACCAACCCGGCGACGCGGGTCTTCGCCTACGACGCCTTGAACCGCCAGACCTCGATCATCGAGCCCTGGGGTGGGGCGGGCGGCGGCTCAATGATGACGAGCTACGGCTACGACGTGCAGGATCACTTGACGAGCGTCACCGACGGTGAGGGCAGCACTACGGCCTACGTCTACAGTGATCGCGACCGCATGACCTCGGAGGTTTCGCCGGTCTCCGGCACCACCAGCCACGGCTACAACGACCACGGCGAGCTCGCGAGCACGACCGACGCCCGGGGGGTGACCGTCCTGCGCGCCCTCGACGCTTTCGACCGCTTGACCTTCGTCGACTACCCCGAGGACGACCTCGACACCACCTACACCTACGACGATCCGCTGGTCGCCTTCTCGCAGGGCCGGCTGACGAGGATCTCCCGCGAACCCGCCGACGTCGACTACACCTACGATCGCTTCGGCAGAGTGCTCCAGGATGGAGCGCTCACCCGCACCTACGACCCCAACGGCAACCCGCTGACCGTGGTGTATCCTGGCTTTGTGACCGCGACCTACGCCTACGACTTCGCGGACCGGCCGAGAACCCTCTCGGCACAGCGGCCGGGCTTTTCCAACCGCAACCTGGTCACGGGAGCAACCTACAAGCCCTTCGGCCCACTCGCCAGCTTGACGCTCGCCAACGGTCAGACCGAGACGCGGAGCTTCGACTTCGCCTACCGGCCGAGCGGAGTCCTTCTCGCCGGCGGCTCGCCGCGTCTCGATTGGGATTACACGACGGACAAGGAGGGCAACGTCCTCGCGGTCGCCGACGTGCTGACGCCCTCCGCGAGCCGCAGCTTCACTTACCAGGACGTGCAGTACTTTCTGACCGGCGGCACGGGGCCGTGGGGCTCACTGGCCTGGAGCTACGATCGGATCGGCAACCGGCTCACGGAGACGCGCGACTCGACGACGGATGTCTACGCCTATACCCCGAACGCTGGAGGCGGCAACACCGCTCGGCTCTCGCAGGTGGCGCTAGGTGCCAGCGGCACGCGCAGCTACCAGTACACGCCGGCCGGGCATGTGGAAGAGGTGGTAAGCGGCGGCAACACGGTCGCCTTCGGCAACGACGCCGCGGGTCAGCTCGCCCTGCTCAACCGGCCCGCAGCCGAGACCTCCACCGAGCTGGCCTACGACGGCCGCGGCTTCCTGCGATTGGCCACTGAGACGATCCCCAACCCGGATGCCGAGGCTGGGAGCGCTTCGGCGCCAGTCGGAGCCAGCGCAGGCCTCTTCGAGCCCCGCGGCACGCCCGGGACACCGATCTTCGCCGACGGCTTCGAGGGCGGGGACGTGTGCGAGTGGTCGAGCTTCGTGGGCATCCCGGACCCCGGCTGCCCGCCGGATTTCCTCACCTCGACCGTGACTGCGACCTACAGCTCGGCGGGCATTCTCTATGCCCTGGAGCGGGACGCGGCGCCCACCGCCCGCCACGTCTTCTACTTCGGCGGCCGGCCGGTGGCGCTCCGCGATCTCACGGGCACCACCGAAACCTGGCGCTGGGTGACGACCGATCACCTCGGCACTCCAATCGCCACCACCGGCACCACCGGTGCGCTCCAGTGGTCCGGGGGCTTCGAGTCCTTCGGGCGGGACTTCACCACCCCCTCGGCGCAGGGCTCGGGCGTGTTCCTGCGCCTGCCCGGGCAGTGGTTGGACGAGGCGTGGGAGGAAGCGAGCCTGGGGGCGGAGGTGTACTACAACGTCCATCGCTGGTACGAGCACGGGACGGGGAGGTACGCGAGGGTGGATCCGCTGGGGCTCGACGCATTCAGGCGGTTCAAGTTCTCGGGACTGTCTCCAAATCGCCTCTTCGCCTATGCCGACAACGACCCGATCGGTCGCCTCGACCCGCTCGGCTTGAAGGTGGAGCTCTGCCGGCGACCGGCTGATCTTCCGGTCCTTGGCGCACTCCGGCTCCCGCACAAGTGGCTGAAGACGGACACGATGTCGGGAGGAATGGGGAGAGCTGGCGGAGAAATCCCCGGCCACGGCAGGTGTGACTGCCCCGGGATTCGCACTGAGGTCGTAGACCACAGCACCGAAACCGGGCCGAAGGTCACGTGCCGCGAGATGCAGTACATCGACGAGGACTGTGTCAACGAGCAGATTCGACCTGGTCGGAGCACAGGTCGATGGATTCCGGCCGTCAATGATTGCTGGTCCTTCGTCGACCTTGTAATCGAAAGGTGCCGGACGGACAGACCGTTCAACCCGGCTACGCCTGGCTACCGGCAGAGTCCACTCTAGTGAGACGAGATGGTCAGACGCCAAGTCGCCACCGACTCCTGCTCCTCTGGGCAGGTGAGGCGGCGGCGATCATGGGTTTTCTGTTCTGCCTGACCGGAAGCCTTCAGGCCGCGTGGTTGAGCGGTACCCCCAACTACCCTCTGGATCGCGCGACATTCAACTACTACGCGTGGGGCTCGGGAAGTCTTGCCTTCCTGGTCCTGGCGATTGTTCTGGCGGTCCTCCTACGCAAGACGCGGAGGCCGGCCTAGCTGAGCGTGCTGTGCCCTGGGTACTTCCAGACGAGCGCCCAAGGCGAGATTCTACCGGCGCTGAGCCTTCTGCTCCCGGCGAAAGGCGGGCTGGGAACGCCGATGGCTTCGAGAGCAGCGACGTGTGCGAGTGGTCGAGCTTCGTGGGCATCCCGGACCCCGGTTGCCCTCCGGATTTCCTGACCTCGACCGTCACCGCGACCTACAGCTCGGAAGGCATGCTCTATACCCTGGAGCGGGACGCCGTTCCTACCGCCCGCCACGTCTTCTACTTCGGCGGCCGGCCGGTGGCGCTGCGCGATCTCACGGGCACCACCGAAACCTGGCGCTGGGTGACGACCGATCACCTCGGGACCCCGATCGCCGCCACGAGCACCACGGGAGCGCTGCTCTGGTCCGGCGGCTTCGAGCCCTTTGGCAGGGACTTCACCATCCCCTCGGCGCAGGAGTCCGGGGTGTTTCTCAGATTCCCGGGGCAGTGGTTCGACGAGGCGTGGGAAGAGAGCAGCCTGGGAGCGGAGGTGTACTACAACGTGCACCGCTGGTACGACCGGGGGACGGGGAGGTATACGAGGACGGACCCCGTGGCGTGGGTCCACCCCACGGAGGCGATCTACCTCTACGCGGACAGCGCACCACTGCGACTCTCGGATCCCTTGGGGCTCTGGGTCGTCGAGTGTGAAGACTGCGAGAGCTTGCGTCGCGAGATTAGGAACGTCCTTCGGCGGCTCCATCTGCTGCGCACTACCGGTACGGCCGCCGATCCCAGCCCCGGTGCCTCGAATCAACCCGTGGCCGCGACCTATTGCATCGGCATGCGAGATGCTGAGACTGGTCGATCCTTGGGAACGCAGAGTTTCACGGACCGAGTCATCCCGGCATGGCAACCGGGGCCATGTGCGGGCCTTTGCACTGGAGCCCACGAACGAGTACACAGGCGGATGTGCACCAGCCTCACGGCACCGGTGTACAGCGCGCTATCAGAAGCAGATGTGGAAATCCCAGCGTACACGGAGCAGTACAAATGTCTTCTGAGAGCGAACAGCACTGGCCAGCTCGACTTATCTCCGAGCGGCGTTACCTACTGACTCTAGGCCCATGAGAACTAGCATCTCACCGAGTTTCATCGCGACCTGTGCGCTGTGCTGGCTCGGCTGCACAGGCGTCGAGCCACGCCAGAGCGGAGAATCGAGCCAAGCTGAGAATGAGACGCTCACGCCGGCGGCCTCTCGGGGAGGTAATCCAGTGGTCCTGAAGCTCCGGTCGGAGACTGTGCCGGTGAAGCCCATTATCGAAGAGCTGCAGAAGAAGGCGCGCCTCAAGCCCTTGGAGGTGCACTTCGAGGTAGGCACTACCGGCCGTGTCAGCAACTGCAGGCTGGAGAGGTCGGGCCCCATGGGTGAGAATGCCCTCCTGATTACGTCGGCGGATGAGAAGCGACTCTGCGCCGCGCTTGAGAAGCGGCATTATGAACCGCTTACTCAGGGAGTCGAGGTTAGTGTAGGAATAGGCGCGCCTCAACTGCGCTAAACGGTGTACTGGGGCCCCGGCCCGCGGGCCTACTGCAAAGCGACATCAGCTGGCGGCTCGGCGACCTTGAGATCACGCCCCGGCGTTTTGCGTCGAGCTCTACACGGGCGTGCCGCGGAAGCCGCTCCAGGGCCGCTCAGCCCTTCCTACTCTGGATCTTCTTCAGGCGCTCCGCCACCTCGGTGATCGAGGCGACGGTGGCGGTGTGGGCGCGGGCGGCTTCGGCGAAGAGGAGCAAGGCGGCGGTGGCCTCGCGCGGGATGTCACGGGATACGAAGACCGGGTACATCTCGGTCGCGAGCCTCTCAACCTCGTGCAGCTTGCCGAGCTGAGCATAGAAGGTGGCGAGGTCGAGCGCGGCGAGAGCAGCGTCGAAGGCCATACCCAGCTCGGCGAAGCGGCGGCGGACTGGGTCGAGGAGTGAAACCGCGGTGGTCGTTCGGCCCAGCCGACCCAGTAGGCGTCCTTCGACCCAGCGCTTGCGCAGTTTGGCGATCGGTCCGCCGTGTTCCTCGTAGAGGGTTTCGGCGCGCTCGAGAACGGCCAAGGCTACCTGCGGATGTCCCGCCTCCTCAAGGTATACGGCAAGGTTGTGAAAGGCATACAGTTTGAGAAGCGGATCCTTCTCGCTATCGGCTCGCGCCGCCGCGCTGACTACCGACGCGATAGCTTCTTCGAGCCGGTCAGCCAACCAGTAGGCACGACTCAGCGTGAGTAGAGTCTTCGCTTCCTGCTGGCCGTCCTCGATGGAGAGATAAAGCTGGCGCGCCTCTCCCAGCAATTGGATCGCTTGGCGGAGCCGACGCTGCTCGATGCGCAGCGACCCTTTTAGCCACAGCAGCTTGGCCTTGAGCATCGGATCGCCGCTGCCGAAGACAAGGTGAAACTGCGCGCTGCTCCAGGCGTCCTCGGCTTCGCGCAGCAGACCGCGAACCTTTAGAGCGTTGGCCAACGACGCCCACGACTCCGCCCGGATGTCGGCGGTCAAGGCCACTAATGGACCGGTCAACGGGACGGCCTCGGCGCAGCCTACGGCAGCGCGGGCTGCAGCGAGCATGGCAGCCGTATCCGTGTCACGAAGGGACTCACTCTGCTCGATAAGGCGCTGACATGTGGAGAGAGAGGCTGCCTGTGGATGAGCCGCAAGCCACGCCGCCTGTTCCTCTGTTGGGAGCTGAAGGAGCTGCCGGCAGATCGCTTCCGCGACCTCGGCATCCCCTTCGACGGGGAGCGCATCACGTGCGGCGGTCAGCCCACGACGGATTGCGACTCGGTAGTGCGCCTCTCGCAGACAGTCGGCTTCTCTCGAAGCCAACCCCTCACAGGGAGCGCACTCCTCTGCGGACCTAGCGCCTTCGGCCATTTCTTCGGCAGAGTGTACACGAAAGGAGAAAGGGGGACAAAGTCCCCCCTTTTGTGGCCGCGGGCGTGCGATCGCCGACCTCAGCCAGACCGCTGAGGACCTCTAGGTCGACTGGCGGCTCTGCCTGTGCTTACCGCCCACCTGCAGGGTCCAAGGTTGGCCCGCACTTCTCCGCCACACCGCGCAACTCCCGAACCTCACCATCCGACCCACTCCGATTGTCACCGTCGAGCACGTCCGCGATCCAACGCCACCAGGCACCTAGGAGATCGAGTGCGGCGATGACGCCGGCGCGCGGCCCGGAATCCAGGCCGATCGGCGCGGCTAGCGCAGTGAGTGGAGTGAGGCCGAGAGCGAGCACGAGCGCAGCCGCGGCGACCCGGCGGGCACACGCGAGCCGAGGGGTAGGGAACGACATGAGAGTCCTCCTCTGCCGCCGCGGCGCAGCTCGGCGGCCACCGCGACCCCTGAGGCCCGCGTGCGGCTTTTCGCAAGTCAGTATGGAGGACTAGGAGTAAGGAGAAGGCGGTTTTCGGCGGGCGAAAGAAAAACCAACAGCAAGGAAGTAGAAATCAACAGCGGGCCTAGGGATACCAACGACGCCGTCATTCTCCGACAAGAGCAGGCGCCGGCGGGGCAGGGAGGGCCGGGCTTCTGATAGCTTGGGCGTCCGCTCTGCCATGCACCGCGTCCCGCTCGCGCTCAAGCTCGTCGTCACGGCCTGGATGGCGGCCTGGGTGCCGGCCTACTGGATCATGAACGGGCCGGCGAATTTCCTCTGGTTCTGCGACCTGGCGAACTTCGTCTTGTTCGCCGCGGTCTGGCTCGAGAGCCCGCTGCTCTTTTCCTCGCAAGCCGTCGCCGTGCTGCTGATCCAGGTCGTGTGGACGGTCGACTTCCTGAGCGCCCTCCTCACCGGTTTCCATCCGGTGGGCGGCACCGAGTACATGTTCGACCCCATGGAGCCGCTGTGGCTGCGGCTGCTGTCGCTGTTTCACGTGGTGGTGCCGGTGCTGGTGCTGTGGGCGATCCAGCGGCTGGGCTACGACCCGCGCGGCTGGAAGCTGCAAACGGCGATCGCGTGGGTGGTGCTGCCGGTGACCTACCTTCTGACCGACCCGGCGCTCAACATCAACTGGCTGTGGAAGCCGTTCGGCATCGAGCAGACGCTGATGCCGGAGTGGGCCTATCTGCTGTTCTGCATGACGGCCTACCCGCTGGTTCTCTACCTGCCGACGAATTGGGCGCTCGCCCGCTGGGCCTCGACCCTCAGGGCTCGCGACCGCCTAGCGCTTCCGCTCGCCGGCACGCCATGACATTGCCGGCCTTGCAGGCCGCGGTGAGCATCTCGGCAGCGGCTTGACGGTCGCCGAGCTTCTCCTCGGCGATGCGCGCCGCCTCGAGCGCCAGCGCGCCGGCCGCCTTGCCGCCGCCGGCGATCGCCTGCCGATACCAGGCGAGCGCATCCGCCCAGTGCCCGAGCGCCGCGTGCTCGTCGGCGAGGAAGGCCGCGAGGAAGCTCTTCTTGAGCTCGCCGGCTTCTCCGGCCTGCTCGTGGCACGCGGCGGCGTCCGCGATCGCCAGCTCGTGGCGGCCGTGCAGGCGCGAGAGGTAGGCGCGACCGAAGCGAGCGCGGAGGTCTTCCGGCGCGCTCGCCAGCCGCTCGTCGACCGCGGCGAGCCCCGCGCCACGGCCGTCGCCGAAGGCCACGGCGAGCTCCCAGGGCTGGAACGGCGAGCCGGGCGCGCGGTCGCGGATCACCCACAGCGGGCCGGCGGCGACCATCATGACCGGCATGCCGCCGAGCTTCTGAACCTCGGCGAGGCTGTCGGCGGCCTTCGCCTCGTCGCCCGCGAGGTAGGCGAGCCCGCCCTCGGCAAAGGCGCTCATCGCGCCGCCAGTGTTGCCGTCCGCATTGCGCGCCGCGGCGGCCTCGGCGCGCTCCTGGAGGCGCAGGAACTCGGCCTCGGTCGCCGGTGCCTCGCGGCCGGGGATCTCGCCCCGCGCTCGCCCTCCCTCGCCCGCGATGCCGGGCCGCGGGCGAAGGCGAGGGCGCTGCAGTGGCAGGGGCGCGCCCGCTTCCTGCCCGCGGCGCCCGAACGGCGGTTGGCGCGGCTGGCCGGCGCCGGCTGGGGCTCCGCCTGGCCTGTCCTCGCCGCCAGGCCCGGCGTGGAGCGCCGGACCTCGGGCGCCGGAGGGTAACGGAGAGGCGGCGGGAGTCTCTCGAGCCGAGGCCTCGTCGCCGGCCGCCGGCGGTCCCGGCGCGGGCGCCGGGGGTGGGCTCGCGCCCAAGCCACTCGGGACCCCCCGCGCGCCCGCGACTGGCTCGTTTGCCGCGCCTTCGGCAACCGCCGCCGCGTCGTCCGTCCCGCCAACCTCTTCCTCTGCCAGCCCGGCCGGTGGGGCCGAGAAGCGTTGCCAGAGCCACGCTCCGCCGGCCGCCGAGGCGAGCAGGAGGGCCGCGGCCGCGAGCGCGCGCAGCAGATTGCGCCGCCGGCCGGGAGCCGGCTCCAGGCTCAGCACGGTGAGCGCAGAGGAGGGTGGGGAAGCCGCTCGCGTCCCGGCGCCCGTGCTCGCGGCGGTGGAGCGGACAGGGGCAGTCCCGGTGAGCGAGAGGGTGGGCGCCGTCCCCTCGCCGGCAAACATGCGGCCCAGCTCCTCGGCGAACTCGCCGGCGCTGGCCGGTCGTTCCAGAGGGGCCTTGGCGAGCATCGAGGCGAACAGCGGGTCGAGGCCGGGCGGCGCGCCGGAGAGCCGGGTGGAAACCGGCGGCACGGGCCTGGTGGCGTGCTGGCTGAGCACGGCGAGCGGGCTCTCGCCGACGAAGGGGGGCGCCCCGGTCAGCAGCTCGTAGGCGAGGACGCCCAGCGCGTAGCGGTCCGAGGCCGGCGAAGCCGCCTCGCCCGCGGCGAGCTCCGGCGCCATGTAGCCGGGAGTGCCGATCACCGTGCCGGTGACGGTCAGCCGGGTGGCGACCCCGGCCGCGAGCGCGATGCCGAAGTCGGCGAGCAGTGCGCGGCCGTTCTTGTCGATCAGCACGTTGCTGGGCTTGACGTCGCGGTGCAGCACGCCGGCGCGGTGCGCGGCGTCGAGCGCCGCGGCGAGGTCGCGGAGCCAGCGCGCCACCTGCGCCGGCGAGAGCGGCGCTCCGTCCAGCCGGCTGGAGAGCGCGCCGCCCTCGAACAGCGGCATCACCAGGTAGGGGAGGCCGCCTTCCTCGCCGAAGTCGTAGATCGGCACCACGTTGGGGTGCTCGAGCGCCGCCACCAGGCGCGCCTCGCGCAGGAAGCGCTGGCGGAACTCCTCGCTGCCGGCATAGATGGGGAGCACCACCTTCACCGCCACGGCGCGCCCCAGCCGGTCGTCGGAGGCGCGGTACACCTCCGCCATGCCGCCTACCCCGAGCGACGACTCCAGGCGGTATCGACCGAGGGTCTTGCCGATCAGCGTGTCCATGCCGGAAAACGCGCTCCAGTCTAGCGGAAGGAACACGGCGGGCGGCGCAAACCTGCGGCGCGCGGGGCTGCAACCTCGCCGGGGCCGAGGCGTAAAGGAGAGCGAGACTCGTGTCCCTGCCGGAGGTGCCCGCGATGAAGCGACTGCGAAAGACTCTTCGATCCTCGCCGGCTCGCAGGCTGCCGGGCCGCGCCTTGGCTGCGGCGCTCCTCGCCCTGGTGGCCGCCTCCGGCTGCGCGTCGTCGGGCGCGGCCGACCTCGCGGCCCGCCGCCTGCCGCTCGAGCCCTGCAAGGTCGAGGGAGCGAAGGAGAAGCTGCTCTGCGGCACCTACTCGGTGTGGGAGAATCGCGCCGCGAAGAGCGGACGCAAGATCGACCTCAACGTCATCGTGGTGCCGGCCCTGGCGAAGGAGCCGGCGCCCGATCCTCTGTTCAGCTTCGCCGGCGGGCCCGGCGACTTCGCCACCAACGCCGCCGCCGGCTGGGCCCAGGACCGCACGATCCGCGCCCGGCGCGACATCGTGCTCGTCGACCAGCGGGGCACCGGGTCCTCGCACCGCCTGGACTGCAAGGTGCCGCAAGATCCCAAAGACGTGCAGGCTTACTTCGAGCCCACCCTGCCGCCCGCCGAGGTGCGCCGCTGCCGCGCCGAGCTGGAGAAGAACGCCGACCTCACCCAGTACACCACCTCGATCGCCATGGACGACATCGACGAGGTCCGGAAGTGGCTGGGCTACGACGAGATCAACCTCCAGGGCGGCTCCTACGGCACGCGCGCCGCCCAGGTCTACATCCGCCGGCACGGCGAGCACGTGCGCAGCGCGATCCTCGAGGGCGTGGCGGGCATGGATCAGTACCTGCCGCTCTACCACGCCCGCGACGGCAAGCGGTCTCTCGACATGGTGCTCGACGCCTGCGCCGCCGAGCCTGCCTGCGCCGCGGCCTTCCCGGAGATCGAGGCGGAGCACGAGAGAGTCCTGGCCGGGCTCGATCGCGAGCGCGGGCGGGCCACGGTCAAGAGCCCGGTGGACGGCAAGCCCGTGGCGGTGACCATCCCGCGCGACATCTTCGCCGAGCAGACCCGCTTTACGCTGTACAACGCCTTTACCGCCTCGGCCACGCCCTACGTGCTCCACCGCGCCGCGCAGGGGGACTTCGACCCCTTCGCCCGCCTGGCGATGCTCTGGGAGCCGGCCTTCCGGCAGGTGCTCGCTTTCGGCATGCACCTCTCGGTGACCTGCGCCGAGGACGTGCCCTTCATCCCGGAAGGGGCGATCGAGCCGGCGATCGCCGGCACCTACCTGCGCGGCTACCGGGTGCTCCAGCAGGTCGCGGCCTGCCGGGAGTGGGCGCGGGGCGAGGCGCCGGAGGGCTACCACCAGCCGGTGGTCTCCGACGTCCCCACGCTCTTCGTCTCCGGGCCTTACGACCCGGTGACCCCGCCGCTGTGGGCCGAGCAGGCGGCGCCGCACTTCTCGCGCGGTCTCCACCTGGTGGTCCCGGACGGCCACCACGGCACCGGCGGCCTCTCGAACCCCGAGTGCTACGACCGGCTGGTCGGTCAGTTCATCGAGCGCGGCACGGCGGAGGGCCTCGACACCTCCTGCGTCGCCACCATGAAGCGGCCGCCGTTCGTCACCGACGCGGCCGGCTTCGAGAAGCTGATGCGGGAGGCGGAGGGCGGGTAGTTGGCCCACCTGTCATCCTGAGCGAAGCGAAGGATCTGGGTGGGCGAGCTCAGCCCAGGAATCCCTTCCCCCAGATCCCTCGCTGCGCTCGGGATGACACGAGTTGTCATCCTCGCCGGCCAAGGTCGTCTCGTCGAGCACCTCCTCGGGCACTCGCGCCATCGCCGCCAGCATGACCTCGGGCCCGGCGCCCGGCAGGTGCGCGTGCTCGGCGAGGTGCCGCTTCCAGGCGCGGGCCCCTGGGCGGCCGGCGAAGAGGCCGAACACCGGACGGGCGAGGCGGGGGAGCGGCGTGCCTCGGCTGCACCAGCGCTCGACGTAGGGCAGGTACGCCTCGATTACCTGGCGGCGGGTAGGCGGCCGGCTGGCCTCGACCTCGAGGGCTCCGCCCTCGGGAGGCTCGCCGAAGAAGTCGGAGTCCGCGGCGGCGAAGAGATAGGGGTCGTCGCAGGCGGCGCGGCCGATCATCGCGCCGTCCACAAGCGCCAGGTGGTCTCGAGCCTGGTCGAGGCCGGTGATGCCGCCGTTGATCTCGATCGCCAGCTCTGGATGCTCGCGCTTGAGGCGGTAGACCTCGTCGTAGCGCAGCGGCGGCAACGTGCGGTTCTCCTTGGGTGAGAGGCCGGAGAGCCAGGCCTTGCGCGCGTGCACGATGAAGCGGTCGCAGCCGGCGGCCGCCACGCTGGTGACGAAGCCCTCCAGGTCCTCGAAGCGATCCTGCTCGTCGATGCCGATGCGGTGCTTGACCGTCACCGGCAGCGCGACCGCCTCGCGCATGGCGGCGACCGCGGCGGCGACTACCTGCGGCCGCGCCATCAGGCAGGCGCCGAAGCTCGCCTGCTGCACGCGGTCGGAAGGGCAGCCGACGTTGAGGTTCACCTCGTCGTAGCCCCACTCGACGGCGATGCGGGCGCAGGCGGCGAGCGCCGCCGGGTCGTCGCCGCCGAGCTGCAGCGCGAGCGGCTTCTCCTCCGGCGAGAAGCCCAGCAGGTGCTCGCGGTCGCCGTGCAGCACCGCGCTGCTGGTGATCATTTCGGTGTAGAGCAGGGTCGAGCGCGTGATGCGGCGCAGGAAGGCGCGCAGGTGGCGGTCCGTGCGCTCCATCATCGGCGCCACGGAGAGCGGCCAGAGCCGACCGCGCCGCGCCGCCACCGCGCGCTCAAACGCGCTCGTAGTCATCCTCGTAGCGCACGATGTCGTCCTCGCCGAAGTAGGTGCCGAGCTGCACCTCGACGATCTCGACCGGCTCGCTCCCGGGGTTGCGAATGCGGTGCTTGGCGCCGCGCGGGATGTAGACCGCCTCGCCGGCACGGGGGCGGAGCACTTCGCCGTCCAGCACCACCTCGGGCTCGCCCGCCACTACGACCCAATGTTCGCTGCGGTGCGCGTGCGACTGGTAGGAGAGCCGCTGCCCGGGCGCCACGCGCAGGATCTTCGACTTGAACCTGGGGGTGTCGCGCAGCACTTCGAAGGAGCCCCACGGGCGATGCTCGTAGGCGTGCTCCGTGGCCTCCCGCCGCCCCGCTTCCCGCAGCCGGTCCACCACCGACTTGACCCCTTGGCTGGCGCCGCGGCGGGCGATGAGCAGCGCGTCGGCGGTGTCGACCACGATCAGGTCGGAGACCCCCACCAGGCCGTAGACGCGATCGCCGTGCGGGAAGACGAAGTTGTCGCTGCCGCCCTCCGCGAACACGTTGCCACCGCCGGCCGCAAGCCGGGCCACCTCGTCCCAGCTTCCGACGTCGCTCCAGCCCACAGCGCAAGGGATCACCACCTGCTCGGCCAAGTGCTCCATGACGCCGTAGTCCAGGCTCTCGGGCGCGAGGCGCTCGTAGGCCGCCGCGAGGTCCCCGAGGTCGGGCGCCAGCGCCGAGACCTCGCGCCACAGCTCGGGCAGGAAGCGCTCGAGATGGCGGGCCATGGTCGCCACCTGGAACACGAACATGCCGGCGTTCCAGTAGAAGTTGCCCGCGGCGACGAACGCTTCCGCGGTCGGCGCGTCGGGCTTCTCGCGGAAGCCGCGAGCGGTGAATGCACGGTGGCCGTCGGACGAGGCGAAGACCTCGGGGCTCGCCTCGACGTAGCCGAAGCCGGTCGAGGCGAAGGTCGGGCGGATGCCGAGCGTCGCGACCTGGCCGCGGCGGGCGCATTCCTCCGCCAGCCGGCAGACGGCGTGAAAGCCGGCCTCGTCCTGGATCAGGTGATCCGCGGGGAAGATGCCGGCCACGTCCTCACCCAGACCGCGGTCGAGGAGCACGCGACAGGCCAGGGCCACGGCCGGCGCCGTGTTCCGCCCGCGCGGCTCGTAGAGCGCTTGCCCGCTGGGCAGCCCGAGCTCGGCGAGCACGCGCTGGGTGAGGAAGCGCTGCTCGGCCACCGCGACCACCCACGGCGAGCCGAGCGGCGCCAGGCGCTTCAAGGTCTTGGCGAGCAGCGACTCGTCGAACAGCTCCACGAACTGCTTGGGGCAGGTGGCGCGCGACACCGGCCACAGCCGAGTGCCACTGCCGCCGGAAAGGACGATGGGGATCATCGAGCGATCTTACGCGACCCCTCAGAGCCTGTGCATAAACCTGCTGCCCGGGCCGCCTGCGTTGTCGCGGGTCCCGCTCCTAGCATTCGGCCCAGCTCGCGACGGTTTCTTCGCAGGCTCTCACTCGCCGACCACCGCAGCGACCAGGCGTTCCAGCCGCAACCCGGCCTCGAGATCGCGCGTGAAGCCATCTGCCCAGGCACTGGCGCTGTGCTCGCGCACGCGGGCGAGGAGGCGGCGGTAGCGCTCCTGGCGCTGGTCGAGGGGCATCGCCAGGGCTCGGGCCAGGGCGGCGGCGGTCTCGGCCTGCACGAAGGGGTTGACCAGCACTGCCTCCACCAGGTCCTCGGCGGCGCCGGCGAAGCGGGAGAGCACCAGCACCCCCGGGTCCTGGGGCCGCTGCGCGGCCACGAACTCCTTGGCCACCAGGTTCATGCCGTCGCGCAGCGGCGTCACCAGCCCGACGTCGGCGCCCCGGTAGAGGCGCGCCAGCGCCGGCTTGGGGAAGGAGCGGTGGAAGTAGCGGATGGGCACCCAGTCGCCCTCGCCGAGCTGGCCGTTGATGTGGCCGGCCAGCAGCTCGACCTCGCGGCGCTCGCGGCGGTACCAGGGCAGGGTGCTGCGGCTGGGGGACGCGACCTGCACCAGGCAGACTCGGTTCTGCCACTCGGGGTACTCGACCAGTAGCCGCTCGAAGGCTCGGAAGCGCTCGGCCAGGCCCTTGGTGTAGTCGAGGCGGTCGACGGCGAGCACCGCCTTCCTCCCTCCCACCAGCTCGGCGAGATAGCTCGCCTGCTTGGGGCGGGCGAGCGTCCGCGGGTTGGGCTCGAAATCCTGCGGCTCGATGCCCACCGGGTAGACGCCCACGCGCTGCGCGTGGCGGCTTCCCTGCCGCCCGCCCCAGCCCTCGTCGGCGCTGCCCCACAGCCGCCCATCGTGCCAGGTCATGCCGGCCAGGCGCTGGCAGGCGTCGACGTAGTTGTGGACGTAGCCCGCGGTGTGGAACCCCACCAGGTCGAAGGCCAGCAGGGCACGCAGGAGGTCCTCGGCCCGCGGCAGCAGGGTCCACAGGTCGAGGGGCGGGAACGGGGTGTGAAGGAAGAACCCCAGCCGGCCGGCGAAGCCCTGCCGGCGCAGCTCCCGGCCGAGCAGGAAGAGGTGGTAGTCGTGGACCCACACGCTGTCGCTCGGCGCCAGCAGCGGCACCAGCTCGCGGGCGATGCGGCGCTGGACGCCGGCGTAGGCCTCCATCTGTGCGGGGAGGAAGCTCACGCGGTCCTGGAAGCAGTGCAGCAGCGGCCACAACGCGCGGTTGCAGAAGCCGAGGTAGTAGTCCTTGTGCTCGGTGCGCGACAGGGCCAGGCCCGCGAGCTCGACGCCCTCGACGGTGAAGCGGCTGAGATCGAGGTCGGGGCTCACCCGGCCGTCCCAGCCGAACCACAGGTTTCCCGGCCGCCGCTTCAAGGCCGCGAGCAGCGCGCTCACCAGCCCGCCGGCGGGAATCTCCAGCTCGCCGCCGATGCCGGTGACGCGGCCGCGAGGGAGCCGGTTGGAGACCACCACCAGCCTGCTCACGGTTCCCCTTCCGTTTCCACCCGAACCCGCCAGGCGGCGAGGAACTCGGCCACCGCCTCGCAGTCCGGCAGCGTCCCCACCGCCCGCGACGGCCGCTCGCCGCGTCCGACCCTCAAGCCCAGGCCGCGGCCGTCGACCGCGGCGAAGGCGTCCTCGTCCGTGTGGTCGTCCCCGAGGTAGACCGCGAAGGTCGCCCCCGGCCTCCGCGCCAGCAGCTCGGCGACCGCCGTGCCCTTGTCGTGGCCCGTGGCGCGCAGCTCGAGCCCGCCGTCGATCTCCGTGAGCCGCAAGCCCCCGTTCGCGGTCGCCGGCCGCCACCGGAGCTCGACGGCCGCTGCGGCGTCGCGCGCCACGGCGGTGGGCAGCCCGCGGGTGTGGGCCACCACGGCGGTGCGCTTGCGCTCCACCCGTACCGCGGCCACCTCGCGCGCGGCGGCGTCCGCCGCCTCGGCCAGCCGAGTTTCCCGCGCCGGGTCCAGCGGATGGCGTGCGATCTCGCCGTCCGGCCAGCGGAGAGTCCAGCCGTGCTCGGCCACCAGCGGCCCGTGCCACGGGCCGAGCAGCGCCAGCAGGCCCTCTAGCGGCCGGCCGGAGACGATGCCCACCTGGGTGTGGACCGAATCCGCGAGGCGCCGCAGCGAGCGGCTCACCGCGGGCAGCAGGAAGGCCTGCGCCGGGTCGACGGCGAAGGGCGCCAGCGTGCCGTCGTAGTCGAGCAGCAGCAGCCGCTCCGGCGCGGCGGCGGCGCGCCGCCACAGCTCCTCCGGCACTGCCGCCAGGGCCGGGAAGCCGGCCCCTTCGAGGGCGGCGGGCGCCGGCGACGAAGCGCCGCCGGCCTCGGCACCGTTCAAGCGGCGACCTCCAGCCGCGCCCCGCAGGACTCGGCGAGCGCCAGCATCAGGGTCAGGTACTCGCGCACGTGACGGGTCAAGAGGAAGTTGTCGCGCACGTGACGGTGGCCGTTCTCGCTGCAGCGAGCCGCCAGCTCCGGCATGGCGAGGAGCTGGCGGATGCGCAGCGCCGCGCCCTCCGGGCTGTTGACCAGGAAGCCGGTGTGGCCGTGGATCACCTGCAGCACGATGCCGCCGGCCTCGCCGGCGACCACCGGCCGCCGCTTCCACAGCGCCTCGGAGACGGTGAGCCCGAACCCTTCGCGCACCGATTTCTGCAGCACCACCGTGGCCAGCCGTTGCAGCGCGTTGATCGTGCGGTGGGCGTCCGGCGGCAGCATCAGCACCTTGAGGTCGGGGTCGGCGCCGGCCGCTTCCTGCACCCGGTTGAGCACCTCGGGCCCTTCGGGGTCGTCGGTGGCGCCGCTGCCGGCCAGCACGAGCTGCGCCGGCACCTGCGCCTTGACCAGCCGGTAGGCGGCGATCACCCCCAGGGGGTCCTTGAAGCGGTCGAAGCGCGACACCTGGACGAGGAGCGGCCGGCCGCGGTCGAGCCCGAAGCGCTGGGCCACGGCGGAGAGCTCGCTCTCGGGCAGGGGAACGTTCTTCTCCGACAGCGGGTCGATGCTCGGCGTGATGAGGTACTGCGGATGGGGCAGTGGCTTGGCGAAGGCGGCGAGCGAGTAGACGCTGGCGTCGTAGCCCGAGACGTGCTCGCGCAGCATCCTCCACACCGGCCGGTGCGGTCGGCTGGCGTCGATGTGGCAGCGCCAGATCCACTTGCCGCGCCGCTTGGGGAAGAGGCCCAAGAGCGGCGCCGGCTGTGGATCGTGGATGAACACGAAGTCCGCCTCCTCGAGCAGCGGCCGCAGCCGCTCGGCGTTCGCCCGGTTGATGGCGTGGTAGGCGTCGACCAGGCGTGGCTCGAGGTCTTCGCGCTGGCCCTGCAGCGCGTTGTGGATCTTCTTGGTGGCGAGGAAGAACCGCTCGTCGCCGAGGATCACCTCCCAGTGCGCCTCGAGACCCAGCTCCTGCTTGATGGGCAGCAGGCGGTACAGGATCTCGGCCACGCCTCCACCCTCGCGGGTGGAGTTGATGTGTACCACGCGCTTGCCCTCGAGGCGGGACGCCAGATGCCGGAGCTGGTCGATCACCCCGGCGCCGACCACCTGGGCGTAGGCGTCGAGCAGGCGGCTCACGGCGCACCTCCCGCGGCCCTGCCGGCCGGCGCGGCCGTGGCCAGCGTCGCTCCCTCGGCCAACGGAGCCAGCGCTGCCGCCACCGCACGGCCGAGATCGGCGAGCGAGCCGAACAGCGGGTCGATCCTCGCCAGCCGCTCGCGCGCGGCCTCGCCTTCCTCGCCCCAGTGGGAGAGCCAACTGCTGAAGTCGTTCTCGCCGCGCGGCGGCCGGAACCGCGCGTCGATGAAGTGGTAGAAGATGCTCCCGGGCGGCAGCTCGGGAGTGAGCGCCGCGAGCTCCGCGGGATCGCTCACCGAGCGGCCGAGCGGGAAGACCACCACCTGCGAGCACAGGAAGTGGAACTCGCGCCCCGGGCCTACCGCCGGCACGTGCGAGATCTCCGTCAGCCGGTCCTCGAGGATGCCGAGCAGGGCCTCCCGCAGGCTCTCGCCACCGCGGTGCTCGAAGGCATCGAGATCGAACGGGCTCAAGATGCCCAGCCGCTCGGCGAGCGCACCGTCGAAGAGCTGGCGGCGCGCCCACAGCGCGAAGTCGTTGCGGTACTCGGGGTCGTCGAAGGAGGGGCGCAGCAGCCCCTCGTAGAAGTGGTGGAGCAGCGAGCCGGCGGGAACCTCGGCGATGCGGTCGCGCAGCTCGAGCAGGTTGTGCGCGCTCTTGCCCAGGGCGAGGGTGATGAGCACGCTGTCCTTGACGTCGAAGGGTGGGATCTTGGTCATCGGTCACCTGTCCGTAGCTGGAAAAGTTTGCCGGGCGGGAGAAGTTTGCCCGGGGAATTGCGGCGGGAAAGCCCTGAGCGCCTTCATCGACGGAGCCTCGGCCAAGCAGGCACTGCTGCGCCCGCCTAGAGAGCAAGAGACGTACCAGCGAGGGGGGTGCGCAGCGAAGGGACGAATTGCCGCGAGCGGGCTGGATGCTAGGAGCGGACGACCCGGCGACCGCAGCGTACAGCCAGTACGTGAGGATCGACGGGTCGTCCGGCGACAACGCAGACGGCCCGCTCCCGGCGATTCGTCAGCCGGGCTGGGTGTCTGAACCGATTGGCCGCGCGGCGCCGAAGAGGAAGCCCTGGGCGAGCTCGAAGCCCACGGCGCGCGCGGCCTCGGCCTCGGCCTGGCGCTCGACGCCCTCGGCCAGGGTTTCGATGCCGAGCTCGCGGCAGGTGCCGACCAGCGACTCGAGCAGCCGGTGGCGCCCCTCGGAGGCGCGGTCGAGGTCGCGCACCATCGAGATGTCGAACTTGAGGTAGTCGGGGGGCGCTTCGGAGAGGTGGAGGAGCCGCGCCTGGCCGGCGCCGAAGTCGTCGTAGGCCAGGCGGACTCCCAGCTCCGCGAGGCCGAGGCGCAGCATGCGGATGGCGTCGATGTCGGTGACCGCGGACTCGTGGATCTCGAGCACCACCGAGAGGCGGCCCTTCTCGGCCGCCAGCGAGGAGAGTGACGCGAGCAGGCCGCGGATGTCGGCGAGCTCGGCGGGATGGGTGTTGAGGAAGAGCAGCGGCTTCCCGCCCAGGCTCAGCGCGGCCTCGACGGCCCGCTCCCGCATCAGGCGCGAAAGCTGGCGGTCGAGCTTGAAGGCGCCGGCGAGGTCGAAGAGGGCGCCGGGCTCGGCCGGCAGCCCGGGAAGATTCCCCCGCCCGAGGGCCTCGTAGCCCACCCGCTCGCCGTCCGCGAGGCGGACGATGGGCTGGAAGGCGGGCGCCACAGCGCGCTCCGCGAGGAGCTGCTGCATCTCTTTGCGGCCGCCGGTCAGGCGGCGTTGCAGCTCGAGGAGCGGCATCTCGAGGGTAGCCATCGCGGGCATCGCGAGGCTCACCGTGTCGTCGGCATTGACGTCGAGGGCGATGCGGAACTCCTGGTCGGCGAAGTGGAGGATGTCGCCGTCGGCGAGGCAGACCGCCTGCGCGACCCGCAGCTTGTTGACGAAGGTGCCGTTGGTGGAGCCCAGGTCACGCAGCCAGCAGCCGCCGTCGCCGGCGTAGATCTCGGCGTGGCGCAGCGAAACCAGGCTCGACCCCAGGGCCAGGTTGGCGGTCGCCTGGCGGCCGACCACGAAAGGCAAGGGAGACAGGGCGATGCGCTCGAGGCCACGGCCCGGGCCGCGGTATCCCTCGAGGAACCATGCGGCGGCCCGCGCTGCTGCCTTCGGCTCGCTCACTCTTGCCTCGTGGCGCCGGATCTTATCTCGTCGGCGAGGTGCGCTGCCGGGTACACGCGGCGCAGCATCTGCTCCATGGCGCGCGCGTCCACGGCGATGGTGCGGCCGCGCCCCTCGGAGTACTGGAAAGTGTTCGCCAGCCCCCAGAGGTTGCCGTCGAAGACCAGCCCCACGAGGTGCAGCTTGCGGTCCACGATCGGGCTCCCTGAGTTGCCGCCCGTGGTGTCGAGCGTGGCCACGAAGTTGACCGGCCCGGCGAGCTCCAGCTCGTCGCGCGCCGCGGCGAGCGCCGGGGTGATCTCCCACGGATCGCGGTTCTGGCGCGCCGCCGAGCGCTCGAACATGCCGGCGAACGTCGTGTGCCAGGGCACCGGCTGCCCGCCTTCTTCGTAGGCGAGCGGCTTGCCAAAGGTGAAGCGCAGGCTGCCGGTGGCGTCCGGGTAGCTCTCCTTGCCGCCGAGCTCGAAGCGCGCGGCGCTGATCCGCGTGCCGGCCGCCACCTCCACGCTCTCGATCTCGTCGTCGAACCGCCGGCGCAGCTCGCGCGCCGTGGGCTCGACGGCGGCCACGAAGCGCAGCAACGGGTCCTCGGAAGCGGCGATCGCGGCCTTGCCGCCGGCCGCCAACCGCCGCCGGGCCTCGACGTCGCCCAGCCGCGTGGCGGCCACCCAACGCGCCGCCAGGTCCTCGGGCCGCTCGCGGCCTAGGGTGGCGAGCACCAGCGGATGGGTGACGCCGAGCTGGGAGCGCAGCCGCCACAGGTAGGCGGCGAGCTGCGCCTGTTCGAAGTCGGGATAGATGGGGGCGCGCGAGAAGATCTTCTGCTCGAGCGAGGCGCGGGCCGAGTCCCGGTAGTCGGCCATCCGCTCGCCCTCCGGCCGCTCGCTCTCGCCCGCCAGGCGCACCAGCCAGCGCGCGTGCTGCAGGTAGCGGCCGACCTGGGGCAGCTCGGTCTCGAGCAGGCGGTAGCGCGGCTCGAAGGTGCGGTACAGGCCGACCGCGGTGGCGATCTCCGCCCACGGGTCGCCGTACTTGGCCTTGAGTGCCGGGTCGGCCTCGACCTTGGCCTTGAGCTCGGTCTCGGCCTTGCGCTTGGCGGCCATCAGCTCGGGGTCGAGCAGGCCGGCCGTGAACCCGGCCATCGCCTTGAGCGAGTTGGTGACCCCGCGCAGGCGATCGAGGGCGATGCGCGCTTGCTCCGCGCCGCGGGCGGCGAACGCCTCCAGGCGCTCGCGCTGCTGATCGCGCAGCGCTTGCTGCGCCGGGAACAGGTGGTCGCGCATCAAGGTGAGCTGCGCCATCGTGTCACCGCGGCGGGTGGTGCCGGGATGCCCCGCGGCGATCACCACCTCGCCTTCGACGGCGCCGGTCGGGCTCCAGGCGAGGAAGTGGGGGGTGGCGGCCGGCTTGCCGTCCTGGTAAGCGCGGAAGAGCGCGAAGTCGATAGCGAAGCGCGGGTAGTCGAAGTTGTCGGGGTCGCCGCCGAACTGGGCGAGGGCGGCCTCGGGAGCGAAGGCCAGGCGCACGTCCGCGTAGCGGCGGTAGCGGTAGAGGTCGTACTCGGCGCCGCCGAACAAGGTCTCGACCTCGCAGCGAACGGCGGGCGGCTGGGCGCACTCCTGCTCGATGGCGGCGATCTCGGCGCGGCGGGCACGGGAAGCCTCGGCAGCGGCGCCGTTCCGGCTCGCGGCGCCCTGCGTCGCCGCCTGCGCGCCCTCGGCGCCGGCACCCGCGCTCCGCGCCTCGGCGGCGCGCACCCGAGGCGTCACCCGCTCGATCGCCAGCAGTTGCAGCACCTCGAGATCCGGGCAGGCGAGCTCGTCCTCGCGCCGCGCGGCCACGAAGCCGTTGGCCATCAGATCGCGCTCGGCCGAGGAGAGCTTGCCGATGCAATCTGCACCCACGTGGTGGTTGGTGAGCACCAGACCCTCGGGCGACACGAAGGAGCCGGAGCCGCCGCCACCCATCTTGGCCGCCGCCAGACGCAAATGCTCGAGCTCGGCCGTGCCGAGCGGCTCGCCGTAGGCGGCCCGGAAGCGGTCGGCGGGGAAGTCGTTGGGCAGCCACATGCCCTCCTCGGCCCGGACGGGAGCGGGCACGAGGACCACCAACAGGGTCAAGACGGACAAGCGCGAGCGGGGCAAGAGCGAAGGCATCGAGTTTCTCCGGTAGGTTCAGGCTATGAATCAGGCCATGAATAGCGAGCGGAACGACGCCCCCGCTGTCATCCTGAGCGCAGCGAAGGATCTGGGAGTGGGGCCTCGCTCGAGGCTCGGAGGGACGCCCCCGCCCAGATCCTTCGCTGCGCTCAGGATGACAGTTCTCAACGCATTTTCCGGCGGTCAGGGAGCGGCCTCGGGATGAAGCACTCCCAGCACGTATCGGTCGAGCTGCAGGTAGCGGCGGGCGGCGTCGCGGATCGTCTCCGGCGAGATCGACGCCACCAGGCGGTCGTAGTCGAGGATGCGCCGCGGGTCGAGGCCCAAGGTCGAGTAGGTCTTGAGCGCGCGCAGCCAGAATTCGTTCTCCTTGACCGCCGTCTCGCGCGCCCGGCGCTGGGTTTCCTGGATTTTCGCCACCACCGCCGGGGGCACGCCCTTCTTGCGCAGCGTGCGGATCTCGGAGAACACGCCGTCGACCAGGCTAGGGACGTTGGCCGGCGCGCAGCCGAACTCGATGCCGAAGTCGTAGCGCTCGCGCGGTCGCGCCTCGAGGCTGGGGTCGACGCTCACCCCGTAGGTAGCGCCGCGGTCCTCGCGCAGGGCCTCGCGCAGGCGGATCGAGAGCGCGTCGCCCAGGGTGTCCAGGGCATGCAGGTTCTCCCGGCTCCAGCGCTCCTCGCCGCTGAAGTGCAGCACCACGTCGGCCTTGGGCTCGACCCCCTTCTCGACCTCGACCTCCACCACCTCCTTGGGCGGCTCGACGCCGATGTCGCGGAAGGTCTCCTTGCGGCCGGTCGACGGCAGGCCGCCGAGGTAGGTCTCGACCAGCGGCCGGATCGCCGCCGGCTCGAAGCTCCCCACCAGCACGAAGGTGAAGTCCGAGGCGTCGGCGAAGCGGTCGCGGTAGACGCGCATCGCCACCTCGAGGTCGATCTCCTCGACCACCGCCTTGGTCAGCGGCTGGCGCCGCCGGTGGTTCCCCGACAGGGCCTGCATCAGCTTGTCGGCGAACACCGTCTCCGGGCTCTCCAGCCGGTGCTCGACGAACGCCGCCACCCGGGAGAGGAAGGTGTGCACCGCCTGCGGGTCCGAGCGCGGCGCCGCGAAGTGCAGGTAGACGAGCTGCAGCATGGTCTCGACGTCCGCGGGCGAGGCGCCGCCGTTGAAGCCCTCCTCGAGCTCGGAGAGGAAGGGTGTGACCGAGACCCTCCTGCCGGCGAGCGCCTTGCCGAGCTCCACGGCAGAGAAGCGGCCGAGGCCGCTCTCGGCCAGGAGCGCGGTGGCGAACACCGCGGAATTGAAGTCGGCGTCGGAGATCAACGAGGTGCCGCCCGGCGAGAAGCCCGAGAGCAGCACCTCGTCATTCTTGAACTGGGTCGGCTTGAGGATCACCTTGACGCCGTTGCCGAGATTCCACTCGAGCACCCCCACCTCGGCGAGCGGGCGCTCGGAGACTACCGGGCTGCCGGCCGGCTTCTCTGCCACCAGCGGCTCGTCGAGCACCTGGTCGACGTAGGCCGCGAGCTCCTGGGTCTTGACCTGGGAGAATACCGCCAGCAGCTCGTCCTTGGTGGGCAGCTCGGTGCTCGGCCCCTGGTCCGGCCCGCTCGCCAGGATCACCCGGCTCTCCTCGGAGATCGACTCGCGCGCCATGCGGTTGAGCTCCTCGAGGGTGATCAGCGGCAGGAAGTGGCGCACCAGCTCGGCCTCGAGCGCGATGCCGGGGATCGGCTCGCCGGTCAGGAAATGGCGGCTGTACTCGGCGGCGAGCGCGCGCGACTCGCTCTTGTCGCGCTCCTTGCTGGCGCCCTCGTAGTTGCGCAGCAGGTCCTTCTTCACCCGCTCGACCTCGGTGGCGGTGAAGCCGAAGCGGTCGACGCGCTCGGCCTCGATGAGCAGCGCGGCGAGGCCGCGCTCCACGCCGCCGGCCACCACGCCCGCGGCCTGAAAGTACGAGCCGCTGGTGCGCACCAGGTTGTCGGAGGCCGCCACCGCGTAGAGGAACGGCGGGTCGGGCTGCCTGGTCAGCTCCTCGAGGCGGGCGTTCATCAGCGCGTCGTAGATCGTCTCCACCAGCAGGCGCCGGTAGTCGCCGTAGGTGTCCTGGCCCTTGGCCGGGTGCTTGTAGTAGACCGCCACGCGGGTGTCGGTGACCTCGGGATCGCGCTCGATCGAGAACAGGGTTTCGGCGTGCGGCGGCACAGCGAAGGCGACGCGCGGCCGCGGGTCCTCCGGCGCCGGGAGCTTCTCGAAGCGCTCGCGGATGCGGCGCTCGACCACTGCGGGGTCGAAGTCGCCCACCGCGATCACCGCCGCCAGGTCCGGCCGGTACCAGTCGCGATAGAACCGCCGCAGGGCCTCGTGGGGCGCCTTTTCCAGGATCTCCTTTTTGCCGATCGTCAGGCGCTCGGCGTACCGCGAGCCGCGCAGCAGCACCGGGAGCTGGCGGTCGAGCAGCCGCGCCTCGCCGCCGCGGCCGAGGCGCCACTCCTCGACCACCACGCCGCGCTCCTTGTCGATCTCGTGGCCCTCGAGCGACATGCCGCCGGTCAGCCAGTCCTCGAACAGCAGCAGCGCACGGTCCAGGATCTCGGGGCGGTCGGTGGGCACGCGCAGGGTGTAGACGGTCTCGTCAAAGCTCGTCCAGGCGTTCAAGTCGGGGCCGAAGCGCAGGCCGACCGACTCCAGGTAGTCGACGATCGCCTGGCGCTCGAAGTGGCGGGTGCCGTTGAACGCCATGTGCTCGAGGAAGTGGGCCAGGCCCTGCTGGTCGTCGTCCTCCATCAGCGAGCCGGCGTTGATCGCCAGCCAGATCTCGGCGCGGTTCTCCGGAGTCGGGTGGTGGCGCACGATGTAGGTCAGGCCGTTGGCGAGCCGGCCCTCCCGCACCACCGGGTCGACCTGCATCTTGTCGGTGAGCGCCGCCTGGTCGACGAGCCTGGCGAGCGCCGCGGGATCGGGCGCCGGCAGGTTGGCCGCCAGGGCGATGCCAGGGGCCGGGATCGGGGCCGTGGTCGGAACGGGCGCGCGCTCGGCGCTTTGCGGCGCGCTGGCGCAGCCCAGCAGAGTGAGCGCGAGGAGGAGCGAGGCGAGCAGGCGGTGGGGGATCTTCACGAGGTCTCCTGGAGCGCGTCCTTCTTGAGCTACGAATCGTATAGGAGATTCAACGGCTGATGCGGAGGATGGTTTCGGCGCGCTGCTGCGGCGCGCGGGTGGCGTGGCTATCGTAGCCCAAGAGCAAGGCTACAATCCCGGGCCAATGACCCCATCCTCGCCCGCCCGCTTCCGCGCGGTGCGGGAGGCGTTCCTCGAGGTGCTGGACCTCGACGCCGGGGAGCGCCAGGCCCGGCTCGCCGAATTCGCCGCCGCGGACCCCGCACTGGCCGAGGGTGTCGCCCGGCTGATCGAGGCCGACGGCCGTGCCGAGGGCTTCCTCGAAGGCTCGGCCGGGGAGTTCGCGCCCGAGGTGGTGCGCGGCTGGTTGGCGGCGAGGCCGGCGGCGGAGGACGGCGAGGCCGGTACGGTCGGCCCCTACCGCCTGCTCGAGCTGCTGGGCCGGGGCGGCATGGGGGAGGTCTACCTCGCCGAGCGCGGCGACGGGCAGTTCGAGCAGCGGGTGGCGGTCAAGCTCTTGAAGCGCGGCATGGACTCGGAGGAGATCCTCGGCCGCTTCCTGCGCGAGCGGCAGATCCTCGCCCGGCTCGAGCACCCGGGCATCGCCCGCCTGCTCGACGGCGGTCTGGCTGGAGACGGCCGGCCCTACTTCGTGCTCGAGCGGGTGGAAGGCGAGCCGATCACCGATTGGTGCCGGCGTCGGCAGGCGCCGCTCGCCTTGCGCCTGTCGCTGATCGCCTCCTGCTGCGACGCCGCCGATGCCGCCCACCGCCAGCTCGTGGTGCACCGCGACCTCAAGCCCTCGAACGTGCTGGTGACCGCCACGGGAGAGGTGAAGCTGCTCGATTTCGGCATCGCCAAGCTCTTGGGGGGCGACGATGGCGCCACCGCCCTCACCCGGCTCGACGACCGCGTGTTGACCCCGGCCTACGCCGCGCCCGAGCAGATCCTGGGCGAGCCGGTGACCACCGCCACCGACGTCTACGCCCTGGGCGTGATGCTCTTCGAGCTGCTGACCGGGCGCCTGCCGCACGAGCGCGAGGCCGTCAGCGCCGCGGCCCTGCCGGGGGTGGTGGAGCGCGAGACGGCGGAGCGGCCGTCGATCGCGGTACGCCGGCTCCCCGAGCCAGAAGCAGGGCGGGCGCCCGGCCTGCCCCAGCGCGAGCGGCGTCGCCTTTCGCAGCGGCTGGCCGGCGACCTCGACACCATCGTGCTCAAGGCCCTGCAGCGAGAGCCAGCCCGCCGCTACGCCTCGGCCGCTGCCCTGGCGGAAGACCTGCGCCGCCACCTGGCAGGCAAGCCGGTGCGAGCGCGGCCGGACACGCTGCGCTACCGCGCGCGCAAGTTCGTGGGGCGGCACAAGGTGGCCGTGATCTCGGCGGCGCTGGTCGTGCTGTCGCTGGTGGGGGGCCTGGCCGCAGCCGCCTTCCAGGCGCGCCGCGCCGCCGTCGCGGCCGCCGAGGCGAGGGCCAACTCGCTGCGCGCCGAGCGCGTCAAGGAGTTCCTGATCGGGCTCTTCGAGACCGCCGACCCCGAGCAGGCCGCGGGCGGCTCGGTGACCGCCAAGGAGCTGCTGGAGCAGGCCGGGAAGCGCCTGGAGACCGAGCTCGCTGGCGATCCCCTGATCCGTGCCGACCTGCTGGAAGCGGTGGCGCGCATCGACAAGAGCCTGGGCCTCTTGGAGCCGGCCGAGGCGCTCGCCGAGCGCGCCATCGAGCTGCGCACCGCTGCGCCGGGTGCCGGCGGAGCGCTGGGAGCCGCCTCGCTGGCGTCCGCACGGGCCACCCTCGGGCTGGTGCGCATGGGCCAGGGGCGGCTCGAGGAAGCGGCCGAGCTGCTGCACGCGGCGCACGAGCGCCTGGAGGCGAGCGAGCCGCGGCAGAGCCTCACCCTCGCTCGGGTGCGCAGCGACTACGCGCAGGTGCTCTTCTGGCAGAGCCGCGTGGCCGAGGCGGAGGCCCTCGAGCGTCGGGTCTACGACACCTATCGCGAGGTGCTGGGCGCCGATCACGTGCTCACCGCCACCCATCACCGCAACGTCGGTGTGCTGCTCGAGGAGCTCGACCGCCTCGACGAGGCCGAGGCCGCCTACCGGCAGTCGCAGGCGGTCCTCGAGCGAGCGCTGGGGACGGACCACGTGAGCGCCGCCCAGAGCTACCTCACCCTCGCCGTGCTGCTCGAACGCCGGGGAGAGCTCGAGGAGGCCGAGCGGCTCTTCCTGCGCACCTTCGAGGTGCGCCAGCGGCGGCTGGGCCCGGACCACCCGACCACCGGCCAGTTCCACCAGCTCTACGGGCTGTTCCTGCTCAACCGCGGGCGGCTCGACGAGGCCGAGACCCACTACCGCCGCGCCTATGAGATCTTCCGCGCCATCAACCCCGAGCACTTCGAAGTCGGCAAGTGCCTGAACGGCCTGGCGCTCATCGCCTCGCGGCGCGGCGACCACGCGGCCGCCGAGGCGACCCTGCGCCAGGTCGTGAGCCTGTTCCGCGCCGTGCTCGGCGAGGACCATCCCTTCACCTGGCAGGCCACCGGCAACCTGGCCAATGCCATCCGCGAGCAAGGGCGCCTGGCCGAGGCCGAGGCGCTGGAGCGCGAGGTGCTGGAACGCCTCACGGCGCTGACCGGCGCCGAGAGCGGGGAGACCGCCCAGGCCACCGAGCGCCTGGCCGAGACCCTGCGCCGCGCCGGCCGCGCCGCCGAGGCCGAGGCGTTCGCGGCCCGGGCGCGAGAGATCCGCGGCAAGGCGCCGGGCTGACCGCGACCTAATACCTACCCACCCCCGCAAGCGTCCTCCTGTTCGAACGCCGTCCACAGGAGGACACCATGCGACGCTTCTCTCTTGCTCTCCCGATCGCCGCCGCGGCTCTCTGCCTTACTGCCCCGGCGGCCGAGGCCGTGCCGCTTCGCGCGCAGGTGGCGCGCTGCAACGGCATCCCGCTCGAGGACCCGGTCACCAAGGCGGTGGGCAACACCGCGGACCTGCGCAAGATGGAGGTCCAGTTCAGCTACGCCGCAACCAGCGAGGACACCAAGGACGACGAGCTGGCGGACACCACCACGGTCGAGATCTGCACGGTGAGCCTCGGCTCCGGCGTCAAGTGCCCGTGGAGCGACAGCGGAGACGCGGCGTGGGTGGTGTTCGACCAGGCCCAGAACGAGGGCGAGGCCCCCGACCTCACCAGGGTCGAGCTGATCGGGGCCACCACCGGCCGCGAGAGGTTCCAGGTGCCGCTCGACTGGGATGACCCGTTCAACAAGGGCATCATGCTCTTCGTGCGCGTCAACGGCTCGGGGCAGGTCGACATCGCCGAGCTCGGCAACCTGGTGACCAACGACGGCTTCTGCCCGGCGCTCTACCCGGTGGCGGGAGACCCCGGCGACCCCTTCCGGGTGTACGGCTATCTCGACACCGAGCCCAACCCGCTGGCCCTTTTCGCCGATGCCTGCACCGGCGGCAACAAGGCCGCGCCGGACCTGTTCTCGGCCAACGCCTGCGTGACGCAGGCGACCGCCGATCTGGCCCTGGCGCAGTACCTGGCGATCGACGCCTGGCAGGTGGAGAAGGTGCTGGGCGGCACGCCGCTCTCGCCTCCCACCTGGGCGCTCGGCAGCGGCGGCGACTGCCCCGGCGACTGCCCGCTGCGGATCTTCATCCAGACCACGCCCGGCAACTCCTCGGCCGGAGGCGGCAAGGCCTACCTCGGGCTCACCGGCAGCAAGAACGCCGACCCGCTGGGCAAGGACGCGGCCGGGGTGATCGGCCTGGTGGCCCACGAGTACTACCACACGCTGCAACAGGCCTTTAAGCGCACCACCGGCGCTCCCCAGCCCGGCAAGCACCCCTACGTCGAGGGCGGGGCTGACGCGGCCGCGGTCAAGACCTGTCTCGACTCCTACGCCAGCCTGCCGCCGGACCTCTGCGCCTCGGTGGGGCGCCTGCGCGGCGGCAACGCCGGGGCCGGGGTGATCAACGTCTACCTCAACATCCCAGGCATCAACCTGATGCAGCTCCCTTACTCGTCGTCGATCTTCTGGCGCTACGTGACCGAGCAGTACGCGACGCCGAAGTCGGCGAGCGACCCGGCGCACCCGGCCGGCACCTCGTCGAGCTATCCCAGCGACCCGAGCTTCCCCCTGGGCGCGGAGGAGCGCCGGCCGGACGAGGGCGTCGACCTGATGGGCCGCTTCCTGGACAAGTTCGCCCAGGACCCCGCGCGGCCGATCATGGACGCCATCGACGACGCGCTGCTCGACCACCTGGGCCGCGGCCTCGAGCCCTTGCTGCTCGACTTCGCGAGCGCCCTGGTGCTCAAGGACTACGTGTGGGGCGACCCGCGCTGGCACTTCGAGTGGGTGGGCAACCCCAACGCCGACGCCGGCCAGACCTTCTTCCCGCTGAACCCGCCGACCCCGGCGCTCGGTGCGAGCAAGGCCCCGGTGCCCAAGGACCTGGTGGGCGTGGGGCCGGACTTCCTGCGCCGCACCCGCCGCATCCTCGACTCCTGGGAGGCGGGACCGAGCTTCGCGGTGCAGAAGACCTTGGCGCCGGGCGACTTCGTTGCCAGCGGCGCTCCCGCCGGGCTGCAAGCGCACGGCGCCGCCTTCCTGTCGGTGCATCCCGATTCCACCTATGGACCGCTGCGAGTGCGCCTCACGCCGAAAGCCGGAAGCTCGCTGCGTTTCCGCATCTTCACCGTGGACCCGTCCGGCAACGCAACGCTGCTGCCGGGTTGCGACCAGAACCCCAGCGGCCTCGCGACCGACACCGGGAGCTGCGAGGAAAAGACGGTTTCCGACGGCAACGGCGGCACGGTCACGCTGATCGACGAGACCATCCCGATCCCGGCGAGCGGCGACATCGAAGAGGTGATCGTGGTGGCGAGCGCGGGGCGCAAGTCCGGGTCGTTCACCTGGAGCTTCGGCACCGTGGTGCCGTACCTCGCGATCCTCGATCCGCTGACCTCGCGGCCGGCGCAGGTGGGCCACCCGGCTGCTCCGGACGGCAAGCGCTCGTTCCTGGCCCAGTTCGCGCTGGTCGACGAGAACGGCCTGCCGCTGCCGGTCAACGAGACCGAGGACCTGGTGCTCAGCGCGCCGGGTTGCGCGGCCCCATCCTGCGTGCTCTCGCCGGACGGCGACTACACGCTCGAAGCCTTCGACGACGGCGTGCTGTGGGCCGTCGTCACCCTGCCGGACTCGTTCTACCCGGCCTCGGGGAGCGGCGACTTCGACCTCAAGGTAGAGGCCAAGGACCTGGCGTCCGACACCGAGAGCCAAGCCCTCCACTGGAGCGACCAGCCCTGGACGATGGCGCTCTCGCTCGTGCTCGACAAGAGCGGCAGCATGGACGACTTCGGCGGCCGCAAGCTCGAGGCCGCCAAGATCGCCGGCACGGCCCTGATCGAGGCCCTGGGCGAGGCCGACGCGGTGGGCATCACCACCTTCAACGAGGACGCGCAGGTGTTCTTCGGCATGCTCCCGCTGTCGATCTCCGGGGTGCGCGACGCCGCCATGAACAGCCTCGCGGGCCTCACCGCCGGCGGCTGCACCTCGATCGGCGACGGCGTGCTCGAGGCGCAGTCGTTCCTGGCCCAGTACTTCGACAACCCGGTGGGCCCGATCTTCACCCAGGCGCCCGACGTGCAGGCCATGGTGGTGCTCTCCGACGGGCTCGGCAACTCCGCCTACCCGCTCTACCAGTACTACACCAAGCAGCCGTCGCCGGACGTGTTCCTGAGCGACGACGGCGAGCACAACCACGCGGCCTGCGACCCGGACCCCGACCCCTCCGACAACCAGCCGTGGTTCAACGCCACCCTGCGCTACCCGTCGCGGGTCAGCGCCGGGCTGCCGGTGCCGATCGTCTCCGGGGTGGCCGTGGGGGAGGACGCCGACCTCGGCGAGCTGCAGAACCTGGCCACGGTGGGCGGCGGCTTCTTCACCTACCTGGTCGGGCCGGCCGACGCCAGCGTGCAGCAGAAGATGCTCACCTCGAACGACTTCTCGGACGCCTTCCGCTCCGGCTTCAACGCCGCGTCCGGCCACGAGCGGGTGGCCTCGTACCGCGTGCTGGCGGCGGCGCCCTCGCTGATGCCGCCGCTCACGGTCGAGCCGGGCGCCACGGAGTTGCTGGTGACCGTGACCTCGGCGCGCGACGCCACCTTCGTGCTGCGCCTGCTCTCGCCGAGCGGGCTCGCGCACAACCCCAGCCAGGCCCGCTTCCACGCCTCGGTGTTCCGCGTCGAGGACCCCGAGCCCGGCGTCTGGACCTGGCAGCTCACGCCGACCGCGCTCGTCCCGCCCTCGGACGGCACGGAGGCGGTGTTCGTCGAGCAGGCGGTCAAGGCGCCGTTGCAGCTCTTCGCCGGCGCCGACGTCTTCGCCGCCTTCCTACCCGCCGGGCCGCAGCCGGGGCTCGACGGCCGCTGGGTGGGCGAGGAGATCTTCGTGCGCGCCGTGCCTTTCATCGCCGGCCAGGCGATCCTCGGGGCCGGCGTGTGGGCCCAGGCGACGACGCCGGACGGCTCGCTCTACGGCCTGACGCTCTACGACGACGGCCAGCACGAGGACGGCGAGGCGGACGACGGGCTCTACGGGGCCCTGTTCACCAAGACCGGCGAGGTGGGCGCCTACTCGTTCCGCGTGGTGGCGGCCGGCATCTCGCCGGTCTCCGGGGCCGAGTTCCGCCGCGAGCAGCTCCTGGCCGTGGCCCTGCGCGACGGGGACGACCGCGATGGCGACCGCCGGCCGGACTGGTGGGAGAAGAAGTACGGGTTCAGCCTCACCCACGGCAACCACCCGGACGAGGACTACGATGGCGACGGTCTCTCGGACGTGGAGGAATTCGCCCTCCACACCTCGCCGGTCGACGCCGACACCGACGGCGGCGGACAGGCCGACGGCTCCGAGGTCGCCCTCCGCCTCGACCCGCTCACGCCTCGTGACGACCGGCTGCGGCCGGTGACGATCAGCGCCGTGCCCGGCAACGGCAGGGTGAGCGTCTCGCTGCCCGAGCTGCCGCCGCGCACCACGGTGGAGCTCGGCCGTGGCACGACGGCGGACGGCCCGTTCACCGTGGTCTTCACCGGCGAGGCTCCGCCGAGCACAGTGCTCATCGACCGCACCGAGAACGACCGCCTCGCGTGCTACCGGCTGCGCAGGGTGGTGGACGGGGCGGCGAGCGACTGGTCCGACGTGGTCTGCGCCACGCCCAAGGTCGATCCCTTCCCGCCGCGCGTCGAGCTCGAGCTGGTGCGCCGCACCGAGACCTCGGCCGAGATCGAGATCGAGGCCTGGGAGAGCCCAGTGGTGAGCGGCGACGAAGCGCTGCTCGATCCCGAGACCGAGATCAGCGGCCTGGCCGAGATGCGCATCTCGACCCGGGCCGACTTCGACGGTACGTCGTGGGTGCGCTTCCAGCCGCAGGTCTCCGTGCCGCTCGACGGCCCCGGAGCGCAGGCGATCTACGTCGAAGTCCGCGACCAGGCCGGGAACGTCAGCGACCCGGCTTCGCTGAGGCTGGAGGGGCGGTAGGAGCCGTAGGGACCGTAGGACCGAGGACGGGCCGGGACGAGCCCGGCCGCTGCGTTCAGAGCGGAATCTCCGCCAGGGCTCTGATCTCTGGACGTAGCGGCCGGCCTTGTGCCGGCCGTCTTCGTTTGATCTGCACGCGCGTCGCCGGCCTGGTAGCGCTCGTTCCCCTCCACTATTTCCGCTTCTCCGCGATATCATGAAGCATCCCGAAAGCGAGGGTGCTCGTGATGGAGCCGGCCTACCCGATCCGCCTGGTGGTGCAGCGCCGAGATCCGGCCTATGAGGCCCGCTGGGTGGAGGAGGGCGGCCAGGAGACCGAGCCCTTCGCCCTGGAGCTGCCGCTCAGGGAAGCGGACACCGAGGACCTGCGGTGGTACCTGGAGGAGTTCTACGGCTTCGTCGGCCCGGGGACGCGGGCGCGGGCGCGCGGAATCGAGAAGCGCATCGAGACCTGGGGACGGCAGCTCTTCGAAGCTTGCTTCGCCGGCACCGAAGGCACGAACGTGTTCCGGAACCTCCTCGAAGCGGAGAAGGCGGGACGGCAGGTCCTGCTCACCTTGGGCTCGAGCGACAGCCGCTTCCTCCAGCAGCCCTGGGAGCTGATGCGCGACAAGCGCGGCCCGCTGGCGTTTCGGGGTGTGTCGATTCGCCGCCAGCTCGTCGGAGCGAAGCCGGGAGTCGGGCAAGCGCAGCGCTTCGAGCTGCCTCTACGCCTGCTGCTGATCGTGGCACGGCCCTCGGGAGCAGGGTTCATCGACCCGCGGAGCAGCATGGCCCCGCTGCTCGACGGCCTCGAGAGCTTGCCGGCTGGAGCGGTGGAGCTCGAGTTCTGCCAGCCGCCGACACTCTCGCAGCTCGAGAAGCTGATCTCGGCGGCGCGCAAGGCGAAGCGGCCCTTCCACATCGTGCACTTCGATGGCCACGGCACCTACCTGCCAAGGACAGGGGTGGGGGCGCTCGCCTTCGAAAAGGACGATCACACAATCGACCGCGTGGCCGGCCGCAGGTTGGGCGATCTGCTGGCGCGGCTCGACATTCCCCTGGTCATGCTCGAAGCATGCCGCACCTCCGACCTAGCGGATCAGCCGGTCTTCGGCTCGGTGGCGCCGGCCCTGCTCGAGAGCGGGGTGGGGAGCGTCGTGGCGTTCAGCCACTCGGTGCACGTCGCAGCGGCGCGCATCCTGGTGGAGCGCTTCTACCACGAGCTGGCGAGCGGCCTCTCGGTGGGCCAGGCGGTATCCGAGGCGCGTTCGGCCCTGCTCGCGCAGCCGCAGCGCTGGCTGCACCTGGGCCCAAAGGCTACGACGGTCGATATGCAGGACTGGTTCATCCCGCAGCTCTACCAGGTGGGACCTGACCCCGTGCTGCTGGCGAAGGACGCCAGCCCGGGCGAGGCGGCGGTAACGAAGCCGCGGCCCGAGGAGCGGATGCACGGCTTCCCGCCGCGGCCGATGTACCGCTTTCACGGCCGCGCCAGGGACCTGCTCGAGCTCGAGCGGGCCTTCGAGCGCTACCCGGCAGTGCTGCTCACCGGCGGCGGCGGCATGGGCAAGACGGCGCTGGCCCGCGAGGCCGCCCATTGGTGGCTGCGCAAAGGGAGGTTCGACCAGGCCGTCTTCGTGAGCTTCGAGCAGCCGGCGACGGTAGAGAAGGTGGCGCAGGAGCTGGGTCGCGCGCTCGAAGGCCCGAGCTTTGCGTCGCGCTCGGGGGAGGAGCAGCAGAAGGTTGCCTTGCAGCTCTTCCGCGAACGGCGAGTGCTGCTGGTGTGGGACAACTTCGAATCCACCCTGCCGCAGTTTCAGCAGGCCGAGACGGGCGGGCCGGTTGCGTACCCGGAGGAGGAGCGGGCGCGCCTGCGTCGGTTCTACGAAGCGCTCACCGGGGGCAAGGGCGCCGGCCGACTGCTCGTCACTTGCCGACCGGTAGACTCGGCTTTGCCGGGCATCAAGGAGCGCCCGCTCTCAGGGCTTGCGCGGCACGACAGCTTGCACCTGGTCCATGCGATCGCCGACCTTAAGTCGATCGACCTCGAGCGCAAGGGCTACGAACGGGAGGAGATGGAGGAGCTGCTCGATTTGCTCGGCGACCATCCGCTGTCCCTGTCGCTGGTGGGGCCGCACCTGAAGACTCTCAAGCCGGCGGAGATCCGAGCTGACTTCGCGGGCTTGCTAGAGCGGTTCCGGCACGAGACTGCCGAGGAAGGGCGGAACAAGTCCCTGCTGGCGTCGCTGGCCTTCTCGACCTCGCGGCTCAGCGCACCGGCGCGGGCCGCCTTGCCCTTTTTGGCCTGGTTTCAGGGTGGGACGTTCGAAGATCACGTCCTGGCGTTCACTCAGCTCGCGCCCGAGGCCTGGTCGGGGATCCGGGCCGAGCTGGAGGCGACCGCGCTCTTGCGCGTGGAGGAGCTCGCGGCGTTCAACGTCCCATTCCTCCGCTTCCATCCGACCCTGCCCTACGCTGCCCGCCGGGAGGAGGTGGGCGAGGTGGAAGAGGCGGAGCAGCGCTTCGTGGCGGTCTACCTCACGGTGATGCGAGAGGTCGATGCCGCGCTGAAGGGCCGCGCGGCCGCGGCGGGCATGGCGCTCATGGAGCGGGAGGAGGTCAACTTCCGCTCGGCCCTCGCACTCGCCTTCCGCCGCGGCGAGCGCCGGACCGGTAGGGCGCTGGCGGATACGCTAGGTGTCTACCTCCAGATGGCGGCTCGCCCGAGTGAGCGGGAAGCGCTGGCCTATTGGGTGCGGGCGCAGATGCCCGAGGCTGAAAGGCTCGACGATGCAAACTGCGCCGCGATTTGGGAACACGCGTCCTCGCTCGGCGATCGCGGTCGGGCCGACGAGGCGGTTGCCACGCTGCAGCAGCTCATCGCGAGGCTCGAGAAGGAAGCGCTCGCGGGCGGCGAAGACAGGTCCCTCCAGCTCGGCATGACCTGTGCCTACCTGGGGGAGATCTTCGTGACAGCAGGGCGCCCGGACCTGGCGGTCGAGCCGAGCCGCAAGGCCATCGAGATCCTCGACAAGGTGCCGAGCGAGGAGGCTCAGGCCAACGTCTCCGCCGTGCTGGGCGACCTGGCCAATGCCTACCGGGCTCTCGGCCGACTCGCCGAGGCCCTGGCGGCTGCGGAGCGCGGGCTGGCGATCGACAGGCACCTGGGCAGAGAGCGGAGTGCGGCCGTCGGCCTCGGCCAATGCGCCAGCATCCTGGTCGACCAGCAGCGCTGGGCCGAGGCCGAGGCCCGCTACGAGGAGGCCCTCGCCGTGGCGCGGCGCACCGGCGACCTTGGCCTTCAGGGCAGCCTCCTGCAGCACCAAGCAAGCTTGCACGATGTTCGAGGAAACCCGGTGCGGGCGGCCGAGCTCTACGAGCAGGCGATCACGCTATTCCAACAGGCGGGGAATCCAGGAAGTGAGATGCGGACCTGCGACCTGCTCGCGACCACAGAGCAGAAGCGCGGGCGGCTCGACGCGGCGGAGGCCTGGTACGGGCGTGCCCGCGAGCTGGCCCTTGGCCTGGGCGACCGGCACCAGCTCGGCGTCACCTCCCATAACGTTGGCATCCTCTTCCAGAATCGCGCCGAGCGATCCGTTGACGCGGAAACCCGGGCGGCCTGGTTCCGCCGGGCCTTGGTGTCGATCGAGGAGAGCCTGGCGATCAACCTGGACAGGAACGATGAGATGGGCGCGGCGAGCTCGTATTTCCAGCTCGGAGTGCTGCACCGGATGCTCGGTGATCTGAACTCCGCGGGGCGGAGACTCCGCGAGGCGCTTTATATCCTCGAGCCGCTCGATTATCCGGAGCTCTGGAAGGTCTACGGCAACCTCGCCGCGGTCGCAGCAGCGCAGGGAGATTCCGCGGCAGCAGCCGAGTGGGCGGCCAAGCGCGACGCTAAGTTGGCGGAGCTGAAGCAGCGGCGCGGCGGGAGAGGGGATGGCGCCCGGCTGGCGCAGCTCGCCGAGCCGCTGCTCGCTCTGGCGCAGGCGGTCTACGCGGCGCTGGCCTCTCGCTCGGACCTCGACCCCGAGGCAGCCGAGATTGTGGCCACCCTTCGTGGCCAGCCGTCGCCGCTGGCGGAGATCGGCGCGTTCTTGCACGCCGTAGCGGCGGGCGAGGCACCGCCGCCTCTCCCACCCGGCCTCCCGCCGAAGCTGACCGACATCCTCGACGGCCTGACCCGGGCCCTCGCCGAACTGCCAGGCTGACGGCCGCGTGGGTGCGGTCCCTGGGATCAGTCCACAAACGGGTTCCGAACCACCACGCCTTCGTAACTCTGCCCGGCGTTGAGGTAATCGGAGGTTGTGGAGCTTTCGGTGGCCCGCTGAGCCGCGCCTCTGCCCCGGGGCCATTTCGTAACCACCCCCGAAGTCATCCCGAGCGAGTGTGAGGGACCCGGGGGAAGGGCGGCGCGTCGAGGCCGTGTTCCGAGAGGACGCTCGTAACTCCTTCGGCTGTTGGCGCTTGCAAGATTCATTTCGCCGTGCCGCCAGGTCGGCTCCCCCTCCCAGATCCTTCGCTTCGCTCAGGATGACAGATGGGAGACGTTGGGCTCGAGCCTGGTAGCGCTAGTGCAGCTCCTCTCGGCTTGCCGGTCGGCGGCCCTGAGTGCCGAGGTCGCGGCGCTGGCGAGGAGCGCCAGGTGGCGCTCCTGCGCCTGCCGGTAGCGGTCCTCGGCCGCGACCAGCTCCTCGATCAGGCCGGTCACCAAGCGCGACAGCGACGTGTTCCGATCGACGGCCATCTTCCTGGCCTCGCGGAGCGTCTGCCTGGGAAGCGAGAGGGTGACGTTCTGCAAGTCGTCGGCTGCTGATTTCATGGCCAGGAAAGTACCACTGGTCTCTCTGGAAGCTGGAAAACTCCTATTCGGGGCGACCTCGTGCCTCGCTGCGTAACGAGCCTCGGATAGCCGGCGCCAGGCCGGCGGGCGCGGCACCCCTGTCTCCGTCCCCGCCGCCTTCCGCACGGGATTTGTTACAGGCGCTCCCCACCACGCCGCGATCCCTGCTGCAGGGGTCGGGGAGTCGGAGAAAGGCCCCATGAAGACCTTCGCGCTCGCTGCCCTGCTGCTCGCCGCTCTCGTCTCGTCGCCGGGCTCTGTCGCTGATCCGGCCCAGCTCGCCGAACCCGTTCCCTCGGTCGATCTGGCCTGGCTCCAAGCAGGCTCGAGCTGCGAGGGCGAGGCGGGCGGCGCCGAGATCCTCGTCTCCTGTCCCGGCCAGACCGCGGCCCAATGCTGCCGCACGGCGCGGAGCACCTATACGGGCTTCGTGGGCGTCTGCCAGGGCGACGCCGAGATCCAGTGCGGCTGAGCACGGCACCACGCGCCCCTCAGTTCGTGGGCGTGTCGCACACCCCAGCCCCCTGGCACTGGCAGGCCGAGCCGCTCGGCGGGCCGTTGGTGCAGCAGCTCGCGGTCGAGTAGAGCGAGTTGGCGCGGAACGGGATCGCCCACACGAAGTCCGTCTGCACGGACCAGCGGCGGATCGGGTGGTTGGTCGAGTAGTACCACTCGGGGTTCGGGGTGCCGTTGTAGCTCTGCCCTTCCGGCGTGAAGCCGGCGATGTTGGGATAGGGCGAGAGGCCCATGGGCGCCGCGGAGGTGGCCTGGATGGTGGCGCGGGCGTGGCAGGTCATGCACGAGGCGGTCTGCACGAAGCCGGCCTCGGTGATCGAGTTGCCGACCAGCACGGACGAGCCGGTGGGGGTGGTGAAGTCGGTCATCGCGCCCTTCAGCCGGTAGTGGCGGAACGCCGGGTCGAGCTTGGCCGCCGCCATCATCTTCTCGAGCGCCGGCGTCAGCTCGCCTGCCGGGTAGGTTTGGCACAGCTCCTTGGGCCGCGGCGGGATGTTGGCCGGCACGCTGCCGAAAGAGTCGTGGCAGCCGAGGAAGTCGCAGCGGCCTAGGTTGTCCGCCTGCTCGAAGGTCGACCAGAACCAGTTGGGCAGGTCCTTGGTGCTGATGTGCATGGCGATCAGGCCCAGCGTCTGGCCTCCGCTCTCCCAGGTGAAGAAGCGCCCGGAGGCGATCTCGTCGGCGGTGAGCGGCTTCCAGTTGGTCTTGACCTCGATCGCGTCGATGGGGAAGTTGAAGACGAAGCCGCGCTCGAAGGCCGCCTCCAGGGCCTCGACGTACCACAGGCCGTTGTCCACGATGTACTGGAAGGTCGCCCGGTTGCGGTAGACCAGCTCCGGCCAGCTCGGCGGGATGTTCCAGCAGTCGACCGCGCCGGCGTCCTTGCGGCCCCGGCTGCGGTCGAGGGGATGGCTGCTCTGCAACCGCACCGAGCGCTGGGTGACGGGGTGGGCCTGACTGGCCGAGGGCTGGCTCGGCCACACCGGGCAGCCGGCGGCCGACGGGTTCTTCTTGCAGGTCGCGATGTCGGCCGGCGGGCACTGGAAGGTGTCGGGATCGCTGGACCAGGACTGGAAGGTGGCGACCCCGGGCGCCACCGGCGTGGTGACCTCGACGAACCTCTGCCAGGCGAACTGGTCCGGGCAGTTGACCGCCATGTCGGCAACCTGCCCTCGAGCGCACTCGGGCTGATCGCGGGGCTGCTGGGCGGCAGCGGGCGCGAGGGCCGCCCCGGCGACCAGGTAGACGGGGGCGAGCAGACAGACGAGACCGCCGAAGCGGAGCGCACCAGACATACCTTCCTCCTTCGCGGAAGCCGCGGGTTTTCCTACCCAGTGTACGGAAGGCGCGGCAGGAGGCGGACAGAGGAGGCCGGCGAAACCGGCAAAGTAATGTGGAAGCGGTGGCTACCGCGAAGCCTCGAGGGTGGCGTCCACCGTGATCTCGCTGCCGCCGCGCCGCAGCGTCACCTTCACGCGGTCGCCGTCCTTGTAGCGCTCGAGGGCGAGGATGTAGTCGCTGGCGGACTCGATCGCGGTGCCGTCGATAGCGACGATCACGTCGCCCACGATCACCCGGCGGCGGCCCTCGACGCGCGTCTCGCGGATGCCGGCGTCGTCCCCTGCGCCGCCGGGCTCGACGCGCAGCACCAGGGCGCCGCGCTCGATGCCGAGCTGGCCGGCCACGCGGTCGTTGGCGAGCTCGACCCCCAGCGTCGGGCGCACGATGCGGCCGTGGGCGATGAGCTCGGGCACCACCCAGTTGACAGTGTCGACCGGGATCGCGAAGCCGATGCCGGCGTAGGCGCCGGAAGGCGAGAAGATCGCGGTGTTGACGCCGATCAGCCGGCCGGCGCTGTCGAGCAGCGGGCCACCCGAGTTGCCGGGGTTGATGGCGGCGTCGGTCTGGATCACGTCGCGGATCGGCAGCCCCTCCTGCGACGAGATCTCGCGCCCCAGGGCGCTGATCACGCCGGTGGTGAGCGTCTGATCGAAGCCGAAGGGGTTGCCGATGGCGAACACCTTCTGGCCCACCAGCAGATCGTTCGAGCGGCCGATGGGCAGCGTCTTGAGGGCCGAGCGCGGCGCCGTGATGCGCAGCACGGCCAGGTCCTTCTCCGGCGCCCCGCCCACCAGCTCGGCGTCCCAGTCGGTGTGGTCGGCGAGGGTGACCTGGGCGCGGCTGGCGCCCCGGATCACGTGGAAGTTGGTAATCACGTGCCCGGCCCCGTCCCACACGAACCCGGAGCCCGTGCCCTGCGGGATCTCGTAGGCGTTGAGCGAGAAGAAATCGCGCCGCACGGCGAGCGAGGTGATGTAGACCACGGCCGGCGAGGAGGCGCGGAACAGGTCGATGGTGGCGCGCTCGTCGGCGGCCAGGTCGCCGCGCGCCGCCACGGTGCGCGGCTCGGCCACCGGGGCGGCGGAGGCCGCGCCCGGCGCCTGGAGGCGCTGGCCGGCCAGGAAGCCGACCGCGGCCAGGCTCGAGGCGAGGAGGAAAGCCGAGAGGGGACGAACACGCGCCGCGGCCATGCCGGCTCGATCATAGCAGCCGCGTTTACGCCGTCCGAACACGCCAGACAATGCCCAAATGCAATGGTGCCGTCACATAGCGGAGTCAAAACTTGTGCTAGTCTTTGCCCAGTTTTGTGTTCACAGGCCCACTCGAGCTGGCGACAATCCTTCTCTGCGCGGGGTGACCGGATCTGGGTTCGGTTTGCGTGCAGGAGGGTGAGCCTGGGCTCGCTTGCGGGCTCCGGCTCTTCCAAGGGGTGCAATCGATGACGAAGAGGTGCAACGGGGAGCATGGGCGGGCTCGCGCGGCAAGACGCTTCGCGGCCTGGGTCGCAGTGATCAGCCTAGCGGTGCTGGGGGCGGCCGCGCCGGCTCAGGGCTCCGGTGAGGCGGTGCCCCTCAACGCTTTCAACCTTCCGCCCGGCGCTACCGTGACGCTGACCTTCGAGGTCGACGTCGACAGCCCGCTCGGCGTCTGCGCCAGCGCGGTCTCCAACCAGGGCACGGTCACCGGCACCAACTTCTCGAACGTCCCCTCCGACGACCCCGACGTGGTCGGCGCCGCCAACCCGACGGTGACCGGCCTCGACGCCGTGGACTTGGGCGTCACCAAGACCGACGGCGCCGCCTCCGAGGTGCCGGGCACGGGGGTCACCTACACCATCACGGTCACCAACGCCGGCCCCTCGAACGCCGTGGGCGCCACGGTCGCCGACGCCTTCCCGGCGAGCCTGACCGGAGTCTCGTGGACCTGCGCCGCCTCGGCGGGCTCCTCCTGCACCGCCGGGCCGGTGGCCGGCAACATCAGCGACATCGTCAACGTCCTCTCCGGCGGCACGCTGACCTACACCGTCAACGCCACGGTCAGCGCCAGCGCCACCGGCACCCTGGTCAACACCGCCACGGTCACCAAGGCGGCATCGCAGATCGAGTGCAACCTCGCCAACAACAGCGCCACCGACACCGACACCCTGACGCCGCAGGTCGACCTCGCGATCACCAAGACCGACGGCCTGACCGATATCAACGCCGGCAGCCCGACCACCTACACCATCGCCGTCACCAACCCGGGCCCCAGCGACGCCGTGGGCGCCACCGTGGCCGACACCTTCCCGGCGGCGCTCCTCTCCCCGACCTGGACCTGCGCCGCCTCGGCCGGCTCCTCCTGCACCGCCGCCGGCAGCGGCAATATCAACGACATCGTCACCGTGCGCGCCGGCGGCACGCTGACCTACACCGTCAACGCCACGGTCTCCGGTACCTTCTCTGGCAACCTGGCGAACACCGCGACAGTCACCGCGCCGGGCGGCACCACGGACACCAACGGCGGCAACAACAGCGCCACCGACAACACCAACGTCATCCCGCAGGCGGACCTCTCGATCACCAAGACCGACGGCGTGACCACGGCGGTGCCGGGCATGTCCGTCACCTACACCATCGTCGCCAGTAACGCCGGCCCGGCCACCGCCACCGGCGCCTCGGTCGCCGACACCTTCCCGGCGAGCCTGACCTGCTCGTGGACCTGCGCCGGGGCCGGAGGCGGCACCTGCACCGCCGGGCCGGTGGCCGGCAACATCGCCGACTCCGTGAACCTGCCCGCCGGCGGCAGCGCCACCTACACCGCCGTCTGCACCCTGGCGAACAACGCCTCGGGCTCGCTGGCCAACACCGCCACCATCAGCGGCGGCGGGGTCACCGACCCGTCGCCGGGCAACAACAGCGCGACCGACACCGACACCATTCTGCAGCTCGACTACGGCGACGCTCCCAACTCGACTCTCGGCCCGCCCTGGGCCTATCCCACGCTGCTGGCGGACGACGGTGCCCGCCACGGCATCGCTCTGGCGACCCCGCTGCACATGGGCACCGCCGCACCGCCCAACCCCGACGCCGAGACCGACGGCCAGCCGACGGCCAACGCCGATGGCGACGACCAGGTCTCCGGACTCAACGTGGACGACGAGGAAGGCGTGACCTTGCCGGGCTTCCTGGTCACTTGCGAGACGGCGAACGTGACGGTCAACGCCTCGGCGGTCGCCAGGCTCGACGCCTTCGTGGACTTCAACCGCAACGGCAGCTTCGCCGATGCCGGCGAGAAGATCTTCGACGACCAGGCGCTGGTGGCGGGCAACAATCCGCTCTCCTTCGCCGTGCCCTGCTCGGCGACGGTCACCTCCCAGACCTTTGCCCGCTTCCGCATCTCGACCGCCGGCAGCCTGCCCTCGACCGGCGTGGCGGCGGACGGCGAGGTCGAGGACTACTCGGTTGCCATCCGTGGCCTCGACTTCGGTGATGCCCCCGACCCGAGCTATCCGACGTTCGCGGCCTCGAACGGCGCGCGGCACGTGCAGGGCGGCGGCGGACCGATCCTGGGGGCACTGGTGGACATCGAGGCCGACGGCCAGCCGGATCCCGCGTCGACCGGCGACGACCTCGCCGGTGTCGACGACGAGGACGGCGTGAGCTTCACCTCGCCGATCATTCCCGGCCAGACCGCCACGGTGACCGTCACTTCCTCGGCGCCGGGACTGCTCAATGCCTGGATCGACTTCAACTCCGACGGCGATTTCATCACCACCGGCGACCAGATCTTCACCAACCAGGCGCTGGTCGCGGGCCCGAACAACCTCAGCTTCGCGGTGCCGGCGAGCGCCAGCTCGTTCACCGGCACGGTGGCCCGTTTCCGCGTCGCCACGGCGGGCGGACTGTCCTTCACCGGTCTCGCCGCCGACGGCGAAGTGGAAGACTACTTCGTCCTCACCGCCGCGGTGGCCGATCTCGCCGTCACCAAGACCGACGGCTCGGCGACCGAGGTGCCGGGCACCAGCGTGACCTACACCATCGTGGCCAGCAACTCGGGCCCCGACCCGATCACCGGCGCCACCGTCGCCGACACCTTCCCCGGCATCCTCTCCGGCGTCACCTGGACCTGCGTCGGAGCGGCCGGCGGCACCTGCACCGCGGGCCCGGTGGCCGGCAACATCAGCGACACGGTCAACCTGCCGGTGGGCGGCAGCGTGACCTACACGGCGACGGGCACCATCTCGGCCTCGGCCACCGGCACGCTGGTCAACACCGCGACCGTGGCCGTACCCGCGACCGCCTTCGACCCCAACGGCGCCAACAACAGCGCCACCGACACCGACACGCTGACGCAGGAGGCCGACCTCGCGATCACCAAGACCGACGGCGCGGCTTCCGAGGTCCCGGGCACCGGCGTGACCTACACCATCACCGCCAGCAACGCCGCCGGCCCGTCAAACGTCACGGCGACCGTGGCGGACACCTTCCCGGCGACGATCACCGGCGTGACCTGGACGTGCGTCGCCGCGGGCGGCGCCTCCTGCACGGCGGCCGGCAGCGGCAACCTCAACGACGCCGTCAGCCTGCCGGTGGGCGGGAGCGTCACCTACACCGCCTCCGGCACCATCTCGGCGGCGGCCACCGGGACGCTGGCCAACACCGCGACCGTGACCGCCACCGGCGGCGCCACCGACCCCACCCCGGGCAACAACAGTGCGACCGACACCGACACGCTGACGCCGCAGGCCGACCTCGCGATCACCAAGACCGACGGCGCCGCCAGCGAGGTACCGGGCACTCCGGTGACCTACACCATGCAGGCGACCAACAGCGGGCCTTCCAACGCCGTGGGGGCCACCGTGGCCGACACCTTCCCGGCGTCGATCACCGGCGTGACCTGGACCTGCGTCGCCGCGGGCGGGGCCTCCTGCACCGCGGCCGGCAGCGGCAACATCAACGACGTGGTGAACCTGCCGGTGGGCGGCAGCGTGACCTACACCGCCACCGGCAACATCGCGTCCTCGGCTACCGGCACGCTCGCCAACACCGCGACCGTGGCCGTGGGCGCCGGCACCACCGACCCCAACCCGGCCAACAACAGCGCCACCGATACCGACACGCTGAATGCGTCGGCCGACCTCGAGATCACCAAGGAAGACAGCGCCGATCCGCCGCCGGCCGGCGAGGACCTCATCTACACCATCACGGTCGAGAATCTCGGGCCCTCGGACGCGGCCGGCGTGGTGGTCACCGACCCGCTGCCCTCCGAGGTCACCTACGTGAGCGACGACTGCGGCGGCACCAACACGCCGCCGTGGACCTGGAACATCGGCACGCTGGCGGACGGCGCGACCGTCACCTGCAACGTCACCGTGACGGTCAACCCCTCGCCGCCGGCCTCGATCTCCAACACGGCGACCGTGACCGCCGCCACGACCGATCCGGTCTCGGGCAACGACTCCGATACCGAGCTCACCCAGCTCGACGCCGTCCAGCCGCAGGTGACCGGCATCGACACGGTGGCCGACACCGGCGACGGCGACCTTGCGGAGTGCGAGACCGCCAACGTCGAGGTGAGCCAGCTCCTGGTGACCTTCAGCGAGGAGATGAACGACCCGGCGGGCGACACCGACCCCGACGACGTCTCCAACCCGTCCAACTACTTGCTGGTCGCGCCGGGTCCCGACTTCGACTTCAGTACCGCCGGCTGCAGCGGCGTGGCTGGCGATGACGTGCCCGTGACCATCGGCTCGGTGAGCTACGACAGCGGGTCGGATACCGCGACCCTCAACCTCGGCAACCTCGCCGACGCGCAGTACCGGCTCTACGCCTGCGGCACGCTGACCGACCTCGCCGGCAACCCGCTCGATGGCGACGGCCGCGGCTCGATCGCCGGCACCGACTTCGTGCGCGGCTTCCGCGTCGACTCCGAGAACCTGCTGGCCAACGGCCACTTCGACTGCGGCCTGGCGGGCTGGACCGTGACCCAGGCCACCGCCGGCGAGGTGGACTTCGACGAGGACGACGCCGATGCCGCGGACGACTCCGGCTCGGCCCAGACCGTCAACCTGATGCCCGGGATCGACACCTCCTTCGGCGTCTCGCAGTGCGTCGCGGTGCCGGCCGGCGTCGAGCTCGACCTCTCGGCCCGGGTGCGCCTGGCGGCGGCGGTTGGCGTGACGGTGAGCTTCGTGCGCTCGTGCGAGTTCTTCTCCGGCGGCGCCTGCACCGGACTTCTCGGCGGGGTCTCCGACGCCTTCCTCCTGCAGGACACGGGCGGGACCTGGCTGACGCTCGCCAGACAGGTGACCTCCGCGGCCAGCGCGGCCTCTGTGCGCTGCCGGTTCCGGTGGGAGACGCCGAGCGGGGCCAGCTTCACCGGCTCCTTCGACCAGCTCTTCCTGAGCGACGTCGGCGAGATCTTCTCCGACGGCTTCGAGTCCGGCGACACCAGTCAGTGGTCGCTCTGCGAAGGCCTGGGGTGCCCGCCATGAGCCGCTTTCCGAGCACCAGGGATGACAACCGTGAAGCTTGCTACAAGGGACCAGAGCTCGTGACGAAGCCAATCGGCAGCAGAGTCCTAGAGATGGGCGCCAGCGAGGAGACCTCCAGCATGACGACACCCCTGAGCAGCACCGTCAGGGTTCGACCCACCCGCGAGCTCGCCGGCACGGCAGGTGCCATGGGCCTGGCGCTCGTCGCCGCTCTGGCGCTTCTCGCGCCGGCGGCGCAGGCCGACGTCGGCTGGGAGTTCGTGCCCGTGCCGGTCGAGGAAACCGCCGTGCCGCCGCTGCCGCCGACCAGCCTGTTCCCGGTGCAGCTCGTGCTCGACGACGACTCGTCCGAGGGAGTGGTGGGAGTGGCGGGGCAGACGGCGCGCCAGTTCCTGTGGTTCAACCGCTTCACGCCGGGCGGGCCCGCCGTGCTCGAGGAGGTGTGGGTGCTGTTCACACCAGGGCCGAACATGGCGGTGGGCAACGCCATCCAGCTCGCCGTCTACAGCGACGTGGACGGCAACCCGGCGAATGGCGCCGTGCTGCTGGCGAGCTCCAACGAGACCATCCAGGCGCTGGACGGCAACACCTTCTCGGTCTACCCGCTAGCGGTCCCCGTGCCCTTCGACGGCGCCGGTGATCTGCTGATCGGGGTGATCCCGCGCTTCATCGTGAGCGGTGTCACCTCGCCCACGCAGCCGGCCTCGATCGACACCACTGCCAGCCAGGGCCGCTCCTGGCTCGGGGTGTGGTCCACCGACCCGCCGGACCCGCCGGTGCTGATCCCGCCGCCGGACCAGCAGATCTCGACCATCGACGGCTTCCTGCCTGGCAACTGGATGATCCGCGGCTTCGGCACTCCCGCCGAGACGATCGCCATTCCCACCCTCGGCTGGGGCGGCATGGCGCTCCTCGCCGGCCTGCTGGCGCTGGCCGCGGGTTTCGTCCTGCGGCGCCGGGCGCGGAGCGCGACGCTCGCGGCGGTGGCGCTCCTGGCCCTGGGCCTGGCGACGCCCGCGGTGGGGCAGACCAACATCGACACCTTCACCACCAACCAGGCGGCGCTCGCCGACCCGCCCGGCGGGAGCTCGACCGCCACCGGCGGCGCCGACATTATCGGCACGCGGCGCGGGCTGGTGATCGATCTCCTGGCCGGCGCCGGGCCGGTGAACGTGAGCGTCGCAAGCGGCGCCCTGACGCTGACCGTGCCCAACACCACGCCCGACTCCCGGGGCGAGGCGCGGATCTCGTGGGACGGCGATACCGCCCCCTTGACCCTGAACCCCACCGGGTTGGGCGGCGTGAACCTGACCACCGGCGGCGTGAGCGGCTTCCGCATTCGGGTCCAGGCTTCGACCGTGGCCGGCAACGAGATCGAGATGCGCGTGCACTCGAACGCTACTTCCTCGTCGCGGGCCGCGCTGGTGCTGCCGGCGGTGGGCGCGGCGCAGAACTTCTTCCTGCCGTTCTCGGAGTTCATCCAGACTGGCACCAGCGCCGCCAACTTCGCGAGCGTCGGCGCCATCGAGATGACGGTGCGCGGCAAGGAGGGCGCCGTAGCCCTCGACGAGATCGTGACCGCCGTGCCTCTGATCGCCGCCACCAAGGTGGACGCGCTGATCGTCGACAACGACACCGACCTGAAAGCCGACCCCGGCGACCGGCTGCGCTACACGGTGACCATCACCAACACCGGCAGCGAGGCCCTGAACGTGGACTTGACCGACACCGTCGACGCCAACACCACGCTGGTGGCCGGCTCGGTGAACTCGACGCCGGTAGCGAGCAACGACCAGTATTCGTGGTTCGGCAACGTCACCCTGACGGTCGACGGCACGCCGCGCCCAACGCTCCTCGCCAACGACCTCGACCCGGACGGCGGCACGGTGAGCGTCTCCACCTTCGACGCCACCTCGGCGCAGGGCGGCACCGTCTCGGTGACCAACCTCGCGACCGGCGAGTTCACCTACAACCCGCCGGCCGGGTTCCGCGGCGTCGACTCCTTCAACTACACGATCGTCGACACCGACACCCCGGCCCTGACCTCGGTTGCCACCGCCCGCATCACGCTCGAGGGCGTGGTGTGGTTCGTGGACGACTCGAACACCACGCCGCCGCACCTGGGTACTCTCGCCGACCCGTTCCAAGCCCTGGCCAGCGTCAACGCCGTCGGCGACCCCGACGAGCCGTCCGACATCATCTTCGTCTACGACGACGACGGTACTCCCTATGCCGGTGGGCTGGTGCTCGAGGCGGACCAGCAGCTTCTGGGTGAGGGTGTAGGGCTGGTGCTCGGCGGTACGACCATCGTTTCCGCCGGAATCGCTCCCGATATCACCAATGCCGCGGGCAACGGGATCACGCTCTCCGCAAACAACACTATCCGCGGCCTGAACGTCGGCAACACGACGGGCGTGGATATCTTCGGCAGTGGCTTCGGCACGCTCACCGTCTCGAACGTAGCGCTCGGCGGCACCGGCGGCGCGCTCGACCTCGACAATGGTGCGCTCGACGCCACGTTCACCAGCGTGGCTTCGACCGCGGGGGTGAACGGCATCGACCTCGACACGGTGACAGGTTCGCTTGCCATTGCCGGAGCCACTTCGATCAGTGGCATTAGCGGTACCGGCATTCGGATCAACAACCCCGTCGACGCGAGTTTCGGCACCACTACGATCAACGCGCCGACCGGCGCCAACTTGACCGCTACCGGTGCGGGAACCTTTACCTTTTCGAGCCTGGCCATTACCGCCACGGGCGGCGCCGGACTTTCCGCGGCCGGCGGCACTTTCAATATTGCTGGTTCTGGCAACACGATCAGCGCCACCGGCGGACCCGCCATCGATGTCGCTGGCGTAAACTTCGGGGCCGGCGCTACATTCGCCAGTGTCAGCTCGGCGGCAAGTCCGACGAAAGGTGTCAATCTCGACACGGTTACCGGCAGCTTCGTCGCCAACAGTGGCTCGATCGGCACGGCGACGGGCATCGCTTTCGACGTCAACGCGGGGGCCAGCACGATCACTTACGCCGGCTCGATCGCCAACACGGCGAACGTCGCGCTGATCGAGGTCACCGGCCGCACCGGCGGCACGGTGACGTTCTCCGGCAACCTTTCGTCGACCAGCGCCGGCAACGGCATCCGGGTCACGAACAACAACGCGAGCGGCACCCCGACGATCAACTTCAGCGGCGCGACCAAGACCCTGAACACGGGCACGGACTCGGCCGTCGTCCTCGACAACAACGACGTCGCCACCATCAACTTCACCGGCGGCGGCCTCGACATCGACACCACCTCGGGCATCGGCTTCAGCGCCATCAACGGCGCGGTGGGCATCACGGTCCAGGGAACCAACAACACCATCGCCTCGACTACCGGCGCGGCGCTGAACGTCGTCAGCACCACGATTGGCCCGAGCGACCTGACGTTCCAGAGCATCGCGGCCAACGGCGGCACCAACGGCATCGTGCTCAACGCCACCGGCAGCAGTGGCGGCCTGACGGTGACCGGCAACGGCGGGACCTGCACCGTCGCCACCCCGACCTGCACCGGCGGCACCATCCAGTCGACGAGCGACGCGGGGATCGCGCTCACCAGCACCGGCGACGTCAACCTGTCGTTCATGCGCGTCATGTCGGGTGGCAACGACGGCATCCGCGGCACTACCGTGGCAGGGTTCACGCTCGCCAGCAGCCTGATCTCGGCCAACGGCAACGCGGCGGGGGAGAACGGGATCGAGTTCATCGGCCTCACCGGGAGTTGCTCCATGACCAACGTCACGGTGACCGGGTCGGCCGAGAACAACGTCGTGGTTCGCAACAGCTCCGGCGTGCTCACGGCCTTCACCGTCACCGGCAGCACCTTCAGCAGCAACTCCTCGATCGGCGCCGACGGCCTCCTGTTCGACGCGACCGGCACCGCCGACATCACGGCCAGCGTCAGCGGCAGCACCTTCACTGCGCACCGCGACGACCACTTCCAGGCCGCCGCGGCCAACACCTCTCAGCTCGACATCACGTTCTCGGGCAACACCCTGACCGGCGGGCACGCGCTTGCCTTGAACCAAGGGATCACCATCAATGCCGCGACGGCGGTGCCGGGCTACGCCGGCAGCGTCGAGTACGACATCCTGAACAACACCATCAACGGCGCCATCCTCAACGCCATCCAGGTCAACCTCGGCACGTCGTCCGCCGCGGCGACCATGAGCGGCACCATCTCCGGCAACGTGATCGGCACCGTGGGTAGCTTCCAGAGCGGCTCTACGACCGGCTCGGGGATCGGGGTCGACGCCCACGGCAACGGCACCCACACGGTAGCCATCACCAACAACACGATCCGGCAGACCTTCGACCGCGGCATCAACGTCCTGGCCAACGACGGCAGCGGCACGCTGAACATGACCGTGACCGGCAACAACTCCAGCCACTCGGATGGCACGAACAGCCGCGAAGGGTTCTTCGTCAACGCCGGATCGGCCGATCCCAACATCTTCGGCGTGCCCGACGCCCACTTCGTCTGCCTGACCCTGGGCGGGGCGGGGGCTCTGCGGAACACGCTGACCCACGGACCGGGGGCGCCGGACGACTTCCGCATGCGCCAGCGCTTCAACACCACCATCCGCCTCCCCGGCTACGCCGGAGGGGCGGCCGATACGGCCGCGGTCGTGGCCTTCGTGAACGGCAACAACATCTCGACGACGGGGAGCGCCACCGTCAACACGCCGCCGGGCGGCGGCTTCGTGGGCGGAGCGGCCTGTCCGCTGCCTTGAGCGCGGGTTTCGGCACAGCTTCGTGAACCGGCGCGGCGGAGGCCGCGCCTTGTTAGTTTCCGTGGGGATGAGAAAGGAGAACTGAATGGCGGAACCGTTCCTGTCCGAGATCCGGATCATGAGCTTCGTGTTTGCGCCGCGGGGCTGGGCCCTCTGCAACGGCCAGCTCCTGCCCATCAACCAGAACCAGGCGCTGTTCTCGCTGCTGGGCACCACCTTTGGCGGCGACGGGCGGGTCAACTTCGCGTTGCCCGACCTGCGCAGCCGCACGCCGATCCACGTGGGCAGCTCGCACACGCTGGGGGAGAGGGGCGGGGAACAGGCCCACACCCTTTCGATCAGCGAGATCCCGACCCACACCCACGTCGCGCAAGCCTCGGCCGCCAACGGGGGGACGCCGGTAGCGGTGGGGAACGTCTTGGCCGCGGCCAGCAACAGCTACGCGCCGCCGACCAACCTGATCTCCTTGAACCCCGGCACCGTCGCCAACGTCGGAGGGAGCCAGGCGCATCTCAACATGCAGCCGTTCCTGACCCTGAACTTCTCTATCGCCCTCCAGGGCATTTTCCCGTCGCCCACCTAGGAGGCAGCCATGGCGCAACCATACGTTGGCGAGATCCGGATGTTCGCCGGAAACTTCGCTATTGCTGGCTGGATGTTCTGCGAAGGGCAGCTCCTGCCGATCTCCGAGAACGAGACGCTGTTCCAGCTCATCGGCACCACCTACGGAGGCGACGGGGAGACGACCTTCGCCCTGCCCGACCTGCGCGGCAGGATCCCGGTCCACCAGGGCAACGGCTTCATCCTCGCGGAGACCGGTGGGGCGGAGGAGATCACCCTGACGGTCAGCCAGATCCCGGCCCACTCCCACCCTTTCCTGGCCTCGAGCTCGCCGGGCTCGGCGCCCTCGCCGGTCACCAACACCACGGCCGAGGCACCGACCATCGCGTACTACATCCAGGACAACCCGAACAGCAACATGAACGCGGCGGACATCACTCCGACGGGCGGCAGCCAACCCCACACCAACTTCCAGCCCTACCTCTGCGTGAACTTCATCATTTCCCTGTTCGGGATCTTCCCGTCCCCGACCTAGGAGGGAGACCATGGCCGATCCATTCGTCGCCGAAATCCGCATCTTCCCGTTCAACTTCGCCCCCCGGGGCTGGGCGTGGTGCGACGGGCAGCTCATGCCGCTGTCGCAGAATACGGCCCTCTTCTCGCTGTTGGGCACGACCTACGGCGGGAACGGCAAGTCCAACTTCGCCCTTCCCGATCTCCAGGGCCGGGCGCCCATGCACCCTGGGCAAGGCCCTGGGCTCTCGCTCCACGACCTCGGCGAGACCGGCGGGAGCGAGACCGTGAGCCTCCTCGAGAGCGAGATCCCCAGCCACTCCCACGCGCTGCGCTGCTCGTCGGACGACGGCGACCTCAAGGCTCCGTCGCCGAACCGCTCGCTGGCCCGCTCGGTCCCTGGTACGCTGTATTCCACGTCGGCAGCCGGGCTCCAGGCGATGGCCCCGGAGGTGCTTGCGCCCGCCGGCGGCGACCAGCCGCACAACAACCTGCAGCCCTTCCTGACCTTCTACTTCTGCATCGCGCTCCAGGGCGTTTTCCCACCTCGCACCTAGGCTGAGAGCTGATCGTGTTCCATTGCGCGACCTCCCGGCCCGAAGGCGAGCCGGGAGGTCGTAGCTGTTTCTCTGTTTGTTCTCCAATCGTGCTTATGCCCAATCTGGAGGTGAGCCATGCCGTGGCCCCTGGTGACCGCGTCGCCGCCTGGAGGCGGCGTCAACCGCCGTGAGTTCTTGACCCTGAGCTCGACCGTCGCCGCCGGCGCCTGCTTCGCGGGCAGCGCTGGCGCGAGCACTTTGCTCGGCCTCGACGCGCCGATCGACCAGCTTCTCTCGGTGGGCTTCCTTGCCGGCAGCGAGCAGTACCCGCACTTCGGGGTGCTGCCCTGGAACACGCCCTTCGACCCGTTGGCTCCGCCCGAGCTCGAGGTGGTGAGCGCCGACCGCCTGCCGCTCGGGGACCAGAGCCTGGCGGGCGGCTCGGTGTGGATGACGGTACACGGCCTCTACCCTCGGCTCCCGAAGCGCGAGGTTCTGGGGTTCCGCAGCGTCAACCTGCTGGTGCTCTACCCGTCGCCGGACCCGGCGCGGCCGGAGCCCTTGCCGTTCGTTTCCTGGGGCCTGCGTCGCAACCCGGTTCCGACCCGCGGTGCGCGCCTGCACTTCGTGGTGCCGCTGCGCCAGGAGGACGGCGGGCTGGTGCTGGCCCTCGAGCTGACCAAGAACGTCGCCGGCGTGCTCACCACCGAGCGCTCCTTCGCCGACTTCACGGTGGACTGGGAGACCGGCCGGCCCAAGCTGCAGCGCGGGATCTATCTTCTGGGGCTCGCCCCCGGCACCTGGAAGCGGGGCGACGAGCTGCCGCTGCCGGGGTCACCGCCACGCGACGAGCTCTGCTCGCTGGTGGTGAGCTTCGAGCCGGTGGTGGAGGAGTAGCCCGTGCCGGCAGAGCCCCCGGCGCCGGCAGAGCCACGTGCGCCGGCCGAGCCAGAGGCGCCGGCAGAGCCACGGGCGCCAGGCGCTCCGGCGCTCCCCGCCGGAATCACGCTCCGGCCCGTCCGCGACGACGACCGCGAGCTGCTGTACCGGATCTACGCCTCGACGCGGGCGGACGAGCTGGCGACGGTGGACTGGGCGGAGGAGCAGAAGGCGTGGTTCCTGCGCCACCAGTTCGAGGCCCAGGACCACCATTACCGGCAGTACTACGCGGACGCGGAGCTCTCGATCGTCGAGCAGGACGGCGTGCCCGTGGGACGCCTCTACGTGGCGCGCTGGCAGAAGGAGATCCGGCTGGTGGACATCGCGCTGCTGCCCGAGCACCGCGGCTCGGGGCTCGGCAGGGCGCTCGTCGAGCGCTTGCTCGCCGAGGGCGCCGCGGCCCACAAGCCGGTCTCGATCCACGTCGAGGTCTACAACCCGGCGATGCGCCTCTACCAGCGCCTCGGCTTCGAGCCGACCGGCGAGGAGCGGGGGCCCTACAAGCTGATGCGCTGGACGCCGCCGTAAGGTTGAGGGCTTTCGGTCGCGTGGAGGCGAGGGCAGCCACGAGGGCTGCCCCCAGAGGCCCCAGATTCGGCTTCGAGGCGTAGGGGCGACCCTCCTGGTCGCCCCCTATGGCTACGTAAATACTGCCTCGTAGAGCGTGCCCTCTCCATTGCGGCCTATCGGGACGAGGAAGATCTCCAGCCGCTCGAAGGCGGGGCTCACGAGCGGGTAGATCTGCTGCGGCAGGACCGGGCTCGAAGGGCCGCGGAAGACCAGCGCGAAAGGTTTGCGTTTGGCGTGCGGAACCGTCTCGGAGCCCAGGGCACGTGTCTCGATGAGCTCGAGCGGCAGCCGCTCGGCGGGGGAGAGCAGCAGCTCGAAGCTCTGGTTGAGGTGCGGGTCGAACATCGCCTTGTCGAGCTCGTCGAGCATCTTGCTCTCCGCGAGAGGACTCGGGCAGAAGTTGGTGCGGCGACCCTAGGACAATTCGGCGGGTCTCGCAACCCGGGCCCGGGGGTCCGGAGCGTGCCGCGCGGCCGCAAGCTGGGTCGAGGACGCGAATCCGTGGCGCCGCGGACGTCCAAGGGCCTGGCGATGGCGCTACGATTCGGAAACAACGAGCTCCGTCGAATCGCCTCGTGTGCTGGCCGCGCGGCGGCCCGGAGGAATGTATGCCCAGGTCCTGGAGGATGTCGCGGATCGCCGGATGGCTGCTGACGGCCCTGGGAGGGGCGGGGGTGCTGCTCGTCTCCAGCCTCATGGCTCCGTCCTCCAGCGCCCTGGTCGGGGAGAGCGCCTGCGGCAAGGCGATGACCGACCTGCAGATCGCCTTCACCGCGGCGAGGGCGGAGCGCATCCTCGACGACTGGGCAGGCGAGCCGCCCGCCTCCTGCCGACCGGCGGACTCGGCGGCGCGGACCCACCGACCCTTGCTCGAGGAGGCCCGCCGCAACCTCGCCTACGACGCCTGGCTGGTCCCGTGCTACGTCTCCCTCCTGGCCGGCCCCTGGCTGCTCCTCGGAGGGGCGACCGGCAACTGGCGGCGCAGCGCCTGGCTGGTCTGGGCGCTGGCGGCGGTGATCGCCGGGGCCTGCGACTACGGCGAGAACGCGCTGCTGCTGCGGGAGATCGAGCGGGTAGAGGCGGGGGCGAGCCTGCCGGGATGGCTGCCGCTGCTGGCCGGCCTCGCCGCCGGCGTCAAGTTCGTTCTCCTGGCGGTCGTGGCGGTGGCGCTGCTGGTGATCGGCATCGTGGTGCTCCGCGCCTCTCTGGCCGGCGCCTTCCGAAAGCTGCCACCCCGGGAGTGGCTCTCCTTCGACGAGGTCCTGGCCCGGGAGGCGGACTACCTCGCTTCGCGGCGGTGCCGGGCGCACGACGACGCGGTCGAGGAGGCGCGCGAGGCCGCGGCGGAGACCGGCAATCCGCCGAGCCGTGACCTAGGCGCGCCCCGGCTCGCCGGCCGGCCGATCGGCCTCGCGTTTTCCGGCGGCGGCATCCGCGCCGCGACCACCTGCCTGGGCGCGCTGCAGACACTCTGCCGGCGCCGGCTCCTGCCCTGGGTGGACTACCTGTCGACGGTGTCGGGCGGGGGGTACCTGGGCTCGGCGCTGTCCTCGCTGCTGTCGATCAACCGGCGCAAGGTCTCGGCCTCGGCCCTGGGGCTCGACGATCAATACCTGTTCACCGCCACCGACCGCCCGTACCTGACGACGCGGGTGAAGCGGTTTCCCTTCGAGTCCAGGCGCGACCTCCAGGAGCCGCTGCACGAAGAGCTGCGCGGCCGGTTCGATGGCCGCGTGCAGCTCGAGCACCTGCGCACCCACGGCGACTTCCTGATCCGCACCAAGCGGCTGTTCCACCGCGATGTGCTGCGCGCGCTGGGTACGGTCTTCGGCGGGATCTTCTACCACCTCCTCCTCGGCCTGCTGGTGCTGGTGGCGATCGCCGGCGGCTACCTGGCGGTCCTCTACCTGATGGCGGGACCGATCCCGGCAGCGGGCTTCTCCTCCCTGGTGGGCGAGCCGGAGGTCGGGACCTACTGGCGCCTGCTCTTCACGTTCCGCGCAGGTGGCGTGGAGTCGGCCGGCCCGTTCCTCTCCGCGGTGGGGGTGGGAGTGGTGATGCTGACCCTCACCATGATCCTCTGCAGCCTGATCTGGAGCCTGCCCGAAGCCTGGTTCCGCCGCGTGGGCGACAGCCCGGAGGAGAACCGCGAGTACCACTCGCTGTGGGCGCTGTTCTTCATCACCCTGACGATCGCCGTGCTGATGACCAAGGGAGTCGTCGTCCGCGACGGATGGCAGCTCGCCAACATCACCTTGCCCATGGGGGTCTACATCGGCGGCTGGCTGGCGAGCCTGGCGTTGCACTGGGTGGTCTCCACCCGATCGTTCAACCGTAACCAGCGCTCCCGTTTCGCGGCCTGGAAGGGGATCCTCGACTACCTGACGGTGGTGTCGGTGCTGGTGATCCTGGTGCCCTTCGCCCTCGCCTGGATCAACAAGGGTGACGAATGGCCGGTGAAGGAGGCCCTGGCCTGGCTCGGGTCGCTCGCCGGCAGCGGCTGGCTCGCCAAGAGTGCCCTCGGCAAGGGGGCCGAGGGGGCCGCCGAAAAGGTCAAGCTCCTGCAGCGGCTGCCGGAGATCCTGCGCAACCTGGTGCTCGGGGTGCTGGTGACGGTGGTCGTCGTCCTCGGCCTGCTGCTGGTCGCTGCTCTCATCCTGCGCCTCGAGGCTGCCGCCCCGCTGGGGCCGCTCGCCTTCCGGCTCTCGATCCTCGGCGCGGCGCTGGGCATCTTTGCGCTGCTCGGCCTGGCGACCGACTTCAACAAGCTCTCCCTCCACTTCTTCTATCGGGACCGGCTGGTGGAGACCTACCTGCAGACTCTCGGCCCGGTGCTGCGGGGCGCGGACTCGGCGGAGGTGCCGGGGAGCCTCGACCTGCTGCGCGACAACGGCGAGATGCGCCTGGTGGAGCTGCACGGCTCTCACCAGGACCCGGCTGCCGCGTCGCGGCCCTTGCGGCGGTCGAAAGCGGCGCCGGCGGAGCAGGAGGCCCGGCCTGCCCCGGCGGCTTACGTGGCGCGGGCGTTGCCGCGGGCGCTCGGCCCCGGCGAACGCATCATCCAGGCGCTGCCCTTCGCGCCGCCGGCGCGGGCGGACGAAGAGCTCGCGCCGGTCCAGGCGGTCACCGGCGCGCCCCTGCACCTGATCGTCACCTGCCTCAACCTCACGCGCTCCCGCGACATGACGCGCCGCAGCAGGAAGTCCGACTCGTTCGTGTTCTCCAAGCTCTTCTGCGGCTCGGACACCACCGGCTACATGGACACCCGGCACTACCGCAGCGGCGAGACCAAGCTCGCCCGGGCACTCACCGTGTCGGGGGCGGCGGCGGACTCGGCGATGGGCTTCCGCACCTTCTTCGCGCAGGCGCTGGCCATGACCCTGTTCAACGTCCGGCTGGGGCAGTGGATCGAGAACCCGCGCTACCGCAACGGCGCTCGGGCCTTCCGCCGCGAGGGTTGGGTGTTCTGGCCCTTCTACCTGCTGCAGGAGCTCCTGGGAGCGAGCGATGCCAGTCACCGCCTGGTGCACATCTCCGACGGCGGCCACACCGGCGACAACCTGGGGATCTACCCGCTGCTGCAGCGCCGCTGCCGGCTGATCGTGGCCTGCGATGCCGAGCGCGACCTGGAGCTCGGCTTCGGCTCGTTCAACGAGGCAGTGCGCCAGGTGGAGATCGACCTCGGCATCAAGATCGACATCGACCTCGGCTGCCTGCGGCCCGACAAGGCGACCGGCTTGTCGTCCCGCTCGTTCGCGCTCGGCCGCATCACCTACCCGAAGGACTCCGAGCGGCAGCTTGCAGCCGGGACCGGCTGGCTGCTGCTCGTCAAGTCCTCGCTCTGCGGCTGCGAGAGCGAGCCGATCCTCAACTACAAGAAGCGGCATCCCGACTTCCCCCACCAGTCCACCGCCGACCTGTTCTACGACGACGCGCAGTTCGAGGCCTACCGGGCGCTGGGGGCGTCGATGATGGACCGCGCCCTCGGAGCGGAGCTCTGGGAGGTGCTGCGCTCGCGGCCGCGTTGGCTGCGCGACTGGCGGGAGGAAATGGGCGACGTCCTGCCGCCGGCCCACGGCTTCGGGCAGGCGTGATAGTAGGATGAGCTCGATCGCGAGCTCTCCATTGCGCGAGCGAACCATGTCAGACACCTGGATCGGCAAGACCTTCGGCCGCTGGCAGATCGAGAGCGAGATCGGCCGCGGTGGCATGGGAGTGGTCTACCAGGCCCGCCAGCTCTCGCTCAACCGGCCGGTGGCGATCAAGGTGCTGCCGGCGCAGCTCGCCAGGGACGAGCAGTTCCGGGAGCGCTTCCGCCAGGAAGCGCAGGTCATCGCCACCCTGGTGCACGACAACATCCTGCACGTCTACGACGTGGAGGAGGTCGAGGGCACCTACTTCATCGTCATGGAGCTGATCTACGGGCAGAGCCTGCGCAGCTTGCGCGACAGCCGCCGTCTCGGCGTCGACGAGGTGAGCTCGATCGGCATCGCCGTGGCGCGCGCCCTGGGCTGCGCCCATGCCCAGGGCATCGTGCACCGCGACGTCAAGAGCCACAACGTGATGGTGACGCGCGACGGCAAGGTGAAGCTGATGGACTTCGGCATCGCGCGGGTGGCCGGCACCGGCATCAAGACGCAGACCGGCTCGGTGCTCGGCACGCCGGAGTACATGGCCCCGGAGCAAGCGCGGACGGGGGAGTCGTCGCCGCGCACCGACCTCTACTCGCTGGGGGTGCTGCTCTACGAGCTGGCGACCGGCCGGCTGCCGTTCACCGGTCACGACCCGTTCTCGGTGGCGTTCAAGCACATCTCCGAGGCGCCGGCGCCGCCGCGCAGCCTCGATCCCCAGCTCCCGGAGTGGCTGGAGCGGGTGATCCTGAAGGCGATGGCCAAGGCACCCGAGGAGCGCTACCAGAGCGCGGCCGCGCTGGAGCGCGACCTCGCCGCGCAGGGCGGAAGCGCGATGGCGGGCGGTGCATTCGCGGCGGCGTCGCCGGCTGCTGTTGTAGGGGCGGCACCGTCTGCGGCGGGCGCGGGGGCCGCACCCTATCTCGAGCCCGCCACGGCCCCCACCCACATGCTCCGGGGGTTCGACCCCGGCAGCCCGACCGGCCAGACTTATCTGCCGGTCCGCGTGCCGCGCTCCTGGGGGCCTTGGGCCCTCGCCACGGCGGTGGTGCTGCTGGCCGCGGTCGGCCTGTGGGTGTTTGCCGGGCGCGCCAAGGCACCGGCCGGCGGCCCCGGCATCCAGCCCACGCCGGGCGACCGCCCGGCAGGCACGGCCGGCAACGCCGTGCCGCCTGTTGGTGCCACCGGCGCCACGGCCGCGGACATCAACGACCCGGTGACTTCGCCGCCGACGCAGGCGAAGGTTTCCTCCGCGCCGCCGATGGCGGAGGTGCCGCCCCCGCCGCCGCCCGCGACGCCGAGGTACGCGGCTCCTGCGCACGTCTCGGCGAGCGCCGCTGGGCAGCCGGTGGCGACGCCGGCAGAGAGCCCCACCCTCGGCGCCTCGCCCGCACCGGCGCCCGCTCCTGCGGCCGTGGCGGCTGCGCCTCCAGAGCCAGCCTACTCTCCGCCTGCCGCGGTCTCGGAAGTCCTCCGCTGCCGCGAGGGGGTGAAGTTCCAGACCGACCCGGAGGAGGCGATCGTCTCGATCGACGGTCAACGGATCGGAATCGCGGACGATTGGGACGGCGCGGGCGGCGGCAAGGCGTGGCGCGCCTCGCCCGGCACTTACGTCGCGTGCCTCTCCGGCCCCGCGCTCCGCACCGCCTGCGTGGAGCTCCGCCTCGACCCCGGGGCGAAGACGAAGTTCTGCGAGGTGGAGACGGAGCTCGAAGAGGTGGACTGACCTCCAGGATGTCGGCGAGCGGGCAGCGGAATCCACTCCTCGTGCCCAAAGCCCTGCGATCTCCACCTGTGTTACTGTCAAAATCCTCGATTGAGACTCAGTCTCAGAAGAGCACGAGAGTGAGCCGTAAGCACCCCTCAGCCCCTTCGCTCGCCGCCGCGGCGGCGGCCGATCCCGTGCGCCTCACCAACCTCGCCGTAGGGCACCGCGCGCGCCTGCACGCCAGCGACCTGCCGCACCAGGACAGCGCGCTCCTCTCCGCGCTGGGCCTCGCCGCCGGTAGCCGCTTCCGCGTGTGCCGCGCCGGCGACCCCTGGATCGTCGAAGTGCGGGCCACCCGCATCGGCCTCGCCGATGCCGTGGCCCGGCAGCTCCTCGTCCTGCCCGAGCCCGCGGCATGAGCTCACCGCGGCTTGCCGTCGCGCCCCGACCCGTCGCCCGGTCGACACCGGCCGCGACCCCGCGTATCGCGCTCGTCGGCAACCCGAACACCGGCAAGACAACGCTCTTCAACCGCCTCTGCGGCCTGCGAGCCAAGACCGCGAACTTCCCGGGTACCACCACCGACGCCCGTATCGGACGCACCAGCCTCGGCCTCGCCGCCGGCGACGAGCGGCTGGCCGAGGTCGTCGACCTCCCTGGCCTCTACCGCCTGGACCTCGACCTTCCCGAGGCCCGCGTCTGCCGCTCGGTGCTGGCCGGTGAGGGCCTCTTCCGCCGGCCCGACGCCGTGGCCGTGGTGGTGGACGCCACCAACCTGACGCGCAACCTCTTCCTGGTCGGCGAGCTGCTCGCGAGGGGCCTACCCACTGTCGTGGCGCTCAACATGGTCGACCTGGCGCGGCGGCGGGGGCTCTCGATCGACCCCGCGCGCCTCTCCGAGCTCCTGGGCTGCCCGGTGGTGCCGGTGATGGCCCGCCGCGGCCAGGGCGTGCCCGAGCTGCAGGCGGCCCTCGCCGAGGTGCTGGAGGACCCGGAGGGAGTTCCCGCTCGCCCCCTGCTCGCGGCCCGACGCCTGGCTCGATTGCCGCTGCCGGATGCTTCGCGCTTCGCCGAGCTCGAGGCGTGGGCCGATCGGGTGGTGGAGGGGAGCCTGGGCGGCGCGAGCGCGGTGGGATCGCCGGCCGACACCCTGACCGAGCGGCTGGACCAGGCATTCACCCACCCGGTCGCCGGCGTCGCGGTCTTCGCGCTGGTGATGGGCTTCCTGTTCTGGACCATCTTCGCCCTGGCCACCGTGCCCATGGACCTGATCGAAGCCACCTTTACGCACTTGGGCGGCTGGGTGACAAAGGTAGTGCCCGAGGGCGCGCTGGGCGACCTGATCGCCAACGGCGTGCTCGGCGGGATCGCCGGCACGGTGGTCTTCCTGCCGCAGATCTGCCTGCTGTTCTTCCTCATCAGCCTGCTCGAGGACACCGGCTACCTGGCCCGCGCCGCCTTCGTGATGGACCGCATCCTGTGCCGCTTCGGGCTGCCCGGGCACGCCTTCGTGCCGCTGCTGTCCAGCCACGCCTGCGCGCTGCCGGGGATCCTCTCGGCGCGCCTGATCCCCGACCGCCAGGACCGCCTGGCCACCATTCTGGTGGCGCCCTTCATGAGCTGCTCGGCGCGGCTGCCGGTCTACGTGCTGTTGACCGGCCTGCTGTTCGCCGACTCGCCTGCCAAGGCGGGGCTGGTTTTCGCCGGCTGCTATCTGCTGGGCGCGGTGGCGGCGCTCGCCACCGCCTTCCTCGCCCGCCGCACGCTGCTCCCCGGTCGCTCGCGCTCGATGGTCCTCGAGCTGCCTTCCTACAAGCTGCCCTCGCTGCGCACCGCCGCGTTCGTCGCCATCGACCAGGCCGGCAGCTTCCTGCGCAAGGCGGGCACGGTGATCCTCGGCATTTGCATCGTGATGTGGTGGCTGTCGGCGTACCCCACCTCGCCGCCGCCGGCCGAGGCCGTGGCCCTGCGTGCGCAGGCGGCGACGCTCGCAGCGACAGGAGAAGCCGGCCAGCAGGCCGCGGAGCTCGAGGCCCGGGCCAACGCCCTCGAGCGCCGCAGCGCGCAGGCGGGCAGCTTCGCCGGGCGCCTGGGCCGTGCCGTCGAGCCGGTCTTCGCGCCCCTGGGCTACGACTGGCAGCTCACGGTCGGCGTGCTGACCAGCTTCGTGGCGCGCGAGGTCTTCGTGTCGACGATGTCGGTGCTGCTGGTAGGCGACGACGGGCTCGACGTCAACGACCGCGGGGTGCGCGAGCGGATCGGCGCGGCGACGCGCGACGACGGCTCGCCGGTGTTCACGCCGGCCTCGGCGGCGAGCCTGCTGATCTTCTACGTGCTCGCCATGCAGTGCCTGCCGACCCTGGCCCTGACCCGCCGCGAAACCGGCAGCGTGAAGTGGGCGTTGCTGCAGCTCGCCTACATGTCCGCTCTGGCCTATGCGGCGGCGCTCGCCACCTACCAGGGCCTGCGCCTGATGGGGGTCGGGTGACGGCCACCGCACTCTGGGGGCCGCCGGTCCTCGACTGGCAGTTCTATGCCGTCACCGCGCTGGCGGTCGCGGGTTGCTGGCTGGCCCTGCGGCCGTTCTTTGCCCGCGGCGGCAAGAAGGCGGCGGGCGGCTGCTCGAGCTGCACGTTCGGCGCAGCGCCCAAGGGTAGTGCCGAGAAGGTGGTCTCCCTCGGCCGCCGCTCCCGCCAGTAGCTAACCCGGGCCTTTCGCCGGCGCCTGAGGATCACCCGGGTTCCCGGGCGGTGGCACGAGGCGTGGGTCCCGCCGGGGCTCGAACCTCTGGAGCGACGCATAGTCCTCGAGCAAGTCGAGCCAGTAGCGGCGGACGTGCGCGAGGGTGAGGTGCTTCTCGATGAAGTCCCGCCCGTGGCGGGCGATCCTCCGGGCTCTCGTGTCGTCGGTGCGCAGCGATTCCACGGTGCGCGCTGCTTCGGCGGGGTCGAGGCTCAAGGGGACGTAGTGCTCGCCGGGCACGAGCTTGGGATAGAAAAATTCCACCCACTTCGGGTCGACGTAGAAGACCAGCCCGCCGCAAGCCAGCAGGTTCTTCAAGCGGAAGCTGGCGGCGACGCCGTCGAAGTTGAGGAGGTATCGCCAGGCGCAATGGTCGCGCGGCGCGACGGGCTCGGCCGGCGTCAGCTCGAGCACCCGGGTCACGTGGTCCGTCTGCTTCTGGGACTGGTTCAAGGTGTAGCGGACGTCCCACAGGTCCAGGTGCTGTTGCGCATAGAGCACATAGGGATCGCGGGTCTCGTTGGTGCGCGAGCCGCGAAAGAAAACGACCGGCTTCTTCTCCTCCCAGGAGAGGGCGTCCCCGGCCGCGAGCAGGTCGCGGCGGGTCAGGTCCCAGCGCCAGGTCGGGATGACGCCGAGCGCCGGGCCGCCTTCCCAAAAGGCCCAGGCGGGAAAGAGGATGTCGGCGTGCTCGGCCGGGACCTTGGAAAAGGAGAAGACCGGCAGCGGGCGATCGACGCGGGTGGCCGGGTGGTCTTGGACGTTGACGAGGAATTCGAGGTCCGGCAGCTCGGGCGCGATCTCCAGGAGGAAGTGCTCGATCCCTGCGCAACGCGGCGGGAAGTAACACTTCTCGTCTCGGTAGAGGCGCCCACCGAGGATCTGATACTTCACCAGCGGGCGGAAAAGCGCGCGGGCCGCGTCCAGGTCCTCCCGCCGGATGCCGGTGCTCCGCCAGGGCGCGAGCTGCGCCGCCGCCACGTCGCGATAGAAGCCGGGGTCCTCCCCGGCATCCTCCCTTTCCGTCGTTTGCGCCGGGGCTGCGGAGACGCGTCCCTCCGGCGCGGCTTCGGCCGGCCCGGCGGCGCAGAGGAGGGGCAGGAGGAAGGCAAGGGTTGGGGGGAGCCGGGTTCGCGCGTGCATGAGTTCTCCTTTTCCGGCCCCCGCCGCCGGAGGCGGTCCGCCGGCGGCGGGGCGAGAGGCGCCTCAGGTCCCCTTACGGGGGGAGACAGGTGAGAAGGCTCTGGTTCCAGACGAGCCCCTCCGGGCAGAACATTTCGTAGCAGCCCCCCCACAAGTCGCACTGGATGAACTGAGCCGGGTCGTCGGCGGCGAAGTAGAACATCTCGGCAGCGATGTTCTCCGGGGTACAGGGATTGCGGTCGGCGCAGTTGTAGGTCTGTTGCGACGGGGTGTCGCAGGTGTCGCCCGTCCAGCCCTCGTTGCATTCGCAGAATGCGCCCCCCTCCCCGGTCGGCACACACGTTCCATGGTTGCACTCGACGTCGAAGCAGGGGTCGGCGGGGAGCTCGCAGTTGGTGCCGGTCCACCCGGGAAGACAGTGGCAGAGGTAGCCGCCGCACTGGTCCTCGCAGCTCCCGTTCACGCACGGATTGGATTCGCATTCGTCGACGTCGAGGCCGGGGGGGTCGAGGTCGCAGTGGCAGCTTCCGTTCGCCGGGTTGCACGTGTGCTCGTCAGGACACACGACCGGCGGGGCGACGCAGCTCCCGGTCAGCGGGTCGCAGGCGTCGACCGTGCAGTTGTCGGCGTCCATGCAGATCTTGGGCACGCTTGCGCACCCGGTCGCCGGGTCGCAGGTGTCGGTCGTGCAGAGGTTGCCGTCATCACAGTTGACCGGGGGATGGGTGGAGACGCAGTGCTCGGAGGCGTCGCAGGCGTCGATGGTACAGGCGTTGCCGTCGCTACACAGCGAGTCGCAGTACGCGAAACAGGCCCCCGCGAGATCGCCATGGCCCAGGTGAGCTGGCAGGGCGTTCTCGCTGATCGTGATGGTGTGGAAGTTGGCCGGGTTGCCGGGCGGGATGTGGCAGACCTGGACTTTGTTGTCGCCCGCCCAGGCCGCCGGGGCGGTCAGGGCGAACAGCGCCATCAGAATGATGAAGCCGGGCAACCTGCGCTTCATGCGCTTCTCCTTTTTGGACGACGGTTGAAAGACTCTTATCAGCGCACCTTCACGCGCGGCCTCGTTTGCACGTGAGTTTTTACTCCAAAGACGATAGATCCCAGCGTAGCAGCCTCGAAGGGCGATGTACATCCTCTCCAGGGAGGAGGCCGCTCGCCGGCAGCCAAGGCGATTTCGAGGAAAGGAGACGGAGCGATGCTCGGGGCCTCGACCGTCAGGGCCGCCGCATTTGGACCCCCAGCGATCGAGCCCGCAGCTCGGCAGCCCGTCGGCTCAGGCGGAAGCAGGTGCGCGAACCGCCGCGCACTCGTTGCACAGCCCCAGGATCTGGAGCTGGTGGTGGTCGGGCGAGAAGCCGTGGGCACGGCAGATGCCGCTCTGCAGGGCGGCGATGCCGGGGCTCACGAACTCCACCACCCGGCCGCAGCCGGCGCACACCAGGTGGTCGTGGCTCTGGCCGGCGTGCAGGTGCTCGTAGAGGTAGCGGTCGCGGCCCAGACGCTGCTTGCGCACCAGGCCGCAGGCGACCAGCACTTCTAGATTGCGGTAGACGGTGGCGCGGGAGATCTTGTGCCCCCGCGCCTTGAGCGCCGCGAGCAGCTCCTCGGCGTCGATGTGGCGGTGCTGGCGGTAGATCTCCTCGAACACGGCGAGGCGCTCGGCGGTCAGGCGCAGACCGTGGTCTCGCAGGTAGGTGAGGAACTGCTCGCGCTCCTCGCGGCTGGCCAGGGAGCGTGGGCGGTCGACGTCGGACATCGGTGCCATTCTAGCGGCCCCTCGGCACGGGTGGACGGGGCCGTGGGGGCGGCCCTTGTGGCCGCTCGCACGGAGGGCAGGCACGAGGCCAGCCCCTACCGAACGGGCGCCGGCGACGCGCCGAAGTTCTCGCGGTAGCGCGCGAAGAACTCCTCCCGCGTGTAGCGGTGGTTCGAGGTGCCGTATTGCTCGATGCAGTACACGGCGGCGGTCGAGCCCATACGGCCGCAGACGCCGAGCTCGAAGCCCTCCATCAGCCCGGCCACGAAGCCGCCACGGAAGGCGTCGCCGGCGCCGGTGGGGTCGACCACCTCGTGCACCTTGGCCGCCGGCACCGGCACCACGCCGCCGTCGCGCAGCAGGATCTCGCTCCCTTGCGCACCGTAGGTGACGACCAGGAAGTCGTGCTCGGCCTTGAGCTCGTCCGTGGTCTTGCCGGTCTTCTCGCGCAGCACGGTGAACTCGTAGTCGTTGACGATCAGCGCCATGGCGCCGGCGGCGGCGGCGCTCAAGCTGCCGCCGTCCATGGCCGTCACCTGGAAGGAGGGATCGAAGACGAAGGGGATGCCGGCCGCCGACGCCTCCCGGCAGTGGCGCAGCATGGCCTCGGGGTCGTCGGGGGCGATCACCGCCAGGGCCGCGCGCTCGCCGGCGCGCTCGGCCAGCGAGAGCTCGCGGGCGCGCTTCATGGCGCCAACGTAGAAGCCGGTGATCTGGCAGTGGGCCTTGTCGCTGGTGATGAAGCAGCACGCCGTCTTCTCGCCGGCGTGGAGGGCGATGCCCCCGACGTCAATGCCCTGCTCGACGAGCCAGCTCCGGTAGTCGCCGAAGTCGGCCCCGGCGGCGGCCACGATGCGGGCCTCCTCACCCAGGAGGGCCAGGGTGTAGGCGATGTTGGCAGCGCATCCGCCGCGCTGCTGCGTCCATTGCTCGACGAGGAAAGAAATGTTGATGACGTGGGCCTTGTCGGCAAGGATGTGATCTTTGAAGTAGCCAGGGAAATCCATGATGTTGTCAAAGGCCAATGAGCCCGTGACCACCACCTGCCCGGAACGCTGCCTGGAAAGGCTCTCTGCCAAGACGCTGCCCTCGTCGGACGTTGATGAGTCTTTGCGCGGTCGCGCGGAGCTCGCGGAAAAGCCGCGGCATTGTCTCATACCTTGAAAAAGCTGCGCCGAATCTCCCGCTTTGGAGGCTTCCGCGCTCGCGGCTTCGTGGTATCCTGCCCTCGTTCTCATCAGTGTATTGGTCGCGCGGTGCGTGCTCCAGGTGCGGAGCAGGCGAGCAGGCGCATCTCAGCAGGAGTGTCGATGTCTTGGCCGCACTAGGTGAAACGCGTGGTGGCAGGTCCGCCCTCCGCTGGTTGTCCGCCGGCGTGGGGCTTTTTGCGTTCATGTCGGTGGGATGCGGGCTCGTCACGCGCACGCAGCGCATGTTCGGAGGTCACCTGCCGCTGGAGGTGACGGTCGGCGCGCGGGCCAATCAGGGCAGCGCCGTCGCCGTCGACCTGCTGGTGGTCTACGACAAGCGGCTGCTCGACAAGCTGCTGGAGCTGCCGGCGCGCGCCTGGTTCGAGCAGGCGAGCCAGTTCGAGCGCGACTTCCCGCAGAGCTTCGAGCGCACGCGCTGGGAGTGGGTGCCGGGCCAGGACGTGGGGCGCAAGGAGATCGAGTACCGGGCGGGCGCCAAGGCGGCGCTGGTCTTCGCCGACTATCTGGTACCCGGCGCGCACCGGCTGCGGCTCGATCCGCGGCAGCCCTCGCGGCTGCTGCTGGGGGAGAAGGGGTTCAGCGTCGAGCCCCTGGCTCCAGAGGAGCGTTGAGCGCATGAACGGACCCGACGGCGATCGCGAGCAGGGACCGGAGGCGGGGCGCACCCGCGCCCGGCTGTCAGTCGCCGCGCACGAAGTGCCGCTCGCCATCCAGTGGCACGAGGGCATGCTGCTCGCGCCGCAGCACTTCCAGCAGCTCGCGCTGCGCCAGGACGCGCTGTTCCTCTACCACGCCGCCCTGCTGTCGCCGTTCCACTGGGGAGTGCGGCACCTGCGCATCGATCCCGTGCACCTGGTGGACGGCGTGCTGCGCGTGCTCGAGCTCGACGCGGTGATGCCCGACGGCCTGGTGGTGTACTCGCTGCCGGGCGACGGCCCCGAGCTCACCGCCGATCTCGGCCCTCATCTCGAGGCGATGAAGCTGCGGCCGGTGACCGTGCACCTCGCGGTCTCCGCCCGCCGCCGCGGCCTGGCGGCGGCGGGCAGCGACCTGTCGCGCTACGAGTCGGTCGACGGCGAGGCGGTGGCGGACGAGAACACCGGCGAGGGAGACCTGCGGTTGCCTCGTCTCAGGCCGGCCCTGCGGCTGTTGATCGAGGAGGAGCCGGCGGCGCGGTTCACCAGCTTCCCGCTCGCCCGCGTGGTCTACCGCAACGAGACCTTCGAGCTCGCGCCCGGCTTCGTGCCGCCGCTCGTCAGGGTGACGCTCGACTCGCGGCTGGGCGAGCTCGCCCTCGGCGTGGCGCGGCGGCTGCGCGAGAAGGCGGTGTTCCTGGCCGACCAGGTGCGCTCGCCCTCGATCGCCGCCCGGCCCTCCCAGCTCCTCGAGACGCGGAGCCAGGTGCACAGCCTGGTGGCGGCTCTTCCGCCGTTCGAAGCGATGCTCAACTCCAACCACGCGCACCCCTACCCGCTGTATCTCGCGCTCTGCCTGGTGGTGGGAGCGGTGGCGGGGGTGGGCAAGAGCCTGGTGCCGCCGGCGCTTCCGGCCTACGACCATCACGACCTCTTCGCCACTTTCGACGCGGCGCGGGCCTTCATCTTCCAGACCCTGGACGAGGGCATCCTCGAGTCCTTCACCGGCTACGCCTTCGTGCTCAAGGAGGGCTCGTTCCTGCTGCCCTTCGACCGCCAGTGGCTGGGCCGCGACGTGGTGCTCGGCGTGCGCGCCCGAGACGGCGCGTCCGAGAGCGAGATCGCCGCCTGGATGGAGAGCGCGGTGATCGCCTCGCGGCCCAAGATGCCCGCGCTGCGCGCCAAGCGCATGGGCGGCGCGCCGCGCTCGCGGGTGGACAGCGACGGCGACCTGGTGCCGTCGCGCGGCGTCAGCCTCTTCGCGCTCACTCCGGCGCCCGAGTTCGTGGTGCCCGGAGAGCTGCTGGAGATCACCAACCCGGACGACCTCGAAGGTCGCCGCCGGCCGGCAGAGATCGTCCTCTACGTGCGCAACCCGCCCCGCTAACGCCCGCTTCGCCGCATCGTCCCTTCGACCCGTGGACAGCCAACCGTGAGCAGCACCAGCCTCTCGCCCCTGCTCGCCGGCCAGTTCCACGAGTTCTTTCGCGAGGTGATTCGCGCCAAGCAGCGGGTGCTGGCCCCGGGCTTCGCCGCCGAGGGTGGTGGGGCGCGCGAGGCGGCCAGCCCGGCCGTGGTCTGGCAGGAGCTGGTCAACCTGCTCGAGCGGCAGGCGCTGGCGGCGCGGGCCGGCGGCGGGGATCTGGCGGGAGAGCTCTACCGGCAGGCCCAGTTCGCGATGGCGGCGCTCGCCGACGAGGTGTTCCTGAACCTCGACTGGCCCGGCCGCGAGGAGTGGCGCTCCAACCTGCTGGAGGCCAAGTTCTTCGGCTCGCACCGCGCCGGCGACCTCTTCTTCGCGCGCCTCGACGATCTCCTCGCCCGCCGCGGCGCGGTCTACACCGACCTCGCCCACATCTACCTGCTGGCGCTGGCGCTGGGATTCGAGGGCAAGTACCGCGGCGAGCCCGGCGCCGAGGCGGCGCTCACCGCCTACCGCCAGCGGCTGTTCCGCTTCGTCTTCCACCGCGATCCGCAGCTCGACGAGGAGACGATCGTGCCGCAGGCCTACGCCGTCACCCTGGAGGAGGGGAGCGGCCGGCGGTTGCCCTACCTCAAGCCCTGGGTGCTCTTCGGGGTGGCGGTGGTAGTGGTCTGGGTCGCGGTCTCCTTCCCGCTCTGGTGGCATCTGACGGCCGACGTCGACCAGATCCTGCGGAGGATCCTGTGAGCCGCCTCGCCGCCGCCTGGCCGGTGCTGCTGGTGGTGATCGTGGCGCTGGCGATCGCCATCGTGGTCTATCTGGTGAGCCTGCTGGGCAAGGCCAAGAAGAAGTCGGTGATCGAGGACCCGGAGCCCGCCCGGTCCCCGGCGGCGCAGCAGGAGGGGCCGGCCGAGGGGCCGGCGATCGCCGTCAAAGGCGGCCTCGCGAGCTCGTTCCGGCAGGCCAGGCGCCAACTGTCCCGCCTGGTCGGCGGCAGCCGGGCACAGTACAAGCTCCCCTGGGTGCTGCTCCTCGGCGCCACCGGGTCGCGGCCGCGCGACCTGCTCGCCGAGGCGGGGCTCAACCTGCCCTTCGGCTCGCCGGTGGGGAGCGGCGCCGAAAGTGGGCTCGCCTGGTGGCTGCTCGACCACGGCGTGGTCCTCGACCTCGACGGCGGCTACGTGCTCGGTTCGGATCACCGCAGCTCGGACACCCTGGGCTGGCTGCGCTTCCTGCGACTCACCCAGCGCTACCGGCCCGAGCGCCCGCTCGACGCCGTGGTGCTCACGCTGCCGGCGGCCGAGCTCTCCGAGGCGCGACGGCAGGGCGCCGCGGGCCTGGCGGAGCTCGAGCGGCGGGCGAGCGCGCTGTGCCAGAAACTGTGGGGGATCGAGCACAAGGCCGGCATCCGGTGCCCGGTCTACGTGCTGGTCACCGGCTGCGAGACGGTGCCAGGCTTCGCCGGCTTCTGCGAAGAGCTGGGCCCACGGCACTCGACCGAGGTGCTCGGCTGGTCGAACCCCTACGCGGTCGACACCGCCTACCGCCCGGGATGGGTGGCGGAGGCCTTCCACGCCCTCGCCGGCCGCCTGGGACAGGTGCAGCTCGAGCTCTACGCAGATCAGTCGCCGGTCACCAGGGGCGACGACGTGTTCGTCTTCCCCGAGGAGCTCGCGGCGCTCCAGGAGCCGCTCGCCGTCTACCTCGATCCGGTGTTCAAGCCCTGCGGCTACCGGGAAGGGCTGCTGCTGCGGGGCATCTACTTCACGGGCGCCACCGTGCAGGTCAGGGCAGGGGCCGGCCAACCCTGGGCCCAGCCCACGGCGTTCCATCATTTTGTGAAGGGCCTTCTCGAGCACAAAGTGTTCCGCGAGCGCGGCTTGGCCGAGCCCACACGCGGCACCCTGCTGGCGCGCAACCGCCGCAAGCTGGCGCTGCAGGTGGGGGTCGCCGCCGTTACCGTGATCCTGCTCGCCGGCACGCTGCACCGCTACTTCAGGCTGCGGGACAGCCAGGGCAGCCTCGAACACTTCCTCGAGGAGACGGCGATCCACGTCGGCGAGGTGCGGCACGCCCGCGAGGCGGGAAAGCCGCTCGACCGTGGGGTGGTGGTGCGCCAGGCCCGCCACCTGATCGAGGGCATGTCCAACCTCGAGGTCGACCGCTTCAGCTCGCTCTTCTTGCCCGCCTCGTGGCCCTGGTTCACCGATCTCGACAACCGCCTGGTCGCCGCCACTGTCGAGGTGCAGGAGGAGATCCTCTTCCACGCCATCGGCATCGACCTCGAGCAACGGGCAGTGCGCCTGACCGCGGCCCCACTTCCGGCCGTGGGCGTCCGCGACGGGGAGAGCTGCATGGCGGCCTTCCACAGCGATGCGGCGGCTGTCGCGGCCGACCCGGACACGGTGGTGCTGACCCCCGTCGACCGCAGCCCCGAGCTCACGGCCTGGAAGGCCGCGGTGGACGAGCTGGCCGAGCTCGAGACCGCGGTCGAGCGCTACAACGGCCTGCCGGTCTCGAAGGACCTCAACCACCTGGCGCAGGTGATCGAGTACCTGTTCGACACGCCGCCGCCGAAGGCGTTCTTCGAGCACTCGCGGCTCTATCGGGAGGCGCTGGCGGCCACCAGCTTCCCGCCCTTCGAGATCTCCGAGCACGAGGGAAAGGCGAAGGCCAGGGTCGAGGCGCTGGCCCTTCGCTTCTACCGGCGCCTGTTCGCCGGCAACGAGGTCTTGGCCGCGCTCCGCTCGCTGGCGGCGGAGCTCGACCGGGTGGCCCACGGGAGCTGGGCCTATACGGCCCATGCCTCCAACTTCGAGGAGCTGGTCGCCAGGATCGAGCTGCTGGAGACCGCGCTGGCCCAGCCCGAGCTCGACTGGGCCCGGCGGCCGATCTTCGACCTCGGGCCGGCCCACGCCGAGGTGTTGTCGGAAGTCTCCGGCTCGGCGTTGCTGGGCAGCGAGCTGGCGAAGCGGCTGCGCCAGGATGGCGAGGACTGCTGGCGGCTGATGCGGGGCGCGCTCGCGGACCTCGCCTCGCCGGTCAGCGGGCCACTGCTGGTGGTCGACGCCGGGCAGCCCAAGCTGCAGCTCTCGACGGACACCGTGTTCCTGAAGGCGGCGCTCGAGAGCTTCCTCGGCGAGAGCTTCCTCTCCGACGCCGACCCGCAGCCCTTCGAGGGCGCGCCGCGGCCCGGCCACCGCTTGCTATGGGACGTCACGCGGCTGGAGGAGGCGGTGGCCCTGGGGGAAGTCTCAAAGCGGTTCGAGAGCCAGACCCTGGCCCTGTTCCCGGAAGCCATGCGGCCGGCGATCGGCGACGTCGCGCGGGCGCAGCTCGGGGCGCGGATGGAAGACCTGGTGGCGCGCGCGCAACGCTTCGAGGCCAGCCCAGAGGACGTCTCGCCGCTGCTCTCCCACCTCGAGCTGCTGCACGAGATCGACAGCTTCGCGCTGGCGGTGAAGCCGCTCAACCAGCTCGCCGGCACCTTCGGGCGCCTGCACCTCGCGCGCCGCGAGCACAGCCTGAACGAGCTGGTGGCCGAGCAGGGGGCCGGCCTCCTGGCCGAGGTCGATCGCCTGCTCTCCGCCGCCGCGCCCTATCGGCCGCGCCAGGGCGACTTTTCGTGGTGGAACGGCGAGCCGCGGGTGGCGCTCGCCGCCTTCGGCGCCGCGGACGCCCCCGAGCTCGAGGCCTACCTGGCGAGCGAGCGGCTGCGGGTCGGCGAGTTGGCGCGGGGCTACGCGCAGCCGCTGGTCACCTGGCTGGGCAAGAGCCCGATCGTGCGCCGCCCCGACGTCGCCAGCCTGTACCGGCGCTGGGAGGGCATGCTCGTCGCGCTCCAGGAGTACGATGCCAAGAAGCCCGGCAACCCGCTCGCCGAGCTCGAGAAGTTCATCCTCGCCGACATGGGCGAGGTCGATCCCGGGAGCTGCACCCCCGGGAGAACGGTCGCCCTGGCCTCGCTCGAGGAAGGGCTGTCACCGAAGCCGCCGCCGCGCCCGGAAGCGCCCAACGACTTCTTCCTCTGGCGCCGCCACGACCTCTCCCGCAAGCTCGACGAGCGCTGCCACGCCCTGGCCGCGGACCGCGCCCGCGACGCCTACGACGAGCTGGCGCAGTTCTTCAACAAGCACCTGGCGGGCAAGTTCCCGTTCGCGGCGCGAGCGCCGGAGGGCTTCGGCGCCGAGGCCGAGCTCGCCGACGTCGAGGCCTTCTTCGAGCTCTTCGACGCCAACATCTCGGCGCTGCGCAACGCGCAGGCGAGCGAGCCGGCGACCTTCGGCACCGCCTCCGCCTCGATCACCGACTTCTGCGACGATATGAGCGAGGTGCGGGCCTTCCTCGCCTCCTACCTCGAGAGCAGCGAGCCGCATCGCGAGCTCACCTTCGACCTCGACGTGGATTTCCGAGTTCTCCGCCCGCCGCCGCCGGGAGCGCAGGTGCTGGCGGCGGCGAGCGCCGAGCGCGAGGTCGGCGGCGAACGGATCATCGACTGGCGGATGGCGGTGGGGGAGAAGGAGGTCACCCACCGCGACACCGAGCGCCACCTGAGCTGGAGGCCCGGGCTTCCCGTGCGCCTCGGGCTGCGCTGGGCGGAGGATTCTCCTCGCCTGCCGGCCGCTCCGTCTCGGGCGCCGGACGGCCGCACGGTGCTCTACGAGTACACCAATCGCTGGTCGCTCCTCGCCCTGCTCGCCGAGCACCCCAGCCGTGACCCGCGGCCGCACACCCTGCGCTTCGTGGTGCAGACCGAGCCCAATGGTGCGCTCGACGGTGGGTCGCTCGACGGCGAGGGGGCCGCTCCGAGCGCGAACGGCGAAGCCAAGGGCCCGTCGCTGGCGCCCGACGAGCCGGCGACCCAGGTCTACGTGCGGCTGACGCTGCGCCCGCCGGCGGTCGAGGGCAAGCCGGCCGAGCCCTTGCGCTGCCCCGACTTCCCGGCCTCGGCGCCGCAACGCCAGCGGCTGGGTGAGCGGGCGGCCGGCCGATCCCCGGAGGTGTCGCGATGAGCTTGACCGACCTCGAAGGCCTGCTGGCGCCGATCTCGCCGTCCCCGGGGGCGGCCGGACCCTCGACCGGCGAGCCGCTGCGCTACGAGCCGATCTACGACCAGATCCGCGAGCTGCGCCGCGAGGACGACCCGACCCTGCCGCAGGGGGTGTGGAAGCACGAGCTGAAGCGCGCCGACTGGAGCCAGGTGGAGACGCTGGCGGCCGAGGCGCTGACCCACCGCAGCAAGGACCTGCAGCTCGCCGCCTGGCTGGCCGAGGCGTGGACCCACCTCTACGGCTTCGCGGGCGCCGCCCAGGGCCTGGAGCTGCTGGCCGAGCTCAGCGACCGCTACTGGGATGACGTGCACCCGAAGGCGGCCAACGGCGACCTCGAGTACCGCCTGGCGCCGCTGCGCTGGGCCGTCGACCAGTTGGCGAAGTCGCTGCGCCGAGTGGCGGTGACCTGGCCCGAGGACGACGACGCGCCGGCCTACACCTGGGGCGACTGGGAGGACAGCATCTATCTGACCCGCCTGGCCACCACCGACCAAGAGGCCGTGGCCCGCGCCGAGGCGGCAGGCCGAGTCTCCCAGCCCAGGTTCTTCATGTCGGTCAACGCGACGCCGGGCAGCCACCTGCTGCGGCTGTCCGAGCAGGTGGCCGGAGTGGAGGCGGCGATCGGCCACCTGGAAGGCGTGCTCGGCGAGCGCCTCGGCCCCGGCGCGGTGAGCTTCGTGCCGCTCGCCGACACGGCGCGCGCCATCGCCACCTTCCTGGGCCGCATTCTCGCCGAGCGCGTGGACTCGGGCGAGCTGGCGCCGAGCGTGATGCAAGAGCCCTCCGGCGAGGGAGGCTCGCCGTGGGCCGCCGAGCTCTCCTTCCATGCCGCGGCGCCCGGCCGCATCGCCAGCCGCGCCGAGGCCTACCAGCGGCTGACCGAGGCCGCCGAGTACCTGCTGCGCACCGAGCCGCACAGCCCGGCGCCCTACCTCGTCAGGCGCGCCGTGCTGTGGGGCAACCTGAGCCTGGCCGAGCTGCTGGCCGAGCTGCTCGACGGCAAGGCCGATCTGCAAACCATCTACACCCTGCTGGGCATCCGGCGGATGGACGTCTCCTGAGGGATGAAAGGAGGTGCCTCGAGCCCACCCGTATCGCGCCGTGCGATGCAATCCGATTTCTGACCTAGAAGAACTCTGACAGGAGCACACACATGGGCGAAAGCACCCAACACAAGCTGACCCGCGTGCGACCGCCGCGGGTCCAGATCACCTACGACGTGGAGACCGGCGGCGCCATCGAGATGAAGGAGCTGCCGTTGATCGTCGGCATCCTGGCGGACCTCTCCGGCAAGCCGGAGGAGCCGCTGCCGCCGCTCAAGCAGCGCAAATTCGTGGAGATCGACCGCGACAACTTCAACGACGTGATGGCCGCCTTCAAGCCGCGCCTGGCCTTCCAGGTGGCGAGCAAGCTCAACGGCGACGACAACCAGAAACTGAACATCGCCTTGAGCTTCAAGAGCATCGGCGACTTCCACCCGGGCTCGATCGTGAAGCAGATCGAGCCGCTCAACAAGCTCTACGAGGCGCGCCAGCGGCTGCGCGACCTGATGGCGAAGCTCGACGGCAACGACGATCTCGACGCCTTGCTGCAGGACGTGGCGTCGAACACCGAAAGCCAGCAGCAGATCCAGGCTCAGCTCAAGCCGGGCGGCCCGGATGGAGGGAAGACCGATGGCTGACAAGAAGAAGGCCGGTGAAGACGCCGGCGCCGCTCCGGCCGCCGAGGCCACGACCGCGGCGCAGGAAACGACCCTGCTGGACAAGGTCGTCGCCCAGGGCAAGATGGCCCGCGACGACAGCCAGAAGCAGCTCGCCCGCGACCTGGTGGGCGAGTTCGTGCACCAGATCCTCGACCAGAAGATGACGGTGGGTGCCGACACCATGGCGTCGATCGAGGACCAGATCGCCAAGATCGACGACCTCCTGTCGGCGCAGATCAACGAGATCCTGCACTCGCCCGAGCTCCAGCGCCTCGAGGCCTCGTGGCGGGGCCTGCACTACCTGGTGATGAACACCGAGACCGGCACCAACCTCAAGCTGCGGCTGCTCAACGTATCGAAGAAGGACCTGCAGAAAGACCTCGAGACAGCCTCCGAGTTCGACCAGAGCAACCTCTTCAAGAAGGTCTACGAGGAGGAGTACGGCACCTTCGGCGGCAACCCCTACAGCTTCCTGGTGGGCGACTACGAGTTCGGCCGGAGCCAGCAGGACATGACCCTGCTGCGGCTGATCTCCAGCGTCGCCGCCGCCGCCCACGCGCCGTTCATCGCCGCCGCCGCCCCGGCGCTGTTCGACATGGACAGCTTCACCGAGCTCGGCAACCCGCGCGACCTGGCGAAGATCTTCGAGTCCTCCGAGCTCACCAAGTGGCGCTCGTTCCAGGCCGACGAAGACTCGCGCTACGTCTCGCTGACCCTGCCGCACATCCTGCTGCGCCTCCCCTACGGCGCCGAGACCACGCCCGTCGAGGAGTTCAACCTCGAAGAGGAGGTGGACGGCACGGACCATGGCAAGTACCTGTGGGGCAACGCCGCCTACGCGCTCGCCCAGCGCATCACCAACGCCTTCGCGCTCTACGGCTGGTGCGCCGCGATCCGCGGCGTCGAGGGCGGTGGCAAGGTCGAGAACCTGCCCACCCACACCTTCAAGACCGACGAGGGCGACGCGGCCCTGAAGTGCCCGACCGAGATCGCCATCACCGACCGCCGCGAGAACGAGCTCAACAACCTGGGGTTCATCTCGCTCTGCCACTGCAAGGGCACGGACTTCGCCGTGTTCTTCGGCGGCCAGACCACGCAGAAGCCGAAGCTCTACGACACCGACGAGGCCAACGCCAACTCGCGCATCTCGGCCCGCCTGCCCTACATCCTGGCGGCGTCGCGCTTCGCGCACTACCTCAAAGTCATCTGCCGCGACAAGATCGGCAGCTTCCAGACCCGCCAGACCATGGCCCTGTTCCTCAACCGCTGGATCAACAACTACATCTTGGCCATCGACGAGGCCGGCCAGGAGCTCAAGGCCCGCTACCCGCTGCGCGATGCGCGGGTCGACGTGTCCGACATTCCCGGCAAGCCCGGTGCTTTCCGCGCCGTGGCGTTCCTGCGACCCCATTTCCAGCTCGAAGAGCTGTCTACCTCGATCCGCCTGGTGGCCGAGCTGCCGCCGCCGGCGGCGTAACGGCCCCTGCCAGGGAAGGAGAGATTGCATGGCAACCAACATGTACCTGAAGTTCGAGGAGCCCGAGGTCAAGTCGGGCTCCACCGCCGCCGAGCACAAGGACGAGATCGAGATCCTGTCGTGGAACCACGGCTCCTCGCAGCCCACCACGACCACTCGCTCGACTCCCGGCAGCACCTCGGAGCAGGCGAACCATCAGAACCTTTCTTTCTCCAAATACATGGACGGCGCGTCGGCCGAGCTGCTGAAATACCACTGGGCGGGCAAGCAGTTCGGCAAGGCGACGATCACCTGCTGGGCCGCCGACGGCGCCACGGACAACAAGCCCGTCAAACATCTCGAGATCCTGATGACCCACGTGGTGCTCGCCAACATCAGCATGTCCGGCGGCCCGGGCGACCGCCCGGTGGAGAACGTCTCGCTCGACTACGGCACCATCCAGTACACCACCATCGAGCAGAAGCAGGCCGACGGCACCGGCGGCGGCAACAAGCCGGCCAAGCACGACCTGGAGCAGCGCAAGATTGCCTAGCGAGGCTCCCACCCCGCTGTTCGACCGCCTGGTCGACGAGCACCCCGGCGTCCACCACGAGACGCCGCCGGCGCGCACCTTGACGCGCGCCGAGCTCGTCGAGTCGGTGCGGCGGGAGCTGGAGCGGTTGTTCAACACCCGCCTCCCTCTCCCGTCGCACCGGCTCGAAGGCCGGTCGCGCACGGTGATCGACTACGGCATCCCGGACTTCCGCGAGGTATCGCCCGCCAACCCGGCCGACCGCGAACGCCTGGGCCGGGAGCTCGCCGAGGCCATCACCGCCTTCGAGCCGCGCCTCAAGGAAGTGCGGGTGGAGGTGGAGGCGGCGGCCGACCTCGAGGAGGGGCTGGTGGGGCGCATCCAGGCCTCCCTGGCCAGCGAGTCGATCGACGAGCCGATCTCGTTCATGACCGTCTTCGCCCAGCGCCGCAACGGCGTGGAGGTCCATGCAGCCGCTGGATGAAGAATTCCTGCGCTACTACTGGGAGGAGCTGCTCTACCTGCGGCGCCTGGGCCAGGAGTTCGCCCGCACCTACCCCAAGGTGGCGGCGCGCCTGGAGCTGGCGCCTGACCAGAGCGCCGACCCCCACGTCGAGCGCCTCATCGAGTCCTTCGCTTTCCTCACTGCCCGCATCCAGCGCAGCCTCGACAACGATTTTCCGGAGATCGCCGCCGAGCTGCTGCAGATCCTCTATCCGCACCTGGTGCAGCCCATCCCCTCGCTGTCGGTGGCGCGCTTCGACGTGGACCCGCAGCGGGCGAGCCTCAGCTCCGGCTACGACGTGCCGCGGGGGGCGGGCCTCTTCGCCCACCCGGAGCACGGAGACATCTGCCGCTTCCGCACCTGTTACCCGCTGACTCTGTGGCCGGTGGAGGTGACCGAGGCCGCCTTCGAGGTGCCGGACCGCTATACCTTCCTCGACCAGCAGGGCGACGTGGCGGCGGTGCTGCGCCTGCGCCTCGTTGCCCAGGGCGAGCCCTTCGAGAAGCTGGAGCTCGACCGGCTGCGCTTCTTCTTGGACGGCGACCTGATGCTGGTGGGCAGGGTCTGGGAGCTGCTGCTCAACCGCACGCTGCGCGTCGAGCTGCTGCCCGCGGGAGAGCGCACTCCGCGCCGGCTGCCGGGCGAGCCCGTCCAGCCGGTGGGCTTCGGCCTCGACGAGGCCGTGCTGCCCTATCCCGAGCACGCCCAGCCGGCCTACCGGCTGCTGCAGGAGTACTTCGCGTTCCCCGACAAGTTCCTGTTCTTCGACCTCGGCGGCCTCCGAGGCGTGGCGAGCGGCGGCACCATCGACGTGCTCTTCCTGCTCGACCAGGCGCCGTCCTCGCGACTGCCGATCGGGCCGGAGAACTTCGTCCTCGGCGCGACGCCGATCATCAACCTCTTCACCCGCACCAGCGAGCCGATCCGCGTCGACCATCGCCGGCTCGAGTACCGGCTGGTGGCTGACGACCGGCGGGAGAAGACCACCGAGATCCACTCCATCCTCAAGGTCTCGGGCTCCTCCGATCCCGCCGAGCCGAGCCGCGAGCTCGCCCCGTTCTACGCCTTCACCCACGAGATGAGCGAGCGCGGGCAGCGGGTGTTCTGGCACGCGCGGCGGGTGCTCTCCCTGTACCAGGACGTGGTGGGGACCGAGACCCTGCTCTCCTTCCTCGACCTCGACTTCAAGCCCACGCGGCCGCCGATGGAGACTGTCTTCGCCCACACCCTGTGCACCAACCGCGCGCTGGCGGCGCAGATGCCGGCCGGCGCGCTGCTGTCGATCGACGAGCCGGTGCCGGTGGGGCGTGTGGTGTGCCTCAAGAAGCCCACGCCGCAGATCTCGCCGCCGCTCTCCGGCCAGACCCTGTGGCGGCTGGTCTCCCACCTGTCGCTCAACTACCTCTCGGTCTCCGGAGAGCGCGAGAGCGTCAAGGCGCTGCGCGAGATCCTGCGTCTGTACTGCGGCTCGGAGGCGGCCTCTGTGCACCATCAGATCGGCGGCATCCGCGCCATGGAGGTGCGCCAGGTGGTGCGCCTGCTGGGCAGGAGCGCCTGGCGGGGCTTCTGCAAAGGCCACGAGATCACTCTCACTCTCGACGAAGGGCGGTTCGTGGGCGGCAGCGCCTTCCTGCTCGGCGCCGTGCTCAACCACTTCTTCGCGCTCTATGCCTCGACCAATTCCTTCAGCCAGCTCGTGCTTCGCCGTCACGAGCGGGAAGGCGAGTGGAAGCGATGGCCGCCTATCGCTGGGGAAAGAAGACTGGCGTAAGCGAGGGCCTCGTCGCCGAGGGCCACCGCTTCGAGTTCCTGCAGGCCGTGCGCCTGCTGGAGGCTCTGCAGCGCCGCCCGGCCGAGCTCGGAGACGGCACCGTCCCCGGGTCCGAGGCGGTGCGTTTCTCGTCGCGGGTGACGTTGGGCTTCCCTCCCGGCGAGGTGGTGAAGGTCGAGCCGCCGCCGCCCGGCGGCGGGCCGGCGCGGATGACGGTGTCGTTCATGGGCCTGGCGGGCGAGTTCGGCCCGCTTCCCCAGCACGTCACCGAGCTCATCCTGCGGCGGCTGGCCTCCAAGGACAAGACCGCCGCTGACTTCCTCGACCTCTTCAACCACCGCCTGATCAGCCTGTTCTACCGGGCGCGCAAGAAGTACCGCCCGGCCGCCAGCCACCGGCCGCCGGACCAGGGGCGCGTGGCCGGCACCCTCTACGCCTTCCTGGGGCTCGGCTCGCCGGGCCTCTTGGGCCGCATGGGAGTTCGGGACCGCTCGCTGCTCATCCACGCCGGCCTGCTCGCCGGCATCCAGCGGCCGATGGTGGGGCTGCCGCGGCTCCTGTCGCAGCACTTCGGCGTGCCGGTCGAGGTCGAGCCCTTCCGCGGCGCCTGGCTGGAGCTCGGCGACGGGGAGCGTACCCGCATCGGCCGGCGCGGGGTGAACCACCGGCTCGGGGAGAGCGCGGTCCTGGGCTCGCGCATCTGGGACCAGCAGGCAAGCTTCGAGCTCCGTGTGGGGCCGTTGTCGCTGCCTCGGTTCCTCGACTTCCTGCCCACCGGCGGCGCCTTCCGGCCGCTCGTCTCCCTGGTGCGCTTCTATGTGGGCGAGGAGCTGGGCTTCGTCGTGCGGCTGAGGCTCGCGGCGGGGGAGAGGCCACCCCTGCGACTCGGCCGGGCGGGAGACGCGCGGCTCGGGTGGTCGGCGCGGCTCCCGGCCCGGGCGGGCGGCCGACCACCCGGCGAGCCCGCCCCACACCCGGCGGCGCGGCCGGCGGCACCGGAGCTTCGGCTGGGCGGCGCCGGCGGCGCCCGCCTGGGCTGGACCTCCTGGCTCTCCACCCGCCGGCTGGCTCCCGGCGACGGGCAGGTGGTGCTCAGAGGGCGCGCATGAGCAGCGAGGTCAAGACCCTGATCGGCAAGCTCAATCAGGTCTGCCGGCGCGCGCTGGAAACCGCCGCCGCGCTGTGCGTGGCTCAGACCCACTACAACGTGGAGGTGGAGCACCTGCTCGTCAAGCTGCTCGACCTGCCGGCCACCGATCTGCACCCGGTGCTGCGCTACTTCGACGTGGCCACCGCCGACGTGGCGCGCCAGCTCACCAAGGCGCTCGAGTCCTTCGACCGCGGCAACAGCCGCACGCCGGCGCTCTCGCCGCAGGTGGTGCGGCTGCTGCGCCAGGGCTTCCTGCACGCGCAGCTCAACCTCGAGTCCGAAACCATCCGCTCCGGCGCCCTGCTGCTCGCCCTGTTCGAGGACGAGGCGCTGCGCGGGCCGATCCTCGAGTCGTGCCCGATCTTGACCCGCATCCCGCGCCAGGCGCTCTCCGAGCACCTGCGCGACCTGATCCGCAACTCGGCGGAGGAGGGCGCGCGCGCCGCGCCGCGGCCGGCCTCCGGCGGGGCGAGCGGGATCGGGGCAGCGCCCGCCGACGACTCGACGCAGGCCGACGGCTCGGCCCAGAGGGACGGCTCGGCCCTCGGCCGCTACACCCTGGATTTGACCGCCGAGGCGCGGGCCGGCCGCATCGACCCCATCCGCGGCCGCGACGCCGAGATCCGCCAGGTGGTCGACATCCTGACCCGGCGGCGGCAGAACAACCCCATCCTGGTGGGCGACGCCGGCGTGGGCAAGACCGCCATCGCCGAGGGCTTCGCCCTCAGAGTGGTTGCCGGCGACGTACCGGAGGCCCTGTCCGGGATCTCCGTGCGCACCCTCGACCTCGGCCTGCTGCAGGCGGGCGCCGGCATCAAGGGCGAGTTCGAGGAACGGGTGAAGAAGGTGATCGCCGAGGTCAAGGCAGCGGCGAGGCCGGTCATCCTGTTCATCGACGAGGCCCACACCCTGATCGGGGCCGGTGGCTCGGCTGGCCAGGGCGACGCCGCCAACCTGCTCAAGCCGGCGCTGGCGCGCGGCGAGCTGCGCACCCTGGCCGCCACCACCTGGAGCGAGTACAAGAAGTACTTCGAGAAAGACCCCGCGCTCGCCCGCCGCTTCCAGCTCGTCAAGGTGGAAGAGCCGGACGAGGACTCGGCCATCGACATGCTGCGCGGCCTGGTGGCCCACCTCGAGCGCCACCACGGCGTGTCGGTGCTCGACGAGGCGGTGCGCGACGCCGTGCGCCTCTCGCACCGCTACCTCTCCGAGCGCCGGCTGCCGGACAAGGCGATCAGCGTGCTCGACACCGCCTGCGCCCGCGTCGCCCTGGCGCAGGAGACCACGCCCTCCGCTATCGAGGACGTGGACCGCAGCTTGAGGCGCCGCAAGGCCGAGCTCGAGATCCTGCGCCGTGAAGGCGAGGACACGCCGCGCAGCCGAGACGGCGCGGCGGAGCTGGCGCGCGAGATCGAGGGGCTCGAGGCCGAGCGGGCGGCGCTCGCCGAGCGCTGGCAAGAGGAGCGCGTGGCGGTGGCCGAGATCCGCAAGCTCGAGGCGGAGCTGGCCGGGCTCGAGGCGGGCGAGGACGAGGCCGGAGTGGGCGACGACCCGTCACGCCGCGCGCCGCCGGCGCTCGCCGCGCGGCTCAGGAACCAGCACGCGGCGCTCGCCGCGCTGCAGGGCGCCGAGCCCATGGTGCCCGCCGCCGTGGACGGGCGGGTGGTGGCGGCGGTGGTCTCCGGCTGGACCGGGGTGCCCGCCGGCCGCATGCTGGCCGACGAGGTGGCGGGCGTGCTGACGCTCAAGGAGCGCCTGGCCGAGCGCGTGGTGGGGCAGGCGCAGGCCCTCGACGCCCTCTGCCGGCGCATCGCCACCTCGCGCGCCGGGCTCGAGGACCCGGCCAAGCCCAAGGGCGTGTTCCTGCTCGTGGGGCCGACCGGAGTCGGCAAGACGGAGACCGCGCTCGCCCTGGCCGAGCTGCTCTACGGCGGCGAGCGCAACCTGATCTCGGTCAACATGACCGAGTTCCAGGAGGCGCACTCGGTAGCCACCTTGAAGGGCGCGCCGCCGGGCTACGTGGGCTACGGCGGCGGCGGCGTGCTCACCGAGGCGGTGCGCCGTCGGCCGCACAGCGTGGTACTGCTCGACGAGATCGAGAAGGCCCACCCGGACGTCACCGAGCTCTTCTTCCAGGTCTTCGACAAGGGAGTGCTCGAGGACGGCGAGGGGGTGCCGGTGGACTTCAAGAACACCGTCATCCTGGCCACCACCAACGCCGCCAGCCAGGTGATCCTCGACGCCTGCCGCGAGCCCGGCTCGCGGCCGGAGCCAGACAGCCTGATCGAGTCGCTGCGGCCGGCCCTGGCGCACCACTTCCGGCCGGCCTTCCTCGGCCGCCTGGTGGTGGTGCCCTACTACCCGCTGGGCAAGGCCGAGATCGTGCGCATCGTCGAGCTCAAGCTGGCCCACGTCAAGCGGCGCATCCGCGAGCACCACCGCGCCGAGCTGGCCTACGACCGCGCCCTGATCGACTCGCTCGCCGAGCGCTGCACGGTGACCGACAGCGGCGCCCGCAACATCGACCATATCCTCACCCAGACCCTGCTGCCCGAGCTCTCCACCCGCATTCTCGAGCGCATGGCGCGCGGCGAGAGCTTCGAGAAGGTCTACATCTCGGTCGACGAGATGGGGAGGTTCGTGTGAACCGGCCGCGCCGGTGGCGTGGGTGGGGAAGGCTCCTGCTTCCCGGCGCCGCGGCGCTGGTGGTGTGGGCCACCTACCTCACCTGGCCACGCGGAGAGGAGATGGAGCAGGCGCCGATGGCGATCGCCGTGTCGCCCCTCGCCGCTTCCAACGAGCCGATCCGGCCCCTGTCGCCGGCCTCGCCGGCCGATGCGCGGAAGGTGGCGCTCGGCCGCCGGCTCTTCCACGAGCCCATGCTGTCGCGCGATGGCAGCCGCTCGTGCGCGAAATGCCACGACCTGGCGCGCGGTGGAGTGGACGGCCTGGTCCGCTCGGTGGGCCTGAGCGGCAGTCGGACGCCGGTCAACACGCCGACGGTCTTCAACAGCGCGCGCAATTTCCGCCAGTTCTGGGACGGCAGAGCCGCGGACCTCGCGGCGCAGATCGACGAGGCCCGCGAGCACGAGATGGGCAGAGCTTGGGCGGAGATCGCCGAGCTGCTGGCGGCAGACGAGGCCTATCGGCGGGAGCTCTCGGCGCTCTACGGCGAGATCGACGAGGAGGCCGTCACCGACGCGCTGGTGGCCTTCATCGGCTCCCTCTCGACGCCCGGCTCGCGCTTCGACCGCTATCTGCTGGGCCAGCGGGATGCCCTCTCGCCCACCGAGGTGGAAGGCTACCGGCTGTTCAAGGACCTGGGCTGCGTCGCCTGCCACCAGGGCGAGGGCATGGGCGGCAACATGTTCCAGCGCTTCGGGACGGTGGGCGACTACTTCGCCGACCGCGGTGGGGTGACCGACGCCGACCTCGGGCGTTTCAACGTCACCGGCGACCCGCGCGACCGCCACGTGTTCAAGGTGCCCAGCCTGCGCAACGTGGCGCTGACCGCGCCCTACTTCCACGACGGCTCGGCCGCCACCCTCGAGCAGGCGGTGACCGTGATGGCGCGCTATCAGCTCGGCCAGCGGCTCGAGGCCGCGGAGACGGCGGCGATCGCCGCCTTCCTGCGCACCCTGACCGGCGAGTACGAAGGCCGGCCCCTCGACGCCGCGGAGCCGTCGGGAGCCGCCCCGGCGGAGCGAGCGGCGGCCGAGGCAGGGCGACCGCCGCCTTTGGGCGGGGAAGGGATCGCGCGATGAAGCGCTGGCTTCCCCTGCTGCTGGTGGCGTTGGGGCTCTTTGTCTGCGTGGTCGCCGCGCTGTCGGTCCGCAACCGCAGCACCCTCAAGGCCTACGACCGCTTCAGCGACGACCTGCGCGACCTGCGCCGCCTGATCGCCACCGTCAGCCAGGATCTGGTGCAGGCGGTGCACAGGGTGCGGGCGGATTACGACCCGCTGACCCGCCACTTCCGCGAGCTCCAAGCGGTGACCGCCGACCTGGAGTCCCTACCCTCCGCCATGAGCGCCGAAGGACGGCCGCAGGTAGAGCGGGTGCTCGAGTTCCACCGGCGGCACGTGGCGCGCCTGGAGGCGTCCATCGAGCGCTTCAAGACTCTGAACGCCAGCCTCACCAATTCCCTGCTGCTGTTCCCCCGCGCCGCCACTGCCACGGCGGAGAAGGCCCGCGGCAGGCCCGGGCTCGAGGGCGCGGGGCAGCGCCTGAATCTCCTGGCCCAGGACGTGCGGAGCTACGTGCTCACCAACGACGAGGCGCTGCGGCAGCCGCTCGAAGCGGAGCGGCGGTGGCTCGCGCCGCTCGCCGGCGGCCCTGCCTCGGAGCTCGGCGCGGACTTCGCCACTCTCACCGCCCACCTGGACCTGGTGCTCGGCGCCAAGCCGGAGATCGACGAGCTGCTCGCCGAGATGGCGCCGATGCCGCGCCAGGGCACCTCCTTCCACCTCGGCCTGGTGGACGAGATGGAACGCGCCTTCGAAGCCGACCGCCGGCAAGCCGAGCGGCGCGCGGCGCTCTACCAGCGCGCGGCGGCGCTGCTCGTCGCGCTGCTGCTCTGCACCGCGGTCTACACCCTCTACCAGGCCAACAAGGAGCTGGTCGAGAAGGGCCGCTACACGAATGCGCTCCTCGACGCCATCCCGGAGCCCATCATGCGCATGACGCGCGACGGCACCGTCCTCGACCTCCGGCCGGGCAAAGACATTCCCCTGCCGCGGGCTTACGAAGAGATCATGGGCCACGGCCCGGAGACCATGGTCAGTGCGGACCAGCTCCCCGGGGTGCTGGCGGCCATCGAGCGGGTGCTGTCGACCGGCGAGGTCTCCACCGTCGAGTACCATCGCGGAGAGGGGGAATCGAGGCTCCATCGCCAGGCGCGGATCGGCTTCCTGGCCGAGGGTGAGGTGCTGTGCCTGGTCCACGACCTGACGCCCCTCAAGCGGGCGACCGAGGAGCTGGCCAAGGCCAGGGATGCCGCCGAGGCCGCCAACCGCGCCAAGTCCGCCTTCCTCGCCAATATGAGCCACGAGCTGCGCACGCCGATGAACGCCATCATCGGCTACAGCGAGATGCTGCTCGAAGAGGCGGACGAGCTCACCAAGGAGGAGTTCCTTCCCGACCTCGAGCGCATCCGCAATGCCGGCAAGCACCTGCTGGACCTGATCAACGACATCCTCGACCTCTCCAAGATCGAGGCCAGCAAGGTCGAGCTCTATCTCGAGCGCTTCGACGTGCGGCAGGTGGTGACCGAGCTGGCGCCGACCGTCGAGCCGCTGGCCGGCAAGCGCGGCAACACCCTCCAGGTGGAGGTGGCCGACGGCGTGGGCGGCATGATCGCCGACCTCACCCGGGTGCGCCAGGTGCTGCTCAACCTGCTGTCCAACGCCTGCAAGTTCACCGAGGACGGGCGGGTGCGCCTCGGGGCCTGGCGCGAGACCCGCGCCGAGGGGGACCGCATCCGCTTCCGGGTGACCGACACCGGCATCGGCATGACGCCCGAGCAGGCGTCGCGGGTATTCGGCGAGTTCGTGCAGGCCGACGCCTCCACCACCCGCAAGTACGGCGGCACCGGCCTGGGGCTGGCGATCAGCAAGAAGCTCTGTGCCTTGATGGGCGGCGACATCACGGTGGAGAGCGAGGCCGGGCGCGGCACCGCCTTCACGGTCGACCTGCCCGCCGTGGTCGGGGCGCTCGCGCTGGAGGCCGAGGCGGCGGCGCCGCCGGACGAAGTGCCGGCGCGGGCCAAGGCCCCCGAAAGGCCCCGCGTGCTGGTGATCGACGACGACCCGGCGGCGCTCGACATCGTCCAGCGCCTGCTCGAGCGCGAGGGCTTCACGGTTGCCACCGCCCGCAGCGGCCACGAGGGCCTTGAGCTCGCTGGCCAGCTCCGGCCGGCGGTGATCGTGCTCGACGTGCTGATGCCCGGCATGGACGGGTTCACGGTGCTCGAGACGCTCAAGGAGGACGAAGCGCTGGCGGAGATCCCGGTGGTCATGCTCTCGATCCTCGACGACCAGGCGACCGCCTTCTCCCTGGGCGCCGCCGAGTACCTGTCGAAGCCCGTCGACCGCGATGCGCTGCTCGCCACCGTGACGCGGTACGCGAGCGGTCGCAGCGACACCCGCGTGCTGCTGGTGGAGGACGAGCCGGGGACCCGCCGCCAACTGCAGCGCCTGCTCGAGCGCGAGGGCTGGGAGGTGGCGACGGCGGTGAGCGGCCGGGCAGCCCTCGACCGGTTCCGCGAGCGGCGGCCGGCGGCGATCGTGCTCGACTTGATGCTCCCGGAGATGGACGGCTTCGAGTTCCTGGAGGCGCTACGACGCGAGGCGGACGGCGCCACCGTGCCGGTGGTGGTGGTCACCGCCAAGGACCTGACGGCCGACGAGGAGCGGCGCCTCGCGTCGGTGGAGGGTGTGCTGGCCAAGGGCGGCTTCCGGCGCGAGGAGCTGCTGGAGCATCTCCGCTCGCTGATGGCCGGCCCGCCCGCGCGGACCGCAGTCCCGGCCGAACCGAGGTGATGATGGGCGTGAAAATCCTGCTGGTGGAAGACAACGAGATGAACCGCGACATGCTGTCGCGCCGGCTCGCGCGCCGCGGCTTCGAGGTGGTGACTGCCGAGGACGGCGCGCAGGGCGTCGACCTCGCGCGCTCCGCGGCGCCCGACCTCGTCCTGCTCGACATGAGCCTGCCGGTGGTGGACGGCTGGGAGGCGGCGCGCCGCATCCGCGCCGACGCTGGCAGCAGCGCGGTGCCGATCATCGCCCTCACCGCCCACGCCATGTCCGGCGACCGGGAGAAGGCCCTGGCGGCGGGCTGCGACGACTACGACACCAAGCCCATCGATCTGCCGCGCCTGCTGGGCAAGATCGAAGCACTGCTGGCGGGGCGCGCGCCGTGACCTCGATCGCCCAGGACCGGGAGCGCCGGGCCGCCTCGCGCGGCGGGCCCTCGACCCGCACGCGCGGCGTCTTCGCCTCCTATCTCCGCCAGGAGCTGCGCTCCCCAGCCTCCGCCGTCGCCAGCTTCAGCACCATGCTGGTGGAGGACGCCGCGGGGCTCGCCGACGAGGGCTTCCGTGCCGACCTGGACAAGATCCACGGCGCGGCTCACGAGCTGCTGGCGCGGGTCGATGCGCTGCTCGATCCCAAGGGCACCGGCGCCGCCCCGGTGACCGGCGACGAGACCTTCGCCTCCAGCGTGCGCCACGAGCTGCGCACGCCGCTCAACCACGTCATCGGCTACGGCGAGATGCTGGCCGAGGACGCGCCGGGCCTGGGCTGCGAGCGCTTCCTGCCCGACCTCGAGCGCCTGCTGGCCGCGGCGCGCAGGATGCTCGGGCAGCTCGAGGACGTGTTGGCCCTCCCTCGTCTGGAGGCACAACCAGGAGCGGCGCCTACCCCATGGGGCCTGTCGATCGGCCACGTGGCCGCGGCGCTCGCTCCGCTGGCGGATCCCGCCCGCGGTGCCCGCGCGGCGCCCGGCAAGGTGCTGGTGGTGGACGACAACGAGATGAACCGGGAGGTGCTGGTGCGGCGCCTGGAGCGCCAGGGCCACGCCGTGGCCGCGGCCGTGGACGGCGAGGAGGCCCTGGCGCGGCTCGCAGCGGCGGACTTCGACCTCGTGCTGCTCGACATGCTGATGCCCCGGCTCAACGGCTACGAGGTGCTGGAGCGGATGAAAGCGAGCGAGCGGCTGCGGGAGCTGCCGGTGATCATGATCACTGCCCTCGACGAGACGGCGAGCGTGGCGCGCTGCCTGGAGATGGGCGCCGAGGACTACCTCACCAAGCCGTTCAGCCCGGTGGTGCTCGACGCGCGCGTCGGCGCCTGCCTAGAGAAGAAGCACCTGCGGGACCGCGAGGTCCTCCACCTGCGCCAGATCGAGGAGGAGAAGCAGCGTACCGAGCGCTTGCTGCGGGTGATCCTGCCGGAGGAGATCATCCACGAGCTGCGCGAAACCCGCCGCGTGCGCTGCCGGCGCCATGCTGACGTGGCGGTGCTGTTCGCCGACGTGGTGGGCTTCACCAGCTACTGCGACCGCCACGACGCCGACGAGCTGGTGGCGGCCCTGCAGCAGCTCGTCGAGGGCTTCGAGGAGATCGCCGAGCGCCACGGGCTGGAGAAGATCAAGACCATCGGCGACGCCTTCATGGCCACCGCCGGGCTGCTGGAGCGCTCCGACAACCCGGTACTCGCCTGCGTGACGGCCGGCCTCGAGATGGTGCCCTGGTGCGCCAGCCTGCCCGCCGGGTGGCAGGTGCGAGTGGGGATCCACTGCGGCGAGGTGATCGCCGGCGTGGTGGGGCACAAGAAGTACCAGTTCGACGTCTGGGGCGACACCGTCAACACCGCCTCGCGGGTGGAGTCGAACGGCGTGCCCGGCGCGGTGTCGCTCTCCGCCGAGGCCTGGCAGCAGGTCTCCCACCTCTGCCGTGGCCGCTCGCGCGGCCGGATGCCGATCAAGGGCAAGGGGGAGATGGAGCTGTTCGTGGTGGAGGGAGTGAGCCGAGCCGAGGGCCGGCCAGCAACGAGAAGAGAGCAGCCATGATGCAACCAAGTCCGTCTCGAGTCCCGATGTATTCGCTAGGCGAGCGCGAGGTGAGGATCTTCTCGGTCGGGCTCACGGCCCTGCTGGTGCTCACCTTCGGCGCCGGCATGCTGGTCGGCACCTTCTGGACCGGGCCGGTGGTGGAGCGCGCGCGCCGGGAGGCAGAGGAGGAGACGAGACTGGCGGCGGCGGCCGCGGCGCGCCCCCCGGCCCTGCCGTCCGCCGCGGACCTCGCGGCCGCGCCACAGGCGCCGTCGCCCGAACCTGCGGCGGGGGAGGCCCCAGGCGAAGCCGCGGCGGTGATCGAGACCGACGCGGTGACTGCACCGCCCGACGAAGATCCCACGGCCACGGTTGCCGGGCAGGCCGCGGAGCCGCAGCCCTTCCAGGCGTGGCCGCTACCGAGCTGGCAGCAGCGGCCCTCCTGGCGCCGGACGGAACCGTCTTCGGCGGCGTCTCCCGACCCGGCCCCGGCCACCGTCGAGCCCGCGCCGGCGTTCCCCTCGCTGCCCGCGGTCGAGCCGGCGGTGCCGCCAGGCGTCTACGCGCTCCAGCTCGGCATCTTCTCGGTGGAAAGCAACGCCTCCGCCATGCGCGCGCGCCTCGCGGCGCAGGGCTACGAGCCGTACCAGGTCGAGGAGCGGCGCTCGCTCGGCGGTGTCGCGAAGACCCTGTACTCGGTGCGCGTCGGCGGCTACTCGACCTACGGCGAAGCGCAGCAGCAGGCGACCGAGCTCCGGTCCCGCGCCGGTATGGAGGTCATGATCCGGCGGCCGGAGGGGTGATCGAGCGGCAGGTTCACTGAGACGAGCTGGAAAGGTCTCAGACCGCTGGGAGGAGCGATGAGCACAGCACCACGGCCGATGGCTCCCCACGTCGCGAAGGCCCTGGGAATCGCGCAGGCATCTCCCGGTGGAGCGACCGCCAACCCTCGCCCGGTCGCGGCTCACGTGCAGGCGGTCGTGCAGCGACAGGAGGGCCCGGGGCCGCCGAGCGCAACGCAGTCTCGATCGACGTCTCGCGGCAGTCAGGCGCAGCACGTGGCGCGAGCGGTCGCCGAGTCGCTGCGCGTGAAGTCGGCGCCCGTCGGGCCGGCCGTGGCGGTGCAGCCAATGAGGCTGCTGGCCTGGGGAACCACGAGGCGCGCTACCTTCTCCGCCTCGAGCCCGTGGCTTACCACCACTGTCCCTTCGGTAGCTAGCACCGTCCCGCTGGTTTCGACTCCGTCCCCTGTCGCGGTGTCCGTAGCGGCGGTTTCGTACGGCACCTGGGCTGCTTCGTCCCCTGCAAGCTCTGGGGCGCGGCGGCGCACGGCGTGGAGGGCAGTGGCGGTGGCGTCGCCACCAGCGTCCGGCTGGAGGGCGCCGAGCCGCCCGATCACTACCCGGGTGGAGTCGAAGTGGGTCGACAACGCAGCCATGCATCAGCTCATGGAGCAGACCGCGAGAGCGTCGTCTACGACGGCCGTCGATCCCGAGGACTTCACTCCCTGGGTGGTCAAGCTGCGGAAGATCCCCCTGGCCTCCGAGCCGTTCGTGCTGGTGGCCGAGCAGAAGGACATCAACGACCTGTACGACCTGTCTACCCGAACCAAAGGCATCATCGTGCTGTTCGCGCGGTGGCTGAGAAAGGGCCTCGACTTGCGAGCCGTGCCGATCATCCACCTGTGCTACTGCAAGAGCGGTGACGACGCGAGGGAGCTCTCGCGGTTCCTGGGAGTCCCGGTCGTCGGTGTCGAAGGATCCATCAAGTTCGAATCGGGTACCGGCAGAGTCAGCATCGTCGAAGGTCCGACCCTGGAGACCTTGAAGGAGGTCCCCGTGGAGGAGGCCGAGAGACGGGTCGTCGAGTACCGCGCCGGCGAGGCGCACCCGGCCTCCGCCGCCGCTCCGCTTCGCCGATTGCTCCGCGGCGAGGCCGGGGGCGCCGCCGCCACGGGCGGCGCTGGAGCTACATAGGCCGGGTAGGCCGGCGCCCTGACATCTTGACGAATCGGCGAATCGGCCTATACTCGTGGCATCCGTAGATCAATCTCCGGACCCGATCGGCCCAGCACCATGACGCCGAAACGCCCTTCTGAAGCCAGCGCGCCGCGCCGCGGCCCGGCCATGGTGCTGCAGGGCACCTTCGTGGCCCGGCGGCCCGCGGTCCGTCTTCCGGCCGGCGCCGCCCAGCCCCAGATGGCCGGCAACGCCATGCAGCTCCCGCAGAACTTCGCCGCCCTCGGCCGCCGCGGCATGGGCAAGTCCCTGCCCGAGGCGGTGCTGCGCAAGATGGAGGCGGCACTCAACGCGGACTTCTCGGACGTGCGCATCCACGTGGGACCCGAGGCGCCAGGCATCGGCGCCCTGGCTTTCGCCCATGGCTCGGACCTGTTCTTCGCACCCGGGCTCTACGATCCGCACACCACCCATGGCCAGCGGCTGCTCGGCCACGAGCTGGCGCACGTCGTCCAGCAGAGGAACGGCCGGGTGCGCAACCCGTTCGGCTCCGGCGTGGCCGTGGTGCAGGACCCGGCGCTCGAGGCCGAGGCCGACCGCCTGGGGATGATGGCGGCGGCGCACCACCTGCCCGCCCTTCCCCGGCAGGCCCCCAGATCGGCCGGGGCCACAGGATCGGCCGGGTGCAACGGCGCCCAGGGCTGCGGGGCCTCGCAGCCCAAGATGGCGGCCGGTTCCGTGCCCTGTGCGCCGCACGTGGCCAAGGCGCTTGGCGTGGGGGCGGTGTCCCAGCCCAGCGTCCCGCCAGCCGGGCGCCTGGTGGCCGCGCACGTGGCCGCCGTCGTGGGGCCGCGCGCCGCGCAGGGAGCGGGCGGCATCCAGGCCAAGGGGCCGGCGAAGGCTCCCGTCCAGGCGCGGCCCGCCGGGGCCGGGGCTGGTTACAAGCTGGTGGTGGGGAGCTACCTTCACAGCACGGGCCGCGGCGAGCACCTGCCCGAGGACCTGGCCGGCCACACCTTCGTCGCCATCCAGGAGCCCACCGGTCGCCAGCAGGCCTTCGGCTTTTCGCCCGAGAACTACAGCCGCTTCGATCCCAAGCGCGACTACGGCCAGCTCCGGGCCGGGGTGCGCGGTGCGGTGCACGACGACACGCGGGCCTTGGCCAAGCCCGGCCTGCGCACCCGCGCCTACTCGATCAGCAAGGACCAGGCGCAGGCGGCGATGGCCAAGGTCGCCGAGTACCGGAGCCGGCATTACGACTTCAACCTGAAGAACCGCGCCTGCTCGAGCTTCGCCTTCGACGTCGCCCGTGCCGCCGACGTCGACCCCTTCCCCGGCTCCTCGATCAAGGCGCCGCGCGAGATCCACCGCCAGCTCTGAGCGCCCGGCAGGATCTGCTGCGCGGTCCACCTGCTGCGTCGCAGATCGCCCCGGCAATCCTCACGTACTGCCGTGTACGCTCCGGTTGCCGGGTACGCGGTTTACAAGTTCTGGCAGTCGCTCGGTAACTCTAGCATTGGCAGTAGTTTGAGAGGTGGACCTCAGTTTTGAGGCTTCGATCAGGAGAGGCCAGCATGCGCAGGGCATGCGTTTCGGAGTAGTCCAAACTCAGCAAGGTCGCTGGTCCCGATAAGTGGCCGGTACGTAGCGGCGGGGGTCGATGAGCGATGCCTGGGGTGGAACCCAGGAGCTTGACCTGGCCCGGCATCGCCGGGCCAGGTCCACGCATCGCGGATCGGTCTTGGACTAAGGTGGCTGGGGTTACTCCTCGTCAGGATCGGAAACTCAATTTCCACCGGCGCGGTCCTCACTGCTCCCGTTCCGGCGCGCCAACAGGGCCGGCGTGCCGGGGAGCTCTGCATGCTCGTCGTCATCTTGGTGCGCTGAGGGGCCGCGGCGACTCTGCCGCAGGGGTGAGTGGCCCCGACCCCT